>CAZINN010000058.1:0-15243 GCA_964540615.1 uncultured Treponemataceae bacterium | reverse complement strand
TCGGGATCGGCGATGAGTTCCGCGTAGGAACCGTAGGCCTTTGGAATGCCGAGCGCGGCGGCGGTGCGGGACGCCTTACTCTGGTCCCGGCTTGCGATCGCAGTGATGCGGGCTTCGGGAAGCCGGGACAGAGGACCGTGAACGCGGAGCTTGTAGTGTCCGGATACTGAAAGCACACCCCATCGTACTGAATCCATAGGCGGCCTCCTCATGCGAACCGAAATCTTCGGGCGGACATACGTCAACGTATATCCGCCCGCATACAGCAGCCTGTTAAGAAGTTACTTTTTTTCTTCCTCTATCGCCGTCAGATTCGCTCTGTATAACTTTGCATCAGGGCCGTAGAGCTTTGAAAGCTGAACTGCGGCGGCGTCGAACTCATCGATTTTTGAAGCGGAGGATATTGTAAAAAACTCGTCGGCGAAACGGTAATTCAAGCTGCCTATATAAAGATAGTTGGTATTTTCAGGGACTATTGCTTTAGCAAAAACAGGCAGTTTTATGAACAGAAGGGGATTGTTAAAGATGCTGATTTGTATAAGATCTATCCGCACTTGTCGATTCTTCGGTATTTGAATTTTAAGGAAACAAAATTCCCCCAGCGAACCTGCATACGTGAAGTTGTTTTGTGCAAAATCCTCACCTGTTTTGTTGATCTCAATATATAAACTGTGTTTTGGTTTTTCTGACTTTTTCTTCCCTGAGAAAACAGTCTTTATATGCGGCGTATTGATTTCGATATAGTTTGAAAAAAAGTTATCATCTATCTGAGGCGTTGTAGTAATACGAAAGACAAGAACAACTTCGTTCGATCGAGGCTTGGTTTTATCGTTTTCCAATGGCCATGCAGAAAGAGTGATTAAAAATAAAACAGCGATGGTAATATATAATTTCCTGCTAGTGCTCATTTCCCAAGCTCCTTTATTCTTTCGTTAATGACCGATTCCCATGGAGTGCCAGAAAAATATGGTAGAATCGCTTTTAGTGCATCTATTTCTTTTTTCCCCCCGACCGGATAAAAATCCAAAGTGGTTAAATCAGTTTCTCGAAGAACATTCTTATTGCCATCGAGGAAAGGTTTATCACAATATTCGAGGCTGCCGAGATAAAGCAAACCAGGTTCTGTCAGCCTGCAATCGGCACCACCCTTTCCTCGAACTCCAAGATAATAATAGTTCGTTGATTTTCCTTGGGTGGATGAAAAGTAAAAAAGCTTGAGGCTTGATCCTATAGGAAGAGGATGAGTAAAGAAAAAAGTACCAGAACGACCAGGGGTGATAATCAATGGATCAGAATTAGGATTGATTTGAATATAAGAAATATTCTGAACTGGGGGCGCGCCAAAAACATCAAGCGCGGTTCGTGCTATTTCGGCCGATCCAAAGACAACAACACTGTTTTGAGGTGACAAGTATGAATTTTTTTTGACACGAGTTTTGTCGATATAAGGACCTGAGGGCAAAGAGGAGCACGAAAACATCAGCAAGGAAAGTAGAAATATTACAATACTTATTTTCAATTTCACGGTAATACTCCTTTCATAAACTAACGTTAACTTACGCCAAATCCAATCCAAAAACCTAACGATGGAAGATCCGCATTATTGGTATTGTTTATGTAAAACGTGTATTTTGCCCCGGCAAAGACATTCGGCAGAAAATCAAAACCAATGATCGTACCGATATTTACATATGCTAGAATATTAACTCCATCCATATCGCTACCGATAACGAAACCAGCACCTGCATCAGCATACGGGACAATAGAAAGTTTGTCGGTCCTTATAGGTAATTGAAGTCGAACAAGAAATGAGGGGTGAATAATTAACGGGAAAGAAGTTTCTTCGGAATCGTTTTTCCGGAATACGCCTCCAAAACCAAATCCAAAATGCTCGGTGCTGAGCATGTCTAGCTCAAGCTGCCAAAATGATTTTCCTATATCTTCAAAACATGGATTATAACCGACCAATAGAAGCATGTTATACGGGGACTGATCAAATGTAACTGGCGAAATTGCTTTATCATCTTGATTTTTACCTGACCTCAAGGCATCGAATGGATAATCGCTGAGCCGCCAAAGGCCGTGTTCTCGCGTCCAGGAAAGCGTTGTCTCTTTGCCCTGGAACGAGAAACGGACCGGAACCGGATTTGAAGAGCTTTCGGCGTCACCGTCGATCGAGACAAATGACGGCGATGCCCCTTCCTGCCGGGCGGTTTGAGCCGTCTGTACCTTATACGCGATCGCAAGTCGTATGCCTTCGATGGGCGAGTCGTACATGAAGGTGCCGAGTATCTCGTCCCGGATCTTTGATGGCGCGGTGGCGAGCGCTTCCTTGAGCAGCTTTTCGCCGTCGCGCGCGACAAAGGAATATGAGATGAACTCGGCGATCGCCTTGTATGGATCTTCGCTCTGCCCAAGGGCGTTGATGAAACCCTTGCAGCGCGACTCCAGCCGCTTCGCCTGCGGTTCGGGTTTCGAGTTCGGTGAGACGGTCTGTTCAATGAAACTTCGAACTGCGGAGGAAGGGATCGCCAGGTTGGTCGCCTGCCTTCCTACGGCCTTCCATGTATTTATCCCGATAACCTTATAGCCTGCTTTTGTTTTTTTATCTTCGACGAGGAGGGGGCCGCCGGAATTACCTGAATCGACCTGAGCGGAATGCTGAATCAAGGTTGCGATTGCAGGATCGACGAGCTCAGGGATTTTCGCCGATGAATTTGTGATATTACCTTTACCGAGCTGCCAGCTCGGCGTATCGCCGAGACCTGGATAGCCTGCGGTCCATACCTCCATGCCGTCCTTTAGTGCAGTAGTTGAAAAATCCAGGCCTTTGGAAAACGGAGCCGTCCCCGCCGGAGAGGCTATAAGCGCAAGGTCGAGCGTCTCTCCGATCGCGAGTATCTGGCAGTTGCGAAATACAGACTGACTGCCGTCCGGTCGTTCGAATTCCAGTGTGACCGATTCGGCCTGGGCGATGACATGGCGGTTTGTGATCACGTAAAACTTGCCGTCGGGAGCGGCAATGACGAATCCGGAGCCGAAGCCGCCGGATGCATATTCTTTTAGAGCATCGGAGGCTTCCGTATAACCTTCTTTTTTCAAAGAGTCGCTCAGCTTGTTTAAATATGCAGTCGTTCCCTCGGCGTAGACCGGACGGACGATGGGAACATAGTCGCGGATTTGAGCAGTACATGGGATAAGTGGAAAGAAGAAAACGAGAGGTGCAAGCCAAAGACGCAGTTTCATCATAATGAGTGCTCCTTGAGATATAAAAGAAACGATGCTATTTTATCACAACTGCAAAAAAAGGCAATATTCCAAAAACAGATACGTGATCTATCATTTATCGTGGCGCCCTGCGTCGTCCTCGCGGGAGTTCATAGTCTTGTATACCCGCGCCCCATCCTTTTAAGAGGCGGTACGTTAAGTAGCCGACTCCGACGAGGCCGACAAGAAAGAATGGATAACTCAGCCACCACGGGACGCCGGCCGTCCAATTTGAAAACTCCGACATCCCGCCCATGCTCGCGATGACATTCATCGGCATAAAGACGACCGAAATGACGGTCAGTTTCTTCATGAGTATCGAAAGATTATTGTTGACGACCGATCCGCGCGCGTCCATAAGCCCGGCGAGAATGTTCGAATAAATATCCGCCTGTTTTGCGCATTGCTGATTTTCAATGATGATATCGTCGAGAATGTCGCGTTGCTCCTGATCGAGCCTGAGCCTGGACGCCGCGGCGCGCATCTTCTCGAGCACCATTTGATTCGAGCTGATACCATTGACGAAGAATACCAGGCTTTTTTCGAGCGTGAACATATCGAGGAGGTATTTATTCCCCATCGACTGGTTCACTCGCTTCTCTATGGCATCTGAGATCATGTTGATGACTTTGAGGTGGCCGAGAAAGTGTGCGATGCATCCGTAGAGTATCTTGAGCATGACGTCCCGGGTGTTCCTTATTTTTCTGACTACCTTGTCGGAAAAAAGTTCGAGCGGTTCGGGCGCGACAATGATGATTCGTTTCGAATCGAGGAAAATGCCCATGGATGCGACATTGAACAGAAGCTGGTCTTGCGAATTGTAATTGCAGGGCTGTTTGATTATGATAACCGCTTTCGAGCCCGAAATTTCGACACGACCGAGCTCATCCGGGTCGAGCGCCGATGCGATGTCATACGGATCGAGCCCCTCGTCTTCCGCAAGTGCGCGCCGCTCGGATTCATTGGGGGCGATGTACACGAAAATCGATGCACCGGATCCCTCGGTTTTTCTGATCATCTGCCCCCGTGAAAGCGCATACGTTTCAAGCATTCTTCCCTCCACGGGAATTGTAGCCGATACCTGCTTCATGCGCAAAGAAGAACGGGAAATTGATGGATATCCCGGCCCCAAGCCCGAGGACTGTGTGGACGCGGCTCATACGGCAGGAAGCAAAGTCGTACAAAATGAGGTTGATTTTGTGTACTGCGGTGCTTAGTATGCCATACTACGACGTAGTGTAAGAAGCGAAGGATACGATGATCGCGTTCGACTCTTTGAAGGATTATTCTCTATTCGGCGGCTTGAGCCCGGAGGAACTCGCCTTTGTCAAACCCCTGCTCGAGACCGCGTCCTATGCGGCGGGCGAGGCTGTCCTGCGCGAGGGGCAGCCCAACGAGCGCATCTTTTTCATCTTGGAGGGTTCCGTCTCGATCGAACGCTCGGGGGCGCAGCTCGCGACGCTGGGTGAGGGCGATACTTTCGGCGAGATGGAGTTCTTGGACGTTATGCCTGCGGCCGCGAGCGTGGTCGCTCGAAGCCCCACGACCGTGGCGACCATTTCGAACCGCGCGCTCCGCGAGCTGTCCAGGACGAGTATGCGCGCTTTCGCCTTGGTCGTGATGAACCTCGCGCGCGATCTATCGCGGAGGCTCAGGCGGATGAACGAAATCGTCGCGGGTCTGACGCCGCGCCCGTAACAGCTTCAGTCTTTGCCCAGGTGTTGCTTTTTGGCCGCTTTGCGCGCGTACAGCCTGGAATCGGCTTCGCGCATGAAGTCGCTCAACGATGACTCGCTGAAGGGGCGGCACTCGGCGCAGCCGAGACTTATAGAAAGGGTGTAGGGTTTCCCAGACTGCTCATTGAACGCCTTAAGCAGGTCCGATATTCGGGCTTCGAAATACCCGATCTGCTTTTCGTTCGTGTTCGAGGCGAAGACGGTGAATTCGTCGCCTCCCAGCCGGGCGATGACGTCCATCGTTCGGAAGGTTTTCTGAAGGATATCGGCCGCCGCTTTGATGACGAAATCCCCCTCGGCGTGGCCGTATGTATCATTGATCGCCTTCAGCCCGTCGATGTCGCCGAAGATGAGAAGGGCGTTCTTGCGCATCTGTTTGGTCAGGCTGAGCTGCTGGGCGGCGAGCTTCAAAAAACCGCGGCGGTTGTATAGGCCCGTCAACTCGTCGGTCAGCGAAAGGTTGGAGAGTTGTTGGTTGAAGTTCTCCAGTTCCAGCATCGCCTGACGGAGGTTGTCTTCGGCTTTTTCCTTGGCATCATAGAGCGTGACCGCCTTGAGTATGCCGGAAATCTGGGTGGTCAGGCTCTCGAAGACAAATCCGCTCCGGTGAGTCAACTCGTACACGATGGTGCCGTAGTGCAATTCGCGGAAGAACAAGGGGAACACGGCCAATGTTCTTCGCTTCGTCTCCTCATATAGACCGGGCGGCAGAATGAGATCGGAGGGATACACGAGTTTTTCATCGTTCGTCAGCTCAAGTTCTTCGCCGTTCACGACAGCGGTGATTATCCGGCATGTCCCGGGGATTTCCCAGGCTGTCTTGGGGCTGTGATACCATTCTCGATCGTAGCGGGAGAGGAAGAACGTCGAGATGCCGAGCCTGGGAAGCTGGACCCTGAGTGTCTCGACAAGGTCCTCGATACGCATGATCGACGACAGACTGTAAAGAACCTCGTGCAAAACGCGGGTGAGCCGGTTCGATTCGTAATTCGATGCCTCGTGCGCCACGAGCCGCATGTCGGCCGCCAGCACGATGCACGAATGAACCAGAAGTTTGAGCCGATGCGGGTCCACCGCTCCCGGAAATACCAGGTCGATCGCGTCAGAAACGACGGGAAGTATATATTGCCATTCGCCTGGATGCATGCCCGAATGAGATTCGTCCCTGAGCATATCACCGAAGTTCCCAAGGAAATTTTCATAGCTTTTTTCGGATTCGCTTGAATCGGAACGCGAATGATCGAGAAGACCTTCCATGATGATGCGGATTTTCTCGCGCCGGCTGTCGATGTCGCGGAGATACTCGAACGTACCGTTCTTGAGTGAGTCCATGATGAGCGACAAACAGTCGTCTCGGCTGCTCTTTTCGACATTTTTCGAACGAACGATGCGGTCGAGAGCGAGAAGATCATCGACGCAGTGAGCGAGACACCCGCATGAGGAGCGTATGACAGGTTCCGTCGGCAGGATCGTCGCTTCGGGGACTTCCACGCCGTTGATGATATCCATGGCCATGGATACGGCTTTCGCCGCCATAGTCATCAAGGGCTGCCGAATCGTCGTCATCGGCGTAGGCTGGGTCGCCGACTCGAAAATGTCGTCGAAGCCGGCGATTTTCGTCATGTAGGGGATCTTGTAGCCCTGCTCCTGCAGAAGCTGCATCCCTCGGATGGCCATTTCGTCATTGGCGAAGAGGAAAGCATCCGGAAGTTTCGATGTGCGGCTGAGTATCTCGCGAAGAGCGGGACGGGCGCTGTGCGAGGTGAAGTCCCCCTGACCGACGAGGGATGCGTCGTAGGGTATCCCGAGATGCTCTAGCTCCTCTTTGTAGGCGAGAAAGCGCTCGTTCGCCTCCCAGTTGGTCTCCGGCCCTCTGACAAAAGCGATGCGGCGGGCGGCGTGCTTCGTCACGAAGTGTCTGACAATATCGCGTACGCCCGAACGGTTGTCGACGAGAATGCTTGGGACTCCGGGGATCGCCGCGCCGATGCTGACGAGGGGGAAATTCTTGAATCGTGAGCTGAATGCGCGAAGCCCCTCTTCATCGACATAATTCATGACGAGGGTGGTCACCAGGATGAGCGCGTCGAGATTCTTGCTCGACATTAAATCGAATATCCGGTTGTATTGGTAATCGAAGCCGTGCGGCGCCTCGAGGTTCCTTCCCGGGAAAATTATGAGATCAGCGTCGTATTGCGCCGCACATTCAACCGCGCCCTGCCAGATTTTTACGCCGTAGCCGTACTCCAGCCTCGATGTTTGTAAGCCGATACGTTTTCTGCGCATCATCATCCCCAGCTGCCAGATTACATGTAGTATAACACGAGTAAGTATCTGACAGGATGATGTTTTTTGTCAAATTCAGGCATCCAGGCAGGCGGAAGCCCGGATGCCCGACTGATCGACTAGACGCTGACCTTGGGCAGGTCTTTCAAAGCGGCATCAATATCTGCCTTGGGCATGGCATAGTCTTGGAGCTGCCCCAGGAAGTATTTTTCGTAGCTCGCAAGATCGAAGTGCCCGTGGCCCGAGAGGTTGAAGAGAATGACTCGCTTTTCTCCCTTCTTTTTTGCATCCAGGGCTTCCTGGATGGCGCCCAGGATCGCGTGGCTCGACTCGGGCGCGGGAATTATGCCTTCGGTGCGGGCGAACTTGACCGCCGCGTCGAAGCATGCGAGCTGGGGCACGGCCTTCGCCTCAATGAAACCTTCATGGAGAAGCTGGGAGACAAGAGGGGCCGCCCCGTGATAGCGAAGTCCGCCCGCGTGGATCCCCGGCGGGATAAAGCTCGATCCGAGCGTGTACATTTTGACGATGGGCGCCATGTGGGCGGTGTCGCCGTAATCGAACTCGAAGGGACCCTTCGTGAGGGTGGGGCAGGACTCGGGCTCGATGGCTATACAGCGCACCTTCATCCCTTCCTTGATTTTCTTGCCGACAAAGGGGAAGGCGATACCCGCGAAGTTCGAGCCGCCGCCGTGGCAGCCGATGACGACGTCCGGCATCTCGCCGAACTTCTCCATCTGGATCAAGGCTTCCTGTCCGATCACGGTCTGGTGCAGGCACACATGGTTCAGAACCGAGCCGAGCGAGTATTTGGTGTCGTCGCGCGAGGCCGCGTCTTCGACCGCCTCGGAGATCGCGAGGCCGAGCGAGCCCGGGCAATTCGGGTCCTTGGCCAGCATGGCGCGGCCTGCGGCGGTATCGGGGCTCGGGCTGGGGACGACATTGGCGCCCCAGGTTTGGATCATGAACTTGCGGTAGGGCTTCTGGTCGTAGCTGACGCGGACCATGTAGACCTTGACTTCGAGACCGAAAAGGGCGCCGGCAAAAGAAAGGGCCGAGCCCCACTGCCCCGCGCCGGTCTCGGTTGATATGCGTTTGACGCCCTCGATCTTGTTGTAAAAAGCCTGAGCGACCGCGGTATTCGGCTTGTGCGAGCCCGCCGGCGAGACACCCTCATATTTGTAGTAGATATGAGCCGGAGTATCGAGAAGCTTCTCGAGATGGGTCGCGCGGTAGAGCGGCGAGGGCCGCCACATTTTCAGGATGTCGCGGACTTCCTTTGGAATTTCAATCATCCGCTCGCTCGATACTTCCTGCTGGATGACATGCATGGGAAAGAGCGGCGCCAGATCGTCCGGGCCGACCGGCTTTCCTGTCGCGGGGTGAAGCACCGGGTAGGGCTTGTTGGGCATGTCCGCCACGATGTTGTACCAGAACTTCGGCATCTCATGGTCGTCGAGGTGCACTTTTCGCTTGTCGCTCATGGGTTTCTCCTTAAAACCGCGGTGCGGTGTTTCTTTTTATAGTAGCGTTCCGGTGATCGGTCAAGCGGGAAATGAATGTCTTCGATTTTTTCGATTATCCGAAAAGCGGTCGAAAGAACGGTTCGAGGAAAATATTGAGCACACCCGCGCCCAGTATCGCCCAGAGGAGGTTGATTTTTGTGAATGCGCCCAGGATAAAGGCCGCGGCGGCATAGAACACCGTCAACGGATCGAAGACCGAGGGTATAAACGCCCATAGAGTCATGAGCATCATCGCCAGACTTGTTGTTCGGAGCGATTCATCCAAGGCGTTTTCTTGCAGTGGGATGCGTTTGATAAGCAGAGCGGCGAGGATGAGTATGAGGATCGGAGCGGCGACGACAGAGAGGGTCGTGGCCGCAGCGAGTAATAGACCGCCGCGGCTGAAGCCGATCATCGTCGCTGCATTGAGCGCTATAGGGCCGGGCGTCGACTGTGCGATCGCGACGAGGCCGGTGAATTGGTCCTCGCTGATCCACCGTGGAACGACTTCATGTTTGATGATACCTACGATCGACCAGCCGCCGCCGAACGAAACGAGGCCGATCTTGAGGAAGCTCAGGATTATTTGGACTGCTTCCATAAACGTTCGATCAGGTACAGGAAGGGTAGAGCCGCTGCGATAATCAGGACGCTCGCGGAGGGGATCAGGATGAGAAGGGCGGCGAGCGCGGACACTCCGATGATCCGTGCAGCGTTCCATGTACGACGCCGAGCGGTGTTTAGGATCATCGCCGCTATGATACCCGGCACCACAGCTCCCGCGCCTTCCAAAAAACGCTGGACTTCTGGAAGAGTACCGTATACAGCAATGACATTCCCCACAAGGATGATTGCGAGAAAGGGCGGGAGGATAACAGCGAAGAAAGCCGCAAGCGCCCCCGGAAGCCCGCAGAGCTCGCGGGAGATGAGGAGTGCGGTCGAGAGAGCCTGGGGGCCGGGTAAGGTTTGTGCGCGCGCAAAGATATCGTAGAAGCGGTTCTCGTCCATCCATCCGCGTTTGTCGAGCGCCCGTCCCATGACCGGGACAATGACGTACGCGCCGCCGAGCGTGACGGTGGTGATCGAAGCGAAAACCATGAAAAGCTTCAGCGGCGTCGGTCTGTCGGAGTTTTTTTTCTCGTCCGGTGCAGGGGCGACAGGCGCTTTCATGACCACGTCGCCTAGAACTGCCCTGTTTTCAAGAGGACCAGGGTGCATGCCTCGATGTATTCGATGCCCGCCTCCTCGGCCTTCTTCCGCATCGTCTCGGACTCGGCCCCTGGATTGGCGATGATGCGCCGCGGTCTTTTGGCCGCGATCGCGTCCGCGAGTTCCTCGGTCTGCTTGGGACCGATGTAGAGGGTCACCGTGTCGACGCTCCCCTCGACCTTCTCGATCCTGTCCACGACGGGAATGCCCTGGATTTCCCGCAGCGCGGGATGGACGGGTATCACCTCATATCCCTTCTCCCGCAGAAGGGCGAGCGCCTTGTACGAGTAGCGGTCGGGTTTGTTACTGGCTCCCATGACGACGACGCGCATGGCATTGCTCATAGTGGGATGATGATCGTTCGGGGCCTGTTTCGTCAATCTCGATACGAGCCTCGCGACCGAGGCGGCCGCGCGACCAGGCGGCCGCCTCGGTGAAGGTCGGGAAGGCTTAGTCGCTGAAAACCGCGTTTTTGCGGATCAATTCGATTCGCGCCCGGGCGGCGGCGGAGGAACAGAGACCGTCGGCGGGCGTGCGCATCACATAGTCGAGCATGCGCTCGATGCTTGTGACCGCAACATGGAGGCGCGTGTCGCTCGAGGCGTAGTAAATGAGCAGTCTGCCGTCCTCGTCGGCGACGGCGCCGTTCGTGAATACGACGTTGGGTACGTCGCCGATATACTCCTCGCCGACCGGGGCGATCAAGTAACCTCCGGGCCTCGCTATGACCCGCTCGGGATCGTCCAGGGCGGTGAGAAAGGCGTAGATTACGTAGCGCAGGCCCGCGGCCGTGCCGCGCACGCCGTGGGCGATGTGGAGCCATCCGCGCTCGGTCTTGATCGGAGGCGCGCCTGAGCCGTTCTTTACCTCTTTAATTGTGTGATAGACCTTTGGATCGAGAACGCGCTCCTCGGCTATGACCGCCCCTTCCATCGATTCGGCATATCCAGTGCAGATACCGCCGCCCGAACCGGTCTCGATGAAGCCGTCCTGGGGCCTCGTGTACAAAAGGTATTTGCCCTTCACGAACTCGGGATGCAGTACGACGTTGCGCTGTTGGGGCGAGGGGGTGACGAGGTCGGGCAGCCGCTCCCAGGATCGGAGGTCGCGGGTACGCACAATGCCGGCCGAGGCCAGCGCCGTCGTCGTGTCGCCGCTCGGGGCCGCGGGATCCTTGCGTTCGGAACAGAATATGCCGTAGATCCATCCGTCCTCGTGGGCGGTCAGGCGCATGTCGTACACATTGGTTTCGGGCTGGGTCTCGTC
Source organism: uncultured Treponemataceae bacterium (assembly GCA_964540615.1). Taxonomy (GTDB): domain Bacteria; phylum Spirochaetota; class Spirochaetia; order Treponematales; family Rectinemataceae; genus CAZXXZ01. The sequence goes on along the minus strand of CAZINN010000058.1, from coordinate 3,974 downwards.
CTGAGCCTCGAAAAGGATGGGCTCTCCGACAAAGCGGAAATCGTGAATACCGTCAGGGCTTTCGGCGAGAGCGAAAAAACTTTTACGGTCTGCGCCCTCGACTCTGCATACGAGATAGTAGGCTCCGTCGAGCTTGATCGCGCCCGCATTGAAAACCGCCTCGACGCCGAGCCGCTCCATGAAAAAGGGATTGGATACTGGATCGAAGTCGTAGCGCCAGCGGGGCGGCACATGAGCCGCGGTGAGAATCGGATGGCGGTAGCGCTCGAAGATGCCGTTGCCGGGCAGTACAGGTTCGTTCTTTCGAGAAAGAAGCTCGCGCCACTCGCGCATCACCGCGGACTTGCGCGACTCGAATGTGCTTCGCCCTGCAGGTGCAGAGTGCCGCGGGGATTTTTCTGACCGAATCATGATCTCAAGACAGGCCCGGCCGTTGTGATAAGCGGTCTTCCACATGCCGCCCTTGGGCATCGAAAGGTTGAGCGCACCCTCCGCAGATACCCCCCAGAACCATTCGCCGTGCTCATGATCAATGATCTTGTCTTCGATAAAGTCCCAGACTCGGATCGCGGCCTCGAGGTAACGGCTTTCGCCGGTGGACTGCCAGGCGTCGACAAGCCCGACCACCGACTCGGCCTGCACCCACCAGTCTCGTTGTGTTTCAATATGACCATTGGCGATTTCTCGGGGCAGGGAGCCGTTGTTTTTTTCGAGTGTCTGCAGAATCCCTTGCCGTGCCGAATTGAGGGTGTCGATGATATGCCGAGGGATTGCATGGGCGCCCTTCTCTGAAGGGAATCCGTATACCAGGTGTGCCGCCTCCATAACGAGCCATGAAGCCTCGATGTCGTGTCCCCAGGAGATGTGATCGGTCATCGAGTTCCAGCGCCGGTCGAAATAGAGGCCGAGGTTGGGCTTGCCTGCGAAGACCTTACGGACAAAGACATCGAGAAGCGAAGAAAGAGACTCGCGAACCTCGGGTCGCCGCGTCGCGCGGTAGAGGGCCGAGAGGGCTTCGAGGACGTGGAGATTGGTGTTCATGGACTTGTCGCAGTGGACATCGCTGTCGCTCAACGCGAACGCGATGGGATGCTCCCATCCCCGGTCGCAGGCCTCCCAATAGCCTCCGAACTCCCGGTCGCGCGCGACGCGTTCCATAAGGCCGTAGGTCTCGAGCGCCAAGGCGAGCGCGGGCCGCTCGCCGGTCGCGATAAAGTATTCCGAGAGGGCGTAAAGCGCAAAGGCCTGGCCATATATTATCTTTTCATAACGTTGAGGGCCCTTCGCATCGACCGCCCACCAGAAGCCTCCCCGCTCGGCGTCGCGGAGCAGCCCCGTCAGGCAGAGGTAGGCGGCGCGCGCGGCGTCGAGGTGTTCGGCCTGCCCATAGCGGCGATATGCGGCCGAATACGCCCAGAGAAAACGCGAGTGGGCGACGAGTCCTTTCGGCGCCGAGGCATCGAAACTGCCGTCGTTACGGACAAGGCCGTAAAAACCCCCGCCCGAGCGATCGATGTACCTGAGCCAGTAAGGAAGAATGTCATTTTCGAGTTCGGTTTTCATGCGGGATGCGAGGCGGTCGAGCTTCGCTATATCATCGGGCGAGTAGCGTATATCTGTCATAGTGACTCCGCATCGGATAGTATCATGCCGCGTCTCCGTCTTCATCCACGGCCCTCGTCGGCGTCGCCCGCAACAAGTTCCGAATTTTCCATAATATACGCCACAAGCTCGTCGACCTTGGCGTACGCGAGCGCGACGCAGGTGTCCGCCGCCCCGTAATAGATAGCGAGGCGGCCCGAGGGGGCGTCGCAGAGCGCGGCGCAGGGGAAGGTCACATTGGGCACGAATCCGGTAGTCTCGTAGCTTTTTTCGGGCGTGAGAAGATAATCCCTCGTCCGATAAAGAACCTTCGAGGGGCGATCGAGATCGAGAATTGCGGCCCCGAAACTGTATACATACCCGTTGCAGGTCCAGGATACGCCGTGATAGAAGAGCAGCCAGCCTGCGCTCGTTTCGATCGGCGCCGCTCCTGCGCCGATTTTCGTCCCCTGCCACCAGCCCGAGCCGCCCTTCGACATGACCTTGCGGTGCCTGCCCCAGTGGACGAGGTCCGGACTCTCCGAAAGGTAGATATCCCCGAATGGCGTGTGCGCCGGATCGCTCGGCCTGTGAAGAAGGAGGTATTTGCCTCCTACCTTGCGGGGAAAGAGAACACCGTTGCGGTTATACGGATAGCTGGGGTTTTCCAGGCGGGTAAAGCGCTCGAAATCCTCGGTCACGCCAAGCCCGAGCGAGGCGCCTGAAAAATCCGTGCACCACGTGACATAGTACTTCCCTTCGATGCGGACGACCCGGGGATCGTAGGCGTATCCGGGCTGGTGGTCCCGGCCGTACTCGTCCTTCCACGCGATCATCTCGTCGCGGATTTCCCAGTGAAGACCATCCTTCGAGAAACCCGCGTGAAGGTGAGCCCTCCCATTGCGGTGATCGGCGCGGAAAACCCCGGCAAAGCCGTCTTTCCACGGCACAACCGCCGAATTGTAGACCCGGGCGCAGGATGGAGTCGGATTCCAGTCAATAATGGGATTACCCGAATGGCGCCAGACAATAGATGAACAAGTCTTGGGACGATCTTCCCAGGGCATCCTGCTCAGGCTTTCGCCGACTATGGTGATCGGAGACATACCGGTTCCTCTCAAACTTAAGATGTACGTCGAGAACGTCGACGAATGCAAAATAAGGCTAATCACTAGCAGTAAATGCGTCAAGACATCCAATGAGGAAACTATACGAAAACGGTTTCTTTTCCTATAGTCTTGGGACCGTGTTGGCCTTAGCTGAGATTGATCACGCTGTCGTACCCCCGGGGCCGTTCACTCAAACCAAGCCGGGTACAACAAGATTCGAGGGACTTTCTACTTGAAACGTACCGTCAAAAGGCTGGACGCCGGTGTTGAGATATCAGGTTTTCGCCTGGTTATGGACACCGGCGACAGCGCGGCCCGAGGGATCCGCCATCTTGGCCCATGCGGCGTCCCATCGGATCGCGGTCGGGGTGGAACAGGCGATCGAGGGGCCGTCCGGCACCAACTCGGGGGCGGTCGGGTTCTTGAAGTGCTCGTCGAAAATGGTGCGGAACCAATACGCTTCCTTTGTCGGCGGCGTCTTGATCGGGAAGCGGTACCGGGCATTGGCCATGACCGAATCGGAAATTTCCTTTTCCGCGAAGGCCTTGAGCGAATCGATCCACGAATAACCGACACCGTCGGAAAATTGCTCTTTCTGGCGCCACAAGACCTCGTCGGGGATCCAGCCGTCGAAGGCTTTGCGGAGAATGTATTTTTCCATCCTGCCGGCCTTGGGCGGGGCCCCATCCGGGGCTTTTCGTATCATCTTGTGCTCGGGGTCGATATTCATGGCGACATCCAGGAACTCAGGGTCGAGGAAGGGTACGCGCGCCTCGACGCCCCAGGCGGCCATGGCCTTGTTCGCGCGAAGACAGTCATAGAGGTGGAGCATCGAAAGCTTGCGCACAAGCTCCTCGTGGAATTCCGTCGCGTTCGGCGCCTTGTGAAAATAGAGGTAGCCTCCGAATATCTCGTCCGATCCCTCTCCGGAGAGGACCATTTTGATACCCATGGCCTTTATCTTCCGGGCCATGAGATACATCGGCGTGCCCGCCCGGATCGTGGTCACGTCGAAGGTCTCGAGGTGCCAGATGACATCGGGTATCGCGTCCAACGCCTCTTGTACGGTGAACTCGATCTCGTGGTGCTGACTGCCGATCGCATCCGCGACGATTTTGGCGTACTTTGTATCCGGGGCGCCCGGCAGCCCCACGGAAAAGGAATGCATCCGGGGCCACCATGCCCGATCCCGCTCGTCGGATTCCACGCGCTTCTCGGCGTGCCGTGCGGCGACGGCGGCGACGAGCGATGAATCGACCCCGCCGGATATGAGAAGGCCGTAGG
>CAZINN010000057.1:0-15615 GCA_964540615.1 uncultured Treponemataceae bacterium | reverse complement strand
CTTCGGTGGTCTTGATATGGGATTTTAGTGTTACACACTGTTCGGTGAAGCGCCAACAAAGAGTGTATACCGTTCTCCGGCAAGAAAAACCATTTACACCGCTTGGCGAGTCGCAATTGTGTAAAAAGTATTAACTTCGAAGCCCCGCCTTATTTCAACGAAAATCCGATAGGCATCGAAACACAATACAGGGTTTTCCCGATCCAGCCCATGTCATCGTGCAACACGTCGCCATACCTGCCCCATGCCCAGAACTTGTCGTCTCTTGTTATCGCAACCGCGTGAGAAGCTCCGCAAACAACTCTTGCCCAATCGGTTCCCGTTCCAATCCGAATCGGGTACGGTACATACCCATTTTTATCAAAACCAAGATTTCGATATTCAGTACTGCCCCATACCCACAGAGTTCCGTCCTTCTTAATGGCAACATTGAAGTTGTACCCGCATGCGACCTGCGCCCAGTCCGTATCTTTGCCTATCTGCGTAGGAGTTTTTCTGTCAGTCGTCGTACCGTCGCCGAGCTGGCCGTAGGAATTGTTGCCCCATGTCCATAACGTACCGTCTTTTCTTAACGCGACGGTGTGTTTTAAACCACACGCAACCTGCGCCCATGTCTTGTCTTTGCCGATTTGCACAGGTCGTTCTGTACTCAACAACCCGTCCATGCCGAGTTCGCCAGAGGAATTGTATCCCCATGCCCATAACGTGCCGTCTTTCTTTATCGCTGCGGTGTGGCTGTATCCACATGCAACCTGAGTCCAGGTTTTGTCTTTCCCGATCTGCACGGGTCTGCTTTGATCAACGTACGTGCCGTTGCCGAGCTTGCCATAAGTATTACTACCCCAAGCCCACAAAGTTCCATCTTTCCTCAACGCGACGGTGTGGCTGTATCCACATACAACCTGTGCCCAGGTCTTGTCTTTCCCGATCTGCACTGGAGTCGTTGCTGACCTGTCGCTTGTTTCAACGCCGAGCAGGGATTCTTGATTCCCGTCATCATTCCTACCCCAGCCCCACAGCGAACCGTCCTTCTTGATTGCGATAGTGAAAGAGTTTGAACACGCAACTTGCGCCCAGTTTGTGTCCGTTCCTACCTGCACCGGGCTCCATCTATGATTCCTCGTTCCATCGCCAAGCTCGCCAAAGCTGTTGTATCCCCATGCCCACAGCGTGCCGTCCTTCTTGAGCGCAACGTTGTGAGCGGATCCACACGCAATTTGTTCCCAGTCTGCACCTTCCCCAAACTGTAAAAGCGCATAATACGAAGCCGCCTTGCCGTTACCCAATTGTCCAAAGAAATTATTCCCCCATGACCACACGTCGCCGTCCTTCGTTACTGCAACGCAGTGGTTTCCGCCACAGGCAATCTGCGCCCAACGCTTACTTGTTAGGACCCGCAAAGGACTCCCTTTATTCACAATCGTGCCATCGCCAAGCTGGCCATAGGAGTTGTCACCCCAGACTAACAGGTCCCCTTCGGCTGTGATTGCCGCAGTATGGCTCCAGCCGCATTCAATTTGTACCAGATTCATTTCAGAATTGATAGGCTTAGGGTATTTGTTAGACTCTTTTGCTTCATATCCAAGCTGGCCGGCGTCATTTCGGCCCCATGTCCAGAGGACGTGGTCTTTTGATAAGGCCACAGAATGGTACGCACCACAAGCAATCTGCGTCCAGTTCATCGATAAGCTTATCTGAATAGGTATTGTAAAGTTTTTTGTACTATCATCGCCTAGTTGTCCGTAGTTGTTTAAGCCCCATGCAAACAATACACCTTCCTGCGAAATTGCAAGAGTATGGCCAAAGCCGCACGCAACTTTCTTCCAACTCACAGTTCTTGTTGATATGCGCTTGGGACTCCATCTATTCTCCGTAGTACCATCACCAAGCTGGCCATATTGATTGTTTCCCCATGCCCACAGCGTACCGTCATTTTTTACTGCGATTGTAAAATATCCACCACCAGCAACTTGTGCCCAGTCCCTGTCCTTTCCGATCTGTACAGGAAGAGCTCTATTCTTATTCGTGCCGTCGCCGATCTGGCCATTGGTATTGGATCCCCATGCCCACAGGCTGCCATCCTTTTTCAGCGCAACAGTATGGTTTATTCCGCACGCGACCTGAGCCCAAGTCCTGTCTGTTCCGATTTGAACGGGACTCAATCTGTCATTCATTGTTCCGTCACCGAGCTGGCCACGATCGTTCTTGCCCCATGCCCATAATGAACCATCGGCCTTTATAACAACAGTATGTGTATCGCCGCAGGCGATCACTTTTATATCCATGGGTATAAACGACGTTGCATTATTCGATGACGTCGTCTGTGTCGACTCGAATGCGATCGTATTTGAATCTGCAGAAAAAACCATCGTTGTAATGATCGAGAAGAGAAACACAGATGCGAAAGCCGAGTACCGTCTCATGTAGGTCTCCGTTGAGAAAAATATTAGTAAATAAATATGAAATAGTACTCAAGTATTACAACAAACGATTGCAGCATCTGTCAAGATAGGTTGCACTGAGGGAGGATTAAAAAGAAGTTTTTCAGGGACATTATGGAAACATTCTATTATAAGTTTGTTTTCAGCATGGACCTAATGTCCTCGATTTTGCCAACGCCGTTACTCTCCATCCATGATTCGATCCCTTTGAGTACGCGTAGGGCGCAGCGGGGGTCGACGAAGGTGCCTGTACCGACCTGGACGGCCTGCGCTCCTGCGAGGAGGTACTGGAGGGCGTCGTCGGCGCACATGATGCCGCCGAGCCCGATGACCGGAATAGCGACAGCCCGCGAGACTTTGTAGCAGCAGGCGACACCGACGGGCCTGATCGCGGGGCCGGAAAGACCGCCCGTGCCCATGGCGAGATGTGGCCGTTTCCGTTGGACGTCGATCGACATGCCGACGAGGGTGTTGATGCAGGAAACGGCGTCTGCCCCGCCTGATTCTGCGGCGCGCGCAATAGACGTGATGTCCGTGACATTCGGCGTCAGTTTGACGATGAGGGGGCGGCTGGTGCGATCGCGCAAGGCGCGCGTTATGCGCTCGACTTGTGCCGGTTCGGTGCCGAAAGCGAGGCCGCCGTGATGGACGTTGGGGCAGGAGAGGTTGATTTCGTAGCCGTCGATTCCGCTTCCGCCCGCTCCGGAGGAGCCGCCGCTCGGCCGCCAGGGACCTACTTCCGATTCAAGGCGCTCCACCACGCGGAGATACTCGTCCTCCGAGGCCCCTGCCACGTTGACGATGACCGCGCAGCGTCTGGTCCGAAGCTCGGGTAGTTTGTAGCGGATAAAGTTTTCGATGCCGGGATTCGCAAGACCGATCGAGTTGAGCATGCCCGCGGGCGTTTCGACGATGCGGGGAGGTTTATTGCCCGGCCGTGGATCGATGGTGACGGCCTTGGTATACAGGGCCCCCACCTCGTCTACGCCCACGAGATTCTCGTACTCGGAGCCGAAGCCGATGGTGCCCGAGGCCAGCCCCACGGGATTTGCCATGGTGAGGCCGCCGATCCGCACGCGGAGGTCGATCTTCATCTCTCGATCCCCCACGCAATGTCACGCGCATCGAAGACGGGACCGTCGGCGCAGACGCGGAGGTAGCCAGACCCGTCGGCGCGGGGGAGGGCGCAGCCCATGCAGGCTCCGACGCCGCAGGCCATCCATTGCTCGGCCGAGAACCAGCCGGGCCAAGAGTGTTCGGCGGCCGCGGAGGCGAGGGCGGCGAGCATGGGGCCGGGTCCGCAGGCGTAGAGCCTGATCTTCGAAGAAGGCGCGTTGTGCGATATCCAATCGACGGGTGTTCCTTTCGCGCCCGCCGATCCGTCGTCCGTGCAGATGATTGCGGAAGCGGGCAGCTCGATCGAGGGGATGGACGCGGCATTCCTGAATCCGAGAACAAGGATCGGTTCGAGACCCGAGGAGCGCAGTCGCTCTTCAAGAAACAGAAGGGGGCCCAGGCCGATGCCGCCTCCCGCGATGACCGGCACTTCGTCCTCGAGGGGAAGCGGAAAGGCCCGGCCGAGAGGTCCTATCACATCCAACAAAGCGCCCTGAGCGAGGCCGGAGAGGATGCGCGTCGCAGGTCCTCGTATCTGGTATATCGCCGAGGCGCGGTTCTCACCGGCGCCGAGCGATGCAAAACCGGAAAATGCGAGCGGCCTCCGAAGCAGAGGATCTCGGGACTCCGTGGCTTTAAGCGTTAAGAATTGCCCCGGCTCGGGTATCTCGGCGGCTGCGTCCCACGCGACGACAATCTCGCGCCAGGTTTCGGCGACCTGTTTGTTTTGGAGTATCTCGGCCTCGAATTGACGCACGAGGGCAATAGTATCGGAATACAGCACGGCGATCAATGACGGATGGTCATGAGCGACGCGAGACGGAGATGAGCCGGATTGAACTACGCTGATCAATGGAACGCTCGCGGAAAGGCACCTCGGCATGATATCCTCGGCCGATGCGCGTCGCGGCCGATCTTCATCTTCACTCGCGGTTTTCCCGGGCGACCAGTCCCAAACTCAGGCCCGACTACCTCGAGAGGTGGGCTCGGATCAAGGGACTCGATCTGGTCGGCACCGGAGACTGCACGCATCCCGGGTATCTGGCGGAGCTCAATGAGCAGCTCGAGGAGGCCGAAGGCGGTTTTTATGAATTGAGGCCTGATGTCCGCCGCAGCTTTGATTCGGGCGCGGCGCTCCAGGAGGGACTGCCCGTTCCTCAGTCTTCGGTCGCGCCCCGCGGCGCCCCGCGCGATGAGGAACCGCGTCGTGTACAGGTTCGTTTCGCCGTGACCGGCGAGATCAGTACGATTTATTCCGAGGGAGGGAAAACGCGCAAGGTTCACCACCTCGTCATCCTTCCAAGCCTCGAGGCGGCGGCGGCGTTCCAGGATCGGCTCGAGAGGGTCGGGAACATCAGGTCAGACGGCCGGCCCATACTCGGCCTCAGTTCACGCGATCTGTTCGCCGTTCTTCTCGAGGCCGACGAGCGGTCGATACTGGTCCCCGCCCACATCTGGACGCCATGGTTCTCGGCCCTCGGCTCGCGCTCGGGCTATGATTCGATCGATGCGTGCTACGGCGATCTCGCGTCCCGCATCGGCGCGGTTGAAACAGGCCTTTCGTCGAATCCGCCCATGAACTGGGCGGTCCCGTCCCTCGACCGATTCGCGATCGTCTCGAATTCCGATGCGCATTCGCCCGACAAGCTCGGCCGCGAGGCGACGGTCTTCGATATGGAGTATTCATACCAGGGTTTGTTCGACGCGCTGTCGGGCGCCTCGGGCGGTCCCCGGGGAAGAGTCGCGGAAACGATCGAGTTCTTCCCGCAGGAGGGGAAATACCACTACGAGGGGCATCGAGCCTGCAAGGTCGCGCTCTCTCCCGAAGAAAGCGCACATTCGCAGGGCCTTTGTCCCGTCTGCGGAAAGCCGCTTACACCCGGCGTCTTAGGCAGGGTCGCCGAACTTGCGGACCGGCCGATCGACGAATACGCCGAATGCGCTCCGGGCGGAGCAGAGGGCAATAGGAGACCGTACCGCTCGCTCATCCCCCTCGACGAACTCCTGTCGGAGCTGATCGGCTCGGGTCCGGGCTCGAAGAAGGTCATGGCGTCGTATAACGCGCTCGTCGAGGCGGCGGGGAGCGAATTCGCGCTTTTGTCCGAGCTCGACCCGGAACGAATCGCCGCGCTGAGGGTCGGGAGCGTCCCCGGGGGACTTCTCGCCGGGGCCGTGATCCGCATGCGCAGCGGACAGGTGTGGATACGTCCCGGATACGACGGCGAGTACGGCGAGGTCCGCGCCTTCGCGCCCGGGACCGATTTTATGCGGCCTCAGGACGGACTCTTCGGCGACAGCGCCGTCTCCGCAGACGGCGCCGGAGGAGCTCCGCCCGCCGCGATCCAGAAGAACGAAGAGGCAGCCGAGTCATCGAGCTCTTCGCGGACGAGGAAACGAGGACGGGCGGCGCGTGATTCGGAGCCGTCTCAGCACGGTCTCTCGGCGCTGACGATTCGGGAACTCGATCCAGCCCAGAGGGAGGCGGCCTCTCACGGAAGCGGACCGGCCCTGGTTATCGCAGGTCCCGGCGCGGGCAAGACCGCCGTCCTCGCTCTGCGCATCGCGCGGCTTCTGAACGAGGGACTCGAGCCCGAATCGGTGCTCGCCCTGACCTTTACCAACAAGGCCGCGGCGGAACTTCGCGCGCGCATCGCTTCGGCGGTCGGCGCCGAGCCGGCGGCTCGGATCACCGCCTGTACGTTTCACTCTTTCTGTCTTGCGCTTTTGTGCGAAAAATACGCCGATGCGGGACTGCCGGAGAGCCCGAAGGTGCTCGGCCTCGAAGAGCGCGCCGAACTGCTCGAAAGGGTCGCGGCCGGACGACGAGAATCGGCGCAGGAGCGGATAAGGGCGGCGAGACTCGGCGGGTATATCGAATCACGGAAACACCGTCTTCTTCGGCCCGGCGAAGAACTTCCGCAGCTCGGCCCGGGGGCGCCGCGGGACATCCTCGATTCCGCCCGCGGGAAGGAGGTCTTTGCGCCCGATCCCGCGCTCGACGAGGCTTATGCCGCGTATCGAGCGGAGCTGCGCTCGCGGAATGCGCTCGATTTCGACGACCTTGTGACGGGAGCGGTCAGGCTCCTCTCTGCACGGCCGGGCATTCTCGCGGAATATCGGAAGCGATTCACGGCCTTCATGGTCGATGAATACCAGGACGTCAATTTCGCGCAGTATGCGCTCGTCAGACTTCTTTCTGACGCAGATCCCGGTTCTGCACCGGCGGGCGCCGCGCCGCGTTCGCTTTTCGTCATCGGCGATCCGAATCAGTCGATCTACGGATTTCGAGGCTCGGATCCGAGATTCATAGAGCGGTTTACCATCGATTTTCCCGGCGCTGCTGTATACCGTCTGACGCGGAGCTTCCGCTGTGCCGCGCCGATCATCGAAGCCGCAGGCCGCATCGCCTCTGCGGAATTGACCGGATCGGGCGGCGCTGTTTCGCTTTTCCGCCGCGAGTACCCGACGGCGGAAGCGGAGGCCGAGGGTATTGCGCGGCTGATCGACCGGATGATCGGGGGCACGAGATTCTTCGCGATGGACTCGGGTGTTGCGTCCGGCGGCTCGGAGCTGAGGAGCCTCGGCGAGTGCGCCGTCCTTGTCAGGGCCTCGGCCTTGATCGATCCGATCGTGAAAGCCCTCGCCGATCACGGCATCCCCTGCGAGACGCTCTGCGAGTCCGCGCCGAAGGCCGAGCCGCCCGATCGGAGCATCGCCGATCTCATCACACCCGAGCGCGTCCGAGTCATGACGATCCACGCCTCGAAGGGACTCGAGTTTGACCACGTGTTCGTCGCCGGCCTCGAAGACGGGGTGCTGCCGTTCACGATCTACGAAAACGATGAGTCCGAAGGAGGAGCCGCGGTATCGCGGCTCGAAGAGGAGCGGCGCATTCTCTACGTCGCCATGACGCGCGCGCGCCGGGGCCTCCATCTCAGCTGGGCTCGCACGCGCTTGTTCCGGGGCCGCCGCCTCGAGCTTGAGCCGAGCCGATTCCTTTCCGAAATCGATGATATTGTTCCGCTTGATGTCGAGGACGCCCCTCGAAGGAGGCGCGATCCGCAGTTGAATCTTTTTTAATATGAGATAGTAAATTATTACTTAATCCGACGCAGGAAGCCTTCGGCGAGTTCAGCCGCGATCGCGGCGCCGTGGCTGTTCAGGTGGATGCCGTCGACGAGGAGTCTGAAACGGTTCGAAGCCGAGATCTCGTCGAGGCTCTTGCCGAAGTGCCGCTGCGCCCTGCCCGCGTCGAGCTGGGCTTTGCCGAAGGAACGGAAACCGAGCGGCGGCGGAGAGGGCGTGGGGAGCGATTCGATGTACGAGCAGAGCCGCTCGCGCAGGGGAAGATACTCCACGCCCTCCTCGGACGCGATCTCCTTGATGATTCCGGCATAATCCTCGGTTCTGATGTAGGCGTAGTGTCCCGGGTCCTCTCCGATCGGCGGTATGGAAAAAAGGGCGATACGCGCCTGAGTCGCCCTCTTGAGCGTCCGTACTATGCCGACAAGACATTCGCGGTAAAACAAGGGGCTCGGCCGCTCGGGGAGTCGCTTGGCCGCGATGTAGCCATAAGCTGCCTGAAAGCCGAAGGTGGCGTTGACGTCGTTGGTGCCGATGAGGATGGTCACCGCGTCTGGATCGAGGGCCGCGATTTCACCCACGCGCTCACCGAGGTTGAATGCAAGGTCGGCGTTCACCCCGGCGTTGACGAAATCCCAGTCGGGCAGACGAGAGGCGAGCATGGAAACGAAGTCGACGCTGACCGCTCCGCGCGTAAGTGAGTCGCCCGCGCAGACCGCCAGCTTTCGGCCGCCCCGTGACACGCGCCCGTGTGGATGCGCGGCGCGGTATGCGGCGGGACTGTTCGGCGCAAGGTCGTTCCCCGAGCGGGAGAATAGAAACACCGAAATGAAGAAGACCGAAAGGACGCCGAGGAGGATTATATCGACCAAGCTGAGCGTTATCATGCCGCGCCTCCTTCTCCGATCTCGCGCAGCGCGCGCTCGACCTCCGCAAGCCTTTTTTTGAGGTTGTCGATAGTGCGTTCGAGCCGTTCCTTCTCTTTCGCAAGCCGCTCGGCGGTGTCCTCGGGTGGGCGGGCCTGCGAGAAGCGCGCCTTGACCGCGGCGGGGCTCTGCCCCGCGCGGAGGGCGTTCAAGGCTTCCTGCCTGGCCTCCGGATCGCGTATCGTTGCGGCCATGCGCATGCCGTCCCAGCCGACATCGGGATCGATGTCGTAGGAAGCGGCTCTGACCGCGGATTCGGCCGTCGTCCTCGGGACCCCGAGTGCGCGGTCGACATAGTCTTCAAACCGGGTCTTGTACTTGCGGCAGAGCGACTGGGCCTCGATCATGAGCCTGCCGAATTCGAGCATGAGCTTTCCGTTTTCGGCGATGCAGGAGGAACGGATGCGTCTGGTCAAATCGACGAACTCCGGCTCGGTTTCGAAAATATTGCGATAATGCCCCTTGGCCTCCGCCTCGACGAGAAGATCGTGAAAAATGAGCCAGAACTCGTTGGTGTGCGCACGGCCCGAACTGAGCCCGCCCTTCCGCTCGCAGTGCAGGTGGTGCGCGTATTCATGAATGGCCGTGTACATGAGCTGGTCGTCGGAGGAGAAGTTGCGGTTGTGGATGATGATCTCGCGCGATGCGGCTTTGTAGAGGCCGTTGACGACATTGCTTTCCTTGCCCGAAAAGATCACCGAAAATTCGGTTTTCGGATCGGCGATATCGAGGAGGCGGGCCTTCACTTGATCCTGGTTCATTCTTCTTCCATCCTATCAGGATGCGGGCGGCGTATGAAGGGGCCGGCGGAGAGCGTGCCTTTCATGTAGATGTAGTACGCGGCATTCTGAATCAGGAAGACTATTCTGATGCGTTTCTACGATATGGCCATCGCAATCGACAAACTACAGAGCAAGTTTTTTTTACACGTAGCCGCAGTTTTTCTTCTATGCGGCATTGCGCCGCCAGTCGCCCGCGCCCAGCCGGTGGACCCGGGCGGAGGGACCCTGTCAGCTACCCTCTCCCGAGACGAACTTGGACTCCAGCTGAGGTTCAACCCGGGCGCGCATTCCCGCTTCGGTTTTTCTCTGCACGCAGACGCCGAGTATGTCGATGTTCGGAGCTTCTTGGAACTCGGCGCGGACTCGAGTGATTACTCACGAATGACGATCGGGCCGGGATCCGCGTCCGGGCTTTTACGCTTTCTTTTCCATCCGACATCCGAGACAGCTATGACGATGGGCTCGCCGGTTGCGATCGATCGCTCGATGGAGGCGTCGAAGGCCGTACTCGGTTTAGGTACCGAGAATGTGCGCGCTTTCGCAATCGCCGAAGGACAGGAAAGCCTTTGGAAGGTCTGTATTCCGAGCCTCGAGACGGATGGCGTGGATACTGCGCGCACTATAAAGGCTTCTGCCGCAGGTTTCGCCCTCACGGGATCTGTGGGCGCAGTCGATTGGGCCGCTCTGGCCGATACTTCATACCGGGCGCCCCGTTCCGAAGATGAGGGGTGGACAGTCGAAACCCGCCCCGATGTTGGAGGCGGACTCTGCCACGCCGCCTTCGCAGTGAGGCGGACAGGTCCTTCATATTCCTCGCTCGCAGCATTCGCCGTATCGGCGGGGAGGCTCGAGGGATCGAGTTTCGCGGCGAGACTCCAGTCTACGAGTAAGGTCGGACCCCTCTCGCTCTCGCTTTCCATGAGCGGGGCGAGCCCTTTCTTCCGTCCCCTGTTCGGCGGGCAAGCGGATGCGTTTTTCCGCGCGCATGGAGAGCTTGTGTATAATCAAAAGCGTAAAATAAAAATCACGTATGAATGCGACCAGGTTGCGGATGGGGAGGGCCTCGTGTCGACTCCAAAATGGATAAGTTCGCAGTCCTGCACTGTTTCGACATATCTCGGCGGCGGAAGAACCCTACGCGTATCGGGAAGTCTCGGCGGATCGGCGGAGCCCCTCGTCTCGGCCCTCTTTAGCCGCCGAAGCGCGATGCCCGCCCTTCCCCGCGGCTCCGACCAAGGATCGGCGCGCTCCAATTTCGAAGTGACGCTTCGTTTTGACAAAGAGGGCGCTCATCGGCCCCTGCCCGAGTTTGGTATAGGAATATCACGGACATTCGGCCGTCGATTGCCCTCGTTCGAACTCGATGCGAAACTCGGCTATCCAAGCGGGGCCGATCCTGAAAAACCGCCCACGGCTCGCGGATCGCTCGAGATAACTTTTCCGACGGCAGAGGGAAGGCTCGTATACGTCAAAGCCGCCCTGACCGATTCGGGAGTAAGGCTTTCGCCCTATTCACACTATGAAGAATCGATCGGCTGCCTCGAGATAAGCTTCGGTTTCCGCGCGGCGTTTCACCAGAGCCCATCGCTTAACAAGTAGCGTTTGACGTCGAAAACGGAATCGCGTTTTATAAGGTCGAGGTTTCCATGTGGGGACCTCGAAAAAATTAATTTTTTCGAGACTCCCTTGTGTCAGTCAGAAGAAGCAAGAACCGATCTCAGGTCGAGAAGCTCGAGATTCGGAAAGTTCCGTTCGAGGGCCGCCCGCGCGAGGTCGATGAGCTTGGGTCCATCGGATCCCGGCCTCGTGCTGACGGCGTCCGCGACGGCCGAGTCTCCGGAAGCGACGAGCACCCCGGCCGGGGCTGTTTTCAAGGCTGCGTCGGCGCTTTTCTCAAGGCGGGTCTCGATCGGGACGCCGGCGCTTTCGAATAGTCTGCGGAAAATCTCGGCGTGGGCGGCGCTTCCGGAGACCGGAGCGTCGAGGTAGGCTGTTATGGCGCCGCAGCCTAGCCCCGCAGCAGTTTCGGCGAGAGTGCGTACCGCTTCCTCGAAGGCCGCCGCATCGACGATGCGGCCGTGTGAGCCGCCGGCGTCGCGGACAAGGCCGTCGGTGCCGATGAATACAGGCCTGCCCCGTGCATAGTGGAGAATCGTCAGCGCCTGGTTGTACGCGTCGAGCAGTATCGGCCGTCCTGCCGTCTCCTGGGGGCATACTGTCGCGGCGGCGCGCGCCTCGGATTCAATGCTCGACGCCAATCCTCGGTACAGGATCATGCGCTCGTCGCGGGGCAGTTGATGATGGTCGCCCACCAACTTGAGCGCGGCCCCGCGGGCGTAGCCGCGATCGATAAGCATCAGATAATCGCGGGCCGCCTGCGCGAAGGATTCGGAGGGCCGGTACATACAGTGAGTGTAGGCTGATGGGGGCGGGCGGAAAAGATGAGCACGCGGGGATGTGCCACAAGCTTCGAGGAACTTCTAAAAACTGAAGTTTTTCGAGGTTCCCTTAATCCATACCCGGTACCCCAGAATAGTGCCGCGCCAGGAGGGTCCTCAATTCCTCGGCCGCGCCGGGGGAGCCTGTGACGAGACTGCGGCTCGAAAAAGGATCGTAGACGGCGCCGGCTACGGTACTGACGGGACAGCCTGTTTCTTCGAGCAGGAGAAGCGCCGCGCCTACATCGTATGGTTTCAGATCGATCTCCCAGAAGGCCTGCAACCTTCCGGCCGCGACCGAGCAGAGGTCGAGGGCGGCGGAGCCGAGTCTTCGAAGGTCGAGCGACGCGGCTGTGAGTTCTGAGGCTGCGGAATAAAAGGCCGAGACGGTTTCGGGCGAGCGGTAGGGCGTTCCGGTACAGACGAGGCTCCGCCTGAGAAGGGTCGGTTTTGTTTTTTCCAAACGCTGCGGCGCCGAGCCCGGCCGCTCTTCCCAGGCGCCGCCGTTTCGTACGGCCCAGAACCATTCTTCGGCAGCCGGTCGGTAGACCGCCGCGGCTATAGGACGATCGACACCGCCGGGGACGGCTTCGAAGAGGGCGATCGACACGCAGAACCAATCGAGACCGCAGATATAGTTGGTCGTTCCGTCGAGCGGATCGACGACCCAGGTCAGCTCGCCCCTGCTTTTTTCTCCTTCTTCGCCGAAAAAGGCCGATCCCGGGAGGGCATCGTGCAGCGAGGAGGCGACGATACGTTCGGATTCTCGGTCGACGAAACTGACGAGCTCTTTGGCGGCCTTTTCTTCGGCCCAGGATTCCGAGCTTTCCAGAAAGCCCGAGGGCCGCTTACGCCATTCTGAGACTTGGAGTTGTCCCGCTTCGCGGGCTGCCGACCGCATCGCGTCGAGAAGTCGGTCCCGATCGATCATAGCCGCGAGCATAGCGCGGATATATCGCTGTCTTGAAGGGGTGCCGTCCGTGTATTCACTAAGCTCTGTTCTGTCATTATCATGGCCTTGCGGCCCTTTGGCGCCGCGGGAGGATGCGCATGGATACAGCGGGAAGCGCACTGATCGTCGTCGATGTGCAAAACGATTTCTGTCCGGGCGGGGCTCTCGCTGTTCCGCTCGGCGATGAGGTCGTCGCGCCGATCAACACGGTCATGCGCGCCTTCGAGCATGTCGTCATGACGCAGGATTGGCATTCCGCCGGACATGTTTCCTTCGCCACTTCTCATCCGGGCAGGTCCGTCGGTGATACCGAGGTCGTCGCGGGAGTCGAGCAGTACCTCTGGCCCGATCATTGCGTGCAGGGGACAGAAGGCGCGGATTTCCATCCATATCTCGACACAGACCGAGCATCGCTCATCCTCAGAAAGGGGACGCGGAAGATTCTCGATTCGTATTCATGCTTTTTCGAAAACGATCGAACGACTTCGACGGGCCTCGAGGGATGGCTGCGCACGCTCGACATCGAGCGGATCTTCGTCGCGGGGCTCGCCACCGATTACTGTGTGCTGTACACCGTCCTCGACGCGCTGCGGCTCGGCTTCGACGTCGTCGTGCTCGAAGACTGCGTCCGGGCGGTCGGCCTGCCTCCCGGGTCGGCCGAACGCGCGGTGGATGCGATGAAGAAGGGCGGCGCGGCCTTCGCCCTCTCGGAGGATATACGATGAGCACTGTTTCTTCCCGCGAAGTCCGCTCGCCGGCGAGCGCGCTCTTCACCGACTTCTACGAGCTGACGATGGCCCAGGGCTATTGGAAGCAGTGCCGCGAATCGGGCGTCGAAAGGCGCGAGGCGGTTTTCGATGTGTTTTTCCGCCACAACCCCTTCTCGGGAGGTTATTCTTTATTTGCCGGTCTCGAGCCTCTCCTGCATGATCTCGAATCGCTCTGCTTCAGCGGGGGCGATATCGCCTATCTCGAGTCTCTAGGCATGTTCGAGCGCGGTTTTCTCGATTATCTTTCCACGTTCAAGTTCACCTGCGAGGTCTGGGCTGTTTCCGAGGGAGAGGTTGTATTTCCTCAGGCTCCTCTCATGCGCGTCCGCGGGAACATTGTCGAGGCTCAGCTCGTCGAGGGGCTCATCCTCAACCGGCTCAATTTCGAGAGCCTCGTCGCGACCAAGGCCGCGCGGACCTGGAGGGCCTCGAATTACGGCAAGGTCATGGAGTTCGGTCTGCGCCGAGCCCAGGGGCCGGACGGAGCGCTCAGCGCCTCGCGGGCCGCGTATATCGGCGGCGCCATGGGCACCTCGAATACGCTTGCGGGCAGACTCTTTGGAATTCCTGTCATGGGCACGATGGCGCATTCGTGGATCATGTCCTTCCCAAGCGAGCTCGAAGCCTTCGACGCTTACGCCCGGATATATCCCAATACAACCGCCTATCTCATCGACACGTACAACACCCTCGAAAGCGGTGTAAAGAATGCGATACTCTCGGGCAAGGCTCTGGCCGCGAAGGGCAAGCGCTTCGGCGTGAGGCTCGACTCGGGCGATATCGACTATCTTTCGCGGGAAGTGCGCAAGGAGCTCGATGCGGCGGGGCTCAAGGACGCCTATATTGTCGTGTCGAACGAGCTCGACGAGTCCATCATCGAACACCTCGTCGCGGATGGAGCGCCTGTCGACTCCTGGGGCGTGGGCACGAAGCTCGTGACCGGCGGCGTCGAGTCCTCGTTTCCCGGCGTCTACAAGCTCGCGGCGGTCGAGCGCGACGGGCGGCTCGAAGCGACGATGAAGTTCTCCGACAATCCCGAGAAGTCGACGAATCCCGGCGTCAAACGCCTATGGCGCCTTTCGGATGACAAGGGCATGGCCCTCGCCGATCTCATGACCCTTGACGGCGAAGAGCCGAAGAGCGGAGAGGAGATTCTCATCCACCATCCCTCGGCCGACTGGCGCCATCTCCGCGTCAGGCCCGCCGAGATCAGGCCGCTCTTGTCGAAGGTGATGGAGGGCGGCAGAATCTGCGCCGAGCTTCCCGCCTTGGCCGATATCAGAGCCGGCCTGCGCTCGCGATTGGAACGCTTCGATCCGACGTATTTACGGCTCCTCAATCCGCACATCTACAAGGTTTCCATATCCTCGGCCCTGCGCGATCTCAAGCTTTCGTTCATCGAGAGGCAGCTTAAGGATCCGCGTTGAACGGCACAGTGCTCAGGTCTTCGCCGCGAGGTTCTTGACCCAGCGCTCTTTAGCGAGCCACCAGAAGGCCACGGCGGCCTTGGGTATATCGGAGAGCTTGGCGAGCGCGAAGAGGGCGACCGGCCCCATGCTCGTCCACCAGGCAAGGATAAAGGCCGCAGGGATGAACAGGGTGTAGGTGACGCCTACATCGACCCACAGTCCCATGAGCGTGTCGCCCCCCGCGCGTGAAATCGCGAACTGGGCGTTGAGCAGCGTCCACAGAGGTATATACGACGCGATGACGAGAACGATGCCGCGGGTTATGGTCCGCGCGTCGCCGCTCAGGTTTCCGAAGACTATGGGGATGAGAAAGGTCGAGGCCGCCGCCGCCGCGCCCACCGCAGTCCCGAACATGACGGAACCATAGGTGATCCACCGCGCCTTGGCTCTGGCCTCCTCGAGCCTGCCGGCGCCGAGGGTCGAACCGACAATGACGCTCGTGGCGGTCACGACCGCGCCGAATACCATGAAAAAAATGTTCGCGATGGTCCAGCCGGCGGCCATGCCCGCGACGGTTTCGGATCCGCCGCGGCCGTTGTAGATCGCTGTGATGACGGTCTCGGAGACCACCCATCCGATCTCCGAAAAGAACATCATCCACGAGCGCTTGAGTATCTCGCCGAAGAGCCCTCGATCGA
>CAZINN010000056.1:0-15962 GCA_964540615.1 uncultured Treponemataceae bacterium | reverse complement strand
TTGTCGAGCGAAAAACGCTCGATGCGGTGCTCGTCGGCGGGGAGTGCTTGAGCTGCGCTGATGAGCGCCGCACAGAAGGCGGCGGCGCGGATGGATCTGATCATGCCGATCAGAGTAGCCCGCCATTCGGCGGCATGTCAACGAATGAAGAATACTCAAAAAGGCTCAATCGCCTGTGTCTTTGTCCGACGCAAAGGCGTAGCTGTTTTTCGATCCGCGCTTGACGCGGTACATGGCCGCGTCGGCCGCGCTGACTACGGCCTCGAGCGTCTCGCCGTCTTCGGGGAAGACCGCGATGCCCATCGAAGCTCCGACGCGGCACTCGACATCGTTGATCGTGAATGGCTTGTTGCACTCATCGAGTATTTTTTGAGCGGCATGGGCGATATCCTCGCGGTCGCCCACGTTGGAGAGCACCGCTATGAACTCGTCGCCGCCCACGCGGGCTATGGTATCGGCCGCGCGGAGGAGCGACTTGAGCCTGTCGGCGACGGCGACGAGGGCGCGGTCGCCGGCGAGGTGCCCGAGCCTGTCGTTGATCGGCTTGAAATCGTCGAGATCGAGATAGATCAGGCCGACGCGGGCGCCGTTGCGTGCGGCGATATCGAAGGTCTTTTGTATAAGCTCGAAGAGAAGTCGACGATTAGGAAGACCCGTCAGCGGGTCGTGATTCGCAAGATGCGTGATAGTGACGGCGGCCCGCTCGAGTTCTTCTTTCTCGCCGGTGATCGCCCTGTTGAATTCTTCGAGGCGGTCGTGGATGAGACTGTTTTCCACGGCGATCGCGACGTAGGGGGCGATCGCCTCGGCCAGCTTCAAATGGCGCGAAGTCAGCGAGCCTCTTTTTTCTCCCTGCAGCGACATGATGCCGATGGCCCGGTCGTCGATGATGAGCGGCAGGAACATGGCGGAGCCGGCGCTTTCGACGCTTGGAAGAGGGGCGCCCTCGATGATTCTCGAGTACTCGGCCGCCACGTCGGAGATGAAGACGGACTTTTTTTCCCGCAGACAGACCGCGGCGAAACTCCGCTTGGGGTCGAGCGACACCCGGGCGCGCTGCCTGCGCTTTCCGCGTTCGATGTAGCCGCGGTAGTCGAGGGCGGGCTCGGATTCGTCGTAGAGCGCGAGGGCGAACACGTCGAAGGGTATGTGCTCTTTGAGCGTGTCGTGGAGCGTCGAGATAATCGTGTCCAGATCGAGGCTCGCGGTGATGAGCTTGCCCGTCTCGGCGATGGCCAGAATTTGGCGGTTGGCGTTTTCGAGCTCCTCGGTCTTTTCTTTGAGCTCTATGTTCTTGAGGCGGTATATCTCAGATTCCTGGCGGCTTTTTTCGACTTCGTATTGGACGGTGATGTTCTTGATCTTGCGGCTCGCGTCCTCGTTCAGCGCCTCGTGCTGGTAGCGGGCGAAGCGCTTGTAGTAGTCGAGGGCGAGCTTGTAGTCGCCGAGCAGTTCGTAGGCCTCGGACAGGCGCTCGTACGAAAGATTGATGAGGGATTTCGAGCTCGTGGCCTCGGCGCTGGCGAGCGCGACGCGGTAGCGCGAGAGGGCGAGATCCACCTCTCCTTTCGCGACATAGATCGCGCCGAGATCGAGGAGCACCGAGGCCCGCTCGCGCTCGTTTTTTATCCTCTCGCATACGGTGAGCGCCTTCAGGTACTGCTCTTCCGCAAGCTCAGGCCGGCCCGTCGCGACGGAAATCAGCCCGAGGAGGTGCCAGGATCGCCCCTCGACGTGCAGGTTCATGTTCGTCCGGGCTATGTCCATCGCCTTTTCGGTGAACTCGCGGGCGAGCGGCCAGTTTTCCATTCGATGGAAGGCCGAGCCTATATCCAAAAGGACGTTGGCGATAAGGGGGGGCTCGTCGTCGTCCGGCACCGTTTCGTAGGCGCGCAGGAAGTAATCGACCGATTCTTTCACCTCGCCCAGATCGAGACAGACTTCGCCGATATTGGTCAGCGTTACGGCCTCGTGCAGGCGGTTCCCGGAGCGGCGCGCTTCCTCGAGGCTCCGGGTGTAGTAATCCATGGCCCGCTCGTAGCGGCCCATGTTCTGAAAGGACATGCCGAGCGCGTTGAGCGACTCCATCGTTCCCAGGCTGTCGCCGAGGGCGGTAAAAAAGTCGAGGGCCTTCTGGCAGGACTCGATGGCGGGCGAAAGGCGGGCGAGGTAGTGCTCGCACAGTCCGATGGTGAGGAGGGCGGCGGCCTTTCCTCTGCGGTCGTCTTCTTTTTCCGCAAGGGTAAGGGCTTCCCGCGCCGTGATAAGGGCCTCTTCCGGGGAAGAGAGCAGAAGGCCCGAGGCTTTTTTGTTGAGTTTTTCGACGCCTCCGGATGATTTAGCGCTCACGGCGGCGTCCGGTTCGGCGCCCTTCACCGGAGCGCCTATTCAAAATCGGCAGGCAGATCGCTCATCCCCTCATGCTTGGGATCTATTTCGTCGAGGTATTCCAAGGCTTCCTGGGCCACGTTTTGCGCGTGCTCGTACCATATCGAGTACAATTCTTTGTCAACGACGCCGGGAGACGGCGCACCCTCGACATCGCTGATAAGCTGGCGCAGGATACCGAGGCAGCGCTCGTCCATGACCCATCCTCCTTTAGATTTGTAATTTTTTCACGCACACCGCCGGATAGGCGTGATTCATTAATTCTACATCCTCGGCGCCGGAAATCAAGACAGTTGATGCTCCGCGGTAGGCGGCGGCGAGGCGTTCCGCTGCGGCGGCGATATCCGCGGCCCGGGCCGAGAGCAGCGCGTCCCTCTTCGCCTGCCTGAGGCGGTCATCGATGCCGTACAACTCGCGCCGGAAATCGACATAACCGCGCTCCTCGGGCATGAGCGGCCTAAGATCGCGTCCCAGGACTCCGACGGCCGCTTCTTCGACGAGGTCCTCGGCCTCTGTCCCCCTCAGCTGCTCCGCCGTAATCTTCAGCGCCTCTCCGAAGAAGGAGAGCGAGTCGACCGGCCGGGGGTCGCGGTACGAAGAAAAACCGAAGACGCCTTCGAGGCCGTCGGCCGACGCGAAGGCTCCGTAGGCGCCTCTGCGGACCCGCAGCTCCTCCCAGAGTATGCCGGTGCTCATAAGGTGCGCTAAAAGCGCCTCGTGGCTGTACCCCTCCTCGGTCAGGCGCGAGGATCGACAGGCCGCGGCGGCGAAGCCGACCTGCGACGAGAGCGAATAGGCTTCCGGTCCCTGAGCCGGCGCAGGGCAGGGGCCGCAGCCGCTGATCGGAACTCCTCGTTCGGGCAACGCGTCGATCGCGGATTCGAGCGTGCGTAAAGCTGGACCGAGGTCCTGATCCGAGGCGGTGAGGCTGATCTTCAGCCCCTCGCGCGAAAAGACCGAGCGCGCCAAGGCCGCAAGCCGCGCGGCGAGTGCGGAAGCCGAGGCCTCTTTCCCCCCTCCGTTTCTCCGTTCCTCGGAAAGGCGGAGAACGAAATCGACCTGGCTCATGCCCCGCCACATGTCCTCGACGGCGAGCGCCTCGCTCAGCCCTGAGTAAGCCCGTCCGAGCGCGAAGGCATTGCCCGAAGGCACGATGGCCGACACAATGTCGTTCCGCAGTTCGGCGAAAATGTCCCCGACTCTGCGCTCGTCGCCGAAGTCCGCCTGGGTGAGAAGACGCAGGACGAGGTCAAGGGCCTCGGCGAAGCGGTCTTCGAGAGCCTTCAGCCTGAAGACCGCGTACGAGCGCGAGCGGTTTTCGGGGCCGCCGATCGGGCTGCCCGATTCGAGCGCGGCGCTGAAACCCCCGGCGCAACCCGCGAGGCGGGCCGCCATTTCGCTGTACGCGACTCCCGGAACACCCGCGCCCGTGACAAAGCGCGAAAGCAGGGGAAGCCATACGAGACAAGCGCCCGGCAGGCTGTCCAGGGGGAACGCGAGGTCGAGATACACGATGCCGTTCGTAAAAACCGGATGAAGACTCGCGTCGAGGCCCGCAATATCAGCTTTGTCCCGACGGATCGTCTCGACGTCCTTGGGGATGTCTCGGCGGAAGAGCCGCGGGAGTTTTGAAATGGCTTCAGGATCGTTCGGTCTTGACTGCGCCTCGGCGAGGGCGGCGGCTTTCTCCCGCACCGCGGCGCGTTCATCCTCGGTCATGGACGCGGACAGCTCGGCGAGCATGCTGTCGCGCTCCGCGCGGCGCCGCTCGAGAAGTCCCGGGTCGGGGTAGACCGTCACGGTGCTGCGGTGGCCGTTTTCAAGAAGCACGCGCTCGGCGAGGTCCTCAAGATACCGCGGATTTTTCTCCAGCCGGGCTTTCAGCGCGGCCAGGGGGCGTTCGAACGAAAGCGTAGCCTCGGGCCCCGCGCCGTGGAGCCAGCCGCGGGCCGCCCGATTGAAGAGACGCATGCCGTAGGCGCCGGAGCCGCGCCTGATCTCGCGGTTCGAAAAGGCGATGGAGTGCAGAGCGGCCTCGAGACGATCCTTGGGGAAGCCCGCCTCGATCTGGCCTTTGATCGTTTCGAGCGCGAGAGCTTCGATGTCAGCCTCTCGACCGCGCCTCGTTCCGCGCAGTCCCGCCGAAAAAATGATCTGGCGAAAACCGGTATCGAGTCCGCAGTGCGGCGAGAGGTCCTCGCCGAGTCCGGACTCGCGCAGGGCCTTCGACAGGGCCGAGCCGTCGTGTCCTAAAAGAAGTTCAGAGAGTATTTCCATGGCCAAAGCGACTTCGCCGTCCTCGACTGGAACCGTGAGCCAGTTGACGATGATCGACGTACTCGAATCAGAACCCTCGGCGAGGGGGTAGGGCGCTTCGACGCGCTTAGGCGGTCCCGCCAGCGGCTCGATCGGTATTGCGCTGTCAATCTCGATCGCACGGAAGCGCGACAAAAAACGCGACTCGAGAAACTCGAGTTGCTTATTTGTGTCGATCGATCCGTACAGAAAAATACGACAGTTCGAAGGGTGGTAGTGCCGAGCCCAAAACTCCTTAAATGCGTCGTAGGTGAGAGAAGGAATGACCTCAGGGTCGCCGCCCGAATCGAAGGAGTAGGGATGTCCCGGCGAAAAGAGGCTTGTGTAGGATGCGGTCGCCGCGAGAGACTCGGCCGACGAATAATCGCCGCGCATTTCGTTGTACACGACGCCGCCTCTGTCCAATCGCCCTTGCTCGTCGATTTCGAGATGGTGGGCTTCCTGCAGGAACGTATCCTCGGTCAGGCGGGGGAAGAAAACCGCGTCGCCGTAAACATCCATAAGGTTGAAATAGTCGGCCTCGACCGCGCTGGCCGCCGGATACACGGTCTTGTCCGGATAGGTATACGCGTTCATAAAGGTGGCGAGACTGCGCCGTGCCATCAGTAGGAAGCTGTCCTTGACCGGGAAACGCTCCGATCCGCACAACACCGAATGTTCGACGATATGAGCGACGCCTGTCGCATCGCGCGGCCGCGTGCGGAAGGCGAAGGCGAAGACGTTTTCCTGATCGTCCGTTTTGAGATGGTAGATTTCGCAGCCCGTCGCGCGGTGCCGCGTGAGAATGCCCTCTGCGCGGTACTCAGGCAGATCACGTTCCGATACGATTTCGAAGGCGTCGTGGATTTCCGGCATGAAGAGAAGATGCTTCGTCGACGGTCATAAGGTCAAGTCATGGTATAGTAGAAGAATGAGTATTGTGAGCAAGACCGGCGACGAGGGATCGACCCTTTTGCTCTCCGGGGAGCGCGTTGCAAAGGACGATATCCGCGTCGAGGTCCTCGGCGGGGTTGACGAGGTATCGAGTCTTCTCGGATTCGCCCGCTGCGCCGCCGGCCGCGCCGAAACCGCCGCGGCCCTCGAGTCGCTCCAACACATCCTTTTCCGCCTCGGCGGCGAGCTTGCGTCGGCGGGACAGGCATTCGGCGATCCCATTCGATCCGAGGATGTGGAGGGACTTGAACGTGCGATCGAGGGTCTTGAGCCGCGCTTTAGGCCCAATGGTTTCATTCTTCCGGGTGAAAACGAGGCCTCGGCGCGCATTCATCTTGCACGGACCGCCGCCCGCAGGCTCGAACGACGGGTCGTATCAATGGCCCGGGAGCATGTCGTGAGCGACACGATTCGGCGCTGGCTCAACCGCCTTTCTGATTACCTTTTTCTGCTTGCGCGCGCCGAGGAAGACATCGACTGAACTTTCCAAGACAGCTCGACAGCTTCTTATGTGACGAGGTCCTCCTCTCCTTCGAGGGCGATGTCTCCCTCTTCCCAGGCGCGCTTGAAGTACTCCACGAGTTCGCGGGCCGCGGCCTCGGCGTCCTCGCGCCGGACGGGACCGAGGATCGCGTACTCGTCCAGAATCATCGCGCGCCGATTCGCCGACACATTGCTGAGGAGTTTCTTTTTGAATCGCTCATCGCGTCCCTTCATCGCCAGCGCGATGTCTCGGTCCTGGAAATCGCGGAGCGCGGCCTGCATGGCCCGATCCGGCACGCGGAGAATGTCCTCGAGCGTGAAAAGCCGCTCGCGGACATGCTGGGAGAGTTCGGGGTTCTCTTCTTCGAGCGCTTCGAGCACCTGCTCTTCGAGGCCTGAGTCGACGTGGCGCAGTATGCCCGCGAGCGCGGCCTTGCCGTCGATCTCCTCCGTCCGCATCGTCCCGATCTTTCGAATGCGCTCCTTGATACCTTCCTCGACGCCGCGGATGACGTCGGGGTTCACCTTGTCGAGCTTCGCGATCCGCTTGACGAGATCCACCCGCTGCTCGGCCGGAAGTCGCTCGAGCAGGGCCGAGGCTTTCTTCGGATCGAGGTAGGGGACTATGACCGAGAGCACCTGCGTGGATTCGTTTTTCAGTATGATGTGAAGCTCGCGGTCGTCGTAGTCTTCGAGAAACTTGAAGGGTCGCAGGCTTTCGGGCGCGGCTTTGCGCATAAGGGCCTTGGCCCGTTCCTCGCCGAAGGCCGCGGTGAGCATCTTTTCCGCGATCTCGGGTCCGCCTTCGACGGCCCAGCCCTTTGTTTTGACGAGCCAGCCGAATTCCGCAAGCACTTCGTTGGCTTCTTTGGCGTCGATCGTGTCGATCTTCAGGATTTCCTTTGAGACCGCCTCGATTTCTTCGGGGCTCAGATGGGAAAGAACCTTCGATGCGTGGTCGGTGCCCAGGAGAAGGAGGAACTTCGCCGCCTTGGCGATGCCCGGCTCATCGCCTGTTTTGAGCAGCGCGGCCGCCTCGTCGCCCGCGGCGGCGAGGGCATCGCCCAGGGCGAGGGTTCCTTTACGGGTGTTTGCACGAGGATGGGCGCTCTCGCGGCCCTTCGGGGCCTGATCTGATCTCTTGCTGTTTCGAGCCTCGGGGACGGCGGATTTCCTGCCCGGCCGCGGCTCCGGATCGGGCGGGAACTCTTCCTCCGCAGGACGGATCGGATGCGGCTGTCCGCCGCCCCGCTGTCGCTTTGCTCTATCGTCAGTTTGTCCGCGCGAAGCTTTGTAGGCCTTGTCCACCCTGTCTTTCATGCCCATGCGGCGCATCGTATCCCGCGCAGGGACCTAGGTCAATTGTCGCCGCATCCGCGCTTCCGCGATTCTGCGGCGCCGCTCCGCTTCCATGAGCTCGGGCAGAGGAAGCGGCCGCGAAATACGGGGCCGAACAGGGTCGCCGCTTCGATTGCAGATAGAGAGACATCCGTTCCCTACGGCCGCTTCAAGAGCGACGGCGTTTGCTGTACGGAAAAAATCGAGCGCCGCTTCGACGGCGCGCGCGGCTTCGAGAATCCCTTCTTCGATGAGATCGAGATACGAGGCTCGAGACACAACTCCCTCGCCGGAAGGGTCCTCCCACGCGGCATGGCGTTCGTTCGCGGCGTCGAGATCGTCCGGAACAGCGGCGGGGTAGAGAAGGGCGATGCGCCGCCTCCCCGGATCATCCTCGGCGTACACAGACCTCAGCGCATACGCGGAGGTTTCGCGAGGATTTGTGATCGCATAGAAAAAACGCGCGTCCGCCACGGCGTTCGCCGACCGGCGTTCGAGCAGGCTGTCTTCGCCGGCCGCGCGGGGATACGCGGACCTCAGGCCTGCGGACCACAGTGACGCGATTCGGAGATCGGCCTCTCGTTGAGCTTCGGGACCTCTCGGGCCGCTGAGCGATGCCGCTATATCGTATTCCGATGCTGCTTCGCCCCGGGAACGGTTTAATAGAATCATGTCGAGAATACGTTCGAGAAAGGGATGGCAGCCCCTCAGTGCAGCCGAGTCTGGATCTCCGGGCTCGGCCCAGCCCGAGAAGAACACGATGAAGGGATGAGTGGCGCGGTCGACCGCCGCATGGGTCGCCATGCCGAGAAGGTAGGCGCCGGCCGGATTGTCGATCCGCCGCTCGGCGGGGGAGAGGGCTTCCGCGAAACCGGCGACGAGGGAGCCGCAGCCCCGTCTGTGCGCGAGCGATCCATAGTGGAGAGCCGAGGGCATGGTTCGTTGATTATGAAAAAAGATATCCGGCCCCTGACAGCCGAACCTGAAAAAGCCGGCTGCTTCGCCGAGGCAGTCGATGGCGGAGTCTCCATCGCTCTCTTTCGCAGCGAGCGCGCGTGAGAGCGCCTTTTCTCCCGCGATTATGTGGCTGATCTGGCCGGCCATGGGGGGATCATACTCCAGGGCCGGCCGGAAGGTCATCGCCGCGCTTGACGGTTTACCTCGGTTCTCAATTCTTTTATATTTGTAGTAATGGGCCTTCGAAAACGCCGGTTTACCGAGGTTCTCTTACATTTGAGGTATTGAAATGAAACTATACAGCCGTTCGCATCTTGTGGCTGCTCTCGCTGCGGGAGCCTTTGCCGCGCTCGCCCTCGCCTTCGCATTTGGATTGCTGAGCATCCCCGGCGGACGGTCGGAGGTGGCCGATACGCTCGGAGCACTTACGGCCGGAGGCGGGGCCGCCGGCGGCACCCCTGCCGAGACCGCCGATCGCTCTATGCTCCCCATTAGTCCATCGCTGGTCGATTCGAAGGTGACGACCGAGTATTCGGTCGATGAGCGCGAAAATATCGAGGTGTACGAGCGCTATAACGAAGCCGTCGTCAATATTAC
This sequence comes from uncultured Treponemataceae bacterium, assembly GCA_964540615.1. Taxonomy (GTDB): domain Bacteria; phylum Spirochaetota; class Spirochaetia; order Treponematales; family Rectinemataceae; genus CAZXXZ01. Next base: position 6,950 of record CAZINN010000056.1, on the reverse strand, counting down.
GACCGAGCAGCTCTATTACAACTGGTTCTCCGAGGCGATACCTCAGGAAGGCGATTCCGGCTCGGGCTCTATAATCGACGAGCGCGGCTATGTTCTCACCAACAAGCATGTCGTAAAGGACGCGTACAAGGTCTACGTGGGGCTCGCCGACGGGAGCCGATACGAAGCGAAGGTAGTGGGGACCGACTCCGAAAACGATCTCGCGGTCATCAAATTCGATCCGCCCAAGGGGGGTAAACTGACGGTCATCCCCTTCGGCGATTCGACGCGCCTCCGCGTCGGGCAGAAGGTGCTCGCCATAGGCAATCCCTTCGGCCTTGAGCGCACCCTGACCGAGGGCATCGTGTCCGGCATCGGGAGGCCGGTATCGCAGTCGGAGCAGACCGAGCGCGGCACCACCACGGTCGTGATCCAGAACATGATCCAGACCGACGCGTCCATCAATCCCGGCAATTCGGGGGGACCGCTGCTCAATTCCCGCGGCGAGCTCGTCGGCGTCAACACCATGATCTACACGCCCTCCGGCGGTTCCGTAGGCATAGGCTTCGCGGTGCCGGTCGCGACCGCCAAGCGCGTGGTGCCCGAACTCATAAAATACGGCCGTGTGTCGCGCGGCTGGATCGAGTTTTCGGTCGTACCTCTCTTCTCCGATCTTGTCGAGTACATGCGGGCGAAGGGCATCCCCGCCCCGGTCGAGGAAGGGCTGCTCGTATCCCAGACCAAGAAAGCGGGCAACGCGGATAGAGCGGGTATCAGGGGCGGTACAATCCAGGTCAGGCACAGTCGAACCACATTCTTTGTGGGAGGCGACATCATCGTCTCCGTCAATGGTGTCAAGACCGATTCGGTGGCCCAGCTCTACGTCGCGCTCGAGAACACGAAGCCCGACGACACGGTCGAAGTCGTGTACTATCGTGGTGATAAGAAAATAACCACACAGGTGAGGCTGATCGACCGCGCGAGGGCCGGCATAGTGGATTAGCGGGGGCGGAATGGCCGCTTTACCGTAACATCTGTGTAGGATACAATGCGGCAATGCGCCCATTCCGCGTAAATGCTCCTTTCAGCCCGGCAGGCGACCAAGATCAGGCCATCACCGCGCTCGCCGAGGGCGTCGGTCGAGGATTCGCATGGCAGACACTTCGAGGCGTCACCGGCTCGGGCAAGACCTATACGATGGCCAAGGTCATCGAGGCGGTTCAGCTTCCCGCCCTCGTGATCTCGCATAACAAGACGCTGTCCGCGCAGCTCTACCGCGAGCTCAAGACCTTCTTCCCCGACAACGCGGTCGAGTACTTCGTCTCGTACTACGATTACTATCAGCCCGAAGCCTACGTTCCTTCGAAGGACCTCTATATCGAGAAAGACTCGGACATCAACCAGGAGATCGACCGCATGCGGCTCGCCGCGACCGCCTCGCTCATGGAGAGGCGGGACGTGATCATCGTCGCGACCGTATCCTGCATCTACGGCCTCGGCTCGCCCGACTTATACAAAGAGATGCGCCTCTATATCGACCGCGGCTCGTCGATCGACGTGGACGAGGTCAAGCGCCGCCTCGTCTCGCTCCAGTACGAGCGCAACGACGCGGTGCTGGAGCGGGGCAGGTTCAGGGTCCGCGGAGATGTAATCGAAATATATCCAGCCTACCTCCAGGAGGCCTATCGGATCGAACTCGATTACGATACGGTCGTGCGTATCAGGAAATTCGATCCTATATCCGGAAAGACGGGACCGGAGCTCGACGAAGCGGTCGTGTACCCCGCCAAGCACTTCGTCATGCCCGAGGATCGTGTTCGCGACGCGGTCGCTTCGATCCGGGCCGAGCTCGAAACGCGTTACGACGAGCTCATGAAAGCGAACAAGCTGGTCGAGGCGCAGCGGCTCAAGACCAGAACCGAGTACGACCTCGAGATGCTCGAGGAGATGGGCTACTGTCCCGGCATCGAAAACTATTCCGCTCCTTTGGCGGGCCGAGCTCCAGGCCAGCGCCCCGGCGTGCTCATCGATTACTTCCCCAAGAACTTCCTCACCTTCATCGACGAGTCCCATGTGACCTTGCCGCAGATCGGAGCCATGTACGCGGGCGACAGGTCTCGAAAAACGACACTGGTGGACTACGGTTTCAGACTTCCCAGCGCGCGCGACAACCGCCCCCTCAAGTACGAAGAATTCCTTGGGATGATGGACAAGGTGATATGCCTCTCCGCGACCCCCGCCGAGGAGGAACTCGCGAAGTCCCAGCGTGTCGTTGAGCAGCTCATTCGGCCGACCGGTCTCGTCGATCCGATCATCGAAGTGCGGCCTTCCGAAGGCCAGATGGAAGATATATATGCGGAGGCCCGCAGGCGTATCGCCGCCGGAGAACGCTGCCTTATTCTCACCCTTACAAAGCGCATGGCCGAGGAACTGACGGAATACCTTACCGGTCTCGGCCTCAAGGTGCGCTATATCCACTCGGAAGTCGAGACGATCGAGCGCGTGGAAATACTCAAACAGCTCCGCCTCGGCGAATACGATATTCTCGTCGGCATCAATCTTCTGCGCGAGGGCATCGACCTGCCCGAGGTTTCGTTTATCGCCATCCTCGACGCCGACAAGATCGGTTTCCTGAGGTCGGCGACAAGCCTTATCCAAATCATCGGTCGGGCCGCCCGCAACGCCGCGGGCACGGTGGTGATGTACGCCGACCGCACCAGCGAGGCCATGCGTCTCGCCATCGAGGAGACGAGCCGCCGCCGCGCCGTCCAGATCAAGTACAACGAAGAGCACGGCATCACGCCGTCCACCATCAAGAAATCGGTCGAGGACATCCTCGAGCGGCACCGCGAGGAAAAGGCTGGAGCCGCTTCGACCGAAATCGAAGTCTTGAAAAAGTCGCACAATCTTCTCGTGCCCGAGCAGAAACGCTCCCTCATAAAAGCGCTCGAGGCTCAGATGCTCGAGCACGCCAAGAATCTCGAGTTCGAAGAGGCCGCGGTCATCCGGGACGAAATAGAAAAAATCAAGGCCGGGGAGGATTGAAATTTGCGCTTAATGCACCAGGGCGCCTGCGATATACTCAAAGAATTCGGATACAGGATAGAATCTCTCCGAAAGCTGCATGGCCTGTCACGCCTGGACATGGCGGAAATCTCCGGACTGCATCCCAACACCGTCGCGAATATCGAGCGCGGCGTCGTCGACGGGTCGATCGTCGCGGCGAGCCGCATTCTTATCTACCTCGGATGCGAGGGCGTGTATGTCACCGATAGAGGTTTCGAACTCATTTTCACCGAGGGGACTCCGCCGGGGAACTATTACCCCGGTCTCAGGACCAGCAAGGCGTATATCGCCGCGACGATCGGCGATGTGGTGAAGCGCCGAAGACTCGGATTGGATGCTTCGATTACAGACATAGCCGAGCTGGCCGGCGTCCATAGAAACACGCTTGCGAATGTCGAGCTGGGGCTGGTCGAGCCTTCCATAAGCACAGTGTACCGAATCTACCGTTCGCTCGATGTGGAATGCGTCGCAGGCTCGAATAATGGGATTTATCTCATTTAACGGTGAGCTTACAGGCGCAGCCCCGTATTTTGCACAATATTTTGTGTTGAAAAACCCAGTAAAGTCTCTACATTTCTGAACGAATATTCGAGGGATCCCCGCCAGTTCAATTCTCATGTGGAGGAACAATGAAAAACATTCTCATCACAGCTCTTATTGCAGCTGTATTGTTAACGCTCACTGCCTGTCCTGATCCAGCCGGAGGGAGCGGCACTCCCGTCAATCCCCCTGCTTCAGGTATCTCCGGCAATATAACGAGCGATCAGATTTGGGATTCGAATACCTATGTTTCAGGAAGTGTTTATGTAGAAAACGGCGCCGTTCTCACGATCGGTCCGGGGGTTACGGTCAGCTTCGCGTCGGGAGCTTATCTCGAAATTGAGGCCGGCGGTCAGCTGAGCGCAGTTGGTAATTCCGCGGAAGATGGGGGAATACTCTTTAAAAATGCAGGGACTTCGGGCTGGGGCGGGATATATTTCGATGACAATGCCGTCGACAATATCATGCGGTATTGCACGGTCACCGGTGTCAGCTCCGACAATTACGCGGTCACGCTGGATTTTGACGCACAAGCCGACATCGAGTATTGTCTTATTTACGGCAATGGCGGGGGAGGAATCGATGCGGAGTATTGCGGAGATGGAACGATACTACGCAATAATCGATTCTACGATAACTCGCTCTATCCTATTGTCGCATGCGACGAGGTGGACTTTGATGCTACAAACTCATTCGCCGCAGTAGGTGATCCCGACGGCCCCGACCTCAGTGATCCGTACAACCGTATTCACTTCTGCAGGGGTATTGCGAAGAACAATTACATATTCAATATCACCGAAGTGCCCTATCGATTCAGTGATATTTGCGTCATAAATAATGAAGCCTCCCTCACTGTTTTCGCGGGCGTGACTCTTCAGTTCGACGCCTTAAGCTACCTCGAGGTCGAAGCTGGTGGAACGCTCAGTGTCCAGGGCACTTCGTCGAGTCCCGTCGTGTTCGAGGGCACGAACAGCGCAGCAAGCTGGAATGGAGTACATTTTGGTAGTGATGCAGTGAATAATACCCTTACGTATGCCACGATTTCTGGTGTATATACTAACTACGCCATTGTATTCGGTTCAGATTCAATCGCGAGCATCACGCACTGTACCATCGGCGACAATCATGCGGGCGGCATCGATGCTGAATACGCCGCCAGCGGAACCGTAATTTCAGATAATACCTTCGGTGACAACGGAGATTCTTCGATCGAAAAATATTATGACCTAGTCTACAACGACAGCATCACGCAGACGGGTAACAGTATGTCGAGCTATGACAATGTGAACGACTGACATCGTTTTAAAAACAACTGTTGGGCGGCGTCCGGTATTTATAAAGACGGGCGCCGCCCGGAGTGTATATAAAAGACAGGTGCCGACCGAGTTTGTATACAAGGCGGTCGCCGCCCGGAGTCCAAAAAAAAACCGGGCGCTGCCCGGAGTCCTAAAATAACCGGGCGCGGCCTCGCTTTTCTCGTTCCCTCGTTTTTCTTTATACTGCGGCCATGCAGAAGACCGATGCCTACCGAGCCCTCGAAGCGGCAGCCGAAGAACGCATTCTCATACTCGACGGTTCGGTCGGTGTCATGCTCCAGGAGCGCGGTCTCGGCGAGGAATCCTATCGCGCGGGGCCGCTCCAAGATCATCCTGTCGAGCTCATGGGCGACTCGGACGCGCTCTGCCTGAGTTCTCCGAATATCGTCCGCGATGTCCACCGCTCCTATCTCGAGGCGGGCGCCGACATCATAAAAACAAACAGCTTTACAGCGACACGCCTGGCTCAGGAAGCCTACGGCCTCGGCGACAGGGCTGCGGATATCGCCCGAGCCTCGGCGAGAATCGCCCGAGAGGCGATCGACGAGTACGAGGCGGATAAGCCGGGAGGACCTCACTTTGTCGCGGGCGTGATCGGCCCTACCGGCGAGTCTCTCACGCTTTCGCGTTCGGTATCGAATCAGGATAGGAAATTCTTGACCTTCGACGAACTCGTTTCGATGTACCGCGAGCAAGCCGAGGCTCTTGTGGATGGCGGGGCGGATCTTTTTCTGATCGAGACGATCTTCGACGCCCTCAACGCCAAGGCCGCGATATACGCACTGAGGTCGATTTTCGACGAGCGCGGTATGCTCATGCCGATCATCCTCTCGGGAACGATCGTCGACCGCTCGGGGAGGTCGCTCACGGGACAGACCCCGGCGGCCTTCATGGCCTCGATGCTCCACGCCCGGCCCTTCGCCCTGGGGCTCAACTGCGCCTTCGGCACGGAAGCATTGCTTCCCTTCCTGGACGAGATCGCCGTGCGCTCTCCCTTCCGTGTATCGGTGCATCCGAACGCGGGACTCCCCAACGCCGAGGGCGGTTACGACGAGAGGCCCGAGAGCTTCGCCGCGGCGGTCGCGGCCTTCGCCCGGCAGAGGGGCTTGAACGTCGCCGGCGGCTGCTGCGGCACGCGGCCTTCGCATATCGCCGCGCTCGCCGAGGCTCTTCGCGGCCTTGCGCCCCGACCCCTTCCTACTCGCAGAGTTTCGGCTTTCTTCTCGGGTCTCGAGCTTCTCGAGACGGGACAGAACAGCGGTTTCATCAATGTCGGTGAGCGCACGAATGTGGCGGGCTCGAAGAAATTCGCGCGCTTAGTCCGCGAGGCGAAGTGGGACGAATCCCTCGCCGTGGCGCGGGATCAGATCGCCGCCGGCGCGCAGATGATCGACATCTGTATGGACGATCCCCTCATCGATTCGGCGGCGGCGATCGATGAGTTTCTCGCCCGCGCGGCCGTCGAGCCTGATATCGCCCGCGTTCCCTTCATGGTCGATTCCTCCGACTTTCCGACGGTGATCGCCGCTCTTAAACGCATCCAGGGCAGGGGCGTGGTCAATTCGATCAGTCTCAAGGAAGGGGAGGGGCCCTTCCTGGAAAAGGCGCGCGCGATAGCCGATCTCGGGGCGGCCGTCGTCGTTATGGCCTTCGACGAGGAGGGGCAGGCGGCCACACTCGAGCGGCGCGTTTCGGTGCTCGAGCGCGCATACCGCCTCCTAGTAGAAAACGGCATCTTCGAGCCTCGGGATATCATCCTCGATCCGAACATTTTCGCCATAGGTACAGGAATCGCCGAGCATCGACGATACGCGGTCGATTTTTTCGAAGCGATCAGGCGGCTCAAGGTGGCCCTGCCGGGCGTTTTGATTTCCGGCGGCGTGAGCAATGTCTCCTTCGCCTTCCGCGGCGACGAGGGCTTGCGCGCGGCGATCCATTCGGTCTTCCTCCACCACGCCATCGCATCAGGCATGGACCTCGGGATCGTCAATCCGCAGGCGGTCACCGTGTACGACAGCATCGATGCCGAACTGCGCGGCGCGATCGAGG
>CAZINN010000055.1:0-16280 GCA_964540615.1 uncultured Treponemataceae bacterium | reverse complement strand
CGGCCTTCCTTGAATAAATCGAAGGCGCTTTTCGTCTTGTTATGCGAAATATCGATTCCGACCTCGGCCATGGCCCGAACGACATAGGGATTGAGTTTTCCGGGCTCCAGGCCGGCGCTTTCGGCCTGAAACCGCCCCTGGCCGTAACGTTCCAGGAAGGCCTGGGCCATCTGACTGCGGGCTGAGTTGTGGACACATAGGAACAATACTTTCGTCATCGAGGGCCTCCTCATAGTACATACTTCGATATTTGTTAAGGTTGTGTTAGCCCCCGATTAGTAAAACAATAATTGCTCGGACGCTGTTCCGATGGCGCGCATTCAGTGAATTGGAACAAGGCTCGAGGAATATAAAAACAAAATCGTGCGCGGCTTAAGATCATGTTCATCCCGCCGAAAAACCTTTACGTAAGCGTATGGCGACATTGACGAGGATGATAAGCACAGGTACCTCGAGAAGGGGACCGATCACCGCCGCGAAGGCTTGGCCCGAATTGAGTCCGAACAGAGAGATCGCGGCCGCGATGGCGAGTTCGAAATCGTTTGATGCTGAAGTGAAAGCCACGGCCGTCGTCTGCCCGTAGCCGCCTCCAAGCCGTTTCCCCAGGAAAAACGCCGCGAACCACATGATGACGAAGTACGCCAAGAGGGGCAGGGCGATGATGAGGACGGAGAGGGGGGAACTCAGTATCTTTCCGCCCTGGGTCGAGAACATGACGACAATGGTGAAGAGCAGGGCCGCGAAAGTCAGTCTGCCGATGCGCGGCGAAAAGACGTTTTCGAACCAGGATTTTCCTTTGAAGTGAATGAGCACATAATGTGTGATGAGACCGGCAACAAATGGTATTCCGAGATAGATAAGGACTGTCCGGGCTGATTCCCACATCGAAATTCTGACATCGATTCCGGGTGCGAGATCGAACCAGTTGAGCGCGAGCGTAACAAATAAATAAATCATCGGAGCGTAGAAAACGACTTGGAAAACCGCGTTCAACGCGACCAGCCCGACCGCAGTTTCGCGATCGCCGCCGGCGAGTTCATTCCAGACGAGAACCATGGCGATGCAGCGGGCGAGCCCTACGATGATGACGCCGATCATAAATTCCGGCTGGCTATGCAGAAAAAGAACAGCCAGTCCGAACATGACGATCGGGCCGACAATCCAGTTCATCGTCAGTGAAAGGGCGAGCAGCTTTTTATTTTTGAATGCGAGGCCGATTTGGTCGTAATTCACCTTGGCGAGCGGCGGATACATCATGAGAATCAGCCCAAGAGCGATGGCCATATTGGTCGAACCGATGGAAAATCCATCCCAGAACACCGCGATCCCCGGAGCAATTGCACCGAGAAGGATTCCGGCCCCCATCGCGAGGAATATCCACAGCGTCAGCCAGCGGTCGAGGAATGAAAGTCGCTTCGTGCTCACTTCGGTCATAGGAAGCTCCTCCTAAAATCACGAGAATCGCATCGTCTGTTCTTCCGCTGCGAGGGGCTAATCAGCCGGGGGCAGCGGCTATTGCTGAGTCTCATCGGCTCCTGCTTCTTTTTTCTCCATCGAGCCGCCGCAGCACGAAGGTTGTTCGCCGTCATCGGCGATCTCCTCGATCACTACGTTACAGCATGATGATTTCGTTGACCGGAGCTTTCCGAGCCAAGAGCGCCTTTTCTTCTCGTCGGACATTTGCACCCCCGATTATAGAGAATTGAAACTAAAGCCAGCGATTACCGCGGTCAGGAAAACTACTCCGACGAACACGATCACCAAACGTCTTTTGAAGATCCCCGCCAGCATGCTCATCTCCGGAATGCTCATGCCGGCGCCGCCGATTATCAGCGCCAGCACCGCGCCCATGCTCATGCCTTTCTGGGTCAGCGCGAGAGCGATGGGTATTACCGTCTCGGCTCGCACATAGAGAGGGATGCCGATTACAGCCGCGACTGGAATCGCGAAGGGGTTCCCGGAGCCGGCAAGCTTCGTCACGAAATCCATCGGCAGGTATCCGTAGATCGCCGCGCCGACAGCGACGCCCAATACCAGATAAGCAAGGATACCGGCGAAATCCCGCCACGCGTCGACGAAGGCCGCCCGCAGCTTCATCGCGAAGGGCTCCGACGAGTCGCTTTCTTGATGAACGCCGCTGATCCTGACCTTTTTCACGTCCTTTTTGAGCCCCAAGCGCTCGAGAATTGCGCCACTGAACACGGCGGCGATGAAGGTTACGCCGCCATAGACCACGGTTGCTTTCCAGCCCAACATGGCGATGAACATGGTCAGAATGATGGGATTGAGCAAAGGCGAGGCGAGGAGAAAAGACATGGTCGCTCCGAAGGGAATCCCGGCACGCAGGAGTCCGACCGTCATGGGAATCGTCGAGCAAGAGCAGAAAGGTGTGACCGCGCCCAGGGCGGCTCCAAGGAAATTTCCCAGAAGCCCCTTTCGTGAAAGAGCCTTGCTCAATTTCTCCTGCGATATATAGCGGGAAATAATGCCGATAACGGTACTGATCCCCAGGAACAAGACCGTCAACTCCAGTAGGATCAGGAAAAAGAACTTGAGCGAGTCGAGCAAGGTGTTCACCTGGCCTCCAGCGGATAAAATGGATCATAATTCCTGTATCATTTTTTTCAGCCGGCGGATCGACGTCGGGTCGATGCAGTAGCAGACGCGTGGACCATCGACCTCGCCAATGATTAATCCGGCGGCCTTGAGAATCCTCAGGTGCTCCGATACCGTGGACTGTGCCAGCGGCAGCTCGCTGACAATGTCGCCGCAGACGCAGGTCTTTCGGTCGGCCAGCATGCGGAGTATCTGGATGCGGACGGGATGGGCGATCGCTTTCGCCAGGGCGGCGAGCTCCGTGTCGCTTCCATCGGATGATTTTGCGGCTCGATGCTTGGAAGCAGGGGCTCCACAAGGACTCTTATCGTTCATCGACGATATACTACAATGTCGTTATCGAAACGTCAACTCAATTCATCGTCTCGGGCTATCGGGATGCGGCGTCATGCCCTGCGTCGCTTGTTAAGGAAACCACGGCATCGTCGGTCACCAGACGGCTGCTTCTGATGGCGTCCAACTTCGCCATCGCTAGTCCTCTCAGGCTGAGCGCGTTCATGCGACGCTGCCCCATGAGCGTGGAAGTCGGATCGTTCTTGTTGTAGAAAGCATCCGTTACGATGTCCATTCAGCAGATTCCTTCTCGCCATAATCGAGGAACACCAGTCGAGAGCGACAGTCATTCATGCGGTGATCCTCCCTACGACTTTTTTGATGAGCGGCGCGAGGAGGATTATCAGCGGGAAGGCTGCTGCCGAGGCGATAGCCCAGGTCCTCATCCACGCACCGATCAGCATGCCGGTGAAACCGATGTTCACGGCGCTCACGACGAATGTCATGAAAAAGGGTAGGACGATAGCCATAAGCAGGGCGTTGAGTACTGGCGCGAAACGCTTATCGATTTTCATGCGATATTCCTCCTAATCTGAATGCGAACGCAGAGGTCCGAAGGCTATACGATCTGCAGCACTCCCGCAAACACGACGAACGCTCCGAGAAAGCGTTTGAACCATAGAGCGGCGATACCTGTTCCCTTCGAACGCAGCAGTGCACCCACGAGGTCTCCGAGGGTCCCGGCCGCGACGATGGCGATCGTGTGGCCGACCGCGTAGAAGAACATGAGTGAAGCGCCATAGGCGGCTTCATTCGCGCCCGCCGCGAAGACCAAGCCCAGCATCGGCGCGAGGAAGGCGAAGGTGCAGGGACCGAGAATGACGCCGTAGACAAGTCCGAGGATAAGGGCTCCCAGCGGGCCGCGGCGGCTGTCTTGTTTGACCGAGAAGGAAGGCGTCAGTCGTGCTAAGGGCGGTATGTCCATGAGCCAGAGCCCGCAGAAGATCAGGAAGGCCGCGATGATGATCCGAACCGCCGGGCCCACATCGCCCATAATCCGCCCGGCCAGGCTCGTCGCGACGCCGATAAGGGCCAGGGTTACAAGGAGCCCCATTGCGAAGAGGAAGGAATATCCAAAGGCCGTCCGCCGATCCGGGCGTTTCCCGTTGTTGATATAGGCGACGATGAGCGGGACGGCCCCCAGATGGCAGGGGCTGAGGAGGACGCTCAAGAGTCCCCAGAGCGCGGCGGCCCCGAAGGCGAGGGCGGAGGGAGAAGCGAAGGTCGCGCTGATCGATGCGACAATGGAATCGATCACAGCTTGACTCCGCCTTTTTTCAGTATCTTCTTGACTTCTTCTTCAGGGAGAAAGCCTTCGTGACGATAGTATTCCTTCCCGTCTTTATCTAAAAAAACCTGAGTCGGAATGACCCTGATTCTGTACTGCCGGCCGTAAGGCTCACCCTGCTTAGTCCATACATCATAGAAGAGCACGCTGACTTGATCGGAGTATTTTTTCCGAATTGAGTCCATCACCGGCTGCATGGCCCTGCAGGGTACGCAATTCACCGATCCGAGTTCGATAAACGTGACGATGGGCTTGGTTGCGGCGGCCCCCTGCACGGCCTTTGCCCCGGAACCTTCGGCCATGATCGGGCCGACGAAAGCGGCTAGGATGAGCGACAACACCATAGTAGCCCGTCGAAAGCCTTTTGATGTGTATTTTCGCATCTTCCCCTCCTTCTTCTATTGATGTTCGGACCATAGCTTATGCGACGGCCCCGAAGGCTGTGCCTACGATAGTCGACAATACGACTACAAGCCCTACATAGGTCAGTGTTTTCTTCCAGCCGAGCTCGCCGGAAATAACGAGGATCGATGGCAGCGAGAGGCTCGGCCCCGCGAGCAGCAGGGCGAGGGCGGGGCCCTGTCCCATGCCGGCCCCCAGGAGCCCCTGCACGATGGGTATCTCGGTCAGGGTGGCGAAGTACATGAGGGCGCCCGCGAAACTCGCGATGAAGTTGGAAAGGATAGAATTGCCGCCGAGCGCGCTTCCGATCCATGCGCTTGGGATGAGGGCGTCGTGCCCGGGCCGTCCCAGGAGAAAGCCCGAGAGAAGCACTCCGCCGAAGAGCAGCGGCAGGATCTGAAGGGCGAAGTCGCGCGTCGCGACGAGCCACTCCTTCAGATCATCCTTGGTGAACCACTTGTACAAGGTATAGATGAGGACCAGGGCGAAGCCGCCGGTGATCCAGTACTTCGCCGAGTAGACCGCGTCCCAGATCGCGCTTCCCCCCCTCGAGTCCGCCCAGTTCACGAACACGAGGATGCCGATCATACTGGCCATGTAGACGACCATCTGTCCGAGACTTCGGGCGGGCTTCTCCGCGGGTGCTGCGAACATGCGCGCGTCGGCGGCGCGCTGCTTGTCTTCCTTTCGGAATATCAGGGCCATGAGGAGCCCGATGATGATCGAGAAGGCGATGGCGCCCGCCGTCCGCGCAAGGCCGAGTTTCCAGCCGAAGACCTTGGCCGAGAGGACGATGGCGAGGACGTTGATGGCAGGTCCCGAGTAGAGGAAGGCCACGGCGGGGCCGAGCCCCGCGCCTTTCTTGTAAATGCCCTTGAAGATAGGCAGTACCGTGCAGGAGCAGACTGCGAGAATGGCTCCCGACACCGAGGCGACGCCGTAGGCGGTCAAGCGATTGGCCTCGGGCCCGAGGTAGCGCATGACCGCCTGCTGGTTCAGGAATACGGTGATCGCCCCGGCGATGAACATGGCGGGTACGAGGCACAAAAGGACGTGCTGGCGTGCGTAGTCGGCGAGCATGAGGAATGCCTCGTTTGTTGCACCGAGGATCCGCGGTGCCTCCCAGGGGATGAAATAAGCGGCCAAGAATACGCCGAATACGAGGATTAGCTTCTTCGACGGGCTCCATTCCTTGTTGCTCATGCCTTCGCTCGTTCCTGTATCATCGCGGCGACGCGTTGTGCGATTGATTCGATGATATCGCCAGTGATGGGCGTCTTTCCTTTTTCCACGCCGTAGTCGGTCATGATATAGTGCTCACAGGGAATGCCCGCCTTCTCGAATACCTTCGCGCCGCAGGCGACCGGACATCCATCGAGGACGATGTTTCTCGAGGCATTTTGAGCTGATTGGACATAGCCGGAAATTCCCGCGCCGATCGCCGCGAGGCAGGTCCCCGATCCATTCCCCTCACGTACCAGCTTTCTCCACACCTGATCGGCGAGCATGCCGGTGTTCGCCATGCCCGAGCAGGCGTAGATGAGTCGTGTCTCGCAATTACCGCCGCATGAGCAGCCAGCCATTTCACTTTCCCCCTTTGAGATAAACGATTATCTGGTCCTTCGTGAGAACCTTCCCGACGCTCTTGACCTCGCCGTCGATCGCCAAGGCGGGTGTCATCATGACGCCCATATCCATGATCGCGTCCGGATCCGAGATTTTTTCAACTTCAACGGCCAGGTCGAGCTCGGCGAGAGCCTCGCGTACATGTTGCTCGAGTACGTTGCATTTAGGGCAACCCATCCCCAAGACTTGGACTTTCATGATCGCTCCTTTGTTGCAAATTATGGAAACAAAGAAAAAATGTCAAGCCGGTCTTGACTATTGTTTCCAAAAGTTGCAACTATGCGATATGAAGATTCTAGATGCTAGACGTTATAAACTACAGGCTGAGATGTTTAAGGCTCTCGCCCATCCGATGCGTATTGCAATACTTGAAAAGCTCAAAGATCGTCCTTGGTGTGTCTGTGAACTGGCGGCGGAGCTTGGAATCGAGAAGTCCGTCGCCTCGAAGCATTTGGCTCAGTTGAGAGATGCCGGTATCATCGACGACGAACGTCACGGAACACTGGTGGAATATCGACTTATCGCCCCCTGCGTTCTGTCGCTTGCAGCCTGTGCGGAACAGGTTGTCGTCGAGAATAGACGAGGCCGTCTTGATGCAGCTTCAGCCGAGGGCGAACGCGCAGATCGTAGTACCGGGCTGAAGCGAGACGACTCTCCCCCTTCCCTCAGGATTCGTCGAAGAGCCAGGTAGACAGATAGCGCTCCCCTGTGTCCGGCAGGATCACTACGATTGTCTTGGCTGCGTTCTCGGGCCGGCGCGCGACCTGGATCGCCGCCCAGAGCGCCGCGCCCGACGAGATTCCGACAAGTATTCCTTCATGCCGCGCCAGGTCCCGTGCGATCTTGCCCGCATCCTCGTGCTTGACCGTGATGACCTCGTCAACGATATCTCGGTTCAGGACTTTAGGGACAAAGCCTGCGCCGATGCCCTGTATTTTATGCAGCCCCGCCCTGCCCTCGGACAGTATCGGAGAATCCGCGGGCTCGACGGCTACAATCAGGACGGACCTTTTCTTTTGTTTGAGCGTTTCACCGACGCCCGTGATGGTCCCCCCTGTCCCCACGCCGCCCACGACGATATCGACCGATCCCTCCGTATCGCGCCAGATCTCCTCGGCCGTTGTCCTCCGGTGAATCTCGGGGTTCGCCGGATTGTCAAATTGCATGGGCATGAAGGCGTTCGGCATCGAGGCGGCGAGCTCCTCGGCCTTGGCGATCGCACCCTTCATGCCTTTGGCGCCCTCGGTCAGCACGAGCTCGGCGCCGTAGGCGGCGAGGAGCTTGCGACGCTCGATCGAAAACGTATCGGGCATGGTGAGGATGATTCGATACCCCTTGGCCGCGGCGACGGCGGCCAGGGCGATGCCCGTATTACCGCTTGTCGGCTCGATGATGACCGAGCCCGGCTTGAGAAGGCCGCGGCCTTCGGCATCCTCGATCATCGCAAGTCCTATGCGGTCTTTGACGCTTGAAAAGGGATTGAAGGATTCGAGCTTACCCAAAAGCGTGACACTCGAATCCGGACCCAGGAGCCTGAGTTTGACGAGCGGAGTATTACCGATGAGATCGGTGATCCGTTCAGCATAGGCCATAGCGCATTCCTCCTTTCATTTAGTGCGGCACGGTACTCGATTAAATCGAGAAGTCGATCTCGCGCGGTTTTGCCAGCGCCTCGAGCGTAATTCCTTCGAGGTAGTTTCGAATCACGGTTTCCAGTCCCTTCCACACCGGCAAGGTGGGACAGTCTGCGGATCGCGGGCAGCGTGAGGGATCGGTCGTGCAGTCGAGCAGCGAGACCTGTCCATCGAGGATTTCGACGACGTCATGGATACTGATCCGTTCTGCGGGTTTTGCGAGTTCGAATCCGCCGCCCGCGCCGCGTTCCGAGCGCACTAAGCCGGCGTTGCGAAGTGTTGCGGCGAGTTTCGCAAGATACCCTTCCGGTATGTCCTGATGCTCGGCGATCGAAGCCAGGTCGATAGGGCCGGTCCCGTATCGGCGACGGAGTTCGACGAGAAATCGAAGACCGTATCTCGAACGGGTCGAAATCAGGCTCATAAATACCCCTAAAAGGATTATAATAGTCCAATTTAATCGACTGCTGTCGCCTCGTCAATAGCTCTGCCTCGAACCTTGTTGCAGGGGTCTAGGACGGAAACTGCAGGGGAGGGAGGAGCGCAACAAGCTTCGAGGAACTTCCTATTGTAATAAAAAGAAACTCGGCATACTGTGGCCCACGATATGCCTCAGAAACTTCTGTTCTGTTTTTTTGCAACTCTCTACCTGGCGACGGGGGCCTTTCCCCAGAGCAGCCCCGGCAAAACACCTATCTCTTCCCCCCTGATCGTCGCCGCCGCCGCAGATTTGGTTCTCGCTTTCAGGGAGATAGAACCTCTTTATGAAGCGAGCTCCGGAATTGAAGTCCAGCTGATTTTTTCCTCTTCAGGAACCGCCCGCGAGCAAATCGAGCACGGGGCGCCCTACGATGTCTATGCTTCCGCAAACATCGCCTATGTCGATTATTTGATCGAGAAGGACTGTATTATCCCGGACAGCAAGGAACTGTACGCGATCGGGCGGATTGGAGTTGCTACGCTTATCGAAGGCCGGTTCCGAGTGGAGGGAGCATCGGATTTGCTGAAACCTGAAATAAAAAAGCTTGCGATCGCTGATCCGAGTCATGCGCCCTATGGATCGGCTGCAAAGGAAGCTATGGAAAGGCTTGGATTATGGGACGGTATAGAAAGTAAACTTATCTATGCGAAAGATATACAACATTGTCTTACGTTGTTGCGGTCGGGGAATGTGGAGGCGGCATTCATATCGTTGTCTGTGTTCGATCACCGCGAGATGCGTTTTTTTCTGCTCGATGATTCTCTCCATAGTCCCCTTAAGCAGGCGATCGCCGTCGTAAAGCGTACGAAAAACGAAGGTGCGGCGCGGGAGTTTATTCGTTTTGTCAACGGTCCGCAGGGGCGCGCGATCATGAAAAAATACGGATTCGTCCTGCCGGGGGAGATTGAGTGATCATGGAGGGCTTGAACCTTTTCCCCTTGTTCCTCTCATTCAGGGTCGCCGCCGGCGCGACCGCAGTCAGCATCATCGTCGGTCTGCCGATCGCATACGCCTTGTATCGAGGAAGGGGGAGGGTGACCGATCTGGTGGATTCGCTGACGAATCTGCCGATCATCCTTCCTCCCACCGTACTCGGCTACTATCTGCTCGTGTTGCTGGGCAGAAGGTCTCCGCTCGGACGTTTTCTTGAAGAACATTTTGACGCCATGATCGTCTTTACGCCGACGGGGGCGGTCATCGCGGCGACTGTTGTTTCGGTGCCGTATATGATCAAGGCGGCGAAAACCGCGTTCCTTGGCGTAAATGAAGACTTAATCAATGCAGCACGTCTGCTCGCCAGAGGCGGAATCGATGTGGTTTTTTCGGTGCTTTTGCCCTTGTCGCGGCGCGGTATACTAGCCGGCATAACGATGACCTTCGCCCGTGCACTCGGAGATTTCGGCGCGACGCTGATGGTCGCCGGCAGTATTCCGGGCAAGACGCTCACAATGCCCATCGCTATTTACGAAGCCTTGCAGGCGGGCGATACGCGCATGGCCAATCTTTTGGCCTTCGTGATGACAAGTATCGCCGTCGCCGTGCTTTTCATCGTCAACACGCTCGAACGGAAGATGAAAAAGGTATAAGGACGGTATGCTGGAAGCCTCATTCGCACTCGACATCGGCGCGTTTTCGCTGAGAGTGCGCTTCAACGCCGCGAAGGGGGTGCTGAGCGTTCTCGGTCCTTCCGGCTCCGGGAAAAGTCTGACGCTGAAATGTCTCGCCGGCCTCCTCCATCCTGATAAAGGGATCATACGCCTGAATGATCGGACGCTGTTCGATGACCGAGCACGGGTCAATGTGCCGCCGCACAGGCGGCACATTGGGTTCGTATTCCAGAACTATGCGCTCTTTCCACACATGACGGTCGCGGAGAACATCGGTTATGGCGTCAGGCATCTTGAAAAGCGCGTTCGAATCGAAAAGATCGCTGATATGTTGCGCAGAATGCGTCTCGAGGGTTTGGAGCGCCGTTTCCCCTCCCAGTTGTCAGGAGGACAGCAGCAGCGGACCGCCCTCGGGCGGACCTTGATCACCGCTCCTGATCTTCTGCTGCTGGACGAACCCTTTTCCGCACTGGACGGTCCAACCAGGCTGATGCTTCAACGCGAGCTGATCGATATCATCAACGATAATTTCGACGGTATCACGCTGTTGGTTACGCACAATCTCGATGAGGCCTATCGTATCGGATCATCGATCATGATTATGGAGAACGGCGCGGTCATACAAAGCGGCGACAGGGACGAAGTAATACGCTCTCCGCGAAGCATCGGCGCCGCCAGGATAACCGGGTGTTCGAATATCTTCACGGCCGAGATTGTT
Source organism: uncultured Treponemataceae bacterium (assembly GCA_964540615.1). Classification (GTDB taxonomy): domain Bacteria; phylum Spirochaetota; class Spirochaetia; order Treponematales; family Rectinemataceae; genus CAZXXZ01. Next base: position 5,575 of record CAZINN010000055.1, on the reverse strand, counting down.
TCCGAGGAAGACGGGTTTCTTGTCTTGAAGGCGGATGATCTCGTCCTGAGAGCGAAGAGAACCACGGTCGGAGGTCAGCGTCGCGTCATGGCGGGGATCAGGGAACATCGATTGAGACTCGTCGGTCCTGAGGATCGCGATGAGAACGCCTATCCCTGTGAAATCGTCGAGATGACCGAAACCCTGTCCTCCCTCAGCCTGAGCGTTCGCTGCTGCGGCGTGCTTTTCCGCGTGGATGCCGACCGACGGGATATCCCGCCGCTCAGGAGCGGTCCCGAGGCCCCCCTTCGCCTGCGCATACCGCCGGAGGATGTGTTCCTCATGGGGGCGGCTGAACAGGGGGTCGCCGCTTCACTCTGAATGATGAACACAGTCGGGTATCGCTCCGCTCTGAGGCGCGAGAAACGCCTGCGCGTCCGATTCCGCCGAATGAATCGGATTCGGCGCATCAGCTCTTCGCTTCTGCGAAAATCTCATAGTACAGCTCTTCGCCGTAGCTTCTGGGCGAGGGCCGTCCCGGTATGATCCTGAAGGTGCGCCGTCCGTCCTCTTTCCGCTCCGCCTTGAGGAATACGACATCAGATCGGGATTGCGCGATGAAGGATTCGGCGAACGCATACAGGTGTGTCACAAAGAACACTTTTATTCCTCGTTCGATGAGTGCGGTGATTATCTGACGCGCGATTTCCGAGCCTTCATGCTCATTCGTCGCGGCAAAGGATTCATTGAACAGGATGAGCGAACGCGGGCTGATCTGATCGGCTATACTGCTCATTCTGCCGAGTTCTTCGTCGAATTTGCCGCTTTTCATCCCGCGGTCTTCTTTCCGTCTATAATGCGTAAAGACTCCGGAACAGATATCCGCTTCGAATGAAGATGCAGGAACGAACATTCCGCATTGCATCATGAGCTGGGCGAGTCCGATACTGCGCAGATACGTCGATTTCCCTCCTTGGTTTGCGCCGGTTATTACGGTCAGGACAGCGCCTTCGGCCGATAGATCGTTTCCGACGACGCTCCCCCTTGTGTGCAGTGCAAGACAAATCTCATAGAGACCGGTGAATTTCATACGGTATTCACCGCTTCGCGCGGGTATAGGGAGACAATAGGGCATGCCGAGCGCGGCGAGTGTATCGCGGAGGTTGAGACAGCCGATGTAGAATGCCGTCTCCGCCTGCAGCTGTCTGAGAAAGCTTTCGATATGATCGGCGGCTTGGGCGAGGGCCTTCGCCGCCTTGAGGATTCCGCGCGCTCTCAAATCGTCGAGAGCCTTGACGCCTGAATCATCATGGGGATGAATGGAGAATGAATACGATTCGCCTCTCTTGCCGAAGAAGTCCTTCAAGAGGCCGCCGCGCCTCGGATAATCGCGCGAAAGACAATGATCGGTCTCCAGATTCCCCTCTCCCAGTTTCGCGTTGATCACGATCCCGTCGGCGAATCGGCAGTACCTGATATGATCTCTGATCTCATGCACATATTCTTCTTTCAACTCGTCTGTGAGCATCGAGAAAAACCCCGTCAAGCCTTCGGAGCGGATTCGTCCCTCGACTGAGGTGGAAAGATCTCGAAGCTTGATTACGAGCGGCAGATACTCATTGAGGATATCCAGGGCTCCATGAAGGATCGATGCCGGCGATCCATGATGTAACCCTAGCCAGTTTTTCCTTTTCGCCTCCTGCGATTCGATGGTGATCGCATAGATGGTTTTCAGGATTCCGGGATTCTCCAGAAAATCGGTCAGCACAGCCTGGCGATAGAGTATCGATTCTTGGTCGAACAAGCCTTGGAGGACCGCCTTTTTTACTATCTCATACACGAAGTCGTCGCCCAGCGCCATCGCCTTGAACAGCGTGTCGAGCTCGAGATCGTTGATCAACGTCTGCGCATTGAGGGGCGGGGGCGCTTCCGGCTCGAAATCCTTCTGCCGGTACATGAGATGCGGTTTCATGGTTTGATGCGCTCCATGAGCTGCCGATAGGTGACGCCGTGCTTTTCGGCTATGGCCAGGGCGTAGGCGAGGCCGTCGGCCTCTTTTCGTTCTATTTTGAACGTCTTCACGCTTGGATCGCCCGGGGAAATCCCGCCGACGAAGCTGGCTGTGGTGTTTGAAAGACGGGACAACTCGTCGAGAAATGTCACACATACGCAGAACGATCCGATTTTCTCGATCGAAGAGAGTATTTTTTTACTGAGGAATCGTGAGTCCTTCAGAGTGGTGGATGTGAACATCTCGTTGAGGATGATGACGCTTCGCGGCGTCGCCTTTTTGAGAATTTCATGGATACGCAGTATCTCGTCCTGGAGTTTTCCGTGGAGACTTTTCATCGCCTCTTCTCGTTCGAAATGAGTATAAAGTTTGTCGAACAGAAGTACCCGCGCGAATGAACCGGGGACTGGACAGCCGATGCCCGCAAGATGATGGATCTGCCCTATCGCGCGGGCGAAGGTGGTCTTCCCGCCTTGGTTCGGACCTGTTACGACGATGATCCGCTCTCCGGTTTTCAGGCTCCAGTCGTTCTGCACTATCGGGGTGTTCTGAAACCGCGTTTTTTCAGCCAGCGCGAGATCGAACATCCCCCGCGATCCTAGCTCCTCGCCTGTGGTTGAAAACTCGGGGATGCAGAAGGGCAATCCCATGTGCTGGAAAGGTCTGATGTATGAAAGATATCCAAGATAGAATGCTAGTTCTCGTTCGAATATCAGGATATTTTCATCGATGAACGTTTCGTTGTTCTTCATGAACGCCGACAATCGGTCGAATGTGCCGGGGAAGAGCCTGGCGACGCATTCGAGGATTTTCGCCTGTACCTGATTCATCGCGCTTCCCTGATCCCCGCTATCGAAATATATCTTGGCGGCAGACGGTCCGAATTTATCGAATGACTTTTCGATTTCCCCGGCGTAATCCACATTCGAAGTGCATTTGCCGACCGTCACGCTCAGATCTTTTATGGTAATGCGATACTCGATCGAATTCAGTTCGCTCTTGATTTCTGCCGCTTCCGAAGAGAGACGTGAAAAGCCCTCCGAAGCGATATACCCGGCGACATATTCTTTGACGGCCGAGAGCGCCCTCGACTTGATTCGACACTCGGTCAACGAATTCAGAAGCGAGGTAAGGGCTCGGCAGTACTTGAGCGCCGATTCGAGAAACCATCCGTGTTGATAGCAGGGATACAGCGTATCAAGGGAGATGAGACGTTTCTGTATGCTTCGTATGGTTTCGGTGAATTCTTTGAGCTGATCGAAAAGTTTTTCCGATTCAAGGTCTCGAAACACCTCCTGACGATATTCGATTTCGTCGATGGACTTCAGGGCTGTGTAGAAGAGGTGCTTGAGACGGTATTCGTCCAGTCCTTCCGTTATAGAATCGACGATCGTGTCGAGGTTCAAATCGATGAAGTAATCGGGCATGTGGAGTGACTCGTCACGATCGTGATTCGTCGCGTTGCCGAACAGAATACTGAGCGTAGCCATGATGAGGCCCCTACTGGATCACCGAGCAGAGTCCGCAGATCCCCATAGCCGCGAAAAGGCCAGCAGTATCGAGTCCCTCCGGATCATACCTGTGAAGACCCCCTTCGAATCGACGACGGGCACGCGTTTGAGACCGTGCTCGGTCATCAGCCTGAGCACCTCGTATATGCTCATGTTCTCGGTAGCGGTGATAAGGCTGCGCTCCATGATCTCCGAAATCGGACGCGCCGCACGGCGCGCCCGTCCGCCGAAACCGAACGGCCACAATCCTCTTACCTGGCCGCCGAGGGCCTGCAACAAGGTTTTATCGGTGATGATCCCGATCAGCCGGCCCTCAGCGTCGACGACGGCCGCGCGTTGCTCCCCCTTCGCGATGAGGGTGTCGATCGCGGCTTTCAGTCCGGTTGAAGCGGGAATGCTCAGCCGGTCCCGATCGTTTATTCCTTCGACATAGGGGGAGAAGGCGGCGCTTCCTCTTTCTGTTTCGACGGAATCATGCGGCGAACCCGCCGCCGCGATAGCCCTTAGTATATCGATGCGCGAGAGCATGCCGACGATGCGGGTTTTGTCATCGACAACGGGAAGACGTTTTCTGCCGTCTTTGTTCATAATCCTTATTGCATCTTCGAGTTTTGCATCGGCCTTAATCACGGTGGGGCGTCTACTCATGATATCCTCACATCGAAAGCTCTCGCATGAGTAGAGCCATTCGTCGCGCTCAGGTGCCGGCATCGACGGCAAGAGACCGAGCCGCAGAGGCATTTTCGCGCGGGACAGAAGGTCGCTTTGTGTAATAATGCCGATACAGTGATTCTCTGAATCGACGACGGGCAGGCACTTCAGGCCCTTGTCAAGCATAAGTTCAACCGCTGAACGGACCGAGAAATCATCATGAGCGCAGATCGGCGATGTAGTCATGACATCTCGGATACGAAGGTTGTGCGGAACCAGAGAAGCCGCCGTTTTATGTGAGACGACTGAGGCATCGACTACGGTGACGATCCCGTCTAAAACCATGGCGTCGAGGCGTTCGAGTACTACATCCTTGTCAGCCGACGGCAAAATGATTTCGATGATAAGCGGCAGATCGTAGGAAAGATCGACAATGGCGCTGCTGGCCGAACTGCCGTTTTCGGAGCAGCCGCCTATGCCGCGCAGAATGACGCAGCGCGAAGCGATCTTCAGCGATCGGATATACTCCTGGACAGCCTGGGCGACGGCCTTGCCCTCGTATCGTACTCGTTCGCTCGTGTATATTTTGATGATCGAATACTCGTTCATGCCGAGCCCCCTAGATTTTGCTGGAAACCCACAGTCCCGAGAGCGCGAGAAAAAGCCCGCCGATGAGATTGAGCGCGATGTTCGCAAAACCTTTTAAGAAATTTTCTTGGAGAAAGCGGAGCGACTCGAGCGAAAAAGTCGAGAAGGTCGTCAATCCGCCGAGGACTCCTGTGACGAAGAAAATCCTGAAGCTTCGCGAGAGCAGGGCTCGGTCGACACAACCGACGACGAATCCGATCAGAAGACAACCGAGAAGATTAACGAAGAGGGTGCCCCACGCGAAGCCGTCGCCGAAGAGTCTGCCGGCAAGAATCGAACTTCCGTACCGAAGGAGAGAACCGATTCCTCCGCCGACAAGTACCAAAAGAACATTCAGCATGTTTTTCCCCTCTGCACGGCGGACCGTCGGGAAAGTGCTTTTTGAATCCAGGACGGCGGAAGGTTTTTCCTCCAGTCAGTGGATATCCCGTTCGATTCCCTTGTGGAGGTGGGGGGAATCGAAGCCCCGCTCGTCGGCATCCTGCCTCCTCGCTCCGGGCCGGGGAAGTCGCCCTCGCCTCCATCCCTGGAGGCTCGACCGCCCGCCATCCTCACATGATCGGATGTCGGGCGGGGCGACTTCCCGTTCGATTCCCTTGTGGAGGTGGGGGGAATCGAAGCCCCGCTCGTCGGCATCCTGCCTCCTCGCTCCGGGCCGGGGAAGTCGCCCTCGCCTCCATCCCTGGAGGCTCGACCGCCCGCCATCCTCACATGATCGGATGTCGGGCGGGGCGACTTCCCGTTCGATTCCCTTGTGGAGGTGGGGGGAATCGAA
>CAZINN010000054.1:0-16488 GCA_964540615.1 uncultured Treponemataceae bacterium | reverse complement strand
CAGTCCCAATCCACGTCTCGGCCGACGATTCGGATGCCTTTTGCTCCGCCGCCGATATCGACGACGGTCAGGTTCGGGTCGCCCGAGCGTATGAACCATGTGCTGCTCTCGAAAACACTGCCGACCGCTTTGCTCTGAATGTCCTTGTCGGCGGCCAAGGAATACGCGACAGCGGAATCCGCAAAGATAGCCGCCGAACCTCCTGCAAAAAGCAGGAGCGCCGTCATCATAAACAGCACCAGGGAGGAGGATCGTCTTTTCATAGTCTTCATCTCCTTCAAGGAAACAGATGGAAACTCACGTTTTTGTGTAGTTATTCAAAATAGGCCGTGATCGGTCCGTTGTCAACGAGCATTGCACGAGAATTCGGTCCGACGGTCCGCCTCGGGCGGCGATCCTCGGGCTATTCGAGCTGTTTTTTGAATCGCGCGACACTGAAACCGATAAAGACCGCGCCCAGGGCGAGCATGGGAAGGGCTTGCGGCCAGAGAATGTCGAGACCGGAACCCTTAAGAAAGATGCTTCGCACGATGACCATATAGTAGCGCAAGGGCATGAGGTAGGTGAGGGCGCGGATGGGCGCCGGCATGTTCGCGATGGGGAAGGCGAATCCCGAAAGCATCATCATCGGGAGCATAAAGAAAAAAATCGCGTACATCATCGCCTGCTGCTGGGTCCGCGCGAGCGTCGAAACAAGAAGACCTATCCCGAGGGTCGATAGAATGAGGATCAAGGTCAACAAATAAAGAATGGCGATGCTCCCTCTCGGGATAATCCCGAAAAAGAGAGCGCAGGCGCCGAGGGTGAATGTCACGAGGACGAGTCCGATGAGGGCGAAGGGGATAAGCTTGCCCATGATCAGCTCGGCCTTGCGCAAGGGGCTGACGACGAGCTGCTCGAGGGTGCCGATCTCCTTTTCCTTTACGATGGCGAGCGAGGTGAGGATGATCGTGAACACCATGACAAGGAGGGCGAAGACGCCGGGGATCATGAAGGGACGGCTTTTGAGCTCGGGGTTGTACCAGACGCGCGTCCGCGCCTCGACGGGCTGACGGAGGCGGGCCGCGCCCGGAAAGTAGTCGCGCGAAAAATCCTCCGTGATCGATTGGGCGTAGGCCAGGGCGACCGCGGCGGTATTGGATCGCGAGCCGTCGACCAGGAGTTGGATGGAGGGCGTCCCGCCTTTCAGCAAGTCGGCGCCGAAGTTCGGGGGAAGTATGAGGCCGATCTCGGCGCCGCCCTTCTCAAGCCGCGATTCCGCCTCAGCTGCGTTTTCGACGTAGGCGGTCAACCGAAAGGATCCCGAGGACGCGAATGCCTGCGCCAGGGCCCGGCTCTCCGCGCTGCGATCCTGGTCGCAGACGACTGTCGGGACGTCGCGCACGTCCATATCGGCCGCGTAGCCGAGGATGAGTATCTGGAAGATAGGAGCGAGAATGACCATGCCGCGCATTTTTTTATCACGCTTCAGCTGATGGAATTCTTTCCTGACAATATGCGCCACCCTGCCCATGTCATTTCCCCCTCGACCGAGCGAATCGGGCGGTTGCAAGTCCGCCCGCCGCGAGTCCGTAGAGCATGAGCGCGGCCGCGTCCTTCCAATAGGCTTCGACGCCCGCTCCCTTGACCAGGAGGGCTTTCAGGATTTCGAGGTAGTACTTCGTCGGAAACAGATGCGCGACAGTCTGCACGATTCCCGGCATGTTCCGGAACGGAAAGACAAAGCCCGAGAGGAGAAATGTCGGGAGCAGCGTCAGCATGACGCTGAGCATGAAGGCGAGCTGCTGCGAGGGCGTGACGGTCGAGATGAGTATGCCGAGCGAGAGGCAGGCGAAGATGAAAATAAGGGTCATGAACACGAGCTCGAGGATCGAGCCTTTTACCGTCACACCGAAGAGCAGGGCGCTCGCGGCGAGGACCAGCGTCGCCGAGACGACGGCGATCGTCGCGTAGGGCAGTGTTTTCCCGATGATGAGCTCCGGAGGACGCAGGGGCGAGACGACAAGCTGCTCCATCGAGCCGAGCTCCTTCTCGCGGACTATGGCGAGCGATGTCGAGACGACGCAGCTTATGACGAGTATGAGGGCCACGAGTCCGGGCACGAGGAAGTTGATCGAGCGCAGTTCCTGGTTGAAGAGGACCCGCGGCCGTATGTCCGAGGCGGCGATCCCGCCCGATCCCGTCCGTGCGGCCTCGATCTCGAGGCGTTCGGCGCCGAAGCGGAGGATGATCCCCTCGAGGTAGCCGACGGCGGTGGAGGCCCTGGTGGCGTCGCCGCCGTCGACGATGAGCTGGACCGCCGCGGCCTCGCGCCTCGCCAGGCTGCGGCCGAATCCGCGCGGTATTTCCAGCGCGACCGCGGCCCTCCCCGAGTCGAGCGCTTCGCGCGCGTCTTCGGCGGAGACAGGAACGAACTTGCCCGATGCGAAAAAGGCCTCCGCCAGCGCCCTGCTCTCGGCGCTCATGTCGTGGTCGCGCACCATGAGCGGCAGGTCGTTGACATCGAGACTGATCGCCCATCCGAACATGGCGAGAAGGAAGATCGGCACGAAGATCAGGGCGCCCAGGGTCCCCGGATCGCGGAATATATGGCGGTACTCCTTGCGGACGACGGCGGTGATCCTTACGTTCATGTCGCGACTCCCTCGGCCGCATTCGATGCGATGACCCTGATGAAAACATCCTCCAGATTCGGCGGGACGCGTTCGAACGCGGAACAGCCCAGTTCCGCGGCATCCAGCGCGGCGGCGACAGCTTTCTCGTCCAGGCCCCGCGCGAGGGCCGCATGTATCCGAGAGCCGAAGAGCGAAGCTTCCTCGACGCCCTCGATTCTGCGAAGCACTTCAAGGGCGGACTCGGGCTCTCGGCATTCGATCTCGACGATGATGCCCGGGAAGAATTCGGCCTTGAGCGCGGCGGGGCTTCCCGAGGCGACGATCCCGCCCGAGTGCATGAGCGTGACGATGTCGCAGTATTCCGCCTCGTCCAGGTAGTGCGTCGTGACGAGAACCGTCGAGCCCGATTCCGAAATCGCGTAGATAATGTCCCAGAAGCGCCGTCGCGCGAGGGGATCGACGCCTGCGGTCGGCTCATCGAGAAAGAGCACTTTCGGAGAATGCAGGATGGCGCAGGCCAAAGCCAGACGCTGCCTGTGCCCTCCCGGCAGCTCTCCAGCCAGGTCGTCCTCCCGCCCTGAGAGTCCTGTCAGCGAAAGAACGCGCTCCTCTTCGGACTTGGTTTCGGCGGAAGACAGGCCGTAGAGACCGGCGAAAAACCTGGTATTCTGCGAGACCGTGAGGTCCTCGTACAGCGAGAAGCGCTGAGACATGTAGCCTATGCTTCGTTTGACCGCTTCGGGATTCTTTGCCGCGTCGATGCCCGCGACCGATGCGCGGCCCGAACTGGGCTCGAGGAGGCCGCAGAGCATGCGTATAGCCGTCGATTTGCCCGCTCCGTTCGCCCCGAGCAGGCCGAAGACTTGTCCTTCGGGCACCGAGAAGGAGATGCCGTCGACGGCGACGAAATTCCCGAAACGCTTGGTCAATGACTCGGCTTCAATGGCTGCTATCACGACAATTGTCTCATTCGCCGAGGGCATCGCGCAGGGCTATCCTGGCGAGTTCCCACGAGACCCGCGAGCGCGTCCGCTCGAGCTTGGCTCGCAGTAGTTCATTCTCGGCGTCTACGACGGCCGAATCGACCGCGAGACCGGCGGCGCGGAGCTCTCTCTGCGACCTGAGCGCCTCCTCGGCGAGCGCGACCGAACTCTCGGTCGCGTACAGGCGGTCGGCGCATTTCAGAAGCTCGAGGTAGGCCGAGATGACCTCGAGCTCGACGCTGTTTTCGAGCTGAGTCAGTCCGAGGGATGCTTCGTGTATGCCGGCCCTTGTCTCGGCCGCCTGGGCCAGGGTCGCCGGTATCCTGCCTAGATCGAAACTGACGAGCAGCCCGATGTCCCACAAGGATTCGAAGCCGTCCCGCTGGGGGAAGACCTTTGGATTGGGATCGGCGAACGAGTAGCTGCCGGTGACGAAGACATTCGGAAGAAGGGGCGAGCGTGCAACAGCTGCCGCCGCCTTCTGCATCGACAGGCGCGCGGCGGCGGCCGCAAGCTCGGGGCGGGCCGCTTTAGCCGCCGCGACGAGGGCAGAGGGCTCGGCCGAGGGCTTCTCGATCTGCGGCTCAGGAGGTTCATTCACGGCTGTCGGCGCGTCCCAGGGAAGGCCGAGGAGCAGGTTCAGCCGTGCCCGGGCGAGGGCCAGCGAGGAGCGAGCCTCGCCGGCCAGGGTCTCGAGATCGGCCGCGCGCTTCCGCGCGGATAGCAGCTCGACGGAGAGTCCCGCGCCGCCCTCGAGCCGAGCCTGCGCCTCGGCGACGTGGGCGCGCTGGGCGGCCGCGTTCTCCTCGACGACGGCGGCCGAACGATCCGCCAGGTAGAGAGCCCACCAGGCTTTCTCGGCCGCGGATGCGACCGCGGCCCTGGCTCGGCGCTCTTCCGACTGAGCCGCTTTCAGCGCGGCCTCGGCCTGGGCGATGCCGCTTTCGATGCGGAAGCCTGTGAAGAGCGGCTGCTGAAGCGTTAGGCGGAAGAGCCAGGAGTCGCGCCTCGTTTCCGGCAGGGATATCGTCGTCGTTCCGACCGAGATCGCGCCCGGCTCGATCTCGCTCGAATATGTGAAGGAGCCGGAGAACGTCAGGCTCGGCACATACTGCGCCCGCGCAAAGTCGAGGCGCGAGGCGGCGGCCTGAGTTTTCGACGCAGCCTGAGCCGCCTGGGCGCTCGCGGCCAAGGCCATCTCGACGCAGGTGTTTATGCCGAGGGCGGCGTTTTCGAAGGACGCAGGGGTATTGGTGGCGATTTGGGCGGCCGGGACCGCCGTGGCTGTGTCGGCGAGCGCCGAGTCGGCGAGCGCCGAGGACGCGGCGAGGAGGACCGCGAAAAAAAGCACCGGCTTGGCGGCGTTTAAATCTCTATGGATCATACTGCTCCTCCCAGGAGTTTCATGAAGACGTTTTCGAGGCTTGGCTTGGTCTTCCGCGTGGACTGAATTGCGATTTTTTTTTCGCGCAGGAATGATACCGCAGCCGAAGATGCGGCATCGGCGTCGCGGGCGAGAAGGGCGACGCGGTCGCCGAAGGCTTGGGCCGAGGAAGCCCCGCCCGTGTCGGCGCGGCCGCGGAATTCCTCCGATTCGAGCGCGGCGGCGGCGCGGCGCGCCTCGGGGCAGACGATCTCCACGATCTCCCACGCGAAGGATGACTTGAGCGCTGAGGGCGTATCGAGGGCGAGGAAGCGGCCATGGTCGAGGAGCCCGACAATGTCGAAGCGTTCGGCCTCGTCCAGGTAGGGTGTGGCTGCGAGGACTGTCATGCCACCGCGGCTCAGCTCGGATACAATCTCCCAGAATTCGCGGCGGGACAGCGGATCGACCCCCGTGGTCGGTTCGTCCATGAAAAGAATGCGCGGCTCGTGTACGAGGGCGCAGGCCAGGGCCAGCTTCTGTTTCATGCCGCCCGACAATTTCCCCGCCTGCCGCGAGCGGAAGGGCGCGAGGCGGGTCAGGTCAAGGAGCCTGTCGCGGCGCCCGCGGTACTCCCGAAGACCGTGGATCTCCGCGAAGAAGGCGATGTTCTCGTCGATCGAAAGGTCGCCGTAGAGGCTGAAGCGCTGCGACAGGTAGCCGATCTTGTTCTTCGCGGCGGGTCGCTCGGGTCTATCGCCGAATATTCTGACTCCGCCCGCGTCGGGCTTGAGAAGACCGCAGGCGATCCGCATGGTCGTCGTTTTGCCGGCGCCGTCGGGGCCGACCAGTGCCATGGTCCCTCCCGTCTCGATGGAAAAATCGAGTCCTCGCAACGCCTCGATCTTTCCGAAACGCTTGACGAGAGCCGTGACCTCGATCGCCGCCGAGACCATTTCGCCGCCCCTTACTCGAGGTCCAGGAAAGCGTCCGCCGGCATGCCGGGCTTCAGGACACCCTCGCCCGAGCCCAGCGCGATTTTCACCGCGAACACCTGTTTGACCCGCTCATCCTTGGTCTGAACGTTCTTGGGCGTGAACTCGGCTTTCGACGCGATGTGCGACACTTGTCCGTGGAAGGATCGCTCCGGGGCCGAGTCGATTCTGACATCGGCCGCCGCTCCCACAGAGACAGAGGCCAGGACGGTCTCGGGGACGTAGATCGTCAGCGAGAGCGAGTCGGGGTCGATCATCGTGACCAGAGCCGAGCCCGCAGACACCAGTTCGCCCGGCTCGGCCAGGCGTTTCGATACGATCCCCGCTATGGGCGCCGTTACCGAGCAGTCTTCGATTTGCTTGCGGATCGCGCGGACCGCCCATTCGGCCTGATCGAGCCTGGCCTTCGCCGCGCGCAGTTCCTCAGGCCTGGCGCCCGAGCTAAGCTTGCGCAGCGCCTGCTCAGCGGCCTTCTCCTGCGCATCGGCCAGGGCCGCGCGGCTTTCGGCCTCGTCTTTTTGCTTCACGGTCGCCGAGCCGCCTGCGAAGAGCTCAGCCATTCGAACAGCATCGGCTCGCGCGACCTTCGCCGTCTCCCGGGCTGAGACGAGAGCCGCCTCGGCCTGGGCAAGGTCCTCGGCCCGCGCGCCGACGAGCAAAAGATCGAGCTGGGCCCGCGCCAACTCGACGCCCGCCTGGGCCTGTCCCAGCTGGATATCGAGGCCGGCGTGGTCGATTGAGGCGATCGGATCGCCGCGGCGAAGCAGCTCGCCCTCCTTCGCGCTCATCGAGATGATCTTGCCTGAAACTAAGGAGGAGACGCGGATCTCGGTCGCCTCGATGGTGCCCGAGGCCTGAATGGCCTCTCTCTTATTGGCGCAGGAAGCGGCGGCGATCACTAGAGCCGCGATCATCGCGACGAAACGCGGCGCCGTCGCATTGAATATTCCCCGCGACGCATCGATGGTACTGCAGGTCGTCATATCCCGATCCCTCCCTTGTCGGACTTGGCGAATTCCTTTCTGCCCGCATCGCTGAGTATCCCGCCGAGGAGAATCGATATCAGCGTCTTGATAACCATCGAGGGCTGAACATCGTTCTGTAGGAAAAACTCCGGCCGACCGATCTGCTCGATGATCGCGATATAAATGGGAAGCACGAGTTCAATTTTCAGATCCTCCCGGAGGAGCCCCTTCTCCTTGCCTTCCTCAAAAAGACTCTTTAGGTGGATCAGAAGGCGGTCGTGACGGAACTTGTCGATCTTGGCCCATATCCAGGGAACGTTGGTCATGACATCCCGGATCAATTTATTGGCCATCGGCTTGATCGCCGTTTCAACGATATTGAAAAAGCCGACTATCCGATCCGTTAAAGGAAGTCCGCTCCCCATAAGTTCGAGCATCTGGGCCTCGACCGACTCGAGCTTGGACATAAGGACCGAATCGATCAGCTTATCTTTGTTCGGGAAGTACTTGTACAGGGTTCGTTTGCTGACCCCGATCTTGTCGGCGACTCCTTCCATAGTTTGGGAGGAAATCCCCTCGCTGAAAAAAACCTGGAGAATTCGTTCTATAAGCGTTTTTTTGCGTTCGGTTTCGCTGGCCATCGCTCTTCTCCATGAAATGCATAAAGTATACGATTCTGGTAAAATACGTATACTTAAAATAAACACGCTCTCCCCCCCTTGTCAACTGTGGGGAAATGTTTCGAGTCTCGAGGGGTTCCTTGAACCCTGTGGCGGTCTAAGGCCGAGCCGAACGAGGGGAATTGCAACAATCTTCGAGGAACTTCATAGTATCCGCATAAACCGATAAAGTAAGGATATACATGAGGGATATCACGGCTTGTATCGACCGAATCGATACAAATCTGTTTGAGCTGATCAAGTACGCGGCGACGCAAACCAGTCGGCACTGCCACGAGGGACAGAGCTATTCATATGTTTCGTTCGCGCCTTCCCCGTGGATCAATGCAGTGTTCGCTCTGGATCTCGACGGGCTCGGCGAAGCCAGGGAAATCGCACGGCTCATAGTCTCTGGTACACTTCCGAATCGAATCATCCTGGGGCCGACCTCGAAACCTGCGAACATCGGCGCCCTGCTCACCTCGGCAGGCTTCATCGCCCGGCCGGCCGCCCGGGGCATGATTCTCGACATGGCAAAACGCCGGAGTCTTTGCGCGCCGGAGGGCTGTGCTCTCCGCTTTTTCAGTCCCCGTGATGATCATCTCGCCTGGGCGGCCGTGGTCGCCGAGAATCTTTTTGAGGTCCCGAGGGATTCCGGTGGATCCGCCTTCGCCGAACTCGTCTGTGCGATCGAGGGGCCGCGAGCCTTCGCCGCGGGGCTATTGCGCGGCGGAACTCTTGTTTCGACCTGTTTCGCCTTCGTCGACGGCGAGGGCGTCGGCGGCATTTACTTTGTCGCCACCGAAAAAGCATACCGTCGCAGGGGTTATGGCGCCGCAGTCGTGAGCGCCGTCCTCGAAGAGTTGTCCGCGCGCGGCGTTGAGACATGTATCCTCCACGCGAGCGCGCTCGGCGAACCGGTGTATAAAAGTCTCGGTTTTGTAGGGCTCTGTGATCTGGGGCGGTATGCGCTCGGCGAGGCGGCGTCGGCGGGAGTGCGCTGATATGGGTCGGAAGAAATTCATCGACTTTCTGGGTAATGTGCTCCTTATTCAGACTGGTGCATTTCTGGCGGCCTTTTCGCTCGATCGATTCCTGGTGCCGAACAGAATCCTCGACGGCGGTATCGTCGGCATTTCGATCATCGTCAGCTACCTCGCCTCAATTCCCCTCGGAGTTCTGACCTTTGCATTCAATGTTCCGTTTATGATTCTCGGTCTAAAACTGATCGGCCGCCGTTTCCTTTTCCTGACGGTTTACGCTGTCGGGTCGCTTTCCGTTTGGGTCGAGATTCTGGGCGAAGGACGCATAATAACAAGCGACTTATTCCTGGATACGGTTTTCGGCGGAATTCTGCTGGGTATCGGCGTCGGTTTGATCCTGCGCAACGGCGGATGTCTCGACGGCACCGAGGTCGTATCCCTGCTTTTGACCCGGCGCATACCCTTCACCGTCGGCGAGATCGTCATGGGCTTCAATGTGCTCATCTTCGCGGCCGCGGGCCTCGTGTTCGGGGTCGAGCGGGCCTTGTACTCGGCGGCGGCGTACCTGCTCGCCTACAAGGCGATCGACGTCGTCGTCGAAGGACTCGATGAATCGAAGGCGCTTTTCATTGTATCCGACAAGGCCGAGGCGATTTCGGCGTATCTTTTCGAAAAGCTCAAAGCCGGCGTCACGATTTTCAAAGGCATGGGCGGCTACTCGAGGATCGATAAAGAGATCATTTATGTCATCGTCCGGCGCCTCGAAATTACCAAAATCAAGGAGGCTGTCCGGGACATCGACAGGGACGCCTTCATTACGGTTCACAATGTCCACGAGGTTATCGGCAAGAATGTTTCGAAGCGCCGCTGAGGTCCGCTGCGGGGAAATTTAAATAAAGAAAAACTCGCGCAGTCCCGATTATTGTGATACCATCTATCTGCCGAATAAATCCGAGGAAAAGCAATGAAGACAGCGCTCTGTGCCGCTCGTCTTACCGCCGCCGCAGTCCTGTGCTCGCTTATAAGCGCCTGCGGAAGCGAGTTCCGCTATACCGAATCGAGCGGCGTACTCCGCGACGGGGCCGAAGACCGCGCGAGTCTCAGCTTCCCGCTGAATGGGCGTTCCATAAAGCTGGAGCTTTTTCTCCGGCTCGACGGAGGCGCGGCAGTGGTCACCATCGACCATCCCGACGGCAGAACTTCCGAAAAACTGCCTGTCGAGGGGGCCGGGGTTCATGAAATCCGCAAGGAACTGCCGAAAGAACCTGGGAATTGGGGCTTAGGCCTCGAGGCCAGAGGCGGAACGGTCGCGTATTGGTATGCGCTGCACGACGCCGGAAGGTATCTCGGGTTCAGCGACGAGGCCAAGAGCGCCGTCGGACTGGACTGAACTCAGCTTTCACCCCTAAACAACTTTTTTATCCGCGCCAAAAGGCCTTTCGGAGCCGCTTTGACGGAGCCCTTCTCGGCGTGGCCGGCGGTTGGACGCGGGACGCTTTGTGCGGAATCCTGTCTGCGGTCTCCCTGACGATGAGCACCGCCCTGTGCCGCTTTTTTCCCGCCGCCGTACTGTACCTTGTATCGCTGCATCCGCTCGTCCTGGGTCAATGCATAGGGATCGTCGCGGCGCTCTCGTCGCGGCTGCTTTGCCTTGGCCGTCGGTCGAGCGCCGGCCGGACGACGGCCGCCGGGCGCATGATCGCCTCTTCGGCGTCCACCGCCGCCATGACCGAGGGCCCCGGACCGGATCTGTTTCCCGCCGCCCCGAGCGCGGCCCTCGCCCCCTCGTTCCCTCGAAAAATGAACACCGGCGCTGCGGTCTTCTTCGAGAAGTTCGTCCGTGATCTTCATAACGGGAATTTTCATACCGAGGAATTTTTCGATCGCATAAAGGCCGTAGACGAACTTTTCGCAGGCGAGGGTGATCGCCTTCCCCGCCCTGCCCGCCCGGGCGGTGCGTCCGATACGGTGCACGTAGGACTCGGCGTCCTCGGGGACATCGTAGTTCACGACAAGATCGAGATCTTCGATGTCGAGTCCGCGGGCCGCTACATCGGTCGCCACAAGGATCGAGATAGAGCCGGACTTGAGCCGCTCGATCACTTCGAGCCTTCGGCGCTGCGGTAGATCGCCCATGATGAACTCGCAGTGGACGCCGTTCATTCTGAGCCGGCGGGCGAGTTCCTCCACCATGAACTTCTGGTTGCAGAAGATGAGACAGCTCTTCGGTCGTTCGCGCTTCAATAGTCCGAGCAGGAGGGGCAGTTTTTCGTGCGAGCCTGCATGGTAGAGTTCCTGGGTCACCATCTCGGCCGTGACTTTTTCAGGTTCGATGGCGATTTCCTTTGGATTCTTCATGTATTCCCAGGCGAGGTCCTTGACCCGAAGGCCTAATGTCGCGGAAAAAAGAAAGGTCTGTCGTTTGTCAGCAGGCGGAAGATGGCGGAGGAGCCGACGGACGTCGTCTACAAAACCCATGTCGAACATGCGGTCGGCTTCATCGATGACGAGGAATCCGATGTCGTTCAGAATCATCTTGCCTTGCGTGAGCAGGTCGATGATGCGGCCGGGAGTTCCGACGATGATCTGGACGCCTGAACGCAGCATGTCGAGCTGCGGTCCGTAGCTCACTCCGCCGTAGAAGGCTCCTATCTTTATACCCAGGTGTACGCCGATTTTCTCCGCTTCGGTTTTTATTTGAACGGCCAGTTCGCGGGTAGGGGCGAGGATCAGGGCCTTCTTCGGCCTGAATTCCGAGTCATTCATCATCCGTTGAAAAATCGAGATGAGGAATGCCGCGGTTTTTCCGGTTCCGGTCTGGGACTGGGCGTAGATGTCCTCGCCCTTGAGAGAATGGGCGAAGACCATTTCCTGGACAGGCATGCAGTCGGTAAAGCCGGCTTCGTCGATGCCGCGTTGAAGATCGGGATGTAAGGCGAGTTCGGAGAATTTCATGTATGCTCGTTTCGATGAATCGGACTTTCTCATAGTATAGTCGATCGGCGGCGGTTCTATAAGTGGGACGGCGGAGGCTCCGTCGTAAGGGGGATGCGGTGGCCGCAGGGGTGGAAAAGTGAAAGATTCGATCTCGGCATGGGACATTGTCGTCATAGGAGCCGGTCCCGCCGGACTTTTTGCGGCGGCCCTGCTCGCCCCCCGCTTTTCGGTTCTTGTCGTCGATCGCCGGCCCATCGGCGAGGGCAAAGTCTGCGCCGGGCTCATGTCGCATGAGGCGCATCAGCTGCTCTGCGCCGAGGGCGAGGGCGGCGATATGTATGAAGAACCCGCCCGCCTCGACCTTGTCGCCGTCATCGAGGGCGGAACGCTCCCCGCCCGGCCGTTTTGGAATGTGGACCGCGGCGCGCTGCAGGTGTGGATGGCTTCCAGGGCGGAGGCCGCAGGTGCGGTGCTTGTACGGTCATGTCTTCGTTCCGTCACCAAGGCGAAGCATGCGTGGAACCTTACATTCGACGAGGGCAAGCTTGTTCTTGCGTCGGTTTTGATAGGAGCCGACGGCGCCGCCTCCTCGACGCGCCGGGCGCTCGGCTTCGAGGCCGCGCCGTTCGCCGCCGCCCGCCAATGCGTTGTCGAAGGACATGCCGAAAAAGCATATCTCGTCCTCGATCGGGGTGAAGGCGAGACGTACTATTGCTGGGCTGTGCCTAAACGGAGCGGCGTCCTCGTGGGGGCGGCGGATCCCATGGGCTTCCCCGAGCGCGCTCTGCGCGTTCTTTCATCCAGAATCGCAGACTTCGCGACCGGCTCTCCAATCGCCGAAGAGCGCGGTATGTATACCAGGGTCCGTGGAATGGGTGAGGTCGCGCTCGGCGTCCCCGGCGCCTTTTTGATCGGCGAGGCCGCGGGTCTTGTCCTGCCATCGTCGGGGGAGGGGCTCGGCGGCGCGCTCGAAAGCGCGGCCGCGGTCGCGAAGGTACTGTGTGAAGCCGGTCTCTCCCAGGCGGGGCTCGGCCGCGACGGAGCACCGGCGGTTCTCGAAGATTATCGGGCGGCGCTCGCGCCGCGGCTTTCAAGAATCGAAAAAGACATCGAGCTTTATAAATCTCTGTCGGCGGGATCGTTGTGATGTCGAAGAAGACTGTTCTCATCACCGGGGCGAATCGAGGTATCGGTTTTGCCGCAGCACGCGGACTTGCGCGCATGGGGCATCATGTTCTCATGGCCTGCCGCGACCAGACGGCAGCCGTAAAGGCGCGTGACACGATTATGGCCGATCCTCTGGTCCTATACGCGGGCGGCGCCGCGGAACTTGCTCCTGTACTCGATCTCGGATCGCTCGATTCTGTGCGTCGTTTCGCGGGCGGAATGCCGGGCGAGGGCGTGGTGCTGGATGTCCTTATAAACAACGCCGGAGTCCTCTGCTCTTCGAGGGAGGAGACCGTCGACGGATTCGAGCGCAGTTTCGGCGTGAATGTCCTCGGTCCGTTTCTTTTGACACGGCTCTTGCTTCCGCGGATCAAGATGGGCGGCCGCATCGTGAATGTCTCCTCCGTCGCCGGCTTGTTCGGCTGCTTCGATGAAAGCGACCTCGACATGCGCACAGGCTACAGCCCTTTGAAGGCCTACGCCCGTTCCAAGTACGCAATCGCCGTATTGAGCGTCGAATCGGCCGATCGACTGCGCGGAAGGATCGCTGTGAACGCCGTGCATCCGGGGGTTGTCAATACTCGTATTTTGACCATGCATCGGTGGTTCGATCCGCTGGCCGACGCGATTTTCAGGCCGCTTGTGCGCAGTGTGGAATCCGGGGCCGCCCCTCTCATCGATCTTGCGGTGTCGGAACGGTACGAGGGGCTGAGCGGCCGGTACTTTTCACGCTTCAGAGAAACCAGATTGCCCGGACGTATCGCCGATCCCCGCATGAGGGGCGAGCTCTGGGATCTCGCATCGCGTTTGGTCGGCGTAGAACGAGAGATCACGTTCTGATTTTTTTCTGGCCTGGTTTTTTGATCGATGCTAAAATACGAGCGATTTACTCATTTATCCGGCCTTGTGTGCTGCAGAGTAAGGGAGGCCCATGGATGGGCGGATCGAAAAAAGCTGCGCGTTTCGAGATCGAACCGACTGTTTTGACGGCGGCGCTCGCAGGTGCTGTTCTGTCCACGTTTGCCGCGCTGTTTTCTATCGTTTTTTCGATAGAAAGCGCCCTGTGGATCGCCGCGGCCGGATCTCTTGCGGCGGTCGTCTGTATCATTTTGGACATCGCGCCGCGTCGTCCGAAGTTCATGAGCTTGATCGGACGACGAGAGGCGGCGGAACTTTGCAGACTTTTTGTCGAACACAGTCCTGTTTTCATTTTTCTCAAAGACGATAAACTCAGACATCTTTTGCTCAGCAGAAATTACGAAACCGTTCTCGGGAAGCCTCTTGAGCAGATGATCGGCAAAGGGACCGACGCCTTGTTCTCGGCCGAAGACGCGGCGAGGCTCGACGAGGCCGACAAAAAAGTGCTTCGGGACGGCGAACCTGTCGATGTGATCAATGAATCAAACGGGAGAGTGTATCGAACGCTCGAGTTTCCGATTATGCGGCACGGCAGGCCGGCATACCTCGCCGGATTCACCGTAGACATCACCGAGCAGAAAAAAGCGGAGGAACAGGTTCTGCAGTCTCTGCGCGAGAAGGAAGCCTTAATCCGCGAGCTGTATCACAGGACGAAGAACACGCTGCAGGTCATTCGAAGCATGCTCGAGCTTCAGGTCGAAGAATGCCCTTCCGGAGATTTCGCGCGCCGTTTGGTCAAGGACGCGGAGGACAGAATTCAGGCGATAGCCCTCGTCCATCAGATGCTATACGAAAGCCAGGACCTGTCGCGGATACCTATAAAAGACTATGTTTCCGAACTGGCGATGCTGGTGTATCGCAGTTTCGGCGTTTCGGAGGATCGCGTCGCGCTCGATCTCTGCGTCGACGATCAGAGCATCGTCCTCGATACGGCGGTGCCCATCGGCCTTATCCTGAACGAGCTCATGACCAATTCTTTGAAACACGCATTCCCTAACCGGCGGAAAGGATGCATTAAAATTAAAATTACTAACGATTGCGCGGGGGTGAGTTCTCTTCGGTACGAGGATGACGGAGTCGGAGTCCCCCCTGGTTTCGATTTCTACAACGGAGAAACGCTGGGACTGAAATTGATACGTTCGATAGGTTCGCAAATCAACGGGGATGTGCGTTTCGAATCCTCCGGCGGTGTCGCGTGTTCGATATCATTTCGAGCGGCTGAACCTAAGCTGCGTGCGAATGTCGTTGATGCGGGTGTCGCGGTCAGAGTGTAGAAGGCTGACACCGTCGGAGAGATTGTCCGCCTCCGACTCGGCGCGCTGCGGGCGTCTCGGTCTCTTTTTGATAATGATGTGCGCATACTGTTTCCCCGTCCAAGCTCTTTTTGCCTTCGAGCCCATGCCCGACATCGCCGGCGTCTATCAAGCGGACTATCCCGATGAGAGGATCGGCGAGGTTCTGATTCGCTTTACGCCGACAGAAACCGCCACCGGCCCGGGCGGCATCGCCCAGGCTCTCTGGGCCGTTTCGCTCTGGCGGCATTCCGAGGACGGTCTGCAGAAAATCCGCGATGGTCTGTTCGGTACGTATACCGAGGCCGCGCTCGAGCGCCGGGGCGGGGCCTGGTGCATCGTCTGGAACAGCCGCGAGTCAGGAGCTGAAAGAGGAAGAGTCCGATGGAATGAAATTATAACTATCAGCGAAAACGGCGATATCGTGTTGGGCGCGGCGGAGGGCGGCTCGGCGGATCGAAGCTGCACGCTGAAGCGCATCGGCGGGCCTGATTTCATCTCAGAGGCCGAAGGGCCGTTCGACTTATCCGGCGTGTACGACTACTATCACGCCGCGACCGGCCGTGTTTTGGTGGCCTTCACGAGAAGCGCCGCCGGACTCCAGATGAAAAACAAGGCGGCGATCGATGCGTATGAAGTGCGTATCGTGCGCGACATGGGCGAGTCCCGTTTCGCGGTCGAGCGCGAGGGCTTGTACGGCGGCTCCCGGCCGCTCGATGAGTTCACTCTTGTCGGCCTGGAAAACAACGGCGGCGACTATTACCTTGTGTGGCAGAACCCCCGCAGGTCCGAGGCCGTACGGCGGAATCGTATCGTCTGCCGGTACGAGAACGGCGATATCGGGATCGGCCTGGAACAGGGTGAATTGAAATACATCGAAGACACGCGGTTCAGGAAGATCGCCGGAGCCGAGGCGGTCGTCGGCGAGGCGCTCGAGTTCATTTCGCCCGCAGGTATATACGAGGTCGTTCTATGGCCGGAAACTTCGGCTGCCCTGACAGCCCTCGTTCGTATCGCCCCGACGGCGATATCGCTCGGCAGCCGCCGGGTTTTCGGGATCGAGACCGTCGAGCGAATCGGCGGCGGATTTGCGGCTCAACGCAAAGGGATGTATCCCGGCGACGAGTTTGGTTTTTTGGCGATCGATTCCGAGGATGGCCGCTGTCTAGTTTCCTTCATCGATTTTGAATCAGGGCGGGAAGAGAAATTCGAGATGCTCGAATCAAAAAGCGACGGGAGTTTTACGCTCGGCCCAATCGCCGCGCGCCGCTCTGACCAGGTGTCTGTGATTGCGCGATTCAAAAAGACAGCCCCATTTGACGGTGTTGTTTTATCGTTTGACCGCACAGGGACGCCGACCGAGTCGGACAAAGGACAGTGGACGCGGGAAGAAACCGAGGCCTTTGAATCGCTGCATACGGTTCTTCCGCCAAGCTTCTTTGCCGGACCGGCTGTGTCGATCGTTCGTGACGAGGGAGTATTTGTCATGGGCGGACAGAGAGATCAGGGCGCCTTGGCGGACCTTTCACCACAGAGAAACGAGATCAGAATAAAACGTTTTGCTGTCGCCGAAGGATTTCCCGTCGATCCGGCTAAGTCTCACACAAGGTA
>CAZINN010000053.1:0-17327 GCA_964540615.1 uncultured Treponemataceae bacterium | reverse complement strand
CTGGCGGGGTTAGGCGGCGGTCACGAGCGCAGTGCCTGGCTTCGAACGCTCGAAATGCGGAGAGAAAGGGATTTGAACCCTTGGTACCCTTACGAGTACACACGACTTCCAATCGTGCGCCTTAGACCGCTCGGCCATCTCTCCATAATATTCGGAGAGAGAGGGATTCGGTCCTCCTCGCCGTCATCCTGACAGCTTCGTCGGACCCGCCTCGCCCCTCTTCCGGCGACATCCTGTCGCCTTTCCCTCGCCGCCGCTCGGCGGGGGCTCGGTTCGAATCCCCCGCGTCGCTGCGCATCGGAAAAGTGTCACGGAGAGAGAGGGATTCGAACCCTCGGAACCCTATAAGGGTTCAACGGTTTTCGAGACCGCCCGATTCAACCGCTCTCGCATCTCTCCAAATACACGATGAGGCAAAGAGGATTCGAACCTCCGACCTTCAGATCCGCAATCTGATGCTCTATCCAGCTGAGCTATTGCCTCGATGGAAAATCGCTGAACAAAAAAACGGAGAGGGGGGATTCGGTCCTCCTCGCCGTCATCCTGACAGCTTCGTCGGACCCGCCTCGCCCCTCTTCCGGCGCCATCCCTGGCGCCTCATCCTCCCTATTCGGTCGGCGAGGGACTCAGTTCGAATCCCCCCCGATGGTTCTTCATAAAAAAACGGAGAGGGGGGGATTCGAACCCCCGGTACCCTTGAGGGGTACAACTCCTTAGCAGGGAGCCCGATTCGGCCTCTCTCGCACCTCTCCTCAAGTATCCCCACAAAGCTAGGCGGAGCAGGAGGGATTCGAACCCTCGGTGCCTTGCGGCACAGCGGTTTTCAAGACCGCCTCCTTAAACCCCTCGGACACCGCTCCGGCGATGTGGTATGAAAAGATACGAGATACACATCCTATTGTCAATACGGACAAAAACCGACACTACATCGACTTATGATGTTTGTTGCCTTATTGCACGAGAAAGCGGCCGATCTCTTTGAGTTCCGGTATTTGGCTGAAAACAGGCCCCTTGGGACCCGCATTGTCCTTGTCGATCGAGACAACTTTGACATAAAGTTCGTTGATCTTGTCGGCGAGTATTTTCAGATTCGGACCAAAATTATCAATAGCCATCTCGCGCAGGACGGTATCCGCGGTAGAGACTTTCTCGGCCCGCGTCGCGGATGTGAGAATGCGGAGGTTCGGCAGAATATCGCGCCTTGCATGAAAAACGAACCGCGCCATGGCGAGAATCTGCGAATACAATTCGTCGAGATGGTATCCCTGGTAGCGGTAATTCTCCATCTTCTCGGTCATTTCCTCGATCAAGTTCCACGTTCCCGCATCCAAGGTCATCGAAGATATGGCCCGCCGCGTGAACCGGTTTGAGATATTCGTACGATAGTGATCTCCGATCGCTTCGATCGCCGAGAAGATGGCCGGGTCTTTCAGTTGCATCGCTTCAGCCAGTATAGCCGATTGCTGACATTTTCGCTAGTAATAACGATTCATCCACCGCCGGCGCGCTGCGCGGAGAATCGATCGCCCTGCCGCGTTCCGCGCGATTGGAGTTCCGATTCGACGGCGCGGTACAATGCGTCTTTCGCGGGCGCGCGGCGCGGCGCTGTCGTCGCGGCCGCCGCCGCGTCGGTGCAGAGCCGCATCACCTCGCACTCGGGATGAAGCTGCTCGATGCAATCTGCGAGCAGCGCGGGCAGTCTCGAAGGATGCATAAGCGTGATCTCGCCGGCGCGATACTCACGCTCAAGCCGCGTGCCGGCGAGTATCCGGAGATCATGGAATTTTATCCCATCGAGTCCGAGCCTTGAGACTTCACGGATCGTGGCGAGCATATCGTCCCGGTTCTCGCCGGGCAGTCCCAGAATGACGTGGGCCGCGATCCGGAGTCCCCGGCCCTTCAGCACAGCGACGGCGTTTTCGAAGGCGGCGGAATCGTGACCCCGCCCGATATCGCGAAGCGTGCGGTCGTTCGCGCTTTGCAACCCGAGCTCCACCCACACTTCGGCCGCCGCATCGGCATAGGAGGCGATGAGGTCCGCCTTCTCCGTATCTATGCAATCGGGGCGCGTCGAGACGACAAGACCGCGCAGATGCGTCTCTCCGCCTTCGCCGAAACGTCTGACGAGATTCCCGCGGGCCGCAGAAACCGCCTCGTCATACCGCTCGCGGAGCACGGCGGCGGGCGCGTAGGTGGAAGAAAACGCCTGAAAGTAGAGGAAAAAGAGCCGCGCGTCATACCGCCGGACGAGAAAGGCGATGCCCGCCTCGACCTGTGATGAAATAGAAACATCGCCGCGGGGAAGATACGGGGCGCGGGATCCTTCTGAGCTGCAATATGAGCATCCGCCGCGCGCGGCGGCTTCGCGGTTCGGGCAGGAAAATCCACCGTCCAGACCGATCCTCCAGACACGGCCGCCGTGCCGCGATCTGAGTGCGTCGGCATGGCGGGTGAAGCGCGAGTTCTCCGTACTAGACCTCCCAAAGACGCGGCGCTCTCTTGCGCCCGGCCGCGCCCCTCGGTATCGTCGGTATCATGCGTTGCGTCCGCGCGATACAGGCCGCTTCCTTCGCTCTTGCGGCGGCGATTCTCTGCGCCTGCACCGGCTCTCACAGCGATATCGCCTCGATATGGACGGACACTCCCGAGCTCGCTCTGGCCGTCGAGCTTTTCAACGGATCGCAGAGAAAATTCCTCGCCGAGATCCGGTGGAAAGAAGACCTCGCTTCCGCCCTCGAGGCCGCCGAGCGTCCGCCGATGATCGCAGCGGGTCGCTGGTTGAAAGGCTCTCCCGCCCGCTCGCGGTTCCGTCCCCTTGATTACTTGTTTGACCGGGGCCGCATCGACCGAAGTTCGTTTTACAAAGACATCCTCGCCCTCGGCGTCTCCGAGGGGCGGCAGATCCTCATACCGCTCTCCTTCAACCTCCCCGCGATCGTCTTTGCAAAAGGAACGGCGTCAATCACCGATGAATTTACACTGTCGCTCGACGACATCGCCTCGGCCTCCACGACATTCTCCGGCGGGAAAAAAGAAAAAGGCGGATTCAGAGGCAAAATGAGTTTTTCGCCTCGATGGAATACTGATTTTCTCGTGCTCGCTGTCGACGTATACGGCGCCGGCTTCAGGACGGTCAAGGGGAATCTCGCCTGGGACGCCGAAGGTCTCGGCAGGGCGATCGACGCTGTGCGCGGATGGATTGCGCAGGTCGACGGTTCCGCCGCCGCGGCCGACGATTATCAGTTCAAGTACCTCTATACCCCATCCTATCAGTATTTGAAAGAAGGACGCGCTCAATTCGCCTACATGAAGAGCTCGGATTTCTTTCTCATCCCCGAAGACAAGCGGAGTTTTCTCGATTACCGCTGGTTTTCGAACAATGGACGTGTCCCGGTTTCCGAGGAGATCGTCTACATTGCGATGTCGCGCGAGGGGCGGGGCCGCGAAGCCGCCGAGGCTTTCATCACATGGCTCTTCAGCGAAACGGCTCAAGATGCAATCCTCCAACTTTCCAAAAGGACACGGACCATGGAATCGCATTTCGGCGTGGCGGGCGGATTTTCGACACTTCGGTCCGTCAACGAACAGCGGTTGGTGAAATTCCACCCCTCGCTGATCGGCCACCTGCCGCCGACATGTGCTTTTTCCACGCCGCCGGCGCTGCCCGCTGATTGGGCGGAACTCAAGTCCGAGCTTCTCGGTCCCTGGCTGCTCGAGGCGACGGCATCCCGCGAGCCGCGGGCTGAGGATGCGGGCGCCGAACTTGCATCACGCCTCAGTGAGTACCGGAGGCGCATCTCTCGGCGCCCATGACGAGCCAACGGTCGAGAAGGGATTCGAACTCGTCCCGGCTCGAAGCGCGCACCGCCTCTGACCTGAGTTCCGCGCCTCCGACGGTCCCCTTGGTATACGAGCAGAACTGCTTGCGGAATTCGACGCATGCGGTCCGCTCGCCGAGCGCGGCGACCGACAACTCGAGGTGCCGCCGCGCGGCTCGAACGCGCTCGGCTATAGTCGGAGGTTCGGGGCTGCGACCTTCGAGCAGGGCCCTTGTTTCGCGGAAGATAAACGGATCGCCCATGGCTCCGCGCGCGACCATGACGCCGGCGCAGCCGGTTTCCTCGAGCATGCGGACGGCGGCGCGGGCGTCGTACACGTCCCCGGAGCCGAAAACCGGAACGTCGAGCGCCCGGACGAGGCGCTCGATCGCCCGCCAGTCGGCCGTGCCGGCGTAGCCCTGAGTCTTTGTCCGCGCGTGCAAGGTCACGGCGGCCGCCCCGGCGTCCACGGCGGCGCGGGCCGCCTCGAGATAATTGACACTCGACGAATCCCATCCGAGGCGTATCTTGACCGTGACGGGGGGCCCTTCGGGGCCGAGGGCCCCGGCCATGGAGGCCACGATATCGTGGATCAGGCCGGGGCGCTTCATGAGGGCCGAGCCGGCGCCCGACTTCACGATTTTCGGGACGGGGCAGCCGCAGTTGAGGTCGATAAGGACCGGCTCGCGCGCGGCGGCGATACGGGCGGCCTCGGCCAGAACCGCCGGCTTGGAACCGAACAGCTGTATCGCATACCGCGTCTCGTTCGGAGCCCTGTGCAGCAGCAGAGCGGTTCCGGGATGAGCTCGTATCAGGGCCTCGGAACTCACCATCTCGGTATAACAGAGATCGGCCCCGAGGTCGAACGCGACCGAGCGGAAGGCCGCGTCCGAGTACCCGGCGACAGGAGCGAGGAAAATATTACCCGGTATCTCCGCGCGTCCGATGGTCACGGGATGATATAAGCGGTTCGACATCGTACAGATTCACCATGAAGACAGAGGGACTGCCGTTTGGCAGGCCGTCGCCCGGCCGATATCCGCCGCAGAATCAAGGGGGGCTTCAGCTCAAGGCCGGAACGGGGAGGCGGAAGAAGCGGCAGGCGTTTTCGAAAACCGCGCGCGAGACTTCCTCGGGATCCTCTTCGAGCAGTTCGGCCAAGAACATGCCCGTGGAGGGCAGGTACTCGGGCTTGTTGCGCTTGCCGCGGTAGTCGGCGGGGACCATGAAGGGCGCTTCGCTTTCGATGAGAATACGGTCCAGCGGAATCGCCCGCACCGTCTCGTGGAGATTCCGGGCGTTGCGATAGGTGAGATTGCCCGCGAACGAGAAGTACAGATTGAGATCGTACTCGAGCACGCGGCGGGCGTACTCCGCGTCCTCGGAATAGCAGTGCAAAACGCCGCCGGCGGGCGGCAGGCGGTCGCGCAGGATGTCCATGACATCCTTGCCCGCCTCGCGGTTATGGATGATGACCGGCATATCGAGGCGCGCGGCGAGTTCCAGCTGGTCGATGAACAGCTCGATCTGGCTCTTCCGGTCGCCGAACTTGTGGTAATAATCCAGCCCTATCTCTCCCACGGCGATGACTCGGGGGAGCTTCACCGATTCCTCGATGGTTTTCCGCCACTCCTTTCCGGGATTCTGCACTTCGGAGGGCGAGACGCCGACGGCATGAAACACGTGCTCGAGCGTCTTGAGATTGTCGTACACCTGTTTAAAGTCCACAAGACTGTTGCAGATGCTCACGATCCGCAGGACCCCGGCCTGCTTCGCCTGCTGGCAAACAAGGAGTCGTTCTATCGGGTCGTCATAAATAAGCCCGATGTGGGCATGAGTGTCGAAGTACTGCATGTGTCATCCGTAGGAACTAGTAATGATGAGGAATCCCGAACGGGGTAGTAAGAATGTAGCATACCCCGACGCCGCCGTCAACTCGACAAAAACACGGCGTTCAGCCTGATGAGGAAAAAGAAGAGAAACCGGACTTTATACGGGCCGCACTATAGCAACGGGGGAAGCGGAAGGTCAAGACAGAAGCAGCGGCGGAGGGCGGCTACATCCGGAATTCTTCGCCGAGGTAGATTTCCCGCGCGATATCGGAACCGAGCACCTCGTCCCTGCCGCCGGAAACGACGATGTTTCCGAGATGGATGATATGAGCCCGGTGGGTTATCTCGAGCGTGTCCCGGACATTGTGGTCGGTTATAAGCACCCCTATGCCGGCCTCGGAGAGCTTTCGAACGATCGTCTTGATCTCGTGCACGGCGATAGGATCGATGCCGGCGAAAGGTTCGTCGAGGAGGAGGAAGCTCGGTTCGAGCGCGAGGGCGCGGGCTATTTCGGTCCGGCGTCGTTCGCCGCCGGAGAGCGTGTAGGCCTTCTGCTTCCGCAGTCCGGCGATGCCGAATTCCTCCAACAGAGACTCAAGCAGCTCCCGTTTCCGGCGGCCGTCGATGTCGCCCCTCGTTTCGAGCACCGCCTTGATGTTGTCCTCGACGGAAAGCCTTCGAAAGATCGAAGGCTCCTGCGGCAGGTATGCGATGCCGAGCCTCGCGCGCTTGTACATGGGCATGTGCGTGATGTCGTGATGGTCGAGGAACACCGTTCCGGCGGTGGGACGGACGAATCCGACGATCATGTAGAACACGGTCGTCTTACCGGCTCCATTGGGACCCAGAAGACCGACGACCTCCCCCGTCCGCATGGAAAAGCTGGCGTCCGCGACCGCCACCTTCTTGCGGTACAGCTTGCGCAGTCCGCAGGCCTCGAGACAGCGCCCGCCGTTTCCGCCCGGCGGTAGCGGGGCCGGCATCGGCACTTCATCGGGGTCGAACGGCAGGAAGTCACTCATTGTCCGGGTCTCCCGCTTCGGATGACTCAGCCTCGGATGACTCCGCCTCGGGCGATGCTTTCTCCGACACGCTTCCCGAAACCGCGCCCTCGAGCCGTATGTCCTCGGTCTCGATATCGACTCGGATTTTCGCCGCGCGGTAGGTATCGCCGTCCCGGTACGCCGAGGGCGATCCCGTAAGCTCGAGCGACCTGTCGTCTCTCCGGTACAGCGCGTATTCTGAGCGGGTGGATATCTTCCCTTTGATTATGCGCACCGCCACCTGAGCGACGGTGACCTGTGATTGACCGTCGTTCTCGATCCACTCGGCTTTCAAAACGAGCTGGTTCTTTTCGTCCTGCAGGATCGATGGTCCCTGGGCCCGGGCGAGTTTCTTGGTCCGATCGTAGTACAGCCGCTGCGTCTCCAGTCGGATCGACTGCTCGCCGTCGGTGATTCGAACCGAGCCCGAGCACTCGAGATAGCGGAAATCATCTCCGAACAGCTCGATCCGATCGGCGGAGATCGACAAGGAGCCGGTGCTGACGCCCGCGCGGCCCGAAAGTATCGTCCGCTCCCTGCCCTCTGCGAGCGTGCTCTGGACACTGTCCGCGTGGAAGGAGATGCGCTCGGCGTACACCGCAGGCGACACGAAAAAAAAGATTACGCAGAGCGCAAATCGAAGCGTTCTCGAGGCGGAGACGGGCCTGCTCATTCAGGATTCTCCGGGCCCGGCGATTCGGATCTCTTTCCCTCATCACCGCCGACGAGCGTACCCGTGACCGACTCGCGGAACGAAAACGAGCGCCTGCGGACATCGGCCTCGAAACCCGCGCCGCTCACCCAGGAGCCGTCGCTCCGTCCGATAGACACAGTCCGGTCAAGGCCGCCTGAAAGCTTTTTTTCTTTGTCATTCCACATAAGACGCTCTCCCGCCAGACTCGCGTCCTGCCGCTTCGATTCGAATCTGACGCTGCCCGAAAACTCGGCGTCCTTGGTGTCGGTATGGTAGACCGCTGAATCGGCGTTCCCGGAGGAAACAAGTTCGCCCGTGTCCGGGTCGTACTCGGCGAAAGAAACATCGCTTAAGACAGCCACCTTGCTCGTTTCATAGAACTCGGCCTTTTTCGCCCTAAGCTCGAAGTTCCTCGCGCCCCGCACGACCACGGTGTGCGAGTACTCGGTGAAGACCGCATACGGAGCCTCGGGCTGCGCCTTCTCATCGCCGGTGAAGCCAAGGCTGCACGAAAGCGCGGACAAAGCCGCGGCAAGGATGGGCATAAGCACCCCGAGCCGCCCTGTGCGAATCGACGGCCGGGCGCGCATCGATCCTGCGGCACGACGGCGTTCACTGCGCGGCATGCTGAACACAGGCTCCTATAAAGCTCGCGAAAAGGGGGGCGGGACGGACCGGCTTGGAAAGGAATTCGGGATGGAATTGGACACCTATCCCCCAGGGATGATTCGGCCACTCGACGGACTCGACAAGACTGCCGTCAGGGGTGAGGCCCGTGATGCACAGGCCTGACTTCTCGAGATCGGAGCGGAAAGCATTGGCCACCTCGTAGCGATGACGATGCCGCTCCCAGATCGTGTCGGCGCCGTATATCTTGCGGATCAAGGTTCCGCTTTTGAGTTCGCTCTGGCTCCGGCCCAGGCGCTGCGTGCCGCCGTAATTCTTCACGTTCACCTGCTCTTCAAGAAGGCTGATGACGCCGTGCCCGCAGTCGGGGTTGAATTCGGTCGAATCCGCGTCCGCCCAGCCCAGAACATCCCGCGCCCACTCGATGACCATCATCTGCATGCCCAGGCAGATCCCGAAGTAGGGCGTTCCGCTTTCGCGGGCCCAGCGCGCCGCCGCGACCATGCCGGCCGAGCCGCGCTGGCCGTAGCCGCCCGGCACGAGAATCCCGTCGACGCCCTCAAAGACCTTCGCGGGATCGGCGCCCCTGCCCCCGCCCTCGGACTCGAGACAGCTCGAATCGACTTTTACGAGGTCGAGCGCCGCCTCGTTCGCGATACCGCCGTGATACAAGGCCTCCCACACCGACTTGTAGGAGTCATTCAGTTCCATGTACTTGCCGACGACGGCGACACGGACGCGCCGCTTGGGCTCGCGGAATTTCTGCACGACTTCCAGCCAGGCCCGCAGATCGGCGTGGCGGCTCTCGACATTCATCTTGCGCAAAAGGAAGGTGTCCAGGCCCTGTGCGTGATAGATGAGCGGTATCTCGTACACGGTGGTCGGCACATCATGGCCCGAAACCACGCCCTCGAGCTCGACATTCGTAAATCCCGCGATTTTGCGCCGCAGGGACTCTTCGACCGGCTCGCGGCATCGCAGAATGAGCGCGTCGGGCTGGATACCGACCTCCTGCAGTTCCTTGACCGCGTGCTGCGTCGGCTTGGTCTTGAGCTCGCCCCCCGACACCGTGGGGATGAGGGTCACGTGCACGGAGAGGGCGTTCCGCCGTCCCGATTCGTTTATGAGCTGGCGCGCCGCCTCGAGAAAGGGGATCGACTCGATATCGCCCACCGTGCCGCCGATCTCGACGATCGTGATATCGACGTCCTCGTCCTTTCCGGGGGCCAGTATCCGTGCCTTGATCTCGTCCGTGATGTGCGGAACGACCTGGACGGTCCGCCCGAGGTAGCGGCCCTCGCGCTCCTTGTTGATGACAGCCTGATAGACCTGCCCTGTCGTGATCGAGTTCGCCTTGGAAAGAGGGGAATTCGTGTAGCGCCCGTAGTTGCCCAGATCGAGATCGGTCTCGGCGCCGTCGTCGGTGACATAAACCTCGCCGTGCTGATAGGGGCTCATGGTCCCCGCGTCGACGTTCAGGTAAGGATCGATTTTGACCATGCGCACGTTGAGCCCGCGCGCCTCCATGAGAGCCCCTATCGAGGAAGCGGCCACTCCCTTGCCCAGGGAGGAGCACACGCCCCCCGTCACGAAGATAAGCTTCTTCATGGGCCTTCAGTATCCCGGAAGCGCGGGGGACTGTCAATTATTGCCCGAGGGCGCAGACCGCGACGCGCTTAGCGCGGGGTGGCGATATGTGATATTCTTCGATACGTGCTTCCCTATGTCATCACCGGCGCGGCGGAGGGCCGCGACGTCTACTACACCGTGCGATGGTCGCCGTTCTCGAAGGCCGACAAGTACGACATCGCGACCAAGGTGCCCGCGATCGGCGGCATCGCGGAAGTGTACTACCGCGACGAAAAGGGCAAACTCAACCTATTCTGCATCCAGCGCTCGTGGTACGGCGGCCTCAGAGCCATGCTCCGCGAGCGCTGCGACCCCGCGGTCGAGAAAGACCCTTGGCGCCTGTCCATTCTGATCAAGTGGAGAGACCGAATCTACTACCGGTGGTCGAACAGCGAGTCCTTCGCCGACATGGCCGACGTGATGTTCTTTTTCACAGAAAGCCTCATCCCCGGCGGCGGCACCGAGCCCTCGGGACGCTACGACCGGATATTCGTCAACGAGATCGACGCCGAGAAACTGGTGACGATTTAGCGGGCTGCTGACAAGCATCGAGTTTGCCTAAACCCGGGGCCCTCTGCGTCCGACAATCTATCCGAGAGGATATGCGATGATCCGAGGGCTCTACACGGGCGCCAGCGGCATGAACGCCCAGCAGGTCAGACTCGACGCGCTTTCGAACAATCTCGCCAATGTCGATACCGAGGGCTACAAGCGGGACACGGCGGTCCATAAATCCTTCGCCCAGCTCCTCTTGAGACGTCTGAACGACGACGGAGTCAGCCTGAATCCCTTTGGATCCGCCGATGTCGCTCCCGTGATCGGCACCTTGGGGACAGGCGTCGAAACCAACGAGCTCTTCACCGAATACGAACAGGGAGCGCTCAAAGAGACGCAGAGCGACTTCGACCTCGCCATGGACGGCGAAGGTTTCTTTTCGGTCATGACGCCCTACGGCGAACGCTATACGCGCGCGGGTTCGTTCGTACTCGGCAAGGAAGGCTATCTCGAAACCAAGGAAGGCTACCCCGTCCTCGGGCAGAACGGCCCCATCCGCGTAAAGGCCAACAACTTCAAAGTGGATAAGGAAGGCAATGTCTATATAAACCGGAGCTTCCAGGACGACCCCTTCCGTCTGGTATCGCGCGAGGAAAACACCTGGGACCGGCTCGAGCTTCTGGATTCGCTCAAAATCGTCGACTTCAAGAAAACCCGCTACCTGGCCAAACAAGGCTCGAGTCTCTGGAAATCAACCGAGGAATCAGGGGAGGCCTCGATCTTGAAAAGCGGCGAGCGGCCCAAGATTCTGCAGGGCTTTGTCGAGGCGAGCAACGTCAACCCGGTCCTCGAGATGGTCCGCATGATCGAAGTCAACCGCGCCTACGAAGCCAATCAGAAAACCATTCAATCCGAGGACGCGATGCTCGGTAAACTCATAAACGAGGTCGTCCGCGTATAAGCGGCCGGCGGGAGGAATAACGGGCTATGGTGCGAAGTCTTTGGACCGGCGCGAGCGGCATGATCGGCCAGCAGGCCAATATCGACACGATTTCGAACAACTTGGCGAACGTGAACACCCCGGGATTCAAGAAAATGAGGGCCGACTTCGTCGATCTCATCTACCAGACGACCCGCGTCGCCGGCACGCCGGCCACCGAGGATACGGTCGTGCCCGTGCCGGTCCAGATGGGCCACGGCGTCAAACTGGCGGCGACCCAGCGCGAGTTCTTGCAGGGCAATCTGCAGAACACCGAGAACATCTCGGATTTGGCCATCCAGGGCGACGGTTTTTTCCGCGTCATGACCTACGACGGCTCCTACGCCTACACGCGGGACGGCGCCTTCAAGATCGACGCGAACGGCCAGTTCGTCACCTCGGACGGCTACAAGCTCATGCCCGAGCTTGTTCTCCCCGAAGGCTTCATCCCCGAGACGCTCACGATCTCGCAGGACGGCCGCGTGTCGGTCAAGGTTCCGGGCCTCGACGACCCCATCCAGGTCGGCCAGCTCGAGCTCTACCGCTTCCCCAACCCCGTCGGCCTCACCTCGGTGGGCGATGATCTGTATAAAATCTCGAACGCCTCGGGCGACCCGATCGCCGCGCGGCCCGGATTCGACGGCATGGGCAAGACCATCCACAAATTCCTTGAAATGTCGAACGTCTCGGTCGTCCGCGAGATGGTCAACATGATCGTGGCTCAGCGCGCCTACGAGTTCAACTCGAAGGCGATTCAGACCAGCGACAACATGCTGGGCACGGCCACCTCCTTAAAGCGCTGAAAGTAAAGAAAGGATAGCAAACCATGCAGATCGACGCGGCGCTCCTGCAGTACAACAACCGAGCGCTCTCGGCGCCTAAAGGAGGCGCGAGGGCTCTGCATGCGAAAACCGACGCTTCGGCCGCGCCTCAGGTCCAGGGCACGGGCGCCCGGATCGCCGATTCGACCCCGATCGACAGGACGAGCGAACTGTACAAAGAATGCCAGGAATTCGAATCGATCTTCGTCAAGATGATGCTCAAGCAGATGCGCGCCACGGTCGACACATCCGACTCGCTCGTGTCGGGGGGCTGGGCCGAAAAAATCTACCAGGACATGCTCGACGACGAGTACGCGAAAAGCATGGCGAAGACCGCGAACTTCGGTCTGGCCGACCAGCTCTACCGCCAGCTCGCGACGGCCTAGGAGGCTCGGCCGAAAGCCGCGATCGAGGGCCGCGGAAAAGCCAAGGGGAAATAAAAAAGCCGCCGGAGGGCAAAGCCCCGGCGGCTTTTTTCGTCGCTGTCGTCGCGTTTACCGCGCGCTCACCGCGCGAGTTTACTGAGCGTGCTCACCGAGCGCCGTAGTTGCGGTCGATCCAGTTCCGGTACTCGCCCGAGCGCACCCGTTCGCACCAGGCCCTGTTCGCGATATACCAGCGCGCGGTCGCCCGCAAGCCCTCGTCGAAGCTGACGCTCCGCCTCCAGCCCAGCTCGGTTTTGATGCGCGAACAGTCGATCGCATAACGCCTGTCGTGCCCCGGACGGTCCTTGACGTAGGTGACGAGCGAGCGCAGATCCTCGACCTTTTTTCCGGTTTCCTCGGCCACGATCTCGATGAGACGCCCGAGCAGCTTGATGTTCTCCCACTCGTTCTCGCCGCCGATGTTGTAGGACCTTCCGGCCTCGCCGTTTTTCATGATCTCCCAGACCGCGGCGTTGTGGTCCTCGACATAGACCCAGTCGCGGATGTTCCTCCCGTCGCCGTAGACCGGCAGGCTCTTCCCCTCGAGCATGTTCAGGATCATGAGCGGAATGAGCTTCTCCGGGAACTGGTAGGGGCCGTAGTTGTTCGAGCAGTTCGAAAGCGTAAGCGGAAGGCCGTAGGTGTGGAAATACGCGCGGGCGAGGTGGTCCGAGCCCGCCTTGCTCGCCGAATAGGGCGAGCGCGGATCGTAGGGCGTCTCTTCGGTGAAACAGCCGGTATCGCCCAGAGAGCCGAAAACCTCGTCGGTGCTGACATGATGAAAGAGCACGTCGCTCCTTCCGGTCCATGCCGCGCGGGCGACGTCGAGAAGCGTGTACGTGCCCAGAACATTCGTCCGAATAAAGGCCTCGGGACCGAGTATCGATCGGTCGACGTGGCTTTCCGCCGCGAAATGCACAATCGCGTCGGGCTTGTATTCCGCAAAGACCCGCTCGACCGCGGCGCGGTCGCAGATATCGGCCTTCTCGAAGAAGTATCGCTTCCCGCCGTAGCGCTCGTCGATGTCGGAAAGACTTTCGGGATTGCCGGCGTACGTCAAGGCGTCGAAGTTGACGACCCTTCCCTCATAGCCGGATTTTTCGAACAGGAAGCGTATGAAATTCGAGCCGATGAAGCCCGAGCCGCCGGTCACAATAATCATCGAAAAAATTCGTGCCATTATTTTTTCCTTTCGCCGCTTACGCCGGTTTTGTCATCTCGCGCAGATGATCCGCGTTTTCAAAAATAAAACGCCGAAGGCTTATCCGCCAGTCGGGGATATCGACGCCGTAATCGCGGACGATCGCGTCCTTCGACAGGACCGAGTAGGCGGGTCGGCGGGCCTTCGTGGGATACTGCGCCGTCGTCAGCGGATCGACGGCGCAGACGCGTTCCAGAACGCCCGCCTCGAAGCCGAGATCGCGTATCGCGAGCGCGAACTCGTACCACGTGGTCTCGCCCCCGTCCGTAAAATGATACGTGCCATAGGACGGCGAGGAGGCTGTGACGATCCGCAGAATCGCGGCGGCCAGATCGGAGGACCAGGTGGGCGAGCCCCGCTGGTCGGCGACGACGCCGATCCGGTCGCGGCTGCGCATGAGGCGCAGCATCGTATGAACGAAGTTCGGTCCGTTCAATCCGTACAGCCAGGCTGTCCGAAGTATGACATGCTCGGCGCAGACCGATCGAACGCGCGCCTCGCCCTCGGCCTTGCTTCTCCCGTAGACGCTGACCGGAGCGGCCGGGTCATCCTCGCGGTAGGGCCGCGCGCCCTTTCCATCGAAGACATAGTCGGTCGAAAGATGCAGCATCCGCGCGCCGATCGATCGAGCGAGCCGGGCGAGGTTTTCAGGACCTTCCGCATTGAGTCGCATGCAGGTTTCGATATCGTCCTCGGCCTTGTCGACGGCCGTATAGGCCGCGCAGTTGACGATCCAATCGATCTTCCTTGCAGAGGCGAATGCGGCGAGGGCTTCGGGATCGAGGATGCTCAGCTCACGGTCCGTTCCCGCGAACTCAAACCCTGAGTTCTGCAGTGCGCGCGCGACATCGCTGCCCAACATGCCCTTGTCGCCGACGAGCCAGATCATAGAGGTCTCCCCTCGGCGTCGAAATAGCGGCGGGCGCGGTCAAAATACGGAAGAGCATCATCCTTCGCCGACAACAGCAGCGGCTCCTCAGCAATTTCGTCGATCGGCCAGGCGATATTCAAACTCGGATCGTCCCAGCGGATACCGTCCTCGTCCTCCGGATAGTAGAAATCCGTGCACTTGTACGCGAAGACCGCCTCGTCTGAAAGAACCAAAAAACCATGGGCGAATCCGGGCGGTATGTAGAATTGGTTTTTCAGCTCTCCAGAAAGATGTACGCCTTCCCATCTACCGAATGTGGGCGAACCCGCGCGGAGATCGACCGCCGCATCGAAGACCTCGCCCTCGATGACGCGGACCAGCTTGCCCTGCGGATGTCGCTTCTGAAAATGCAATCCCCTGAGCACGCCCCGCCGCGAGCGGGATTCGTTGTCCTGTACGAAACGCGCAGTGATTCCGGCCGACGCGAAATCGCGCTCGCTGTAGGTCTCGACGAAGTACCCGCGCGTGTCACCGAAAACCCGTGGACGGATTTCTAAAAGTCCTTCTATTGATAATTTTATAACCTGTAGCGCCATGGTGTCGGTCCTCGCTGACTGTCTTCAGCGCGCGGGGAGACCGCGCAGATACTCCGCATAGTCGGTCCTGCCCAGCGAGGCTGCCCTGGCCTCGAGCTTCGCGCGGTCGATCCAGCCCTTGGAGTACGCGATCTCCTCGACGCAGGCGACATACAGGCCCTGGCGGTCCTGAATCGTTTTTATGAAAGCGCCCGCCTCGTGGAGATCGGCCGGGTTGCCCGTGTCGAGCCAGGCGAATCCTCGGCCGAGAATCTCGACTCGAAGCTCGCCCCGCTCGAGATACGCGTTATTGACCGCGGTGATCTCGAGCTCGCCGCGGGCCGAAGGCTTGATCGCCCGCGCGATGCCGACGACATCGTTGTCGTAAAAATACAGCCCCGGAACCGCGTAGTTCGACTTAGGCGCCGCGGGCTTTTCCTCGATCGAGATCGCCATACCGTCTGCGCCGAATTCCACGACGCCGTAGGCCGTCGGGTTCTTGACGTAATAGCCGAATATCGTGGCGCCGCGATCGCGGGAAGCGGCCCGCTCGAGGACCTTGCTGAAGCTCTGCCCGTAGAAGACATTGTCGCCGAGCACCAGGGCGACGCTGTCCCCGCCGATGAAGTCCGCGCCGACGATAAAGGCGTCCGCAAGACCGCGCGGCCTGTCCTGAACGGCGTACGAAAAGCGCATTCCCAGGGCCGATCCATCGCCGAGAAGATCGCGGAAGGCGCCGATATCGCGCGGCGTCGAGATGACCAAAACTTCGCGTATGCCGGCGAGCATGAGCGTGGACAGAGGGTAATAAATCATCGGCTTGTCGTAAACCGGCAGCATCTGCTTCGAGACGGCGAGCGTCGCCGGAAAAAGCCGCGTGGCCGTGCCGCCTGCGAGGATTATGCCTTTCATGCTGAAAACCCCCGGATCAACAGTTTTTTCCTGCTCCTACTATACCCGGCCGGACCGTGGCCGCACAATACACCGGCGCGGTACAATCCGCATCATGAGTCTCGACGCCCGACTTCTTTCCCGGGGACTGGCGGCCCTCGGCCTGGAACCCGAAGGAGCGCTCGCCGACACACTTCTGCGCTATCTCGAGGAGATAGAACGGCAGAACCCCGCCCTCGGTCTGGTCGGCGCCTCGGGCGACGAGCTCATTATTAAACATGCGCTGGACAGCCTCGCGCCGATCGAGTTCCTGCGCGGCCTTGCCTCCGAAATCAGCGCGACGCGGGCAGGCGGCGTCGGGGACAGAGCGGTGGCGCCGCTGCGTCCGCGGATCGCCGATCTCGGCAGCGGTGCGGGTCTTCCCGGCATCCCCCTCGCCCTCGCCATGCCCGAGCTTGAGGTCCACCTCATCGACCGCATGACGCGGCGGACCGACTTTCTTCGTTCCGTCGTCGAACTTTTGAAACTCGACAATGTCCAGGTCCTCGAAAACCAGGTGGAGCACATCCGCGGCAGCTGGGACCTCGTGGTTTTCAGAGCCTTCAGGCCCTTCGAACGGAAACTCTTCAAGCGGGTCTTCGCGCTCTGCGCGTCCGACGGATACGTCGCCGCGTATAAAGGTAAAATCGACAAGGCCCGGTCGGAACTCGCCGCGCTCGACGGCCTTTACGCGGACTGCCGCATAGAACCGGTGACCGTTCCCTTTCTATCGGACGAGCGCTGTCTGGTGATTATGAGCCCGCGCTCGTGATACATATCCTTCTATTACATCATCGACTGTCGTAACGAGTATTTTCAGGTATTGTTTGAGTTAATACTACAAACAATCTCCATCGGTGTATGTTGAACAATAGAGCGGGTCCTTTTTTTCTTGGAGATTTACAGCCTCTTGTTCTTCTATGGCTTTTTCAAGCAATAAGGAGAGGTACTTCTTTGTTTCCATTCCATTCTTTTCCGCCAAACGAGCGACAAGCTTATGCTTGGTACAGGGCACGACGGCCATAAAATCACCGAAAAGCGTCATACCGGGCACATGACCTAGAGCCAAGGACATTCTAGCAATTAAATCATAACTAGGTTTTCTGCCCATATTTTCAAAACGAGAAACAACTGATTGCTTCGAACCCATTTTCCTGGCCAAATCGGTTTGGGAAAGACCTAGAAGTTGTCTCTTTTCTAAACTTTCAACAATTATCTGTGAGAAAGGCGCCCAATAATCGATTTGCTCCTTGTTGTCTGCCGTTTGTCGGATTTTTTCAAACTCCTGTTCCATCAATATATTCATTATCCCTTCCCCCCTGGTTTGTCTTTACCCTATAGTTGCATAAAACCTGGAGTGGAAAAAGAAAAATAATAGAAAAAGTGG
>CAZINN010000052.1:2187-17843 GCA_964540615.1 uncultured Treponemataceae bacterium | reverse complement strand
CCCAGGCCGAGCTTC
The DNA here is from genome assembly GCA_964540615.1 of uncultured Treponemataceae bacterium. Taxonomy (GTDB): domain Bacteria; phylum Spirochaetota; class Spirochaetia; order Treponematales; family Rectinemataceae; genus CAZXXZ01. The sequence continues at coordinate 17,828 of CAZINN010000052.1, read as the reverse complement.
TGCGCTACGCGATCGACCTGCGGTCCATGACGAGCGGCACAGGCTCCTTCGAGGTCGAGTTCGACCACTACTCGCCCATCACCGGCAAGATCGCCGAGGATGTCATAAAAGCGGCTGCAGCCTTCAGGACTCAAGAGGAAGAGGAAGAATAAGCCTACTGGAAAAGATACTTATATCGATATCACAGCGGATTTATGGAGAAATGCCTATATCTAGGATGACAGGTCGCACTAGTATGTGCACGAATTAGCAAAACGAAAGGAGTCTTTAATGAAACGTTTATTGATTGTACTGGCGATTGCTGTTTTCGGTTTTTCAGCTTTCGCACAAAAGCAGAATAATCCTATAAGATTCGGGATTGCCGGAGGCCTGAACAACTCGAGTCTGGCGGCAGTGGAAAGTCTTTTTCTTTTTAGAGACATGTCGATCGGAGCCCAGATAGACATAAGCCCTCTTATTTCTATCCGCCCCTTACTATCCTTTTATTCAAAAACAGAAAAAGAAACCAACCTTTTACAAAGCTATCCCGAATATACAAGTAATACATTATTATCAATCGGAGGACAAATAGACGTACCGTTCAATGTTTTACGATTTAACGACGCAAATATCTACACCGGACCTAGTATTATGTATATCAATTATACGACCAAGGATTATACACAAGTTTCAGCTACAACAACATATCTCAATAGAGATTCTATAAGTAATATCTTCGGGATAGGCGCGATTATCGGTGGTCAATATAATATAAGCAAAAAGTTTTCTGTATACCTCAATTTTGGCCTTTCATACGTCAACACTTCAACACAAACGAAAACATATAACGCGCTTGGCACTGTAACAAATAATTTTAAGTATAATAATAATTCAGTATTGTTTACGGGCAGCACGATTGGTGCAATTTATTATATAAATTAAGTATTTTTATATAACACGGGAGGGCTCGGCATTAAAATAGTATGACCGCGCCCTCCTCGGCCTCAGGTTCTTTGATGGCTCTCGCCCAGTAATCGAGTTCTTCGGCCTCTATATTCTCGGTTTCGGTTTTTTGGATATACCTGCGGAACACTTTATAACTGTCAGAAAGAAAATGTATTACGCGTCCACGGTCGCCGCCAAGATCCTCGGATACGATCGGTATGCGCTCGGTCGCGCAGTAGTCGCGGATGAAGCGCTGATTGACCTCGCTGACTGCGAGGAATTTCGTCTCTTTGACCGCCATGCCGAGCACGGAAGCGCCTCCGAAGACCTTTGCTTTGAGCCGTTCTCTTCTGGCGCCGAGCTTTATCATGTCGTTTATCAGTAGCTCCATGGCGTTGATGCCGTAGCGTCCCGCGTCGGTCTCGGTAAAGGCCATGGTTCTGGCGTAGCGGGGTGCCGCGAGGAGAAAGTGGTTCAGGCCCGCCACTTTTGCTTCTTCGTCATAAAGGCAGGCTGCGACGCAGGAGCCGAGTAGTGTCTTGATATCACGAGGGCTCGTTGTCGCGAATCGACCGCCGGGCGGGACCTCCAAGACGGGCAACCCGCTGTGAAGATGTCTCATGAATCAGATCACTCCCTTAGACTCAACTTTAACGGTTTGGATGACCGAATTCAAATTCGAGCAGAGCTGATCGCCAAGGTGATCACCACATCACCATTCGACCGCGATCGGCTTCAAAACCGCTAGCCTGCAAGGCTTCCGCGAAAGTCGAGCGCGCAGCCAGTACGCCGTTGACCGTTTCCAGGACAATGCGGCGTTCGGGTCTGACGGCTCGGGAACGGACAGACGGAAACAAGGAGAGCACGGCGTCGAGTTCTGATGCTCCGGAATCGACGACGATCTCAAGATCGCGATACGAGCGGGTCGAGACCGCGATGACGCGGCCGCCGAAAACGCACATCCTGGCCGAAGCTTTCCGAGGCGGCAGGATGAGAGCCCGCGGCGAAAGAGCGTAGAGCGCCGAGGCGACAGGATCGAGGGCGTTGATCCAGAAAGGTGTCTGATCGAGATCGTCAAGTGAGAGGAAAAGTCGATAGGCGGCCGGGTCGAGAAACTGGGGACCGTCGAGACCGTCGAAAAAACGTCCGGAATACAGTTCGCCCGACAGTTCGAGCCGCCTCAGCGCGGGAAAGAGTCTTCCCCAACGAAGGGCAGGCAGTTCGCGATCGAGCAGGTCGCGGCAGACGAGGCCGTATCGTGAGGCGATGATACGGGCGCGCGCGGCATCGAGGGTTTCGAGATCGAGTTCGTCGTATTCTTCTATGTCCCCGCGGTCTTCCAGTTCGAGGCGGAACCATTTTCCCGCGACCGGGGGGCCTCCACGCCAGCGCTCACGCAGAGCCCTGGGTATACGACGGTGCATCCCGAAAGGATGGGCCTCGTCACTATCCGAATCTCCCGCTGTCAGGTGCGTACCGAAATCGTTCTCGAGGCCCGAGCGGATTGACTCGAAACTGTCCGAAGCTATGAGGCCCTTCCAGGCCTCGGCCCAGAGTTCGCGCGCGAAGGCTGAACTGTCCTCGGCGGGAGCGCCCGCCGTTCGAGCCGCCTCGCGAAGGGCCCAGAAATCCAGGGCCGAAGAGCTCGAGGGCGCGATACGCGACACAGACCGTCCCGCTTCGATGAAGAGCTCGATATCCTCGGGTCTGCAGAACGCGAGACAGGCCCTGCCCGTCCCTATCCACTGCCAGAGCGAGACCGGGAACTGTCCCGCGATCGCGTCGTCGAGCCGTTTCGGTGTATAGCCGAAGACGCGCGCGGGCAGAAGCTCGGTCTCCCAGAGCTCTGCCGGAGCGGGGTAGCCCGAGAGCCTCGTAAGCGCGCCGTCGAGGGCCGCATCGCGGCTCTGGCCGACAAGATCGTCGATCTCGGCGGACAATTGCTGCACTCCGCCTAAACCATGAAAGGCAGCGACCATCCTGACAAGGTCGGTTCCGGGCCGGGTTTCGACACTTTTCCGCGCTGCAGAGCGCGAACGCCGCAGAAGAATTTCAAGGTTCTGAGCGTCGACGATGCAGATTTCGTCCGAATCCTCGACAAAGGAATCGACGACCGCGATTCCGTCCTCGACAAGGCCATCGATGAGATCCTCGAGTTCCGATTCGGAGAGGCCGAGAAGGGCCCGTATTCGTTCCGGCGGCACCAGGGCCTCGCGCCTGAGCCATTCGGCCAGGCAGGATGCCGGATCGGCTGCTAAAGCTGCCTCGCGCTCGGCGTGAACGATGATGTCCTCGGTCGCGTTCGCGAGTCTTAAGCGCTTGATCCGGCCGCCGAAGCTCGGATCGGCCGCGCGAGCTTCGGCTACGGTCCCGCCTGCATGGGCGACCAAGGCCTCGTACTCGGAAACGGGCAGAAAGACCCGCTCTTTTACCCACTCGACGAAGGAGACCGGATCGGCCGGGGCCCATCCTGGCACGAGACGTTTGAGTCGAGCTTCGATCTCTTCGACGAGGCCGCGCTTAAGGCGCGGCCGCAAGCGGGCCGAGCGCAGGGCCTCGTCGATGACGCGGTCCGAGACAGACGACGAGGCCTTGCCTGCCACCGAATCCTCGGCGTACATGAAGGCCCCCGTTTCGCGCCAAACCGCCTCGCGGGCGAAGGGTGAGGGCGCCCGACTTGCAAAAAAAGAAAGCCCGACGCGTCCCTCGGCGACAGAGGAAACGAGGGATCGAGCGCCCTCGAGGTCGAGAAGGTCGCCCAGGCAGGAACGCCAGGTCTCGACAGTCACGGGGAAATCGCTCAGAGAGCGCACGGCTTCGAAGAGCTTTTTAGCGCGCAGCCGCGTCATCCACAGCGGCACGCGCTTGCCGGGCATTCCACGCGGCAGGAGAAGGGAGCGGCTTGCGCATTGCCGGAACTGAGATCCGAAGAGGCCCGAGGCCTCGATCCGCGAACGGGCGCGTCGCTCGAGTTCCCCCTCACGAGCCAGCTTCGAGAAAGCTTGTGACATAATGGTAACAACATCGGAGCCTTCTTCGCGGGGCAGGGCCACGAGAACGCGGTCGTCGTCCGCCACCTCCCATACCGGCAGGCCCGTCTGTTCCTCGATCAGGGCCGCGAGGGCGGCCGCGAGAGGCATATTGACCGCGAGCCCGCGGAGCGTGTGCAGAATGAGCCGCGCAGTGCGCGCCGCGGCCGAATGATCCTCGTTGACCTCGAGCACAAGGCGATCGGTTTTCGGGAGCGAGCATCGTCCGAGGCCCGCCGCCTTCTGAGCCGCGACAAATCGCGAACAGAGCTCGGCCGCGCTCCCGGAGAATCCATATTCGTTCCTCAGCAGAGCTGCGCCCTGTTCCTCGTCGAGATCGTCGAGCTTGTCGAGGAGAGCGAGGGCGCGAGAACTCACTTCGGGAGATCTGAAAACCGCCTCGGCCTTCCAAAAGGGCACGATATCGAGTTCTGCCTTGGCCGGTGTCACGGTCACCGCCTCGCCGCCGATGTCGACGATCTTCCAGGCCTGGGCTCCGAGCGAAAAAACCTCGCCGACTTTGCGCTCGAAGACGAATTCCTCGTCGAGTTCTCCGATCTTGGTTCCCGGTTTTCCCGGCGAGCCGCCCGATCCCGCGAGTCTCATGCTATACAGGCCGCGGTCCGGTATGGTCCCGCCCGAGGAGGAAAGCAGTGCCCGCGCTCCTGGGGCGGCGGTGACAGCGCCGCTCGACGCGTCGATGAAGACGCGGGGCTTGAGTTCGCGGACCCGGGTCCCCGAGTACTTTCCGGCGAGCATGCCCAGGGTCGAATCGAACAGCCCGCGCGGCAGATGCTCGAAGGGATAAAAGGACCGGACAATGTCGTACAACGCGTCGGCCGTCAAAGCTCGGCCCTCGGTCCCCTCGAGAGCGAGTTCGAGCAGGACCTGGGCGAGGACGTCGAGGGGGCAGGACAAAGGCCTTGTTTCCTCCACGGCCCCCTCGCGCAGGCCCTTGACGAGGGCGGCGGCCAGGATGAGATCCATGCCGTGGAAGGGGTAAAGCGTTCCGCGCGAAATCTCGCCGACCCCGTGGCCAGAGCGTCCGATGCGCTGGAGGGCCGAGGCTACGCTCCCCGGCGATCCGGCCAAGGCGACTTCGGAGACCGTCCCCACATCGATGCCGAGTTCGAGCGAGGCCGTGGCTACGACACAGGCGAGGTCTCCGGCCTTGAAACGCTCCTCGACGACCCGTCGCGCCTCCTTGGACAGGGAGCCGTGATGGGCCCAGGCCGTGCCCTCCCCGCATCGCTCGTTGAGAAGAAAGGCGATGCGCTCGGCTCTTCTGCGCGAGTCGGTGAACACCAAGAGGCTCTTCGTCTCGCGCGCCGCTCGAGCCAGTACGGGAATCAAGGCCGCATACCGCGGTGCATGAGCGCCTGAACCTGTTTCGAGGTTAGTCCCGCCATCGAGGCCCCCGTCAACCGAGTCCTCGGGCCACTCGACCCGCAGCTCGATTCTCTTTTCGGCCTGTGGAGAGACGACAAGGACCTCGCGCGGCGTGTACTGCACGCGCCCATCCGCAGTGCGGATCAAGCGCCTTCCGCCCACAAAATCCGCGAGAACATCGACGGGGCGGGCGGTTGCCGAAAGTGCCACGCGCTGGAACTCTCCCGCGAGGAGGGCGAGCCTTCCCACCGTGCAGGCGAGCAGGGCTCCTCTCTTGTCGCCCGCGAGGACGTGAATCTCGTCGAGGACGAGGAGGCGCACATCGGCGAGCATCGCGCGCGAGGCGGGCGCGTCGAGCATGAGGGCGAAGCTCTCGGGAGTGGTGACGAGGATCGAGGGCGGATGCCTGAGCATGCGGCGCCGCTCTGTCTGACTCGTGTCGCCCGACCTCGTAGCGGCCCTGATTCCCGGCCAGGGGACGTGCCGCGACGCGAAAAGACGGGAGAGTTCTTCGAGCGGAGCTTCGAGGTTGCGCCGTATGTCCTCGCCGAGGGCCTTCAGGGGGGTGACATAGAGCACCGACACCCGATCGGCGCTCAAGCTTCCCGACGCGATGCGTGAAATAGCCTCGAGAAAGGCGGTGAGGGTCTTGCCGGAGCCGGTCGGAGCGAGGGCGAGCACATGACGGCCCTCGGCGATGCGGGGCCAGGCCGCCTCCTGCACGGGCGTCGGTTTCGTGTAGCGCGAAAGAAACCACTCACATACGAGGGGATGGAAGGATGAAAGACAATCCGCATCGGAAGGCATTCTACCATGCTACTCCGAAGACGAGGGGATGGACCAGTGGAAAAGCGCCGTCTAGGCGCCCCGGATCCGCGCGCGCGGCGATCTGCCGCGCACAAGGGCGAGGAAGCGTTCCATATCGACGGAGGCGTAGGGCTTTACGTCGTCCCAGGCAGGGTCGAGACAGCCGCCGGGCCTGAACGCCTGGAGGTATACACGGTCCGAAGGCTCGAGATACGAGACCATCTCATCGATCTCGCCGGATTCGACAACACCGGGGGCGCAGGTTATGCGAATTTCGTACTCGAGTTTTCCCGCCGCAGCCAGACGGCGCAGGATGCGCAGGCTTTCGACGAGGCCTTCGGCGGCCTCGGGGATGTCCGGCGCCACTCGAGCGTAGGCGGAGGGGGATGTCTTGAAATCGAGGGCGACGTAGTCGGCTCCGAAGGGCTCTATCCTGTCGGGGAAAGAACCGTTCGTGTCCAACTTGAGTGAAAGGCCGCGGCGGCGTATCTCGGCCGCGATCTCGGCTGCCTCGGGATAGAGAAGCGGCTCCCCGCCCGAGACCACCGCCCCGGACAACACGGATTTCCGCTTATCGAGGTGCGCGTAGAACTCTTCGATCGGCCTGAGCGAATCATCGCCATCCGAAGATGAGACGCTTTCCCCCGCCCTCCTCACGAGATCGGCGTTATGGCAATAGGGACAGCGGAAATTGCATCCCGGCAGAAAAAGGACCGCCGCGAGGCGGCCCGGAAAATCCACGAGGCTTGTCTTGATGTACGCGCCGCGGACCGGCATGGGCCGAATCCGAATCTACAGCGAAAGTTCGCCCGGCGAGCCCGACGTCTGCCTCGCGGCGGCGATGCTCGAAGAGCCGAGCCTCTCGCGCAGACTCTTCACGTCGAAGGCGCGGAAGGACTCCCGGCCCTCGGCGTCGAACCCGAGGACGGTGGGCGTCGCCATGATACCGTGAGTTTTCGCGAGAGCGAGACCCTCGTCTTCCTCGGCGTCGATGAACTGCGCCTTTATGCCGGAACTGACCACGAAGTTTTTCACCGGCGGGCAGTTGGGGCAGTGTTTTTTTGTGAACACGAGCACACCCCCGCGGAGGCTCGCCGTGTCGGGCGCGGCTACTTCAGAGCTGCGGCCGGCGCTCGCGGGCTCTGCGGCCCTTGCGGCCTCATGTTCTGCGGAGGCCGGACTGCAGCTGCACTCGTTTGATTTCGGAGCCTTGTCCGCGGCCGGAGGGAACGTGAAGACCAGACGCTGATTGTATTCCTCGCGTTTGCCCGCGTTCCAGTTCCGGACCGAGCGGTAGTAGCCGACGATCCGGCTGTACACCTCGGTCGGCCTGCCCTCGACCTTCGCGAGTTCATCCTTAAGCTGGGCGATCCGCGCCTCGATTTCCTTCCTGTCCATAATCGTTCCCCTCCCCCATTATTTGGATGCAGCGAGCTCGCGTTCGAGCGTCTTGATCTCGTCCAGTATCTTCGCCTCCCTCTCGGCCTTGCAGCGCGGACAGGTGAAGTGCTCGCCCGCAAGGTAGCCGTGCTGGGGGCAAACCGAGAAGGTTGGCGAAATCGTGAAATACGGAATGCGGTAATTCGAGGCGATCACCTTCACGAGATCGCGCACCGCAGTCCAGTCCTCGGGAGCCTCGCCGAGGAAGGTGTGGAAGACGGTACCTCCTGTATAAGAGGCCTGCAGTTCCTCCTGGTGATCCAGCGCGTCGAAAATATCCGCGGTATGGCCGACGGGAAGCTGCGAGGAGTTGGTGTAATACGGCTCATTGACACCTGAGGTAATGATATCGGGCCATCTTTCCTTATCGTGCTTGGCCAGGCGGTAGCTCGTCGACTCGGCGGGCGTCGCCTCGAGATTGAAAAGCTGCCCCGAGCGTTCCTGGTAATCGGCGAGCCGCTTCCGCATGCGCTGCAATGTCTCGAGGGCGAAGGCCCTGCCCTCCTCGGTCTCGATGCCAACGCCGAGGAAATTGAGACAGCACTCGTGCATGCCCACAAGTCCTATGGTGTTGAAGTGGTTGTTGAAGCCGCCGAGATAGCGCCGAGTATAGGGGAAGAGACCCGCGTCGAGGAGCCGCGATATGACCTTGCGTTTTATTTCGAGGGACTGGGCGGCGAGGTCCATGAGCCGCTCGAGGCGCTCGTTGAACTCGTGCCGGTTGCGCGAAAGGTAGCCGATGCGCGGCATGTTGATCGTCACGACGCCGATCGATCCGGTCAGCTCGTCCGACCCGAAGAGGCCGCCGCCGCGCTTGCGCAGTTCGCGCTTGTCGAGCTGAAGCCGGCAGCACATCGAGCGCACGTCGCCCGGATCGAGGTCCGAGCTTATGAAATTCTGGAAGTACGGGGTGCCGTACTTGGCCGTCATTTCGAAAAGAAGCCGCGCGTTGGGCGACTTCCAGTCGAAGTCCTTGGTGATGTTGTAGGTCGGTATGGGATAGGCGAATCCGCGTCCCATCGCGTCGCCTTCCAGCATGAGCTCGATGAAAACCTTGTTGAGCAGGTCCATCTCCGCCTGGCAGTCGCCGTAGCTGAAGCCCGCGCCCCTGCCTCCCACGACAGCTTCCTTGTCGCGGAGGTCGGGGGGGCAGACCCAATCGAGGGTTATGTTGGTGAAGGGCGCCTGGCTTCCCCAGCGGCTCGGCGTGTTGACGCCGAAGAGGAAGCTCTGGATGCACTGCTTCACTTCGCGTTCTTCCAGGCCGTCCTTTCTAATGAAGGGGGCGATATAGGTGTCGAAAGACGAGAGAGCCTGGGCTCCGGCCCACTCGTTTTGAAGAACGCCCAGGAAATTGACCATCTGCTGGACCAGGGTCGAAAGGTGCGAGGGCGGCTTCGAGGTGATTTTGTCGGGGATGCCACCCAAACCCTCGGCGATGAGCTGACGGAGCGACCATCCGGCGCAGTAGCCGGAGAACATCGATAGATCGTGGATATGAAAATCGGCGCTGCGGTGGGCCTCGGCGATCTCCTCGGTATAGATGTTGCGAAGCCAGTAGTTCGCTGTGATTGTCCCCGAGTTGTGCAGAATGAGTCCGCCGAGCGAGTAGTTGACGTTCGCGTTCTCTTTGACGCGCCAATCGGCCTGCGAGAGGTAGCCGTCCATCGTCGTGTTGATGTCCAGCATGAGCTTGGCGGCGTCGCGCATCGCCTCGTGCTTCGCCCGATATAGAATATAGGCCTTCGCGACCTTGGCCTCGCCCGCCTCGATGAGCGACTCCTCGACGAGGTCCTGGATCTCCTCGATAGCCGGAATCGAGTTGGGGTGCCGCTCAGCCATGAGCTCGCGCAGTTTCTGCTCGACGAGATCGACGATGCCGGAGACCCGCGCCTGATCGGCCGAGACAGCCACCGCCGTGAAGGCCTTCGACACGGCGGCTTCTATTTTAGAACGATCATAGCGCTGGATCTCGCCCGAACGTTTCGCGACATGCCGTGTCGGCTTGGACTCGACCTCGCCGAGAAAGGCCTTCCACTCGGGAAAAAACTCCTGATCCGCCATTAAACCGCCCCCTCCCCCGCGCGCTCGATCTCGCGAAGAAATTCGTCCATGGTCTCGAATTTCTTGTAAACCGAAGCGAAACGCACATAAGCAACTTTATCGACTGCGTACAAACGCTCGAGCACCATATTGCCGAGTTCGTGGCTCGCGATCTCGTTCGAGGTTTTCCCCTTCATCGCGGCCTCGTCCTCGATTTCATTGAGGAGGTTCTCGATACTCAGTTGGGAGACCGGCCGTTTCTCGAGGGCCCGCGCGATGCCGCGCTCGAGTTTTGCCCGCTCGAAAGGCTGGCGTCGGCCGTCCCGCTTCACGACCATGAGCGGCTTTTCCTCGATCCGCTCGTAACTCGTGAAGCGAAGGCCGCAGGAGGAACATTCTCGGCGGCGTCTGATACTCTCCCCGTTCGCGAGCGTCCTACTGTCGATCACTTTATCGTCCAAGCTTCCACAATGGGGACAGCGCATCCTTCACCTTTTCTTCATTAATTGAATCTTCCCTTGCCGTGCAGAATGTCTTACCTATACTTATAGAAGAACTTCCACAACAGCTTGGGGACCGGAGCCAAACAGATACAGGATATAGTGGGTGCGGAGAGAGGTCAAGAGAGATAAAAAACAAAATTTCAAGTTGCATCGCTGATTTTTACAACAACCTGGCATATTTTTTTCAAATTACATGAGTTTATTGATCATCGTAGCCTTTATAACCTCGGTCCAGCCTCCAAAGAATTTCGTCGCCGTTGCCCCCGCGCCGCCCGGGCAGTACATTATTAAGACAAGAAAGGGGGTCGCCGATGACATTTTCCGAGAAAATGCGCGAGATGCTCAACAAAGGGATGGCCGCATCGCAGGATATCATCACGAAGGCGGCTTCGCAGGCGAAAACCTGGGGTGAGATGGGCGCGCTCAAGGTCGAGATACTCCAGCTCAGGTCCCAGGCAGAGAAACTGACCGCCCAGCTCGGAGCTGAAACCTATGCGGCCCTCGCCGAGCGCAAGGAGGCGAGCATCTCCGTCGACGATCCCGCGATCCGCGAACTCCTTGTCCGCATCACCGAGTTGGACAAGCTCGTCGCCGAAAAGGAAGCCGAGTTCCGCAGACTCGGCGGAAAAGATTCGGAACTCGAGCGCGAGGGCCCCGGTGCGTAAGCGGAACGCGCGACAGGGGCAGGCTCCGGCGACCGATGCAGCACCCTCGTCGGAAGCCGACAACTCGACTATGAAATCTCCCGCTTCACCGACAAAGACGAGTTTCAAACTAAGAGTTCGCTGTCCGGTCTGCGGTTTTACCCAGGCCGGGACTCGAACACCCAAGACATGCCCCGCCTGCGGAAGCTCGTCCGAACACTTCGAGTCCTTCGAGGTACCCATCGCCGCGAGGCGCTCTCGTCTTCTCGCACTCCGCCTCCACCCGATAAGTTCCCATGCGGCCCCGGCGTTTTCCGCGACCCTTCTTCTCCTTACAGCCGTTCTCGCTCTTGCGGACGCCGCCGCAGCCTTCGGCGTCGCCCTCATCGGGACGATCCAGGTCTTGTCGGTTCTTCTCCCGATCTCGATCATCGTCGCGGCCGCGACCGGGCTCATCGACGCGCAAGCTCGGGTCAAAAGACGGACGACGAGACTTCTCATCCGCAAGCTAGCGGTGAGCGCGCTCTTTCTGGCCCTCTCCTTCGCCGCCGGTGCCCTCGCGCTCCTTAAGCCATTCGATTCGGCGACGCTCCTCCCCTATGGGGTGCTCATGGCGCTCTGTTCGGCCTGCGCCCTCTACCTCGGGAGAAGCGGCTCTCAGCTGCGGAACGCGCTGGTACCGGAATAGCGATTCGGTGACCGTGTAAAACCGTATCGTTTTTTCGCCTCATTTTTCCATCTTGCGCATCGAGCATACATAGATAGGTCCGGCCCCGCAGGCCCTGTCGGGCAGTATCCAGAGGCCGTACTCGGTCGTTTCGGCTTCGCCGGGACCTGTGTACTCGGGCCTGTCGATCGATAGACTCGGGCCGTATCGTGCGCAGGCCCGCGCAACGACAGCGTCGTTCTCTTCGGGGGAGAGGGCGCAGGTCGAATAGACAAGGCAGCCCCCGGGTTTGAGCATGATCAGGGCCGAGGACAAAAGCGCCCATTGCCTCTGCGAAAGCGAGCGGACGCGGGCGGGCGACCACTCGGCCAGGGCGCGCGGATCGGCGAGCACATGGCGTTCGCTCGAGCAGGGCGCGTCCAGAAGGATCGCGTCGAAGGATTCTCTCATGCTCCTGCACAGCGAGGCGGCGTCGCGCCCCCATACCTCGACCCTGTCTCGCAGATCAGCCGGAAGATGTCGGTCGAGCACCTCGCGCAGGCGGCGTCTGCGGTCCGAAGACAGCTCGTTCGCAACAAGTCGTACCTTTTCCCCCATCCGCGAAGCGATCACGAGGCTCTTGCCGCCCGGAGCTGCGCAGGCGTCGAGGATGCGCCCCTCCTCGGGCAGTTCGAGCGCCTTGGCCGCGAAGACCGAGGCCGAATCCAGGTAGTACACTTCGGCGCCGCCCGCATCGAAGGGGACGCTGTCCGCCGGAGCCCTGAGTGCCGCCTCGAGAAGCGGCCAACGATCGCCGAAGAGAGCGCGGTAGCGTTCGAAAAACGCTTCCGCTCCCCCTTGTTTCGAAACACGCTTCATCGCCGCGATTCTAGCCCAGGCAAAGTTTCCCGGGAATTGACCTTCGCGGACGCCTCGGTGATACTCAGCCCCGATGAAGAAAGCCGTAATCTTCGACCTCGACGGCACTCTGGCGGACACCATCGAAGATCTCGCGGGATCGGTGAACCGCGCTCTCCGCAGCCGCGGTTTCCCGGAGCACGATTTCGCCGAGTACAAAATCATGGTCGGCGACGGATTTCGGCTCCTCGTGACGCGGGCCCTGCCGGAGTCGTCGCGGACGGATACGACTATCGACGAGGTCGCGCGCGAGGCCTCGGCCTATTACGCGCAGCGCTGCCTCGACATGACGAGGCCCTACCCCGGCGTGCCCGAGCTTCTTGCGGCCCTCGCCGAGCGCGGTCTCGCTCTGGCGGTGCTTTCGAACAAGCCCGAGGAGCTTACGATCAAGGTCGTGCGGGGCTTGTTTGCCGAATCGCCTTTCGCGCTGGTCCGCGGGGAGAGCCCCGCCTTTCCGCGAAAGCCCGACCCTGCCTCCGCCCTCGACATCTGTGCGAGGCTCGGCGCAGCTCCGGCCGAGGCGCTCTATCTCGGCGACAGCGCCGTCGATATAAAAACCGCGAAGTCCGCAGGCTGCACCGCGATCGGCGCGCTCTGGGGCTTCAGAGGCGAAGCCGAACTCAAGGCCGCCGGGGCAGACGCCGTCATCGCCCGTCCCCTCGATCTTTTGGAGTACCTGTAGGAGGCTGTTCATGGACCGCGAAACGATCAAATCCAGAGCGCGCGAGTATATAACGCAAGAAAAGGATCCGCAGTTCCGCGCCGAGGTCGAGGCGCTCATCGCGGCAGAGGATTGGAAGGAGCTCGAAGACCGCTTTTACCGCGACCTCGAGTTCGGCACCGGAGGACTGCGGGGCGTGATCGGCGGCGGTTACAACCGCATGAACAACCTCGTCGTGGGCAGGGCCACGCAGGGGCTCTGCGATTACCTCAAAGAAGCCTTCCCCGGCAAGAGTCTCTCGGCCTGCATCGCCTACGATTCCCGGCATTACTCGGATACCTTCGCCGAGATCACCGCCTGTGTCTTCGCGGCCAACGGAATCAAGGCCTACCTCTTCAGCTCGCTCAGGCCGACGCCCGAGCTTTCCTTCGCCATCCGCCACCTCAAGGCCGACACGGGCATCGTGGTCACCGCGAGCCACAACCCGCCGAAATACAACGGCTACAAAGCCTACTGGAACGACGGCTCGCAGGTGACGCCCCCGCACGACGAGTTGATCATAAAGCGCGTCGAGGCGGTGAAGAATGTCAAACTGATGAGCACGGCCGAGGCTCACAAGGCGGGGCTTCTTGAAATAATCGATTCGGAAGTCGACGAGGCCTATGTCGCCATGGTCAAGTCGAAACTCTTAAGGCCCTCGCTCATAAAGGAAATGGCCGGACGGGCGAAAATCGTCTACACCCCCCTCCACGGCACCGGCGCCCTGCACTTCGAGCGCGTCATGAAGGACCTCGGTCTCGAGGTCGTCACCGTGCCCGAGCAGCGCAAGCCCGACGGCTCCTTCCCCACGGTCGCCTTCCCGAATCCCGAGGAGGCGGCCGCGCTCAAACTCGCCCTCGAACTGGGAGCGCGGGAGAAGGCCGACGTGGTCATGGCCACCGACCCCGACGCCGACCGCCTGGGCATCGCCGTCCCGGACGCGCAAGGCGGCTTCAGGCTGATAACGGGGAACCAGCTCGGGGCCCTCCACGCGGATTATATTTTATTGACACGAACCGAGCTCGCTCTCATGCCGCCGCGACCGGCGACGGTCAAGACCATCGTCACCACCGACTTGCAGGCGCGCATCGCCGAGAAGTACGGCGCGAGCTGCTTCGAGTGCCTGACCGGATTCAAGTGGATCGCCGATCTCATGCGGCGCTTCGAGCGCGAGGGATACGACTTCGTCTACGGCACCGAGGAAAGCTACGGCCACCTCGTCGAACTCGAGGTCCGCGACAAGGACGGCATCTCCGCGGCCGCCCTGACCGCCGAGATGACATTGTACTGGCGGTCGAAGGGCAAGAGCCTCCTCGACCGCCTCGAAGAGCTGTACCTAGAGCACGGCTACTACGAGGAGCGGAGCGTCAACAAGTACTTCGAGGGTCCGAGCGGCATGGACGTCATGAAGGGCATCATGGAAGGCTATCGGGCGAATCAGCCTGAGAGTTTGGGAGGCCTCAAGGTCGCCCGCATCCGCGACATAAAAACCGGCCTCGAGTGGCCCGCAGGCCGCCGAGGCGAGGCGGTGAACGTGGACCTTCCCTCGAGCGATGTCATCCAGTGGATACTCGAGGACGGCACCAAGGTCACGGTGAGACCTTCGGGAACCGAGCCGAAGATCAAGTACTATGTGCTTCTGCGGAGCGAGGTCGGAGGCGCGGCGAAATTGGCCGCGGCGCGCGCCGAAGCCGCGTCCAAGGCCGCGGCGATCATCGCCGACATCCGCAAGGTCATAGGCGAGTGAGCTGCCTCGCCCTCGACTTCGAGACCACCGGCCTCTACCCCGCGATCCACAGGGTCATCGAGATCGGAGCGCTCCGCTTCCGGATCGGGCCCGAGGGCGAAGCGGTCGAGGAGGCGCGGCTCTCCTGCCTCGTCGATCCGGGAATCCCCATACCCGACGACGCGCGCGCGATCCACGGTATATCGAATGCCGATCTAACGGGCGCCCCGCCCTTCGGCTCCGTGGCCTCGACCCTCCTCGCACTCGCCGAAGGCTCGGTCATAGTTGCGCATAACGCGTCATTCGACCTGTCGTTCCTCGATTCCGAACTCGGCCGCCTGGGGATGAGGCGGACATCGGGCGGGATCGTCGACACCGTCGCCCTCGCCCGTCGGGCCTTCCCGGGACTCAGAAGTTATAAACTCGGATCTATCGCCTCGGAGCTGGGCTTAAGGCCGGGTCTTCAGCACCGAGCCCTCGACGACGCCTGGACCTGCATGCACATTTACGCCGCGTGTATGCGCCGCATGAGCGCGCCGCCTGAGCGCACCGCATGAGCGCACCGACTGTGCGCGCTCATCAGAGCGAGGTGACGAGAGGCGCGCCCTCCCCCAATGAGGCGCGGACCTGGGCCATCCAGGCGGCGATGGGTATTTTCTGCGGGCATTTGTCCTCGCAGAGGCGGCAGCCGACGCAGCTCGCGGCCCGCTCGTCGACCGAGGCGAGTCCCAGCTTGAGGGCGGTCGCCATCCACCCATAGTCGCCCCGCGCTTTCTCGGGCTTGCCGAAACGAATACCGTCATTGTAAATGCCGAAGTTGCGCGGAATATCCACGCCGTTGGGGCAGGGCATGCAGTAGCGGCAGGCGGTGC
>CAZINN010000052.1:0-2087 GCA_964540615.1 uncultured Treponemataceae bacterium | reverse complement strand
TTGCGCGGAATATCCACGCCGTTGGGGCAGGGCATGCAGTAGCGGCAGGCGGTGCAGGGAACGGCCGTGATGCGCGCGTACTGCTCCCTCACCTCGTCGACGAGGGCGAGCTCTTCCTTCGTCAAGAGGCCGACCCGCGATGCATCGGCGCTCGCGAGGTTCTCCTCGACCTGCTGCATCGAACTCATGCCCGAGAGCACGACCGAGACCTCGGGCCTGGACCAGAGCCATTGCAGGCCCCAGTCGGCCGCGCTCCTCCGTCGAGGCGCCCTGTCCCAGATTTTCTGCACCGAGGGCGGTGGATCGACGAGGCTGCCGCCCCGGAGCCCCTCCATGATCACCGCGGCGATCCCCTTCGACCCGATGTATTCGAGGCACTTCGTCCCCGGCTCGCCGACCGCGTCGACATAGTTGTACTGAATCTGACAGAGCACCCAGGAATCGTAGTTGTCGAGCACATAGCGGATACCCGCACAGTTGTCGTGCGAAGAAAACCCGAGCCGGGCGAAACGGCCGGCGGCGATCTTCTTCTCGGCCCAGTCGAGGACGCCGAGGTTTTTGAGCCGGATGAACTCGTCCTTTCCGATGGAATGTAGAAGGTAAAAATCGATGCTCGGCAGATCGAGCCGGGAAAGCTGCTCGTCGAGGAGGCGGTCGAAATCGGCGGCTGTCTTGACGAGCCAGGTCGGCATCTTGGTGACGATCTTGACCTTGTCGCGGTAGCCGTCCTTGACCGCCTTTCCGACGATGCATTCGCTGCGGCCGTTGTGATAGGGATAAGCGGTATCGAGGTAATTGATGCCGGCGTCGATGCCGCGCCGGATCATGCGGACGGCTTCGTCCTCATCGACGCCTCCGTCCTTCGAGGGGAAGCGCATACAGCCGAAGCCGAGCGCGGAAACCTTATACTCGATCGAACCAAAGGGTCTGTACTGCATCCACTCCTCCAAACACATACTCTGTGAGTCGAGTATACGCCGTGACTTGGTATGGTAAAATAGCCATATGACCGTTTTTCGAGCAGACCAATCGCGGGTCTCCCCGCTCGGCATTTCACTCGACCCCGATTCGACGATGACCCTCTTTCAACAATGTGTCGAGGGCATAAGGACGGCGATCCGGTCCGGACGAGTCGCCGGCGGCATGCGCCTCCCGCCTTCTCGCGAACTGGCCAAAGAGCTCGGCGTGTCCAGAAGCGTCATCGTCGCCGCCTACGAACAGCTCGAGGCCGAGGGCTACCTCGAGGGCAGGATCGGATCAGGGACCTATGTCGTCGGGAACTCCGTCTTCGATGCGAGACGGGACCCGATCGAGGGAAATCGAGCTCGACAGTCGCTTGCCGGGCGGCACTCGTTTTTCCGAATGCGCGCAAGCGGCGACATCGTCGATTTCGAGGGCGCCACGGCCAGTCACGAACTCGAGAAGTTCCCGCGCTCGGAATGGTCGCGCTGTCTTTCCCTGGCGTCCAGGGAAGCCTCCTCGGGCTACGCCTTCGGCGAGGCGGCCGGCAGCCGAAGCCTTCGCAGAGCTGTCGCCGACTATCTTTTTCGCATGAAGGGGATGGCCTCGTCCGAGGATGAAATTATTATAACATCCGGCTCGTCCCAGGCTGCGCTTCTTATAGGGGCCTATCTGCGCGGCCTTTATTCCGAGATTCAGGTCGAGGATCCGACCTATCCGCCGCTCAGGGCGACCTTCAAGCGCCTGGGACTCAGGCCGCGGCCGATCCCCGTCGACGATTCGGGCCTCGTTCCGGATTCCGTGGACGGGAGACTTCCCCTCATTATTACTCCTGCGCACCACTTCCCAACCGGGGCGCTTTTACCGGCGGAACGGCGCGAGGTCTTGGCGGCGAAGATCCGTTCGGGACAGGCCCTCATCGTCGAAGACGATTACGACGGCGAACTCAGGCTGCGTGGACTCCCCGTAAAACCGCTCAGGGCGATCGAGCCTGAGCGCGCGATCCTCGTGGGCAGCTTCAGCAAGGTGATGTACCCCGGCCTCCGCCTCGGCTATATTTCGGCCCCGGAGCGCATCGTGGACAGACTCTTGGGACTCAAATTCGCCCTTGCGCTCTGGGCCGACGG
>CAZINN010000051.1:0-18194 GCA_964540615.1 uncultured Treponemataceae bacterium | reverse complement strand
CGGCGGAGAACTGGGCCGTCGCGGGGCTGGTTTGAATGATGATGTCCGCGGCCAGAATCGCGGCGGTCTGACCTTCGGCGCTTTCGGGATTGCCGCCCTGCTCGGAATCGTAGTAATTGTCCAGTGTATCGAGGGTCGCATCCAGCAACGCAGGATCATTCATGACCTGATTCATCGCATCCTGAGAGTCGAGCGTATCCTCCAACTCCGAAGGCGTTTGCTCCTGAATCGAATCGACGGTGAGTTCTGGCTGTGCAAGTCTTGCGAAGAGATTGAACTCGAATAGCGCATCGCAGGACATAAGCCCTGCGACGAGAAGCACGAGAACTAATGGCATTAAGCCGCGTATACCGGGCGTTCGCTTCATACACGAACCTCCTTGTCCCCTGTGTTTAAACTCTTTTACTTGACCAAAAAAGTAACGCATTTTGGAGATTTTTCAAGATTCACCCCTCTATTTAACACCATCGAGCAGAGGGGGCGCCAGCCCCCGGAATTATCGGCGGAATCGGAACATTTTCAGCATTCTATCGTGGGGCATGTAAATATACAGCGCTTGCATCGGCCGCGGATCCGGCGGGAAACATCGATTCGATACGACAGAGCGCCGCATCCCCGCCGCGGACGGTCGTTGGGAGAGCCCTGAGCCTCAACTTGAGGTAATTCGCCGAGGTCGCCTGCGGGAACAAAGCCCCCTCGTCACCGCCCCCCCGGCGGGAGCCGGCCTCGATCACGGCCTCGACTAGGGAGCCCAGCCATCGTGCAACATAGGCCTCCCTGGCCCGGCGCGCAAGCCCGGTCAGGGCGCGGGAACGCTCTCCCGCGATGCGCTCGGGCACGCGATGGCCGAGGCGCGCCGCCTGCGTCCCCGGCCGCGGCGAAAAGCGGAAAGCGTGAATCCACGCGAACTCGCAGGACTCGGCGAGTTCGAAGGTCGCGGCCGCGTCATCCTCCGTCTCGCCGGGAAAGCCGACGATGATGTCCGCGCCGATAAAAAGATCACCCTTGGCCGAACGCAGACCGCGCACGGCGGCAGACACATCCTCCCGCCGGTAGCGCCTTCCCATGGCCCTCAGAACCGGGTCCGCCCCGGATTGAACGGCGAGATGAAGATGCGGCCTGAGCCGGGGATGGGCGAAAATCTCCAGAAAACGATCGTCGATTCTGTCCGGCTCGTAGGATGAAAGCCGGAAGGCGACGCGCTCGGTGCCGGCGACAAGAAGCGCCATAAGCCCGGGAAAGTCGAGATTCTCCCATCGGTACTGAGAAAGATTCACGCCGGTCAGGACAATCTCGGCCTTACCCGCTTTTTCGAGCGATCGCGCCCGAGCCACGACGAGATCGGGGTCGAGGCTGACGCTGGGGCCGCGCGCTATGCAGACACGGCAATAGCTGCAGCGATTGTCGCAGCCGTCCTGCACTTTCAGATAAGGCCGCGAGTGGAAGGTAAACTGCGCCGGCTCGAAGGCGAACCGACCGCCGCCGCACAGGGACTCGGCCTTCCATGCATGGAGGGCGTCGATGAGGGCGCCGCGGCCCGCCCAGGCGCCCTCGAGCCAGAGCGGCAGGCCGAGAAGGCTTCCCTTCGCATCTCCGGATACAATTACCGTATTCCCGCCGAGGGCGGCGGCAGCCTCCGCCTCAAGCTGGGCGTAGCAGCCGGTGATGATCACCGCCGCCTCGGGCTGTTCGGCCGAGACCTGCCTGACAATCCTTCGGGCTTTCTGCTCGGCCCTGCCGGTGACCGTACAGGTATTGACGATGACGAGATCGGCCGGCCGGCCCTTCGGCCTCACGTCCGTATCGGCCGCTTCGTCCATCGTGTCGGAAGACTCCGCTCCGACGGCGCAAACCTCGGCCCCGGAGCGGGCGAAGGCGTCGGCGATGGATTCCGTCTCGAGCTGGTTGAGCTTGCAGCCGAGGGTGTAGAACGAAACGCGGAGACGCACGAGATCACCGCATCTTGGCGGCGCAGCGCTCGAGTCCGTCGAGAGCTTCCTGGAGCCGGGGGTTTATTTCCAAGGCCTTTTTATACGCCGCGACGGCGTTGGGATAGTCAAGCGCTTTTTCACGCGCCCAGCCGAGACGCGCCCACCAACGGGAGCTTCCCGGCAAAAACTGAACCGCCGTCGAGAGAGCGATGTCCGCGTACGAATACTTGGCGAGTCTCAGGTAGATCTCGCCCATGTAGTAATACGCCGCGCCGACCCGGCCGCCCTCGGGGACCGAAGCCACATACTCCTGAAAGCGGCGGAGCGATTCTTCGTTGCGGCCCAGGAAGTAGGCCGCCTCGCCGAGCACCTCGATGAGCCGCGGGTCGTGGCGGATCGACAAGCCCTTGTTCGCGTAGTTTTCAGCGTCGGCCCAGCGACCGAGCGAAATGAGGGACCACGACAGGACGACATAGGGCTCGATGTCCTCGGGGCGGGACGCGATTTCGCTCAGACAGGCGAGTCTGGCTTCCTCGTATTTTTCGTCGAGATAGAGCTTGAGCGCGTCGGGCTTGTCCTGAGCGCCCGCCGCCGCGGCAGCCAGCGCGAGGGCGAAGACGACCGCAGGCAGCTTACGCGCCATCGACATCGGGCTCGGCCATGCGGCAGGCCCCGTTGAATCGGCAACCCGGCTCCATCGTTATCTGCGGGGCCGTGACGTCGCCGTCCACGGCCGAACATGCGAAAAGCTCGACCTTCCGCCGGGCTGAGATATTCCCCTTCACCGTACCTTTGACCGAGACGACATCGGCGATGACATCGGCTTCGACCACCGCCTGCTCGTCTACATAGAGGTCGCTGGCCGAACGGATGCGTCCGCTGACCCGGCCCTTGATCATGAGCGGCTTTTCGAAACGCATCTCGCCGGAGAATTCGACGTCTTCTGAAAGAATTGTATCGAGGAGTTCCTCGTCTATCACATTGATTTGAACGTCGGTCATCTCGACCATAATACGCCATGACCGCCGCGTTGGCAACGGCCGAAGCGCTTCATGCGCCGCGGCTACGCGGCCTTATGCGGACCGAGCGTCGAATAGACGGCCGCGAGCTCTTCGGGCGCAAGCGCCTCGGCGCGGACATCTGCGCTTTTTCCGAGCGCGCACAACGCGTCGGAAAGCGCGTCGCCGGCCTCGAAGCCCGCCGCCCTCAGGTTGTTGCGGAGCGTCTTGCGACGTGACGAAAAGGCCGCGCGGACAAAGGCCGAGAAACCCCGCCTGTCGTCGGGCAGGACCGGATCGGAGCGCGGTTCGAGAATGACGACCGAACTCGCGACATTGGGAACGGGCCAGAACGAGGACGAGCCTATGTCGAAGGCGATGCGGACGCGGCAGGCCGACAGGCAAAGCACCGAGAAAGCCGAGTAGTCCTTGGTGCCCGGCCGCGCGCTCATGCGCCGGGCGGCTTCTTTCTGCACAGTGAAAACCATGCGATCAGGCACCATGCCGCCTTCGATGAGCGATGCGAGCATGGCGCCGGCCGCATTATAGGGAAGATTGCCGAAGAGACGGTCGGGCGGCCCCGAAATTTCGCGCTCGGCCGGCCAGGTGTCCACAAAATCGCCTACCACGAGGGAAAATCCCGGTCTACCGCCGAATAGTCTCGTAAGAAGCCGGGCGAAGCCGTGATCGATCTCGAAGGCCGTGACCCTGAGTCCCGCGTCCAGCGCCATCGCGGTCATGTTCCCGACACCTGGGCCGATTTCCCAGACGAGCGAAGCCTTGACGGCGCCGAGTTCTTCGAGAATCCGCTCCCGCTGGCGGCGGTTTATCAGAAAATTCTGCCCGAAGCGCTTGGACATCGCAAGCGACTCGGCATCGAGAAAGGCGCGCAGGGCCGTCGGCGAGTCGTAGTCGGGCAAGTCGATACTCGGCATAGGGCCGAGCATATACCGCGGCGCCGATAAGAACTATAGCGGCCGCCCCTGCAAGCCGTGAGGCGGGCGAGGTCAACGGCAAAGGCGGCAGCGCCGCGGCGGTATCGATAACCGCCGTAAGCGCACGATAGAGAGCATCGGATACCGCTACGGCAAGAGGTGTCGCCGCCGGAACAAGTGAACAGACCAATGCCGACGTCAAACCCCACCACATCATCGCGGTGACAAGCGGCCCCGCGGCGATCGTCGCAGGTATGCCCGCGAACTGCAGACAGCCGAAGGTCAGCGCTAAAATCGGTGATACCGCCGTCTGCGCGGCGAGCGAAGCCGAGGTCGGCCCACGTAAAAAAGGAGGCAGATGTCTGCCGAGCAGAAACTCGAAGCGCGGACCGAGAACCGCAAGCCCCCACACAGCGCCGTAGGACAAGACAAACGACAGACTGCGGGCGCTCCCGGGATCGATGATCGTCATTGTGGTGAAGGTAATAGAAAGAACGGTCAAGGCGCTCTGCGGGCGGTCGAGAACAACAGCCAGGGCGCCGATCCATGCCGCAATCACGGCGCGGAGAAGGGAAGGCCCCGCGCCCGCGATCCACATAAAAAGCGTCGCAAGCACGGCGCCGCCCAACTTCGCCTTAATCGGACCTAGTAAGGGTGTAAGCGCGGCGATGGAGATGACCGCCAGCACCGACAAATGCTCGCCCGACAGGGCGAGAATATGCGAGCAGCCGGCCGCCTTGAAGGCTTCGGCCTCGCCCGGGCTCAGGCTGTCTCTGACCCCGAGAATAAGGGCTTCGAGCAGCCCCGCCGATACCGAGCCGACGCGGGCGAGCGCCGATCGGCAGGCCGACCGCACTCTGCCGCGCAGCCGATCGAGGGGGCCGCCCCGGTCGAGCAGCTGAATATCGCGCGGCTGGACGAACAGGGCGCCGTCATCACCACGTCGTCCGGACGCGCGCAAACGGACGCCGCAGTCGAACGCGTCCCCGTTTCGAACGAGGATACGGTACACAGGACCTGTCCCTGGATCAGGAAAATCAAGTTCGCTCTCGACGGCGGCGCCCGACAAACCGAGCCGATCGACGCGGAGCGCGTACACTCGAAACCCATGTTTGGCGGGCGTCGAGTCGCTTATCAGTCGGCCTTCGATCCAGCGCAATGACAACGCTGCGCCGGAGGAAGACTCAGGCCCCTCGGCGTTCGGCTGTGCGCGACCCTTTTCCACGGCCGAAGCCATGATGCCGGCGGCCATCCCCGTGCCGAGCGTAATGATAAAAAAACCATTGAGCGCCGCGCCCCGCCCTCCGAAGAGCCGGAGCGCGATGCCGAACGAAACGACGAGAAGCGCCGCGGCGAGGGCCGCGGAAGATGGAATACACAAGGGATAGAAGCCGATGGCCGTCCCGACCGCCGCGGCGACGGGCGGACTGAAGCGCTTCGGTTCCGCGGCAAGTCCTTCGATAAGGCGCATACGAGTTCACGCCTGAAAACCAGCATGACGATTCAAAAAAGCAGCTCAGTCCCCCACCGTGTTTTCGCCGCCTGCTTCAGCCTTTTTCGACGCCCCGGCAGGCGGCTCCCCGGTTCGCCATGATTTTTTCAGCCGCCTCCGCCGTGCTCCGCAGGAGCGCCTTGAGCGATTCAGCATGAATCCTAAAATCGCAGCCGGCCGACTCCGCCGCAGCAGCCAGAATGCCCGCCTCGAGAGCCCCGGCCGCGAGGCTCAAGGGGCCGGCGCGCAGGGTCAGGCCCGAGCCCCGTATGCCGTGCACGATTGTCCTGAGCTCGTCGAGATCGCCGGATTCGACGGCGGCGTCGACGGCGCGTAAACGTTCCGGAGTCTCCCGTATGAAAATATTCAATAACCTCTCGAGAAACGATTCGTCGCCGCCGAGGTGGGCGAGCAGGGCGTCATCGTCGATAAAGCGCGAACGGCCGCCCGCGGGAGGCGCCGAAGAGGGCGCGGATCGTTTTATCACCGTTGTCGGCCGCGCATTACAGGACACCCGATCGATGAAGCGGCCGAGCTGCGCGGCTTCGAGCGGCTTGTTCAGAAGATCGTCGACGCCGGCCGCTTCACAGCGGGAGAACAAGTCCGATTCGGTCGAAGCCGTCATCGCGGCTACGGGCATGCGCGGAGCGCCCGACCGGGTCTCCTCGCCCCTGATACGTGTGACGGCTTCCAGGCCGCTCATGTCCGGAAGACCGATGTCCATAAGCGCCGCGTCGAAATCCCCCTCCCGCACGCGACCGATCGCATCGGCCGCCGTCCCCGCGCATACGACATCGTGCCCAAGCTCCTCGAGATAGCGGCGGGCTATCCCGGCGCTTATCGGATCATCGTCGACGACTAAAACGCGGAGCTTCCCCGCCGGATGGCGGCGGGGCGCGCCGCTGTACGATGCGAGAGCTCGGTCGGAAGCACTCGGCTCGAAGCAGACGGTAAACGTAAAAACACTCCCGACGCCCTCTTCAGACTCCACCGAAATGTCGCCGCCCATGAGCTCGACGATTCTCTTGCTGATCGAAAGTCCGAGGCCGGTTCCGCCGAATCTCGCCGCGATACTTTTATCAGCTTGCGAGAAATCCTTGAAAAGACGTTCGCGCCCTTCGCGGGATATACCGATCCCTGTGTCGCGCACCTCTATCGCGACGCGCCGGATCCCGGGGACCTCCGTTCCTTGTTCCGCGGAAAGGCGTCGCGCGTGCACCCGTATGCCGCCTTTTTCGGTGAACTTCACGGCGTTGCCCAAGAGATTCATAAGCACCTGTTCGAAGCGAAGGGGATCGCCCCTGACATAGCGAGGGACATCTTCATCGATGATTGTGCACAGACTGATCCCCTTCGCCGAGGCCGCGCTCTTGAACGCCCTCTCGGCGGATTGAATTCGCTCGACAAGATCGAAATCTGAGTTTTCAAGCTCGAGTTTTCCGGCCTCGATCTTCGAGATATCGAGCAAATCGTTGATAATTCCGAGGAGCAGCCTCCCCGAGGAGCGGATCATCTCCAGATCTTCGCGGAAGGCCTCGGGTGTCTCGCGCCGAAGATCGAGATCGGCGATCCCGATTATCGCATTGATCGGATTGCGCAGTTCGTGACTCACCACAGCTATCAAGGCGCTCTTCGCGGCGGCGGCCGATTCGGCCTTCCGCCGCGCGGATTCGAGCTCACGCTGAGTCCGGGAGAGTTCGCTGATATCCCGAAATAGGATGAGACGGCCGCTCCAATCGACCCGGCCGCGTTTGACCACATAGCATGTTATAAGGTAATCCCTGCCGTCGCGCGACCAGCGCATCGTCTGGCGGTCGCCCAAGGTCGACGCGAACTCCGGAGCGAGGGACGAAAAAGAGCATCCCTCGAGACTTCCGAAAACGGCGAAAACTCTGCGCGCCTCGTCGTTCGCTCCGACGATAAACCCCGCCCCGTCGAGGACGAGCATGGGTGTATCGATCGACTCGAGAATCACGTTCTTCGCGTACGGCAGAGGATCGAAGACATCGAAGCGCGCCAGGATAGCGGCCATGAGCGCGCCGCTGAGGGCGAAAGAAATCGGAGTCGGGTCATATCCCGTCCTTCCGGCTATCGCGATGATATAGACCACATTCGAGGCGAAGGGAAGAAGGAAAAACGTCAGGACAAGCCACATCCAGCGGGCGTACAATCCCTTCGCGCGGCGGGCGGCCGCTGCGATGATTCCAAGCGATACGGCGCTCTGGAGGTAACCGTAGGCGACGAACAGCCAATACATCCAGCCGTAGGGAGGTTCGACCCAGAGCGGCCCCACCTCCTGCTCGCGCCAGAAAGCCCGATGAGCATCGTTCGTAACGACAACCACCACAAAAACGAGCGCCGGAAGAAAGGGGACAAGGGCGCGGGGGCCGTGCACGGGCCGGGAAGCGAAGGCCCGCGCAAACAAGTAAAACGCAGCTGGAACAAAAGCGATCCCGATGTACTGAAGCCTGAGCATATCGAACTGGCGCGCGGGAGAGGAGACCATCCATTCGGCGGCCGCAAAAAAACACCAAATGAAAACCGATGCCTCGAATAGTGCAAAACTGCGCGACAAGGCCTTACGGGCGCCGAAACAGGCGCGGACACCAAGAAGAAGAGAAGTGAAGGCCGAGACAGCCATAGTCGACATATAAGGATCAAGCGGGATGCCCAATATTCGAACCACGGAGCTATTGTAAACTACTATCGTGGTTTATGCCGCATATGTTCTTCGAACACCCAAAAAAAAGGCCGCGCCCCCGCGCGGCCCTTCCCCGATTGTGTTTAGTGATCCCCCCTTTTTACTTCCCACGTGGCAACTTTTTTACCTTAAATCCACCTCGTTTTGTCCTGTTTTTACCTTGGGCCATTCCCCGGGCTAAGAACAGCCGCTTCTTTATTACCTCAACTTTTTTACTTCAACTTTTTTCTATCCATCATACGATGCGTCTCTTTTATAGCAGAGAACGTGCCAACATCCTTCTCCCTATAGTACCGCGCATCGAAAACAAAATCCTTTCTGCATAACACTTTTGAAATAAAAAATACAACTTTCAACAAAACACCGGATAATTTATCCCACGCCCCCCTGTGCTATTTTTCACACAATGATTCAACCGCTCGTGGGAAAACCGTTTTAATTCTTTTTTATTTAAATAACTATCTTGCTGTGAAGATTCTCGCTCCTGTGAAGTTTTTCACACCCTGATTGGCAGCTCGTTTATGCCCCATTGCCCGTTCTGTGTGACAATTTCAGTCGTTTATTCAGCGCCGTCCTGGAAATTCCCAACAGATCCGCGGCTATTCCCTGATTTCCCTTTGATCGCCGAAGCGCCTCCCTAATAAGCTCTTCCGAGGATTCTTTAAGCGTTGGAAGCCGCGCCCAGGATGAGTACCGTGTCTTATCGCCGTCTAGGGCCGGCTGTTTTTGCCGTCCTGCGGCGCCGGCGCTCTGTATCTTGCGCCGAAAACTCTCAAGCCCAAGTGTCGCACCCCTAAGGCCGCTCATCGCGTCGTATACCATAGACTCGAGCTCTCTGACGTTTCCCGGGAAATCATATGACTCGAGAAGGATCGAAAGCTCATTGGGTATTGATGGAACAGTTTTGCCGAGCTTTTCGGCGGCTTGCCGCGTAAAATGAGATAAAAGAAGGGGGATATCGCCGAGCCGCTCGCGAAGCGGCGGTATTTGAACGAGGTGGGTCTGAAGCCGGTAAAACAGATCCAGGCGGAAGGTCCCCGCCGCCGCCGCGGCCTTCAGATCGCGATTGGTCGCAGTGACAATTGAAGCGCTCGAGGTCTTCGGGAGGTCGGCTCCGAGCGGGTAGTAGCGTTTTTCCTCGATCAATCTGAGCAACTTGACTTGCGAGCTCATGGACAGGTCGCCGATCTCGTCCAAAAAGAGCGTCCCGCCCTCCGCCTTTTCGATGAGACCCCCGCGGTCTGCATCGGCGCCCGTAAAAGCTCCTCGGCGATGCCCAAAGAGGCTGTCCGAAAACATCGTATCGTCGAGACCGGCTATGTTCAGCGATACGAGCGACCCTTTGCGGCCGGAGAGCTTGTGAATCGCCCTGGCCATGAGTTCCTTCCCCGTCCCGGATTCGCCGATGATCAAGATAGGCTTCGGCGAGTCGGCGACGGTCTGCGCATATCGAAGGACGGACAGAAAACGCTCATCGGCGGTGACGATCCCCTCGAAGGCCGCGTATTCCGGCGCGCGCGCGCCTAACAATGTATCCTTCAGAGCGGAATAGTCCCGCTGGAGCTCGCGGATGGACAGCGCATGCTTAATGCTCGACGCCAGCCGGCCCGATTCGGCGGACTTCGGCACGTAATCGAAGGCGCCGTTTCGCATACATTCGACTGCGCTGTCGAGATCGTTGACCGCGGTGGCGACGATGACCGGTATCTCGGGATGCCGCTCCCGCATTTCCTGGAGTATTTTCTGCCCCGAGATGTTCGGCATCAGAAGATCGAGCACCATCACGGAGATATCGTTTTCCTCGATGACCGAGGCGACCTGGCGCGGATCGGAGCAACAGAGCACCTCGGGGAAGCCCTCGAAGCGGAGCAGGCGGTCCATGCGCTTCAGCACATCCTCATCGTCGTCCACAACGAGAATTTTCTGCCCCTCGGTGTCTTTCATCCTTCGCCATCCTCCGCCGGCGCCGCCGGGAACAAAAGCCTGACGGTAGTCCCCCGGCCCGGCTCTGATTCTATCTCAATGCTCCCGCCGTTTTCACGCACGATTCCCGATACGACGGATAGGCCGAGCCCCGTGCCGCCAGTTTCGCGTTTTGTCGTGAAAAAGGGCTCGAAAATTCGTTCCTTCATCGAGGGCTCTATGCCGACCCCCTCGTCCGCGCATTCGAGCACGACACGCTTCCGTTCCTCGTCCATCCGCGTTCCAAGACGAACGGCGGAGTCGGGGCCTGGAAGGGCCTGCAGCGCGTTTTCGAGAACATTGATGACCGCCTGGGCCAGCTTCTGATAGTTGCCGCGGACGCGCGGCAGGCCCGGTTTCACGTCGAGAGAGAACCGCTTGGTCGAGCGGGAAATGAGCGGAGAGAGGAGTCTCGACGCGTAGGCTGCGACGGCGGATAGATCGACATGCTCGTCGGGTTTCGCCGACGAATCGCGGGCATAATCCTTGAGGTCCTCTACGATCTTCTTTATCTGCATCCCCGCCTGGTAGGTGTCCGCAAGCAGTTCAGGGACTTCACGTATGAGTTCGTCGGCCGTCCATCCTCGGATGCTGAAGCCCTCGGATTCGGCTATGAGCCTGCGGACAATCGGCCCGAGTTCGCGCCAGACCTCCGATATGATCGGAAGATTGCGAATCACCGCGTTGTTGGGCGTGTTGATCTCATGCGCGACGCCCGCCGCCATGACGCCGAGCGTCTTGAGTTTCTCGAGCTCCGCGACGCGTCGTCTCGTATCGAGAGCCTCGAGCACGGCGCGCCGCAGGGCGACATGCGTGTCGACGCGCGCGAAAAGGAGTTCGGTGGGCGGAAGCTTCGGCAGATAATCGCTTGCTCCCGCTCTGAAGGCTTCCTCGACGGCCTCGGTATTCTCGCGGTCGATCATGACGATGATCGGCAGCTCGCCCAGCGACCGTGTTCCACGTATGCGCGCGCAGGATTCGAGTCCCGCCCGCCTCGCACCGGAGGCGTCGAGGAGAGCCAGATCGAAAGGCCGATCGGAGACCGCGAGATTCACCGCCTCGTCGGGGGAGAGCGTCGGAGCGACCGAATAGCCTCGGGCCTCGAGATAGTGCTTGAGCGCCTCGAGGAACACGGGATCTTCGTCGTAGGCGAGGATCGTCCCTCGGCGCTCGCGGCCGTTCGATGTCTCGGAAAGATCGGGGACGGCCGCCTCGGCGCCCTTGCGGGCGAAAAGGCTGAGGTCCGGCATGACGATCCCGCGGCTCGATGCGCGGGAAGCGAGCGGCCATGACACTTCACGCGCGATATCGAGCTCGAAACGGCCGCAGCCGCCGTCCCAATGATACCTGAGCCCCCCGCCGAGGCGCTCCGCAAGCAGCCTCGTCACAAGAAGTTCGAGCCCCGGGCCGATCGCCTCGGGCCGCTCCGGACCGCCCGGCGACGAGAAACGCGAACGTATCTCCTCGGGCATCCTCGGGGCCGAATCGTAAATTGTTAAAAAAACCTTATCCCCCGACGACCTTGCTTCGATTCGGATCCGGCCCGAGGCGCTTCGTTTCAATGAATCCGAAAAAAGGTTGTAGACGATCTGCCCGAAAATGCGGATATCCGAGACGAGCTCGACATCCTCGACCGCCTTTTCAACGACGATATCTCTTCCCGCGGCCAGGTAGGACGCCGACGACACCGCCCCCTCAATCGGCTCGGAGAGAAAAAACCGTTCCGCGACCAACGCGATATCCGCATTCCGGAGGCGGGCGTACAACGCGATATTGGCGACGCTGTTGAGCAGTCTGAGCGATTCGGCGCGGATGACCCCCGCGAGGCGCAGCTCCTCGCTCGCTCCCTTGTCGCCCATCAGCGAACCGAGCCTGTCGGACAACCCGACGATGCCGTAAAGAGGAGATCGGAACTCCAAACTCATGCCGATGAGAAAATCCTCTTTGACCTTGTTGGCCCGTTCGAGATGCTCGATCAGCCGACGTTGCGCCTCGTCTTTCTCGATGCGGACGACATTGACGGCGTCGGAAATGCCATAGGACATGACGAGGACCTGCGCGAGCGCGGTGATCTGGCCGCCCTTGCTGAAAAACGGCTCGAACTGCAGGAGAACAATGCCGAGACTTCCGATATCCGTCGCCAACCTTCCCACACAGAGACAGGACCAGGCCGCAAGAAACACTTTCGCACGCCGGGAACCCCGGACGGCGGCCGCGACGCCGCACGCGAGAATACCGTATAAGCTTCCATGCTCGACCATCTTGCCGGCGACCTGGGCTGTACGCGAATCGGCGGCGAGGGCTGCGAGCGCGAAGACAGGCACGAGGGCGACAAAGGCCCGAACGACCTTTGCGACGCCGGGAACCAGGTTCTTCAGGTCGAGGAAGCTGTGCGCAAAAAGAAGAGCGCCGATCGACATTATCATGACGAGCAAGGGGCCCGAACGCTGATCGAGCCAGCGGTTGCCCGGCCAGAAAAGGACGTTCGCCGCACCGTTTATCGAAAAAACGTAGACCGCGAGACCGACGAGGTATACGAGATAGAACATATACACCTGTTCTCGGAGCGAAATGGCGATAAAAAGCGTCGAAAAGACAAGCGCGACTATGACGCCCAAGAGAGCGCCGACAAAAACGGTATTGAAGCCGTCCCACTTGAGATAGGCCATAGTGTCCCACAGCGATGCGCGCAGGGTCTGCCTCGTCTCGGAAGAGAAGCGTAGGTAGATGGTCTTCACTTCGCCCGGTCCGATCGTAAACCTGAAAGCGAAGTCGGAAAAAACATTGTTCATCTGCGATCCCGGCAGCCTCGCGCCCGCCGTCTGCGCCTCCGAGCGGCCGTCGGGATCGACGATATACATGGTCACGCTGTCCACCAAGTTCGGGCCGGCGGAAACAATCCATGACCGCACTGAGGCGACGCTCCGCAGCGTGAAACAGAGCCACAGCGCCGTGTCGGCGGACTCCAGGATGAAATCCCGCCGGCCGAAGCCGCTTCGAAACCGGCTCGCATCGGGGCGGAACCCGAGCGAAGACGGTGCGCCGAGGGCATCGTCCTCGTTTGCGATCAGAGCCACGGTGGAAAGATCGATCTTCTTGGTCGTATCGCGAAGCTCGATGATGTCCATGTCCGCAGCCGCCGACGCGGCCTGGGCGCGGATATCGCCCGCACAGCCGAATGCCGCCGCACAGAAAACAAGGATCGCCGCCGGTGTTTTCATACAGCGGCCCGCGCCCAGGATGGGCTGAGGGCGCCGTCGTGAAGCGATCGGCGCAGGGCCTCGAGCAGGGCGCGGCCGGGTCCGACCGCGCCGGGGCCCCTTCCTGCGTCGAGACGCGCGGATACGATATCATCGGGCAGATCGATTTCGAAACAGCGGCGCCCCACATCCTCGGGCCGATGCGCGTCCGAGCCCGATATGACCGCCAGGCCGCCGGTCAATGCAGGATCAGGTTCGCTGAGGGCTTCGACGGCGTCGTAGGGACCGGGCGGCAGGAAGCCGAGCTGGCTCGCCACCGAGAACATAGGCCGATCGACGTGAGCCGGAATGACGACCGCCCCCCTCCGCGCGGCTTCGGCGCAGATGCCATCGAAGCCCTCGAGCAAAGACGCCCCGAAGAAGATCTCCGGCTGATCGAGCACATTTTCATCGGCGTCCACAACCACCTGATCGCCGAAACGTGCGACATCGAGTTTGATGCCCCGCATGCGCGAACTCAAAAACACGCCGAAATCGAGCGCGTCATCGACTGTTCCGAAGAGACAGACGACGTGAACCTCTTCAAGACTGTTCGCCTCGATGCCGAAAAGGGGTGCGACTCCTTCCCGGCGGCAGTTTTCCTCGAAGGCCGGGCAGTTCAGCGCGGAGTTGTGGTCGGTCAGTGCGAGAAGCCCGATCCCCCGTCCGCGGGCCGTCTTGGCGAGAACGGCGGGCGATTGTTCAAGCGAGGCGCAGGGCGAAAGGCAGGAATGATTATGAAGGTCAGCCAGTATCCGCACAGCCGCCCTTTCGTCTCAATTGCGGCCGCTCTGCATGATCGACCACAGCCGGCCGGAAATTTCGAAGGAGCTCTTGGTGGTCGACAAAAGCGCGATGCCCTCGGTCCGGGCGGCTTCGATCATGTCCGCAGGCACGGGTCTTCCGTTGCAGATCACAACGGCCGCGAGTCCGGCGAGGGCGGCGACGGCGATGGTGTTCTTGTGCGCCTGGACAGTGACGAGCACGCCGTCGGCCTCGGCGTTCGCCATGACGTCCGACAGAAGGTCGGAAGTATACCCGGACGTCACAGCTCGGTCTTTGAAATCAGCTTGGACGAGAGTCAGTCCGAGCGAGGGTGCAAGATCGCTGGTTTTCATCGCCTCTTCCTCTAGTAAAGTATCATGACCCTGACACGGGTTCCGCGCCCGAGTTCCGAATCGATCGAAAAATCATCGGAGACGCGTTTGGCGTTCGGCAGTCCCATGCCCGCTCCGAAACCGAGCGACCTGACCCATTCGGTCGCCGTCGAAAATCCCTCGGTCATCGCCGCCTCGATATCGGCTATGCCGGGGCCGCGGTCCTCGGCGACGATCTCGATACGCCCCCCGCCTGCGGTGCAGGATATCGTCCCCCCCTCCGAGTGGATAGCCTGATTGAGCTCGAGCTCATAGCAGGCGACCGCGGCGCGGCGCGTGATCGAAGGATCGAGGCCCAGCGAGACAAGCGCCTTCTTGATCTGCGTGCTCGCCTTTCCCGCATTTTCAAAGTCGAAGCGGGTGACAGGGAAGGAAAGACTCACCCCGCCTTCCGCGGATGACGGGACGGAACCGGAGGTGCGGGAAAGCCGCTCCTCCAGCCGGGCGATCTCGCTGTTGAGTTCGACCAAAAGGCAACGGACAATATCAGAAGCGCAGAGTATTCCGACGAGTGCCCCGTCGCGTCCGAGGACCGGGAAGCGGCCGTATTTGTACCTATTGAAGTATGTCGTTGCGAAGGCGAGCGGCATATCATCCTCGAGCGAGACGACCGATCGTGTCATCAAGGTTTCCACCTTCGCCTCGATCCTCCCCGAATCGAGCGCTTCGAAGACGAGCCCCATCGACACGAGCCCGACCAAACGGCCGCCTTCGACAATCGGCACGCCCGTGATACCATTGTCGCGCATCCGGTACTGCACATCGCGCATGCTTTCCCCGGGCGAGGCGACGATGACCGGAGAGGTCATGGCGTCCCGCACTTTGAGGCGGTACATGAGTTCGAGGACGGCCTGCGGCCCCGTCTCGGGGCTTATCGGTAACTGCGGCACTACGGCGATATTATCAAGCTGCCGCCGATGGCGGAAGCGCTCGAAAACGGAGCGGCGGCCGGGGAAGGTCGAAGGAGGATGTATGAACAAAAAGATAGTCCGAGTCGCCTGCGCGATTGCAACGGGCTGCCTCGGAGCATGTGTCGCCTTCGCCCAGGCGAAGGCCGAAAATCCCGCTGTCTCATCGTATCGTTTTGCCTTTTCGCATACTCAAGGCGACATGTTCCGCGTCATCTCACGCGTCGACGAGGATGTTTACATCAACAACCGATACGCCGGCTCGGCTGAAATACTGAATCGCATAGCGATGACCGTGACCCAGGCGGCCCCGGACGGCTCCTGGGGGTATCTCTCGGGCACGGTCGACACCTCCGAACGGAAAAAAACCGACACCGTCTATGTGCTGTCCCAAACCTACCATACCGAGTATCGCCGGGACCGCCTGGGCCGCTATCAGATCGATCCCAAATACCTCATGCCGATAGTCCGAAACGTGCCGACCTTCCCCGACCGCGAGCTGAAACCGGGCGATACATGGACCGCGCCCGGAGAAGAGCGGCAGGATTTCAGCTCGCTCGGCATCCCCGATCCTTATGCCTTTCCCGTCGACGTGCGCTACGAATTCGTCGGGCCGGTGGAACGCGGGGGGAAACGGCTCTTGCTGGTAAAAGCTTCATATACGGTTTTCCTGCAGCCGGGACCTCCGCGGCGCCATGCCTCGATCTACCCCGTCCAAATCGCAGGATTCTCGAACCAATCCATTTACTGGGACAGTTCGATCGGTCAGCCCTCCGCCTATGAAGAGCGCTTCGACTTTATTTTCGACTGGTCCGACGGACGGAAAGACGAGTTCAAAGGCAGTGCGGGATCCGAGCTCGTCAGGACCGCCGCGATGGACCGCGGATCAGTCAAGAAAGACATCGAAGACGCGGTCTCGGGGATACCCGACATAACGGTGAGAAACGATGATTCGGGGATCACGATCAGCATTGAAAACATCCAGTTCGAGGCCGACTCGGCCGAGCTCAAACCGAGCGAGCTGGCGAAAATCGACCGCATCGCCGAGATACTGAAGCGCTACCCGGACCGCGACGTCCTGGTGTCGGGCCACGCGGCGGCGGCGGGATATGCAGAAGGCCGATTACCGCTCTCCGAGGCGCGCGCCAAGGCGGTCGCGGAGCGGCTCATCGCGCTCAAAGCGAGAGACACCGAGCGCATCAGGGCGGTCGGGATGGGCGACACGAAGCCGATCGCGGACAACACGACAGAATCGGGGCGGGCGCGCAACCGGCGCGTGGAGATCACGATTCTGGAGAATTGAGGGCGGGGCGACGTCCGGCATCGGCCTGTTTCGACCGGTTATAATCGAATAAGCGGCTGGGGGGCCGTCGAGTGACCCTCGGGGAAGACCAGGCGGCCCGACAGAATATCCTCGGCGGGCAGGGGCGGCGAAAAGTGATAGCCCTGGAGCAGTGTGGCGCCGCCCTCCAGGGCCCGACCCATGACCGCGGCGTCGGTTATGTGCTCGGCGACGACATCGAGACCGGCGGCCCGGCTGAAGGCGCACAAGCCCGAATAGAGCTCGGCGGCCTCGCGGCGGCTGACGATTTCGCGCACGATCGTCCCGGCGACCTTGACCGCGTCGAAGCGCGCCTCCAGGAGGCTCGCGTAATTCGAATATCCCGTTCCGAAATCGTCGAGCATCACCAAACCGCCCGCCTCGTGCACCTGAGCGACGAAAGATCGAAGCCGACCATAGTCCGAGAACGCGGCCTGCTCGGTGAGTTCGACGATGATGGTATTGCGTTTGCCGGACAGGATGGAATACGCGCGGAACAGCGTATCAATGAAAAAGGGCCGCTCGAGGTCGCGGAAGGACACATTGATGCTGACCGTATGCCCGCTCGCCCTCGCCATGTCCAAGGCGGCTTCTATAATAAAATCGCCGAAATGTTTTTCAAGACCAAGTCGTGTCGAGGTCGGCAAGTATGATTCCGGAGAGATCAGGCCGTCCTCGACCTTAAGGCGGGTGAGCGCCTCGAGGAAGCCCACCCCGTCGCGCTCGACGTCGTAAACCGGCTGGAAAACCGCCGACAGGCTCCGGTCGCCGATGTTTCTGACCAGCACCGGCGCGCGCGCCTTCAGATCGTCGGCGGGAAAGGCTTCCGAGTAGCCGTCGCGATAGACGACGCCGACATCGGCGGCTACGCAATTCGCGAGCGCGGTCTCGGCCTCCTCGACCGCCCGTTCGGCGCTTTCTCCGGAGACGCGGGTCCTGTACGAACCGATCTGCGTGTCGAAGCGCAGGGGCGAGTCGCCCATGACGCTCGCACGGGAAAAGGCTCTGAAAATGGAGCGGGCCGCCTCGCGCTGATCCGTGCCCGCGGGATACACGAGCGCGAACTCCGCCTCGGCGATGCGATAGGGGCCTCTCGCGCCGTCGATACGGGCGATCTCCTTGAGTATTTCCGCGGCCCGCACGGCGATGGCCCGCCCCTCGGTATCATCGAAGAAAATCCGGAGATCCTTGAAATTGCGCAATCGGACGAGCGACATGATCTCCCCGCCGGCGAGATGGCCGATCGCCAGGGTGTTGCTGTTCGGCAGGCCGGTCGCGTCATCGATGAAATGCTCGTCGTGGATTATCTCGAGGCTGTGAGAATGCCGGCGTTCGTTCGCCTCCGCGATCACCATCTGTAATGCGAGAAAGAAAAGAAAAACGATATAGAAATGGTCCCGGCCTTGACTGTGAAGCGCGCTCATCGCGTTTCCGCCCAAAACCGCCATCACCACGATAAGCGCCATAAAGCCGAGGCTCGCCGCCCGCCCGATACGCGGGCCTGCGATGAAATAAAAAAACGGCACCGCGACGGCCGAGATGACGATGTA
>CAZINN010000050.1:0-19310 GCA_964540615.1 uncultured Treponemataceae bacterium | reverse complement strand
TGCAGGTCCTTGCGGATCTCCCGGTCGAGGTAGTTCACCGAAAACAAGGGATTGTCGATGGTTCGGGCCACCCGCGAGGAGACCGTGCAGTGCTGCAGTCGGCCCTGCTCGAGCAAGCCCTGGGCGCAGGGCGAGGATGCGATTGCCCGCGGATAGGCCGAATGCTTATCCGTCCACAGTTCGACCTGCGGTCGGACCGCCGCCGCCAGAAACCGCAGACTCGTCTCCATAAGCCGCGAGAACGAGTGCTCCACGGCGTCCGGTTCGGCCCGATACTCACCCTCAAGCTCGGCCCGACGCAGCTTCTGCGCCTTCGTCATCCGCCCCTTGCGCCGAATCGTCGCGTAGTCGATCTGGTAGACATACTGGGAGTCCGAGCCGACGAGGAGCTGGATGTTGTTCGGGAAGTACTGGGAAACGCAGAAGCTCTCGAAGCCGTCCGCGACAAGCTGTTCCGAGGCGGTGGGGTCGAGGGTGAGCTGGGCGAGAAAGGCGAGGCTTTGACGGGCGGCGCGGGAGATGCGGTTGGAGACCGAGTCGGTGGAGGCCGAGAAGGCGCGGCCCATGGCGGAGAGGCTCTCGCAGGAACCCAGGCGCTGGAGCAGGTCGGGGTAGGAAACGATTCGTTTGGCGTAGTAATCGAGGGAGAAGGTCTGGGTGGAGAAGGTTCGCCCGCAGCCGAAGCAGCGGAAGCGGGGGACCCAGCCGAAGGTCTTGGTCCAGTAGGAGCCCCAGGGACGGTAGGCGGTGTACGGGCCAGGGAGGGGGTTGGCGTGGTAGCGGCAGCCTTTCCAGGGGCAGTAGGGGAAGGTATAGCTCATACCCCTCTTACGCGCTTCTTCCCCCTCCCTGATTGAGTCGCAACAAGGTTCGAGGAACTTAGAGAGGATTACGAGTAGTAGAAACTCGAGCAGGTGCTGTGCTATATTTTAGACAGCCTAGACCCCGGCTGAAAAACAACAGAAGAAAATCATTGTATTATATAGAGTTAGGCTGGCAGCCGATTTCTTCTGTTCGTGGCATACGATTTGCTTAAGAAATTAATGGTGGATTAAAACATGACAACGATGCCCCTGTCGATTATCGAACGAGTTGAACGACGCTTCGCAATCAGTGAAGAACTCCGGATCGAAATTCTGCGCAAAGGCATTCATCTTCTCATTGCCTTCGTCCCCACTCTTGCCGGGTATGGCAAGGGATTGACCATCGGCCTCCTGTGCGGCGGCATTATTCTCTATACCATCTGCGAAGGTCTGCGCATATCAGGGTACAAGGTCCCGATCATTTCAAAGATCACCGCCCTTGCCGCCAGGCGCAGAGACGAGGGATCCTTCGTGTTGGGGCCGGTGACCCTCGGCATCGGGGCTTTACTCGCTCTGCTCGTGTACCCCAACCCCGCCGCGACGATCGCCATTTACGCGCTTGCATTCGGAGACGGACTTTCAAGCCTCGTCGGGAAATCAATCGGTGCCATAACCCTGCCGTTTACCGGCGGTAAATCGCTTGAAGGAAGCCTTACCTGCCTGACAGCGGTCTTTATTTCGTCGATGACGGTTACACAGGACACCGAGCGCTCATTTGCAGTCGCCATGATAGCAACGCTGATCGAAGCGGCCCCGACCAGGGACCTCGACAACATCATCCTCCCCATGACGACCGGGGCGGCCGCTGTGCTTCTCCTCTAGCAGAGATAGTCGTGCCTCATAAGCCGCCGCCTATTGCCAAAGATAATAGGCGTGTAAACGTGATACGAAGAGCCAGGTGCCGGTAACCAAAAACGCGAAACCGAGCAGCATGAAAAGAGGATGCCAGTGGCTGATCAGAAGGTGATATCCGATGATCAAAGCGGCGGCGCCCAATCCGACAAGACGATATGTCCGCTCTCCTTTGTAAACCGCCGCATACAGGAAATTGAATGTCGTCACAATCCCGACGATGATGAAAAGAATTGTGTTCAATCCTGAGTATCCTGAGCGGAGTTCGAGCGTCGCGGCGTACGAGCCGGTGTTTATCGGCATAGCCAGGGACAATCCAAGCGAGACGACAAGCACAATGGCCAGAACCGAGCCCAACTTCTCGTTCCGGAAACCGACGGCGTACAAGCCCGAAACGAAAAGTGCAAAGCAGCCCGAATAACGGGCGAACAGGAGAGCGCGAGATACGGCCGCATGCATGAATGTCGTACCTCCTTCCGCAGCCAGGGCGAACGCCCCGAGCCTCAAAACCTCGAGCCCCACTGAGAGCACCCAAAACGCAAAAAAGAAAATCTCGGTCGAGTCTGTCTTTCGGAACGATAGAAGAATAAGGCCGAGCGACATGGCTGAATACAAGACGCAGAGTCCCACGCCCGCCCCTGCTAGGTAGTGTGAGGGAATTTTCAAGGAGCCGAGCACAAAGGCTTTTAGCACACCTGCGCTCTGAAGGAAGACCGGCGTCGGGCCGGTTTTTGCTAGAATCAAAAAAAGAGGAACCGAAACAGAGAGACAGACACAGGCTGTTATAAACAGGCTCCAATATATTCTTCGGCGGGCATGTAATGTCACGTATGCAGAATAACGCGCGAAAGCTGTTTTAGGGAACCATTTCTCTTGACACAAGCAAGGGAAAAAACTACAGTCTATTTGACTATTTTAGCTTTTTCGGTCATTGAGGTTTTTATGCCGCGTGCTTTTACTGAATTCGAACGGCAAAGAATCAAAGCCAGGCTCATCGAGGCAGGGAAACGGGTGATCAACCGGAACGGTATCAAGAATCTTGTTGTCGATGACATAGCGCGCGAAGCCGGCATCTCGAAAGGCAGCTTTTACTCGTTTTTCCCTTCAAGGGAGGATTTTATCCTCTCTGTTTTCGAAGCCTGGGAGGCCGAGCACCGGAGCGCGCTGATACGACAAATATCGGAAGGTGGAGGAAGCCCCAGGGAACGCCTTACACGTTTTTTCCTCGAGGCTATCGGCATGCTCGAACGCGAGAGCGGCCTGTCGCGTTTGGGTTTCAAGGAAATCGAACGACTCATCGAGACTTTACCGCCTGAACGCATCGCAGCACACAAGGCGAATGACGAACAGGTGCTGGAAAAAACCTTCGCCGACTGGGCGCAGCGGGGTTTTATCGATCCCGAGGTCCTCGACGCCCTCGGCGGTATCGGAGCTCTGCTCTTTTCGATTGCCATACACAAAGAAGACTTCCCGCCGGGAACCTTTGGTCCGGCATCCCGTTTATTGGCCGAGGCCCTTGCCATGAGAATCGCCCCGGATGAAGCACAAGGAGGAGAAACTGTATGACCGAAGCGGTGATACAAAGAAATGAAGTCGTACTCTCGGCCCGCGGGCTTGCAAAAAAATACGGAGAGGTGCGCGCGGTTCGCAACGTCGATCTCGAGGTCAGGCGAGGGGAAATCTACGGCTTTCTGGGACTCAACGGCGCAGGCAAAACGACGACCATCCGGATGCTCTTAGGTCTGATAACACCGAGTTCCGGCGAAATCAGGCTTTTCGGCTCCTCTTTGAAGAGCAACCGTGCCGATATATTGTCGCGCATCGGGTACCTGGTCGAAACCGCAAGCGCATATCCCAACCTTACGGTCGAAGAAAACCTCGAAATTCAACGAAAACTGAGATCTCTCCCCTCAGAGGAAACGGCCCGCGTCATTTCTCTCCTCCGACTCGAGGAATATCGAGGACGAAGGGCGGGCAAGCTTTCGCTCGGCAACAAGCAGAGACTATCGCTCGCGAGGGCCCTGCTCCACCGACCCGAACTGCTCATCCTCGACGAACCCGCCAACGGTCTCGATCCTGCAGGGATTATCGAAATACGTAGTCTTCTACGCCGTCTTGCCGACGAAGAAGGCGTCACGATTTTCATGTCGAGCCACCTCTTGGACGAGGTTGAACAACTTGCCGATCGGATCGGGATAATCCACCAAGGCGTGCTGGTCGAGGAAAAGGACGTAGAAAATCTGCGTTCCGAGAGCCCATCTTCAATCGAAATAGAGGTCGACGATCCGCTCAAAGCCGAGCGCGCGCTGAAGGATGAACTTGGTCTTGCGAGTTTACGCCGTCTCACAGAATCCCGTCTCTCAATTACCGACAACAACGTAAAACCTGAACATATCGCCCGTACACTCGTGGGCGCGGGCGTTGCGCTCAGACTGCTCAAGCCCGTCGAGGAAGACCTGGAACGTCATTTCATCAGACTCACAGGGGGAGTAGTATGATTTCAAGACCATCGACAGGTAAACCCGCCTCATTTCGGACGGTTCTTTCTACAGAGTTCGCAAAACTTCGCAGAAGCGGAATAACCTGGATATCGTTCGCAGTCTATATCTTTCTGGTCGGAGTCGCCGGCTTTTTCATGTGGATGCTGAAAAACCCCGGTATGGCCGAAAAACTCGGTCTTCTCGGACAGAAAGCCCAATTGGTTGTCGGAGGAGCGGCGGCAGGCTGGTCAACCTACCTCGGGCTGGTGCTGGAAATGAGCGGTATCGCGGCACTGGTCCTCTGTTCCTTCGTTTTAACGTATCTATTCGGGCGCGAATACGTCGAGGGCACGGCCAAGAATATGCTCGCCCTCCCCGTGGCGAGGTGGCACTTCGTCGCAGCGAAACTGCTCATCGCTCTTCTCTGGTGTGGAGCGCTTACACTGTGGGAACTTGCATTGACAAGTTTCACCGGTCTACTCGTAGATCTCGGGCCACTAACGACAGAATATTTTACTTCGTGGGCGCTTAAGGCCGTGGGAGCCTCCCTTATAGGTTTTACCTGCTCCGCAGCCGCGGCATGGATCGCCGTCATGACGCGCGGCTACCTTGCGCCCCTGGGATATGTGATTTTCTCGATGCTGCTCGCGGTCGTCCTCGGAGCGACTGAGTGGGGGAAATGGGCGCCCTGGTCCATCCTTATGTGGTTCACCGGCGCATCCGGGCCCGGCAAGAATCTCGTACCGGGAAGTTTCGCCGTCATCACGCTTTTTTTCGCCCTTACGGTCGCTCTGATCATCCATCACGAAACTCGGGCGGATAACGTGCAATAGCCCGCTCAAACCGATTCACACGCGACGGACCGGTTCCCTTGAGCCGTACCCTATTGTATTCTATTATAATGTATAGTCATGGATCGGCCGATACTATGCTCAGGAGTATGCCCATGATGAGAAGGCTTCTCGTCGCAACAGCCTTTTGCCTCGCTCTTATGGCCTCGGCCGAAGCGGGCGATGTCGCGACCTTCGTGAATCTCGGCTTCTCGGCTGACTCCGCCTACTTCATGTTCGGCCAGTACGGCATCGATACCGCGAGCGGGAAGCTTTACGCCGAGACCTACCTTGTCGACAACAAGAAAAACGACTTCGTCCCCAAGGGTGTTGCTCGGAAAGTATTCGATGACGTAATAGAACCGGGACAGGAGATATCGGGTTCGCTCTTTGCGCTGTACGGCGAGCAGATCGAGCTCGTGCGGAAATACAAGATCGACAGTCTCAAGCCCGGACGGCTTTTATATGTGCTCATCGACGGTCAAGAGCCGCCGGCGAATCTGTCGTTCCGGGATTTCAAGACCGGGGCGAATTACGAAATCTCGCTCAATCAGAGCGTCTCCAAAAGCGGAAGTACCGTAACCTCATCCTTCGGAATCGCGGTCTCGTATACGACAAAAGACGGCGAGACCAAACGAGTCGTCGGCGGCAACCCCGACATCAAACGAACGGGCGTCGCGTCCTATGTCATCCGCAGACTCTTCATCGCGCCGGATGAAAAAACCTTGGTCTTCATCGTCGAAAAGCGCACCGTGAACAAAGGCGATCCCGGAATACGCTATATGGTTGAAGCGCTCAGACTTCCCTGAAAAAGTGAATCAATGCTGAGATGGGCCGAACGTGCCGCAGGTATCGGTTGCTGGGAGCTTGACCTTTCGAGCGGCTCTATGATCGGTTCAGAGGGCATGCTCGATGTCCTCGGCCTGAGCCCGTGTTCCGATCTGTGGCATCGACTTCAAGAAGTGACACTTCCTGAATATCGTGTTGTGATTCAGCAGGCGCTCGAGGATCTTATCGCGGGCATCGCCCCCTTCGTCGTCGAATTCAAAGCGAAAAGACAGAACGACGGGATGATTATCGATCTGTATTCAACCGCGGAATGCGATCGCACAACGCGAAAGGTTTACGGCGTCATTCAGGACATCACCGTCAGAAAAGCCGCCGAGACGGAGTTAGCGGAAAGCGAAAGCCGTTACCGAGCGCTGTTTCAGGACAACACTTCACCGATGCTCCTTATCGACCCGGAAGACGGGCGAATCATCGACGCAAACACCGCGGCGGCAGCCTTCTACGGCTGGAGCCGCCGCAATCTCAGGTCGATGCACATTCAGCAGATTAATACGCTTACGGAGGAAGAAGTACGGTCGGAAATGCGCGCCGCAGCGGAGCTCAAACGCAACCACTTCGATTTCAAACATCGAATCGCCGACGGGAGCATACGGGATGTCGAAGTCTACTCGGGACCGATATCCCTCAAAGGGAAAAGTCTCCTTTACTCAATAATCCACGATGTAACGAGGGCGAAACAAATTCAGGCCGAAAATGAACGTCTTCTCAAGGAAAAAGAGCTTCTGCTCAAAGAAGTACACCACCGGATCAAGAACAACATGGTCACTATAGACAGTCTTCTCGCGCTGCAGAGCGATACCTTGAAAGACGAAACAGCCCGCGCCGCCATCGACGAGGCGCGGAGCAGAATCCGCGGCATGATGGGCATATACGACAAGCTGTACCGATCGGAGGATTTTAGAACATTAAGCACGCGCGAGTACTTCGAAACCTTGATGAATGAAATAAAACACAACTTCGGGAAAGGGCGGCCTATAGAGTTTGAGACAAGGGTCGAAGATATAAGGCTCGATAGCCGCACCCTCGTCCCTCTCGCTATAATCATAAACGAGCTCGTCATAAACTCGCTCAAGTATGCCTTCCCCAAGGGAAGATCGGGACGTATATCGCTTTCGATGAAGAAAACCGACGGCGGCGCCGTCCTGATCTCGGTCGGCGACGATGGAATCGGCAGAGGGGCGGCCGCACCGGACGGCGAGGGTGGATTCGGCCTCGTTCTTGTCTCCGCATTCGCCCATCAGATCGGCGCGAAGATCGAGTCGTCGGCCGAAGGCGGCACCAGGTACCGCCTTACATTCACTCCACAGGAATGACGCGAGTCCGCAGGCTCGGCTCAGCAAGACGATG
The DNA here is from genome assembly GCA_964540615.1 of uncultured Treponemataceae bacterium. Lineage (GTDB taxonomy): Bacteria > Spirochaetota > Spirochaetia > Treponematales > Rectinemataceae > CAZXXZ01. Next base: position 12,089 of record CAZINN010000050.1, on the reverse strand, counting down.
AAGGTATAAAAAAAAGCCATGAAGTTCCGTTTCGTCTAGTAATATTATATTCACCTCCGAGCTGTTTGACCAGCGAACGCAGAATTGTAAGCCCGATGGATCGGGAAGAAGCACTATCGACGTCAGACGGCATGCCTACTCCATCGTCGGAAAAGTGGAGTTTCACCCCCCGCTCGTCGCGCGACACGGCGATCGACACCGTTCCCGTCCTGCCGTCGGGGAAGGCGTGCTTGATCGCGTTGGTCATGAGTTCAGTGACTATAAGGCCGATATTTGCGGCAGCGGTCGTGGCGATCCTCCCCGCCGAAAGACTGGTTCGAACAGTGATGCGCCAGTCGCGATTGAGCAAGCCCAGTATACGGGCCAGATAGGAATCGAGGTCAACTTCGTCCGTCGATCCCGTCGAATAAAGCATATCGTACATCTCCGAGATGGCGCACACTCTCTCTGCGACCTCTTTCAGCGCGGTTTTTGCTTCGTCCGACGAACACTCGGTCTGAGACAGGTAGATGAGGCTCGTGATCATCATAAAGCTGTTCTTGACGCGGTGCTGGAGCTCTCGGAACAGAATCTGTCGTTCCTCGAGCCGTTTTTTTGCATCTGCTTCAGCCTTGATCCGCTCGGTGATTTCTGAGCGAAGTTGTGTGTTTATCGCATGTAAACGCTTGAGCGCGATAAATCCCGCCAGTCCCGCAAAGACGCCGGAAACAATAATGGTCACTGTATGAGAACCCCATTTGGTCAACCCCGGAGCGACAAGCTCCTTAACGGCTTCGTAACAGAGCATCAAAAAAGCGGTCCCGATGGCGATCGCGGCAGCCGCAAATACGGGCTTTGCCGCATCTCCGGCGGTCCCGGCTGTTCGTTTTGTGATCATCGTTTCTCCAATACCAATTAAGTATAGCCAAAGCCTTTTTCAATGACAGAGGGTATTTGTTGGAATTTCAGAGTGATTAGTACATTGTACTTTGATTTTCAATATGATGAAAAAAACAATATCGACTCGGACAGTCTGTTGAAGTATCATCGCCTTATGGAAATCTATAAGGCTACGATTGAAGATTTGCCGCGTATTTTGGAGATCCAAAAGCTATGCTTTGCGCGCGAGGCGGAACGGGCCGGCGATCCACGCATCCCTCCTATGGTTCAGACGCTCGAAGAACTCACGGCCGAAGCGGCGCACAGCGTGATCCTGAAAGGCGTCGAAAACGGGGCGATTATCGGCTCAATCCGCGCGACCATGGACGGAGCAACCTGTAAAATCGCACGGCTCGTCGTTCTGCCCGAATACCGCAGTGCAGGGCGCGGTTCATCGCTGGTCCGCGCGATAGAGGCCGAATTCAAAGGAGCCGAGCGCTTCGAGCTTTTCACCGGATCTACGAGTCCGGATACAATACGTTTGTACGAGCGTCTCGGATACCGCCAGTACGCAGCAATCCCTGTAAGCGCGCAGTACTGCCTCGTCCACCTCGAGAAGCCGGGGCCAGCCTCGACAAAAAAGCTCACGCTCGACCTGGACACAGCAGGGATCGCAGACTACACCGCATACCGCGATCTTTGGAAACGACTGCCCAAACTCGAAGCGATACTGATCGAAAAAAACGAAGAGTGCCGGCACACACTGGGCGAAACCATCCTCTTCGACAGCCCTTACGACCATCCCGAGGGAATTTGTCATGCCCTCTACCATGTCTTTCAGCTTTATCTTTGGCGGGCGGCGCTCGGCTTTCCATCGTGGAACACTGAGAATCACGCCGTTTACAGACTGCACTGCCCCGACGCGAAGGGAACAGTCTGGGAGCTCAAAACGGTCGACCGGACCGTTTGACTGTAGGGAGTTCCTAAAAACCCGTTTGGTTTTTAGCTCTCTTTATTAACTCCCCCGAACAAACGCGGCGGCCTTAGCCGCCGCGTTTGTTGAACACAGTATTTTTATTTAACTAATTTCAGCGTACCCCAGTTGACCGTGTTGCGCCAGCTTTCATTCGTGTCGTCGTTCCACTTAGCCATACCGACACGCTTTCCGCTCGCGTCGGCGTCGTTGACCTGAAGGTCGAAACCGATGATCTTGTTCGCCTCTCCCTTCGTGGCCCTGAAGGGTATGGCCATCTCGACGATATACCCCCCCGCGATCAAGCTGACCGCCGATTGCATACGCTTGTCCTCGCCGTTGGAGCCGAAACTCTTGGCGTTTTTGTAATTCACACGATACTGCGCGTCGTCGCCTTTGTACGTTTCGGTTTTTGCGTTGTCTTCGTCGACGAAAACCTCGACCGAATCTTTCTCGTGAGCCGCGGAATTGGCGTCGTTGAGAACGGGATCGGTCACCTCCATGAGGACGTACAGGAAATCGGCATCCCACATGACTCGGGCCTTGGCCGACGCGGGGTTTTTGACTCCGATCGGTATGCTCACGTCCAAAACTTTCGCCTTGCTCCACGCCTCCTCGATCTTGCCGTCGACAACAGCCTTGCCGAATACGGCCTCTCCGAGCTTGGGAGCCGCCTTCGGAGCGGCCGCCTTGGGTTCGGGCGGAAGCTTTGACGGATCGACTATACCCCAGTAGGCATGCTTCGCCTGCAGTTCGTTGTCGAAGAGCAAGGGAGCGTCGGTCCGCTTGACGGGCCTATTCTGGAGCCACGAGGTCCCGTCGCTGATTCCCCAGAACAGTACAAGGCTGATTTCTTTGTTGAGCGCGCGGAACGCGTCGAACAGCTCCTTATACCGATAGCCTTGACGTATGAGCGTATCTTCCGGCACCGCTGCGTAGGACGTGACGTCGTCCGTATAGACGCTCATATCCAGCTCGGTGATGATGTTGTCCAGGCCGATCGAGCCGAAGAGCTTGATCGAGTCGGATATCTGGTTGATCGGGGTCCTGATATTGATGTGCATCTGATGTCCGACACCGTCGATGGGCACGCCCTTCGCGATCATTTCTTTACAGAAATTGAAGAGAATGTCGCGTTTCGCGGGTTCGTGCGTGCCGTAATCATTGATATACAGCTTGACGCGGGGGCCGCCTGCGGCGCGCGCCGCGCGGAAAGCGGTCTCGACGAAGTCCTTGCCGGCGATGAGATACCACTTCGACTTCCGCATGCCGTCGCTTTGACCCGGGTCGATCACCTCGTTGACGACGTCCCAGGAACGAATATCGTCCTTGTACCGCGAGACGATGGTCGTGACGTGATCCTCTATCCTCTTTAATAGTAATTTTTTGTTTTCTTCACGTTTTACCGGGTCCTTCTCGTCGACCATCTCCTTGCCGTTCTTGTCCAGGAAGAACCAGTTCGGACACTGCTCGTGCCACAGCAAAGTGTGATAGCGCATGATCATGTTGTTCTTCTTCCCGAACTTCACGATCTGGTCGGCCTCGTCCCAGAAATACCTGCCCTCCTCGGGATGGACATAGAGGGGCTTCATGACGTTCTCGGCCACGATGCTGTTGAAGTGCTTCATGACCAGATCGCCGACCTCGCCCTGGATATTGTGGGGGGCGACGCAGGTGCCGACGGCCCAGTAGCCCTTGAAGACATCCTGAAGGGACTTTATGTCCTTCTGCATCCTCAGAACCGCGGCCGCGGGCGGCGTCATCATTTTGATGACGATGTCGTCGGTGTAGATCACGTCGGAGGCGGAGGAACTCTCGGCATAGAGCGTCAGGCTGTCCATCGCCGTGCTGAACGAGTAGGTGCCGCTCACCTGAACCCAGGAGTCATCCTTGACCTCGACCTGCGCCACCGTGACCCAGTTGGTCTTGCCGGCGGATTTTTCTTCCATAGTAAACTTGAGGGTGCTGGGAGAGCCCGGTTTCGAACCGAGCCTTATCCAGGCGCTGAAATCGTAGGTCGCGCCTTTTTTGAGGACATTGACCATCTCGATCGCGCTGCCGTGCCAGTTGGCGCCGCGGTTCGAGGCGGCGAGCCCCAGCGAGCCGGAATGCGCGGCCGCGGCCGATGTCGCCACCTTGGTGCCGTCGCCTCTCGGGCCCCAGCCCTGGGTGCCGTTTTTCTCGAAGTCGTACTCGGCCACGACCGAGGGCTTGAAGTCCGCCGCCTGAGCGAGTGCGCTCATGGGAACCAGGGCAAAAAGCGCCGTGACAGCCGCAATGATTCTCAGTGCCGTCGAAAATCTGCTTGATCTTGGCATATCTTCCCCCTTACGCGGCCGATTGTAAGGGCGAACATGGAGCGGAGGTATAGGTAAAAAGCCCGAGGACGGGATCAGACAATTCGCGACATGCTCTCGTGCAGCTCGGCGGCGTCGCGCGAACCGCGCTCGGCAACCTGGGAAACCGCCTCAGCCGAAGACCGCAGCCCTGCCGCGCGCTCGGCGACCGATTTCGCCTCGGTGAGCACCCGGGACGCGCCGGCCTTCGCCTCGGCCTGAAGCTCGAGCAGATGAGTCTGCGCCTGCGCGATCGCCGCGCCCGAGGCCTTGAGCCCCTGCGAGGCCTCGTTCAACGCCGCGATCGACTCGAGAATCTGTCTGCCGCCGGTCGAAAGCTCTTCGGTCGCACTGGCGATCTCGGCGAAGGAGTCCATCGCCCGCTCGATCTCGCGCTTTATGGCTTTAAAGGATTCGCCCGCCCTGCCGCCGCCCTCTGAGGCCTCGCGGATGGTCGCAAGAACCTCTTTGAGCTTGACGCCGATATCCTTGGCGTTGCGCGATGATCCCTCGGCGAGGTTTCTGATTTCGTCGGCGACGACGGAGAATCCCCGGCCGGCGTCGCCCGCGTGCGCCGCCTCGATAGATGCGTTCATAGCCAAAAGATTAGTCGAACTGGCTATTTTGTTGATTACCGCGATCATGTCGCGTATAGCGTCGACGCTCCCCGCCATACGCTCGATCGCCTCGATAAGCGCGGCGAGGCGGCGTTCGCCCTCCTCGGCCGTCCCGCCCAGGCCCTGAAGCGCCTCTCGCCGGGAACGCGCCGAATCCGCCACTGTAGCGATAGACGAAACCATCTGGTTGACGGCGGCCGCGGATTCTTCCTGAGCGGAAACCTCGGTCTCTATGTGCCGGTTGAGATCGGCGACGCGCTCGCCGATCGAGGATGACTCCGAAATAGCGGCGTCCGAGGCGGCGTCGAGTTCGGCGAGACTCGCCTCGATCCTCGAAACCGACTCTCGCGCGGCCTCGGATGCGGCGATAATCTCACGCACCCGTTCGGAAAGCGTCCCGATCGATCGGAGATTCATCTCGCTCCGCTCAGCCGCCGCACGGAGCAGGGCCATCCGCTCGTCGCCGGCCTTTTTCTCGCGCGCGAGTTCCCCCGAGATGCCTCGGCCCATCCGAGTCGGGATGATCATAAAAAACGACAGCAGCCCCGAAAAGATGACAGTTACGGCGATATCGTTGAAAAGATCGCCGAAAGATCTGCCGCTTGAGCCGACAACCAAGTAGACAACCGCGACCGCGATGTTAAGCGTCGCGATGATCATCGGCCAAATGTTTTCAAGAAGGAAGAAACTGGTGAAGCCCAGGGCCGCGGTCATATACACCGCAACGCGGAACACCGAAGCGCTTCCCTCGACCGGATGGCTGACGCCGAGGAAAGCCATAGAAACGAAGAAGATAGCAGCCGCGATACGGGAGGCGATGGTGTAAAGACCGCGCCGCAAAAGCAGAAAAGCAACAAGGGTGAAAACAAGAATGCCCAATTCGCCCCAGCCGGAAAGATAGTCGCCGCTCACAAGATCGCTGATACCGACTATCGGCGTCGCACAAAGGATGACAATCAGAAACACTCTGAGGATGGGCGCCTTGCCCTTGATCTCCATGTCGGCGACCGCAGGGGCTATCCTTCCAGCTATATTTGTCTTTATACGATCTGCTTTTTGCATACACCTGTCCTGAACATATATCGCCGATGGACGGCGGAAGTCATTACGGCAGAAGTACCGTGTCTAGAGTATAGGCGTCTGAAAGATCGTGCACAATACGATTTGTGTTGTATAATCGAAATTCCGGCGAATCCCGATACATGACAAAACGCGAAAGCTTTTTCTCGGGACATTCGTCGAGTATACCTGTGCTGCGAGGTGCTGCTGCGATGAAATTGCGAAACAAGCTCCTCATCCCGACACTCATAATTGTGTTCACCGGTTTTTCACTCTTTGTCGTTTACCAAATAACGACGCAGGACAAAGAAGCAGCCCGTCAAATGAAAGAGGAGATGGAACTTCAGACCGAGCTCGTCACCACGACCAACATCGCCTATGTCTGGACCTACGACACCGTCGGGCTGCAGCTGAGCATCGAGGCCATGCTCAAAAACCCCCAAATCGTCTCAATCGAAATTCTCGCGCTCAACGGCGATCCATTGGCAAAGGCCGAAGAACCGGGCCTGCCTACCTTGTATACCCGAGAAGCGGATCTCATACGAGACGGCATCAAATCGGGAAAAGCGAAGATCGTATTCACCGACCATTACATCCGCGCCAAGACACAGTCGCTCATTGTCAACATTGTTGTTGTCGAGGTCATACTCTTCTCCCTCGTCGCGTTGATCGTGACGTTTATATCAACCCGCGTCGCCACACCGATAAAACACCTGTCCGGCATTGTAAAGGACATGGCCGAAGGGGAGGGAAATCTGACCGCGCGCATCCCCGCGCACGGCAACGACGAGATCGCCACCTTGTCAGGCTACTTCAATACCTTCCTCGACAAGCTCAAGGCTATCGTAATAAGCCTCAAGAACGTCGGCAAAAAGAGCGCCGAACTCGGCGGGGAACTGGCCGAGAGCGCACAGAGCGCATCGGCGTCGGCCGCTCAGATATCCGCATCGGCCCAGGCGATGGGGTCGCGTGTCGAGTTCCTCGGCGAGGAAATCCTCAAGTCGAGCGAAAGCGTCGAACGCATCAACGGCCTCATCACCCGCGTCGTCGATATGATCCAGAACCAGGCGGCCGCCGTGAACGAGTCCTCGGCCGCGGTGCAGGAGATGATCGCCAATGTCGGGAACATCGAGCGATCGACCGAGAGCAAGCTCGAACTCATCCACCGCCTCGAAGAGCAGGCGAAGAAACTCGAAGAGGGCGCTGCTCTTAATGTACAGGCGATGGAAGAATCCTCCCAGTCGACCGACCTCATTTCCGAGATGATCGGCGTGATCAACAACGTCGCGAGCCGCACAAATCTCTTGGCCATGAACGCCGCCATCGAGGCCGCCCACGCCGGGGCCTACGGCCGCGGCTTCTCGGTCGTCGCCGACGAGATCCGCAAGCTCGCCGAACAGACATCGGCCAACGCCAAGAACATCGGAGAGACGATAACCAGAGTCATCGCCGGTATCGAGAAGGCCGGCCGCGTGACCCGCGAGGCCGGCTCGACGATCACTGAGGTCATATCGGGCATCCGCGACGTCGCGGGCGGCATGAACGAGACGCTTTCCGGTCTCAAGGAAATGTCCATCGGCAATCAGCAGATCATTGAATCGCTCGGCGCGCTCAACAAAATGACCGAAGAAGTTAAAGCCTCCGGAGCGGGCATGCATGAGGGCACCCGCGAGATAGACCAATCCATAAAACGGATAATCGAGATAACGGAAGAGAACAAACGGGGCATCGAAGAGATGGTCAAGGGCGTGCACGAGATATCCGAATCGATGAACAAACTGTCCGAACTCTCGCGCCGGAACTCGGAAAACATCGCGACCCTCGACAGTGAAATCGGAAAGTTCAAAACTGAGTAAAACGATGAGAATTCCGCGACGAGCGTATACCGCGCCGCGATCCTCATCGATGGAATGGGAAGATGTTTTCGCCAAACCCGGCCCCGCAGACCTCGAAAGCCGTCCCACCGGCGAGCTCATCGTACGACTGTCGGGTATGATCGATCTGAAAACCCCTAAAGCCGCGGCATTGAAGGTCGCGAAGATACGAATCCCTGTTTACGCCCATCTGGTTCGACACGACAGGTTGGGCGATTTCGTTATCGACGCGGGACTCGATCGTGGCTACGCAAAACGGAAAGCCGGCGGCATACGAGGACTCGCCGCCCCCTTCTTCCCTATCCCCGGTTTCCAAATCGAAGGCGCCGATCTGCGAACCCGCCTCGACGAACTCGGCATACGGCCCAAGCGTGTTTTCCATACGCACCTGCACTTCGACCATTCGGCGGGAGCGCTCGACATGCCCGCGGGTACGATCCATGTTGTCGGCGCGGGCGAACCCGAGTTCCACATCCCGCTTTTCGCTTCAACAAAGTTTTTTAGGAACGCCGAGGCGATCGAGGAACTCGACTTTTCTCGCGCGCCGGAAATGCCGATTTTCGGACGTGCTATCGACCTTTTAGGAGACGGCTCCCTTTGGGCCGTGCCGAGCCCCGGCCATAGTCCGGGACATGTTTCGTACATCTTCAACGGCCGAGGCGGCCCCGCATTTATCGCCGGCGACGCTGTCCCGCTTCGCTCCGCCATCGAGCCGGGCGTCAGACCCGGAACCTACGCTGTCGATAGAAAAACCGCACACGTGAGCGCCGAACGAATCCGCGTTTTCCTAGCGGCCTATCCCAAGGTACATATAATCACGGGGCATGAACTGTAAAGAACCTCGGGACACTAAAATTCCCTGCTTATTACGGCGATGAAGCGGCAAGGTGACTGCCCGTCGCTATTGCGATAAAAACCCCATTCCCGAAGCATGCGAATCTCCACGACTGTGAGCTCGGCAAAGTTCGAGATGTCCAGTTAATCCCGTCTGTAGATATTAAGACAATGTCCCTGGCTAGATTGAATAAAACCAGAAAAACGCCGTTGCCATAACTCACTCTTGTCATAGCACTTGAACTTACAGAGGCAGACGCCGTCCACGAGATGCCGTCGGTAGATGAAGCGAATGAGCGGCCGTACACATCACCGTTGATTGCTACGAACCGGCCATTCCCGAAGGCGACTGAATACCAATTCTGTGCGCTCGGAAGCGAACACGTTGTCCAGTTGATGCCATCGGACGAGATCGCCGCAGTATTTGTATCATCTCCAGAAGAGTTTCCTAAGGCCACCGCCACGAATACACCGTTTCCGTAAGCGATGGAAGACCAGTATTGCGACAAGGGAAGAGGGCGTTCGACCCAAGTCACGCCATCTGTCGAAGTCGCCACAACAGAGCTATGGTAGGGAATCGCGACAAAAAGGCCGTTGCCGAAAGTAATGGAGCGCCACTCACGGTTTGATGGCATATTTCGTGATGTCCAGCTTATCCCGTCCGGTGATGTTGCTGCAGTGTTTCCGCTGCCCACAACAACAAAGGTTCCATTTCCGTACGCTATTGAGCGTCCTTCTTGCTCGCTCGGGAAATTACTGTTACTCCATGATATCCCATCAACCGAGTATGCGGCATGTCCGCTGCCTATTGTAACAGCCACAAAAGTATTATTCCCGAAGGCAGAGGCTGCCCAATTATAAGCCGATGGAAGATTTCTACTCGTCCAGCTAGTACCTGCCGATGAGGATGAAAAGAAAATTTGGCTTGGTATTCCTTCTCCACTTCCATTCTCTGCGGTCACGATAAATACATACTGATTCCCAGCGACAAGGCCCGTGATAGTATGTGGAGACGTTACTGCGCCCACCTTCGTTCCCGTCGCGGTCGTGACCGTCGTTCCCTCTCGATAGTAGATATTGTAAGTGTCAGCGCCGGCGACGGAATCCCAGCTCACTGTCGCTTGGTCGCCGCTCCATATAACGCTTGAAATCGATGGGCTAGGGGGCAGCGTCCACGTTGACGCTATCGCGCTCGCAGGACTCTCGGTATTTCCGCTATTGGTCGCGGTCACAATGAACGAGTACTGTGATCCAACCGCCAGTCCGGTTATCGTGCAAGGAGACGTCGCGCCGGACACCCTCGTCCCGTTTCCCGTCGTAACGCTTGTCCCGCTCCTATAGTAGATGGTATACGAAGTTGCACCAGCTACCGCATTCCAGCTCACAGTCGCCTGCCTGTCGCCCCCGATGACGCTCGAGATAGATGGGACGGGGGTGCTTGTCCACGCCGTCCTGACCGTGCTTGCGGCGCTCTCGCCGCTTTCGTTCACCGCGGTCACGATGAAGGCATAGTTCGTATTGTCTGCCAGGCCCGTGACGGTATACGGAGACGCCGCTCCCGTCACCTTTGTTCCCGTTTCAGTCGTCACGCTCGTCCCGGCAAGATAGTATAGATTATACGATGTCGCACCACCGACCGATCCCCAGCTTATCGTCGCCTGTCTACTACCGCCGGCTATACTTTGTATCGCCGGAGCTACTGGCAAAGTTCTTGTAGTCATTATCGCGCTCGCAGGACTCTCGGTATTTCCGCTATTGGTCGCGGTCACAATGAACGAGTACTGTGATCCAACCGCCAGTCCGGTTATCGTGCAAGGAGACGTCGCGCCGGACACCCTCGTCCCGTTTCCCGTCGTAACGCTTGTCCCGCTCCTATAGTAGATGGTATACGAAGTTGCACCAGCTACCGCATTCCAGCTCACAGTCGCCTGCCTGTCGCCCCCGATGACGCTCGAGATAGATGGGACGGGGGTGCTTGTCCACGCCGTCCTGACCGTGCTTGCGGCGCTCTCGCCGCTTTCGTTCACCGCGGTCACGATGAAGGCATAGTTCGTATTGTCTGCCAGGCCCGTGACGGTATACGGAGACGCCGCTCCCGTCACCTTTGTTCCCGTTTCAGTCGTCACGCTCGTCCCGGCAAGATAGTATAGATTATACGATGTCGCACCACCGACCGATCCCCAGCTTATCGTCGCCTGTCTACTACCGCCGGCTATACTTTGTATCGCCGGAGCTACTGGCAAAGTTCTTGTAGTCATTATCGCGCTCGCAGGACTCTCGGTATTTCCGCTATTGGTCGCGGTCACAATGAACGAGTACTGTGATCCAACCGCCAGTCCGGTTATCGTGCAAGGAGACGTCGCGCCGGACACCCTCGTCCCGTTTCCCGTCGTAACGCTTGTCCCGCTCCTATAGTAGATGGTATACGAAGTTGCACCAGCTACCGCATTCCAGCTCACAGTCGCCTGCCTGTCGCCCCCGATGACGCTCGAGATAGATGGGACGGGGGTGCTTGTCCACGCCGTCCTGACCGTGCTTGCGGCGCTCTCGCCGCTTTCGTTCACCGCGGTCACGATGAAGGCATAGTTCGTATTGTCTGCCAGGCCCGTGACGGTATACGGAGACGCCGCTCCCGTCACCTTTGTTCCCGTTTCAGTCGTCACGCTCGTCCCGGCAAGAAAATATAAATTATACGATGTTGCGCCGGGTACACTATCCCAGAATACCATCACCTGCCCGTTGGCTCCAAAAACACTGGAAATCGCTGGCGATGAAAGTTCGGCGGTCGTCGTCGCCACCGGGCTTGCCGCGCTCTCGCCGACCGCGTTTACGGCGGTCACGACGAATGCGTACTTCGCGCCGTTGGTGAGGCCGGTGACTGTTCTCGGAGATGTCACTCCGGCGAGCTTCGTGCCGGTAGAGAGCGAAACGGAATCTCCCTGCAAATAATAAACGTTATACGACTCCGCACCCGGAACGGCGTCCCAGGATACGACAGCTTGGCCTATACCGCCGACGACGGAGGAGATAATCGGCGCAATCGGTGGAGCGATGGCGATCGATTTAGTGAAACTTGCTGAGCTGGTATTCGCCGTATCGCTTATCGTCAGCACGCTCCCGTCAGGCAGCGCCGACGACGGTCGAAAGGAAATCCGTTCCTCGGCAGCTGTAGAAGAGGTCTTGCTCTCCGTGATCGTAACCGATCCCGCATTGAACGTATATGAATAACTCGGATCGTTATCCCCGAAGTACGAGTGCACACGCAGCTCGGTAAAGGTTCCCGCAGGCAGGGCTATAGCGGATATGCCGTCCTTGTCCGCCGTATTGTCGTTGACATACAGACCGGGCATCACTGAGTAGAAGCTCCCGCTCGGGAAGTCAGCCGAGATTTTTGATCCGGAGCCGCTGTTGCTGTTGCCCTTAAGAAATATCTCGAGGCTGTGCGTTCCGGACCTCGTGGGACTCAGGTAGTAGGCCCAATAGACCCTATAGTTGCATAAAACCTGGAGTGGAAAAAGAAAAATAATAGAAAAAGTGG
>CAZINN010000049.1:0-19329 GCA_964540615.1 uncultured Treponemataceae bacterium | reverse complement strand
TCCAGAATATCTCCGGCAGGTCCTTCAGCTTCAAATCCTTGTACGCGAATCCGAGAATCGCGGCGTAGATGCAGACAATGACCGAGGCCTCGGTGGGCGTGAAAACGCCCGTGAGAATCCCGCCTATAATGATGACGGGGGCGAGGAGGGGCAGTAACGCCGCTTTGAAACTGTCCCAGACTTCCTTCATGTTCGCGCGTTCCGAGCGCGGAAACCCGCGCGGCTTGGCCATGATCGCGAGCACAAGCATGAGGGCGAGCCCCATGATGATGCCGGGGACGAAGCCGGCCGCGAAGAGCTGAGCGACCGACACTCCGGTCAAGGCGCCGTAGAGGACGAAGGGGATCGAGGGCGGGATGACCGGTCCGATCGTCGAGGCAGAGGCGACGATCGAAGCAGATATTACAGGTTTATAACCGTTGTCGACCATCGCCTTATGCTGTATCTGCCCCAGACCAGCAGCGTCGGCGACGGCCGAACCGGACATACCGGAGAAAATCATCGACGAAAGCACGGATACCTGGCCGAGCCCTCCCGGCACGTGACCGACCAAGGCCTTCGCGAAACGGAATATCCGCGTCGTTATGCCGCCGGTGTTCATGAGATTGCCGGCTAGAATAAAAAACGGGACGGCGAGGAGCACAAAGCCGGTCGTTCCGGAATACATGCGCTGTGGCATCATCGCGAGGAAATTGGCCTGCCCCATGCCGACGAAAAAAGCGACCGCTGTAAGCGCGATCGCGACGACTATCGGCAGATCGATGATGATGAGCAGGAGCAGAACCGCAAAGATATAGATTGTCAGCATCATTCACTCCAGCGGCCGCGGGACGCTCATAGACGAGCGTCCCGGGAATGTTTTTTCTGCGTTTCTACTTCGCTTTCTCGAGATAGCCCATGAAGGTCTTGTATACTTCCTCGCCGACCTGGGCTTTGAGCGCATCGTAGACCGGCTGGACCAGGGCTTTGAACGGAGCTATATCCGGATACGCGACTTCCATGCCGTTCTTTTTCAACTCGGCGATCTGCGAGGCCTCGCTTTCCCGGACCAGTTTCTGATTCAAAAGCCCCGCCTTCTTGGCCTCGTCGATGAGAATCTGCTGCTGCGCGGCGCTGAGCTTGTCGAATTTCGCCTTGTTCATGATGAGGTAGGTCGACTGATAGGTGTAGTTGAGCATCGTAAGATACTTCTGCGTCTCCCACATCTTGTTCGCGTAGATGGTCGCGATGGGATTCTCCTGTCCGTCGACGACGCCCTGTTTGAGGGCCATGGGAAGCTCGGTGAAGGCGATCGTCTGCGCGACGCCGCCCAGGGCTTTGACGGTCTCCTGGTTTACGAAGTCCGGCGGCGTGCGAATCTTGAGCCCCTTGAAATCCGCAGGCGTATTGATCTGCCGCTTCGAGTTCGTGTAGGTTCTGAACCCGAATTCCCACCTCGCCAAGAACTTCAGCCCGGCCTTTTCGAGGTCGGGCGTCACCCATTTCAAGAAATCTCCCGCGTAGAACTTGTCGGTCGCCGCGTAATCCTTGAACGCGAATGGAGCGCCGACAAGGTTGAATTTATTGACATACTTCGCGATGGCCGAATCGGTCGGCACTACAAAGTCGAGCGCGCCGAGCGTCGTCTGCTCGACCATCTCCTGCGAACTGCCAAGCTTGCTGTTCGGGAAGATCGTCACCTTGATCGCGCCGCCGGTCCGCGCCGCGACGCCGTCGGCGAAGGCGACAGCCGCCTGATGCATCGGATGCGCCTCGTTGTTGTAGTGACCGAATTTCAGTTCAATCGCGTCGGCACCGAATACAAGTGACCCGGCGACGACGAGCACCACGAGAAACACAAATCGCTTCATACTTTATGCCTCCTCCTAGCGCCGCTGTGAACTCGACAGGGGTGGTGAACCATGCTGAATTCCAGGAAGGGACGGCGCATCCCTCCCGGGTGGAAGTACTGTATACCGGATTCCCCCAGGGCGCAAGTTTTTTTGAAACAGGATTCCATTTTTACAACTACGGTTCCCATCGCCTGCCGACACCTCGACCCTCAGACCCCGGTCCGTGTAGTATGCCGAGCCAGCGTTCACCAAGGAGCGAATCAATGCCGAGCCGATATGGCTTCAACTTTCAATGGATGTTTTCGTGGCAGCCCGGCCGCAAACCGACCGAGGCGGACCGCAAGGCATTGGACTTCATGGCCGAACTCGGCCTCGATTTTGTGCGCATTCCGACAGACTACCGCTTTTGGACGAAAGGGACAGATTACGCATCGCTCGATGAGGAAGTTCTGTCATATATCGACTCATACCTCGCCTATTGCAGAGAACGGGGCCTGCATCTCAGCCTGAACCTGCACCGCGCTCCGGGCTACTGCATCAACCGCCCTGAAATCGAGACGCACAACCTCTGGCTCGACAAGGCGGCGCAGGACGGCTTCGTCGCTATCTGGGAAACATTCGCACGTCGGTACAAGGATACTCCTCCCGAAGGCCTGTCCTTCGATCTTTTAAACGAGCCGCCGAACGAGGGCGAGCGCGGCATGACCCGCGGACGACACGAAGAACTCATGCGCCGGACCGTCGCGGCGATCCGGGCCGTCGATCCCGAGCGCCCCATCGTCCTCGACGGCGTAGGCGGCGGCCACAGCGCGATCCCTGAACTCGCCGACCTCGGCGTCATTCACTCGGGACGTGGATACATGCCCATGGTCATAAGCCACTACGGCGCCGAGTGGTGGAAGGGCTGGGCCGGTCTGCCCGAGCCGGTGTATCCCGGTCTTGTCTGGGAGGGCAGGACCTGGGACCGCTCCGCCCTGCGGGAGTTCTACGAACCCTGGCGGAAAGTCCAGGCCGCAGGAGTCGAGGTGCACATCGGAGAATGCGGCTGTTACTCGAAAACCCCGAACGAGGTCGCCATGAACTGGCTCAGGGATCTCTTCGGACTCTACCGCGAGTTCGGCTGGGGATTCGCTCTGTGGAACTTCCAGGGCGCCTTCGGCCTTGTCGAGCACGGCAGGCCCGGCGCCAGGTTCGAGCGTTATAAAGGCTTCATGGTCGACCGATCGCTCCTCGACCTCATGCTCGAGAGCCGCGCGACTTAGCCCTCGGACTTCCTGCGCCGCCCTTCGCCCCGCAGCGAGCGCACAAGACCGAAAGCTCCGGCGAATAATTTCATAGCTCCACTTTCCAGCTCCCGCGACGCCTCTTCCAGCGAAGCGCGGATCGGAATATGCTGAGGGCACTTCTTTTCGCAGGCGCCGCACTTCGTGCAGATCGAGGCGGCCGACTTTCTGCCGCCCGCGTATCCCGTCGTGTTCAGATTGTACTGGAATTTGATCTGCCGCTCGTGAAAGTAACCGTAGGAATTGAGGGCAGCGAAGGCGAAGGGTATGTTCACGCCGTAAGGGCATGGCATACAGTAGCCGCAGCCCGTGCAGCGAACCTTCATGAGACGCTCGTAGACCGAGCGCACCTCCGCCAAAAGCATCTTGTCCTGATCGCTCATCGAGTTCGGGGCGGAGTTTTCCGCGAGCGCGATGTCTTCCTCGATGTGCTTCTCCTCGTTGAGGCCGGAGAGCACCGTACTCACGCCCGGCTGATCCCATATCCAATTCAGCGCAAGACAGACCGCGCTCGGCGCGTTTCCGCCGCGCCCGAGGGCCGCGCGGCGGATCGCCTGTTCCGCCTCGGCCGGCATCCTGCCGACAAGCGAACCGCCGCGAAGCGGCTCCATGACGACGACGCCCAGGCCCTTCGCGGCCGCGTACTCGAGCCCCTCGCGGCCCGCCTGGTTATGCTCGTCGAGGTAGTTGTACTGAATTTGGCAGAAATCCCAGGGATAGTCGTCGACGACGCGCCTAAAGTCATCTTTGTCGCCGTGCCAGGAAAAGCCTGCATACTTTATTCTTCCATCTCGACGAGCCTGTTCGATAAACTCGACCGCGCCCAGACTCTTAAGCCGCTCCCAGACCTGGAAATCGCTCAGCGCGTGCATGAGAAGAAAATCGACATACTCGGTCGAAAGCCGCGAGAGGATGACCCCGAGTATCTTGTCGAAGTCCCTTCGGGAGAAAATAAGCGCAGGCAGAATCTTGTCCGCGACATAGGCCCTCCCGCGGCCGATCCGCTTCAAAAACTTCCCGAGTATCGTCTCGCTCTGGCCGCCGAGGTAGGCCCAGGCCGTATCGAAGTAATTGACCCCCTTGGCGAAGGCGAACTCGAGCTGGGCCTCGGTCCGCTCGACATCGATGCGCCCGGCCCTGCGGGGATAGCGCATGCAGCCATAGCCGAGCGCCGAGACCTCGACGCCGGTCCTTCCCATTTTTCTGTAGACCATGCTTCGCCTCCGCGGCTGATAGTATAGCCGCGGAAGAGGGATTGGGTCAGCCAGCTGGGAAAGAGATGCCGGGTCTGGTCTCCGCTCAGCTTGAATGCCTGTCGATAGCGTGAAAACGTGAGGTTTTTTGCACACCCCTGAGGGCGGGGAGGCGGTCAGAAGCTCGAAAGAACGTACACGCCTATAAGCGTTTCGATGGTCATGAGCTCTTCGGGAGGCGGGACGGTTTCTTCGCGGGCCTGTTTCTCGAGTTCGCCGACGTACCAGAAGAAAAGTCCGAATTTCGGATCGATGCGGAAGCAGTACAACAGAAAATCCTCGGCTCGGCTCTGATGTCCGAAGAGGAGGCTCGCGATCGAATTGGCGAGGGCGACAAAGCGCTTAAACGCGGCGGCGAAGGCTCCGTCGCGGTAATCTCGCTCGAAGGCGACCAGGTCTTCCAGAAGCCGCTCCTTGGGCTTTTCTTCGGGATTCTCGACCCAGGTTTTATGGACGAGGAGTTCTACGTTCTCGCGGAAAATCCTGAGCAGACGGTCCACGCGGGCGAGGCGGTCCCCCGCCGCGCCCGAAACATACTGCTGGAACTCGCCGGGGTTGCCGAGTATGTCGGCCAGCTTCACGGCCAGCTTGTTCCGCTTTGCGCCGTCCGAAGAGACCATGAGCGGCAGCGTATCAAATGCAGCCTTCTCGGCCTCGGTTACAAGACGATCCGCGATCGCCGCTTCCGGGAAGCTCATAGCTTACCATCGCAAAAGGCGCTTTCTTGGTCAATACCCCGATACTACCGATCGATACTTGCGGTGTCGGCGCAGAGCCATTATTCTGCTAAAACTATGAACGATATGAAAATACTCCCCGAATCGAGCTACGGGCTCGGATTCGTCCCGCTCGAATTCCTTCGCCCCGGAGAAGACGAGTATCGAATTCGAAACCGGCAGATAAAGGAAATTCTTAACCGCGACCCCGCTTCGTACCGAGCACTGACACCCCCGGAGATCGAGGCCCTGAAAGTCGGCGGCAGCCGCTGCGTCGACTGGTCGCTCGTGCTCGTCACAGATCCATTCCATCCCGAGCTGATTCATGATTGCGAATTCGCGGGTCTTGTACGCCTCGGTTCGATAACGCCGAAAGTCATCGAACATCACGACCTTCTCGCTCCTGTCGGCATAACTGACTCCAGAATCGTCGCCTGCGACATCGGAGACGGCTGCGCGATCCACGATTGCTCGTATCTGGCTCACTATATAGTCGGCGACGGGTGCATTCTGCTCTCGAACGACGAAATTCACACGACCAACCACGCTAAATTCGGCAACGGCGTCGTCATGGAAGGCGAAGACGAGGGCGTCAGGATCGAACTCGACCTCATGAACGAAGCGGGGGGAAGGCAGGTTCTGCCCTTCGAGGGCATGACCTGCGCCGACGCCTATCTGTGGGCCCGCCGCCGCGACGACCCCGAACTCATGACCGCCTTTCGATCCATGACCGACGCTCTGTTCGACCGCAGGCGGGGGCGCTACGGCACGATCGGCCGCGGCTCCGTGCTCAAGTCGAACCGCATCATCAAAGACGCCGCAATAGGCGACTCGGCCTATATCAAAGGCGCCAACAAACTCAAAAACCTGACCATCCTCTCCAGCGATGAGGAGCGCACCCAGATCGGCGAGGGGGTCGAACTCGTGAACGGCATCGTCGGCCGCGGCTGCAAGATCTTCTACGGCTGCAAGGCCGTCCGCTTCGTGCTCAGGCCCCACTCGTCATTGAAGTACGGGGCCCGGCTCATCCACTCCGTCCTCGGCGAGAATTCGACCGTCTCCTGCTGCGAGATGCTCTCGAACCTCATATTCCCCTGTCATGAACAGCACCACAACACAAGCTTTCTCATCGCCGCCCTGGTACGCGGCCAATCAAATCTCGCCGCAGGCGCGACGATCGGCTCGAATCACAATTCACGCGCCCCCGACGGCGAGATCGAGGCCGGCCGCGGCTTCTGGCCGGGGCTCTGCACCTCGGTCAAACACAGTTCGCGTTTCGCATCCTACTGTCTTCTCTCCAAGGGCGACTACCGCTACGAGATCGACCTCCCCCTCCCCTTCTGCCTCGTCGACGACGACCGATCGCTCGAACGGCTTGTGCTCATGCCGGCCTACTGGTGGACGCACAACCTCTACGCCCTCATGCGGAACGAGGGAAAATTCGCCGCGCGCGACAAGCGGGTCGTCAAAACACCACGGTTCGAGTATTCGCCCTTCGCCCCCGACACCGCCGAGGAGATGATCCACGCGGTCGAGCTTTTAGAAACGTGGATGAAGAACCTCGTTCCGGACGAGGAGGATACAGACTGGCTCGAACTGCCCGCCGGAACCATCGAGCATTCATCGAGGCCGACCGTGATCAAGCGGCCCCGACGCGCGGTTGCGGCATACCGCGAAATGCTCGCCTGGTACGCCGCGAACACGATCCTCGCCTGGCTCGAGGAGAAAATCCCGGCCGGCGGGGCCGCGCGCGAAATTCTCGAAGCTGAAACCGCGGCGCTCGAGGCGCGCCTCGCCGCGACGGGCCGTGAAAAAAAATGGGAGAATCTCGGCGGCCAGATCGCGCCGCGCTCGAAGGTCGACGAGCTTGTCGCGCGGGCGCGCGCGGGCGCGATCCGCGACTGGAACGCCATGCACGAAGGCTACGAGCGCATCGCGGATTCGTATGCGGCCGACAAGGCGGCGCACGCCTGGGCCTGCATGCGCCTGTCCCGCGGCGGCGACGCAAAATCCGCACTGCGCGGCGCTCTTGAAGAACTGGCCGAGCTGTCAAAAAAAGTCGAAAACGAAGTCTATGCCACCCGTGCGAAAGATTTCGCGAATCGATTCAGGCGCGCGACCTTCGAAAGCGACGCCGAATTCGAGGCGGTCATGGGGACGGCGGAGGGCAATCCCTTCGTTCAGAAGGCGCGCGCCGAGATGAAACGCCTCCGCGAGAGGGTCGACACACTGCTGAAGGCGGTTATTTAAGTTAATTCTTATTTACGGTTCGGCGGCACCTCGAAGCTCAATCTGAAAACACTGCCGTTTTCATAAGAATACTGAAGGCTCCCCTTGAGCTTCTGCGTGAACGCTTCGACGATCATGGTACCGAGACCCGGTCGTTCCGGCGGCCACGAGACGCCGCGGCCGTTGTCCCGAACCTCCAGCGTCGCATGTCTGCACCCCTCGCTGCCGACGAAGTTCTTCAACGTGATCCGTATCAAACCCGGCGAAGCTTCGGCGAAGGCGTGCTTGAGCGAATTGGTTGCGAGCTCGTTCATCACGAGACCGAGCGGCGCCGCGAGAGAAAAAGGAACCTCGACGGCCTCAAGATCGCGCTCGATGGTGATTTCAGGTTTCACGGGCAGAGCGGAAGCGACAACCTCCAGATATTCATCCACGCGCACGCGGCCGGGATCATCCGAGCGTGACAGACGATCGTGAGCCTCGGCGATGCACCGTATCCTCTCCCTGAGCGCATCGAGGAGCGAGGAAAGTCCTATGATATCGAGCGGGTCCCCTTCGCGTTTTTTTAATGTATCGCGTTCGAGAGAGATCAAGCTGTCGACCATGGCGAGGTCGTTCTTGGTGCGATGGGCCATCTCCCGGACAAGCAGTTCGCGCTCATGCGCGTACCTGCTTAACTCGTCGTTCTCGCGCCGCTCGTGCAGTATCAAAAGCGCAAAGCTGAGGACGGTGGTCAAAAAGCCTGCTATTGTCTGTAATACACCCTCCCAGAGACCTGACACCAGAATATCTGACGGAAGATACACAAAACCGAAGTACATCCTGACGATATGTACAAGAGCGAGGCACAGGAGAAAGGACGCTGCGATTCTCGATACGGGGGCGAGCGAGGGGCGAGCGTCCTTCGCTATCGAAATCGCACCGAGAATCGAAATCACCACGACGAAAATGTTATAAAATACAAATCGAGGCGTATACCGCGGCATAAAGAAGGTGAACCAGGAAAACCACACAAACGCGAGAACGGCGCTTCCGATAATGAGTGAATACCGCGGTCTGCGGTTGTGAAAATAATCGGCCCCGACCACGATCAGCGCAAAAAACGACAGAATGAGCATATTCGCGAGGACGATGCAGAAAAAATCTGGAATCCTGCCCCTCAGAGAGAACAGACTGACGCCGACCAACAGTTGCGTGTACGCAGCGGCCCAGGTGACAAGTTCCCGCCGCCTGGGTTTCACAACCGTAGCAAAACCGATGGTTAGGATGGTCGCAAGAAGGAGGAGAAGCGCATCGAGAGCGATGAGCATCCGTAAATCAAACAGACCGGACCCTCCACACGGAGATACAATGATATAGAGGAACCTCTAAAAAACTGAAGTTTTTCGAGGTCCCCCTAGTATAGTCCGTGCGGAGGCGGTCCGCAATGTCGAACAGTGTCGCCCTTCCCGAACTTCAGCTGTTGCGCTTCTGGAAATCCTTCATGAACTCGACCGATTTCTTGACATTATCGATCAGATTGGCATTGTAAATCGAGAACCGTATCCCGCCCACGGAGCGGTGGCCCTTGACGCCGATAATGCCGGCGGCCTCGGCCTCCTTCACGAATTGTTTCTCGAGATCCTCGCTGGGAAGGCGGAACACCACGTTCATCTTGGACCGGTCGGCCTTGTTCACGGGATTGTTGTAGAAGCCGCCCGAGGCGTCGATCGCCTCGTACAAAATGCGGGCTTTCTCGTCATTTATCTTTTGAATACCCGTAAGACCGCCCATCTTCTTGATCCAGTCGAGGGTGAGATCGAGGATGTAGATCGAGAAACAGGGCGGCGTATTGAACAGCGAGTTGTTCGCCGCATGAATCTTGTACGAGAGCATCGAGGGCAGATCCTCTTTCGCCTTGGCGAGAAAGGATTCCTTGACCGCGACGACGAGGACGCCCGAAGGTCCGAGATTTTTCTGCGCGCCGGCATAAATAAACGAGAACTTATCCGCCGGGAAGGGGCGGGAGAAAATATCGCTCGACATGTCGGCGACGAGGGGGACAGACCCGACCTCGGGCCAGTATTGCCACTGCGTACCGAAAATCGTGTTGTTGCTCGTTATATGGACATAGGCGGCGCTCGGGTCCACCTTGATCTCCGACTGCGCGGGGATGGAGCGGAAGACACCGTCCTTTTCGGTGGAGACCGAGGCGACGCCGCCGTAGCGCTTGGCTTCCTTAAGGGCCGCCTTCGCCCAGTGTCCGGTTACGATGTACTCGGCCTTGCCCCCCTCGGGGATGAAATTCATAGGAAGCATGGAGAACTGCAGATTCGCCCCCCCCATGAGGAAGAGGATCTTCCAGTCCTCGCCCATGCCGGCGATCTCCTTGAACGAAGATTGGGCGTGATTATGCAGTTCCTCGTACTCCTTCGAGCGGTGCGAAACCTCCATGACCGACATGCCCGTGCCCTTCCAGTCGAGCATCTCGTCGCGTGCCCGTTCAAGAACTTCCTGCGGCAGCGCCGCGGGTCCGGCGTTGAAGTTGATCGCGCGCTTCATATCGGCTCCTTATTTCTTTGCGTATTTCTGCATCCGCTCGACGATGCAGTCGCCGAGGCGGATCAAGTTCTCCTCGGTCGAGGCCCCCAGATGCGGCGTGAGGAGGATGTTCGGCGCGGAGAGAAGAGGCGAGCCCTCAGGCGGTTCTTTATCGTACACATCGGTCGCATAGCCGCCGAGCTTCCCTTCTTTGAGGGCGGCGACCACGTCGGCCGTGTTGACGACAGGACCCCGGCAGGTGTTGATGAGATAGGCGCCCTTCTTCATCTTCGCGAAGGCCTGGGCGTTCATCATGCCGCGGGTCTCATCGGTGAGCGGGGTGTGAAGGGAGATATAATCCGAAGTCGAAAGAACCTCGTCGAGGCTCACCATCGCGGCGACATCGGAGGAGGAGACATATTTGTCGTAGGCGACGACCTTCATACCGAAGGCCTTTGCCCGGATGGCAAGCTCGCGCGCTATGCGGCCGATACCGACGAGCCCCAGGGTTTTGCCCCCGAGTTCGGTGCGCTCAAGCTCCTTCTTGAGCCACTTCCCCTGTTTCATTGAAACATCGGCCTCGACGATGTGATTAGGCATAGCGATCATGAGCGCGAAGGCGAGTTCCGCCACCGCGAGGCTGGAGGCCTCCGGCGTATTGTCGACTACAATATTCTTCGATTTTGCATACTCGACATCGATCGTGTCCACGCCCACCCCGCCCCGGATGACGTATCGGAGCTTGGGAGCCGCGTCGATCATGGCTTTGTCGACCTTGGTTTTGGAGCGCACGATGATAACCTCGGCATCGGAGACGCGACTTAGGTCTGTCACGACCTGGCCGAAGGCGGCCAGCCTTCCGGGAAGGTCCGGAGCGAATGCGTCGGCAAGCAGGATCACCATGGCTTCCTCCTAGGATAGTGAATACGATCTTTTTTTAGCGATACCGAGCGGGTAGGCGTCATTGTACTGATTCACATTAAGCTGTCAAGGTCCATAGAAACAAACGGAACTATCTTCAGCGTACGATTTTCCTGGCCTCGATATAGAACCGCTTATCCGGCGCCTCTCCCATCGAAAACGTTTTTCGCGGCATCGCGCCGTCGCGGACCACGGTCTCGAAGAAGCCGGATTTGTCCACGGGCGGGAGATAAAGGCCCAGATTCCCCGGCTTTCGGGCGAGTTGGACAAGACTCTCAGTACCATGGATATAGTCGATTGATACTCCCTTCTCGGCCGCGACAAAGGGATCGAGCACAGCCTGGAGGGTGCCCGCCGCCAGCTTCGCGCGAGGCCGCGGGAAACGGACGATTTCCGCGCCCGCGGCATCGATGACAGCGACGCGGTGGGCGAGTTCCGGATCAGGCTCGTCGACGCGTGCAACGGCGGCTTCAATCGAGACGGCGGGCTGTACTTCGCAGGGCGCATAGGCCTTCATAGCCGCGATAAGACGATCCTTCGCCACGCCGCTGAGGAGGCGGTGGATTGGATGGAAGGGGAGCCCCTCGTCGTAGAGATTGACGAGTTCGGCCAGGGCATAGCGCGCCGGATGCTCGAGTGAGGCTCCTTCGCCGATCAAGGTCTTCTTCGTCTCCTCCCAGACCGCCTTCGCCGTCGCAAGGGAGTGATTCCCGTCGCCCACCGCGAACAGCATCACATCGTCTTTGCCGTAGCGCGCACGGTATGCCGCAGGATCAGCAAGACGACCGAGCGCATCGGCGAGACCGTTCAGCATTCCGGCCTCGGCGAGCTTCCAGCCGCGCACCCTGCCTGATCCCAACATCAAGTCGAAATCATATAAAGCAGGGAGCCGCGACCGCGCTGCGTAGATCGGCTCGATGACCGTCCGCCCCGGATCGTCTACGAGGATCATGATATGTGGAAGCTCCAGGGCCGCGCCCCGGCGTATGGCGATACGCGGCGGAAGACGCTCCACTATCGTCCCCTCCGAAGGTCGTATCAGCGAGGTCGCGGATGGAGAATAATCATAGGCCTCGAGATCGAACGCCATAACGAGGCCCAGCCGGGGCTTGTCTCCAGCCGACGTGAACCGCTCGACGAGCACCATACACGATCCGATTTCTTCGAGCACGCCGCGCGCGAGATAAGCCCGCATCGTCGATTGGATGCGCATGACGCGCTCGTTCTTGTCTTCGCCTTCGAGAAAGGCTTCGGGGAAGATGAGATTGAGCGTCGAGGGCGAGCCCGATGCGACCAGCTCGGCGCGCTTCCAGTACTCTCGTTCGGAGGAATACTGATCGCAGGCGACCACAGCCCATTTCGTGTAGTCGACGCCCTCGGCGGGAAGAAGAATTTCCGGCACGCGCAGTCCGAGCGCCGCTAGCTTTTCGAGGGAATCCGCCATCGCCTGCCTACTTCTTAGTGAGTCCGAATCGCTCGACAAGCTCGGGTTTGTCGCTTAAGTACCGCAGGACTCTCGAATAAATGAAGCCCGACAGCACAACGGCCAAAAGGAAGGCGGCCATGAACGCAGGGAACACCGAGTCCTGCGACAAGGAAAGCAAGCCCGAAATCGCGCTCCAGAGCAGCATGAGCAGGGCTAGAATAATGCAGGTGACCAGAAAATTCGCCACAGTCGCAACAAGCAGGAAAACGGCTCTTCGTCCGCTTCGCGTCATTGTTCCTTCCTCCTAGCGTCGACGGCGATCGTTGCGATTACGAAAAGAATCGTACATACCACGACAGCCGAGTCGGCGATATTGAACGTCGGCCAGCGATCATAGCCGAAAATGCCGTAGAACTTGATGCTGATAAAATCGACGACGCCCTCGGGCCTGAAAACGCGGTCGATGAGGTTTCCAACACCACCGCCGGCGATGCCGCAGAGCGCCCACCGCTGCAAGGCGGAAAGGTCTTTGCCCAAGAAATAATAGAGAAATATGACGCTGACAAGAACAGCGGGCAGGACAATGAGAATCCACGCCCGCGCGGTTGTTCCCAATTCGTCCAGAAGACTGAAGGCCATCCCCAGATTTTGCTGCCGCAGAAGATACAAGAACTCACCGAAGGCGCTGAAACCGATGCCGCCCGGGGCGACAAAGGCCACTACCAAAGCCTTACTCGCCTGGTCGGCGAGGATGATCGCCAGTGTAAGAAACAAGGGGCCGATCGGTATGCGTCGTCGTTGCTCCATAGATTCCCTCTCGCTCACAGTCCAGTCGGCACATCGATAAAGAGCGTCCGCAGTCCCGTCTCGCGGCTCAGCCGATCGGCGAGGGTCCTGACGCCCCAGGTTTCCGTTGCGTAGTGCCCGGCGGCAAGGTATGCGAGGCCGGACTCGATCACGGCATGATAAGCCTCGTGCGAGCTTTCGCCGGTGACAAAAAGATCAAGACCCTCGGCGACAGCATCAAAGGCATTATCGCCCGCGCCGCCCGATACGACAGCCGCGCTTCGCAACAGGGTCTGTCTTCCCGGGATCAGGCTGAGCGGTCTCGATCCGTCGGGCAGTACGCGCCGCACCGCCTCGTCCAGGTCCAGCGGCGGATCGAGCGTTCCAGCATAACCGATCTCGATCCCGTGATACAGTCCGAAGGGACGTGGGTTTTTCAAGCCGAGCATCCGGGCGAGAGCGGCATTGTTGCCGACATCGGGATGCTTGTCCAGAGGGAGGTGGCAGGCATACAGCGCCATATTCGACTCGAGGAGCAGTCGTATCCGCTCGAGCATCGGCCCCTCGATCCGCTCCCCCGCGCTCCAAAACAGTCCATGGTGTACAAAGAGCAGCTGGGCGCCTGCGGCCGCCGCCCTGCGGATCGCCTCGGCACAGGCATCGACTGCGAAGGCGACTAATTCAATCTCGTCTCCGCGTCTTCCAACTTGGACGCCATTGAGTGATTTGTCGGCCTTGGCCACGGCGTCGATCTCCAGAAAGTCCCGGCACCAGCGGTCGAAACGGCGTAAATCCATAGGGGGAGTATAGACAGGAGAAACGAGAAATAAACAGGCCCCCCGGAGAAGGAGGCTACTCCGAGAGGCCCTGCGGACAGTCGCCAGGCCGAACCGCCGCCCAAAGAGACCGACTACGAACGCTCCTCATCGTACCCGGGCCCTGAACCTATTACGCAGAATATAGATCGCTTTTCATGAAATCTCAATGATGACCGGTTGAAAATACTGCGGATGTTGCCATTTTCTACATCATTTTATTGTTCCTCGAAGCTTGTTGTCCCCAAAAAGCGACTTCAGGTTCACCAGATATTGAGGAATCCCCAATACTCACTCGATCATCGCCGCCTCGAGCGCCGAACAGATGTCCTCATGCGTCAAGATAACAGGATTACCTTTCATCGCGTTCGATGCTGCGGCTTTTACCGCAAGATCAGGAAAGCTCCCCCGTAGAACGCCGAAGCTTGCGAGACCACGTAGGCCGAGGCGGCTGGTTAACTGGTTTACTCGTCGGACGACCTCCTCGGGGGCGGAGCCGTGTGGCGCACCTAAAAGCTCGGCCAGCTCGGCGTAGCGCATAAGCGCGGGATGAGCGGGATCGCGTTCTCGAAGGACTCTGATGTTGAGCGCCGTAACGGGTGCGAGGAGGGCGGCGCATGCCGAACCGTGCGGCACAGGGAAGGCACCGCCCAAGGGGCCCGCGATGCCGTGGACCGCCCCGAGTCCTGCATTGGACAGGGCAATCCCACTCGCGAGACCGACGAAGGCCATATCCTCCCGGGCGGCCGTATCATGTCCGTCTTCGAACACACGAGGCAAGGCCTGAACCGCGCGCGGAATAGCGTCGCGGCATATCCCGTCGGTGAATGGAGAAGCGTGGACGCAGACAAAGCTCTCCATAAGCTGAGTCAGGGCGTCCATACCGCTCTGAACGGTGATACCGGGCGGCAGGCTGTAGCTGAGTTCGGGATCGACAATGGCGGCTGCGGGAAGCATGATAGGCGAACGGATGCTGATCTTGATCTGGTGCTCTTTCGAGACGAGTACGGCGTTCTTGGTGGCTTCGGAACCCGTCCCCGAGGTCGTCGGCACGGCTATGTAGGGCGCAGAGTCTCGGGTAAGGGGCTTCCCCGCTCCAATACCTTCGACATAGTCCAGGGGATCGCCGGGATTGGTGAGCAGTGCGGCGACGACCTTGGCGAGGTCGAGCGCCGAGCCGCCTCCAATGCCGACGACGATCGAGGCCTCGGCTCGCTTGGCGCAGGCGGTTGCATCTCGGGCCTCATCGAAACTCGGTTCGCCGCGGATCGTATAGCGCTCAATGCCGAATCCCGCGCGTTCAAGCGACGCAAAGGCCGCCGACACCCGTTCCGGCGAGGATCCAGTAACGACAAAGGCGGTTGCTCCTTCGAGCGGCTGCGGACCGTATCCATCCTGCATCCCGCGGCGGTACAACAACTCCCTCGCTACCTCACCGAGAGCCGAGACCCGGCCGGCGCCGAAAAGTATGCGGCCCGGGACCGCAAAATCGAATTTCATGCTACAGGAATGTACGCCGCGCGCGTTCTGGGCGCGGCCATCATGGGTTCGACCTTGTCCTTCCAGGTCTTGTAATGAGCGGTCTCGCGGTGCCGCGCCTGGCCATCGTCGTCGCGGTACGCTTCGATGAGCACGAACCGGCGCCGATCGGATTCATCGCGCAGAAACTCGAATCGGGCGACGCCCGGCTCACGAAGGCTCGCCGCCGCATTTACGCGTGTTGCTTCAATGAAATCTTCGACACACTCATCCCTTACCTCGATGTTGACGATCAAGACACGCATCAGCACCTCCTCCCTGCGGCCCAACCGCGCGCACACCGCCCGCGACAGGACTCAGGGTATTGCAGCGATGAGTTCTTTGAGGTACGGCCGTTTCTCCAAATCGCGGACGAGACCCTCGGCCCTGCCTTTGTTGACGTACTGCGGATCCTGAAAATAATAACGATACCTTGTATGTAAATCGTAACTCCCATCGGTGAGCGCGAAGGCGTCCTCGGTCATGACAAGCTCTTCGTCCGTCGGAATGACAAAGACCTTCACCTTCGATCCCGAGCCGGTGATATCCAACTCGGCGTTGCGGCAGGTCGCCTGCTCGTTTTTCTTCGGATCGACGACAATGCCGAGATTTTCGAGCCCTTCTACGGCGAGCTGGCGGATCGTCGGGCTCATCTCGCCGACGCCCGCCGTGAATACGACGGCATCAACCCGTCCGAGCGCCGCGGTGTAGGCGCCGATGTACTTCTTGATCCGATAGCACTCGACCTTCCTCGCGAGGATTGCGACCGGATCGCCTGACTCCGCGGCCTGCACGACGTCGCGGCGGTCGGCCCATCGCCCTGTCAGACCGAGAAGGCCGGATTCTTTGTTGAGTATTCTGTCTACGTCCGAAGCCTTGAGCCCCGCCTTACGGACCATGTGGAAAATAACGCCTGGATCGATATCGCCCGAGCGCGTTCCCATGACGAGTCCTTCGAGCGGGGTCATGCCCATCGTGGTGTCATAGGAAAGCCCGTTTTTGACCGCGTTCATCGAAGCGCCGTTGCCGATGTGGGCGATGATGAGATTCGTTTCGAATGGATCCTTGCCGAGAAGGACCGCGGCGCGCTTGGCGACATATAAGAAACTTGTTCCATGAAATCCGTAGCGACGGACGGCATACGTGTCTTTCCACTCGCGGGGCACGGCGTAGGTATAGGCGAAATCGGGCATAGTCTGATGCCAGGCCGTATCCATGACGGCGCAGTGAGGGACATAGGGAAGCACGGCCTTGGCGGCCTCGACGCCCATGAGGTTCGCAGGGTTATGCAGCGGAGCCAGGTCGATCAAATCTCTGAAGGCCGAGATGAACTCGTCGTTGATCTGCACCGAACGCGCGAATTTCGCGCCGCCATGCACCATTCGGTGGCCGACCGCCTTGATGACGGACATGTCCTTGATGACGCCGTGGGAAGTGTCTGCAAGCGTGCGCAGAATGAGCTCGATCGCGACCGTGTGCGTCGGGCACTCATGATTGACTACATAGTCGGGCTTCCCCTTGGCCTTATGCGTAATGGACGAGCCGCCGATCGAAACACGCTCGACGATGCCCGTGGCAAGGGTGTCTTTTTTATTCCAATCATACACCTGGTACTTGACCGAAGATGAGCCGCAATTGAGAGTAAGAATAACCATGCTGTTCCCCCGCGAGATGCTTAAACGGGCGAAAACCAGAGCTTTGCCGCCGTGGTTTTCACCCGTTAGTGTTTTTTACTTTAGCACCTTGCGGGACGAGGAGCAACGGGCATCGTGCATGTCCACGATTCACTCATGCGCCGCGATTGACGAAAAGACGTAATCCGCGTCTGTGTCAACATCGAGCGAGGATTCATCTTTCGCCATACCGACGAGGGCATGAACCTTGCCGCCGTAGATAATGAGCTTGACACGCGCGACGACGTATCCATCCTTGCCCATCGTCGCGCTGCCCCGATATTCCTGGAAGACAAGTCCCGCTTCGTCACCTATCTGACCCTCGGCCTTGACCGAAAGCACGAGAGCCGACTCGTCCTTCAAGCTTTTCGCGAGGGCGGCCAAGGCGTCGGCGAAAATCTTCTGCCGCTGTGCGACGGCATCGATCTTGGCCGGAAGTTGATACGGCGTCAGTATGAGCACAAAGGTCGAGCCATAGGGGGAGAAGACGCCCGCCCTCGATTTATACGAATCATCCCGGAGTTCCCAATACGAAGGATACTCGAAGGCCAAGCCCGAGGAGTGCTCGAAGTATGCGTACTCCGAGTATTCCTCGTCGTATTCTCCATCGTAATACTCGTCTCCGCCATAGTAATCCTCATCACTCAGAGCGACCGATGACTCGGCCCAATCCTCGCCGAAACTGTTGCCCTCGAACGTGCAGCTGAGCGTCTCCGGAAAATCAGGCGAGCCGAGGAAAAACTCGTAGTCGTTATTTTTAAAGTCGCAGTTCTTGAATACCAGTGTCTGAACATCGAGATCAAAAGGATAATACTCGACGAAATTACTTCCGATATTCCACTCAAAGAGCGACGATTCGAACGTAACAGGACCTGATTCTTCGGTATAAATAAGGGGATACCCCTCACATCCCTCGATGGTCGATCCACTTATCTCGATATCTGTCGAGTATGAGGCATACAGCGCGCCGGAATATGCTCCCGAAATCCGAGTTCTGCGAATCTTGACATTGCTGCATTCCCAAAGATTGATCGCAACATAGGTGCCGCCCTCGAAGACGCATCGATCTATAACGAGATTCTCGATCGAATCGGCGTATAGGCTGCCTGAGCCCGCATTTTCGCCTGCGGCCGCCGTCCTCGTAAAAACAACATTGTCGATCGTGATCCCCTGCGACTCGGACACTGTGAGTATGGTGCTCATCGATGCGTCAGAAATGATGCGGGCGCCGTCGGCTCCGCGAATGGTCAGATTTTTGAGCCCCGAGAGCTCAAGGCCCTTGCCGCTGTCACCCTCGAACCAGTCGACGTATTCGCTCGTCACGGAATAACCGGATGAGAGCTTGTAGTCGCCCTTTCGAAGAACTATGGTCCGGTCGGGTCCAACCGCCTTGAGCAGCTGTACTATATCGGAAACTGTGTATGTTTTTGCGCTCTGAGACTGGGCGCCCGCCGAGATACCCGCTGCAGCCAGGAAAAAGGCGACGATCAGAGCCGGAAAACGGCGGATGATCATTGTATCCTCCTCACAAAATACGACATGCCTATAGCGTAAGGAGAGTGTAGTACGAAACAAACAGGATTCCAAGTTCCTTGAGCCGGCGCCGGTCTTCGGTTATTCTATAAATGGAGAAAGATCGAATGGTCGAGCTTCCGATTCTCGGGACAGAGCGCATTTATGCGCTGAATCCCTCAAAAATACTCGCCGTCGGATTCAATTATCGCGATCACACAGCCGAAGCGCCGACATTTCTCGCGGGTTCGGGCGCGGGAGGCCCGGATGAGCCGTCGGAACCTGTAATCTTCGCAAAGACGCCGAACGTCCTCATCGGCCCGGGAGACCCGATCGTCCTGCCGCTCGGCTTTCTCGCCGCCTCCGGCATCGCCGAACCGCGCACCGACTACGAGGCCGAGCTCGCGGTGATACTCGGCAGGCGCTGCAGGAACATCCCGGAAGAAAGGGCTCTCGAATACGTATTCGGCTACACCTGCTTCAACGACATAAGCCAGCGCAATATCCAGAACAGCGACCGTTCGGGATGGTTCCGCGGCAAGAGCTTCGATGGATTCGGCCCCATCGGACCGGCCGTCGCCCCTGCAGAAATGATCCCCGATCCGCAAAAGCTCCCGATACGATGCACGCTCAATGGGCAGATCGTCCAGGAAGCTTGCACCGCCGACACGATCTTCAGCGTCGCCCGCTTAATATCGTATATCTCGCGCATCATGACGCTCGAACCGGGCGACATCATCTCGACGGGAACGCCCAGCGGCGTCGGCCCCTTGTCGCCGGGCGACATCGTCGAGGTGCATATCGAGGGCATCGGCGTTCTGACGAATCCGGTGACCGCCGGCTGA
>CAZINN010000048.1:0-19694 GCA_964540615.1 uncultured Treponemataceae bacterium | reverse complement strand
CTGTATACGTCTGCGTCCCGCTCGTCGTTATTCCCGTCGTGTTGATCGCGCTCGTACCGTTTACCGACAGATTAGTGACATTCGTAACGTTTCCATTAAAAGTCCCATTACCTCCAATCGATAGGTCGTAACCGTCTCCGTCGAGTAAGGCAAATGTGGCATTGCCGGTCGTTGTCACATCCCCGTTCAGCGTCAGCGTCCCGCTGTTACTCAAGCTCCCGATCGTCGTTCCGTTCAGCGTCACCGCTCCACTCGTCACGAGATTCCCACTCACCGCGTTCGTAATCGTCAGTCCGCCGTTCCCGTCGATCGTCGCTCCTCCCGTCACCGTCAGCGTCGCTATCGTCCCCGTCGCGTCGATCGTGCCCCCAGATACCGTCACGGTCCCGCCGACCCCGGAGATACCGCCTGCTGATGCATTGAGTGTCTGCGCCCCGACAGCGATCGTCCCCGTGTTCGTCACGGCTTCGGAGGCAGTCAAATCGCCTCCAAGCGTCAATGTCGCTCCACCACTTACGGAGACCTGGCGGAAGTTCGTTGCGGTATTGAAGGTCACATTTCCAGCAGTTATGGAGAGATGAGGAATATTGGCAAGTCCTGTGAAATTAGTTATTGTCGGACTCGTTGTGAAAGTTGCGGTCTCGCCACTGTTTGTTCCAGGATACTCGGCGGGAGACCAGTTTGCGTTATTAGTCCAGACTCCATCACTGCCGCCACCGGTCCATGTCGCGTCAGCCCCCCATAGTTCCGCAGAACAAAAGACAAAGAACACGCACAACGCAAGCCGCACGATCGATGTAGTATGTGTTTTGAATCCTGGTAGAGATTTACGCATATATCGTTCGGCTCCTATAATCGTATATTTCAGACTCGCCTTATATATTGTACAAATATAGTGCCCCCGGGCACCAGCATCTAACATGGCACTCAGATTGTCCGCTTTTTCTCGAGCTTTCGGCTTTCAGGCACCTCGACCGAGATTTCTTACATCAATTGCGGCCTCCGAATGTCGTTCATTTCCTTTTTCCAATTGTAGTTAATCAGCATCTGAATCCCTGAAGTTTTTCTCGAAATTTTCAATCGTTCTCAGCCTCCTTCTGCGTTCGCGTAGGGAGGTTGGTATGAAACGAAATAATGCTCACTCAATGTGGCCCTTCATTCTTCTGTTTGCTGTGCTCTCAGCCGCGATTGTGGGCTGCAAGAGCCCGACCACAATAAATACGTCGAATAACGCCCTGCTTATCCTCGGTTTCGCCGACCCAGGGAGAGCGGCGCATCCGGCGGATTCCAAGGCCATCGTGCCTTCAGGCTTGGCGGTCTCCTCGATCGAAGTCGAACTCTCCGGCCCCGGCGGCGTGAATGTGCATGCGGACTCGGAGGGCGCGCCCATCGAGCTTGAACTTGTGCCGGGCGCGTGGGTCGTCAGCGCCAAAGGTTTCAATTCGGAAAGTGTGCTCATCGTCGAGGGTTCACTCGAGCTGCAACTCGAGCCCTCCGAATGTGTATCGAGGACGCTCGTCCTGCGCCCGATCGCAGGCTCGGGATCGATAAGCCTGAGGTGGAGTCTTCAGGGCGAGCTCGGCGGGGCGCTGTCGGTGACCGGCAGCATCGAGGATGCGAAGGGTGAAATACGCGCGATCGAGTCTCCCTTCTCGCGGCCCGAGGATTCGCCGCTCGTGATCGCCGACCTGCCGAGCGGAAGCTGGAAACTCCGCCTGAGCCTCCTTTGCGAGGGCGAAACGGTCTGCGGGCTGGCCGACGCGATCCTGGTGGCCGCTAATATGACCACACTGGTCTCGATCGTGTTCTCGCCGCCCCGGGCGAGCATGGCTTTGAGTTTCCTCATTCCCGATTATGAATCGACCTCGTTGAGCATCGAACCCGCGGTCAGGAGGGCGGCAGTCGGCGCCCGCGTCGCCTTCAAGGCCGACTGCGAGGCTCCGGTGACGTGGTACAGCGAAGGAGCAGCTCTGGCCTGTGCCTCGCCCCTCCTTCAACTCGACGTTCTAGGCGCCGCATCCTCGCTGCGAATCGATTGTATATACGCAGACGCCGAGGGCCTGTATCCGCCACGCTCAGGCTCGGCGCGCCTGATACAACGCGCGGGGCAAGAACTCGCTGGCCTGCGTTGGATTGAACTGCTCATCAGATCAGAACAAGACAGTTCCTCGCAAGTTTTGGCGCGGGGTTTATCTGATTGCCGCGATCTCGCGTGGTCTCCTTCCGGGAGATTCCTCGCCGCTGCGAGCAGGGATTCGAACACCGTCTCGCTTTTCGATGCGGCAGATGTCGGCGCCATCTTTCCTCTGGCTTTTGCAGGCGGCGCCGCTGAACCGGCCCTCGCCGCTCCCACCCGTCTGCGTTTCGTCTCGGATATGAGCATCCTTGCACTTTCTGAATCCCGTGGAGCACTCTACACCCTCGCGATCGAAGCTTCGCCTGAGGAGCCGGTTCTCCGCCTCGCAAACACTTTTATCGATCCTCTCCTGGCCGGCGCGAAGGATATGGCCGTCGTTCCGGCCGATAATCAAGGACACGCGACTTCGATCTATGTCGCCGCCCAGGATTCTGATTCAGTGATCCTTCTCTCGCTCGACGAAAACAACATCCCGGTATCGGCGAAGCTTGCGGCCGCGCCCGGCGCGGGAGAGCTGGCGTATTTCTCGCGTCCTTCCTGCGCTGCGCTCGATACGACGGGCGGCATCCTGGCGGTCGGTACCTGCGGCGACGATGCAATCTACCTCTTTAGCCGCGACTCCTCGTCCGGCGGACTCACGCTCCGTCAAAGAATCAATAAAACAGCCTTCCCCGCGAGCGCTCCGCTCTCAGATCCCTGCGCCCTCGTCTTCGCGCCCGATTCAGCTTCGCTCTATGCGCTCTCGTACTACGGCAAGGCTGTCATCAGGCTGGACAGGGATGCCGCGACCGGCGCCTTCAATCCTGTCGCCGGTGCGCGCTCGGGGAACGATGGAGTCCAAGGATTCGCGACACCCCGCGCCCTCGGCCTGAATCCTGAGGCTGGGCTAGTGGTCGTGGCCGGAAGCGGCTCCGAAGATGGGATTGCGGCCTTCGATCTCAGCTCTCCAGGCGAGCTAAGGTATCTCGGTTCGATCCTGCCTCCCGAAGGAGACGCCGTACCCCCACGCCCCATGACACTGGCCTTCTCGCCCGATGGTACAAAATTCGGTCTCGCATCAGACGGTCTCTTGTCGATTTTCACCGCATCACCTTGATAACGGGATCTCGAAAAACTTCAATTTTTCGAGGTCAACCTTATATAATTGCAATTCCCGTAAGGGAATTAATTCCCTTGCGGGAATTGCAAGGGAACCTTAAAAACCAACCGGGTTTTTAGAGGTTCCCATAATTCAGAGCCTGAAAGACGAGGGCGACAGGCTGCCGCAGCCCGCGGTCAAGGATTTTTTATTTTGACATTTCTCTAATATATGTATATCTTTATTTTTCAACGCAACAAAAAACGCTGGTTCATGTCTATATTTTGAAGGAGTTCCTGTCCGTGTACACCATCGAGCAGTTCACCATCAACGAAATCATCGAAAAGAGTTCGATCCGCTATGCCGAACGGCCCGCTCTGGCCATGGTCGGAGGCGAGCCTGTCTACTATCGCGAGATCGAGGGCCGAAGCCGGCGCATCGCGGCCGTCCTCGGTCTCCTCGGCATAAAGAAGGGCGACCGAGTAGCGCTTTTGTCGGAAAACAGACCCGAGTGGGGACTCGCCTATTTCGGCATTGTGCGGGCCGGGGCGACCGCCGTGCCGATCATGGTGGATTTCACGGCCGAGCAGATCGCGAACATCGTCGCGCATTCGGAGTGCAAGGCGATTATAGCGTCGTCGAAGCTCCTGCCCAAGGCGCCGGCTGAGACGGAGCTGATCGCGCTCATCTCGATCGAGGACTTCTCGGTCCGATCTTCGGGCCTGCCGCCCTCGTTCTTTTCCGAAGCCGCGGTCGAGAAGGCCGCAACAAACTTCGAGGAAGAGCCCGTCCGGGCCGACGATCTTGCCTCGATCATCTACACCTCGGGCACGACGGGCGCTTCGAAGGGCGTCATGCTGACGCACCGCAATTTCGTCTCGAACGCGCTTTCGGCGAGAAAATTTATTTACCTGCGCAGAACGGACCGCCTTTTGTCGATCCTGCCCCTGGCCCACGCCTACGAGTTCACGATCGGGTTTATCATTCCAATGCTCCAGGGTTCCGCGGTCTACTACCTCGATCGGCCGCCCTCGGCGACGGCCCTCCTGCCCGCCCTGGCCGCGGTGAAGCCGACGATCATGCTTTCGGTGCCCCTGGTCATCGAAAAGGTCTACCGCACGAGCGTAAAACCCGCCCTCGAGAAAATACCCTTGTACAAGCAGCGCTGGGCTCGTCCGATCTTGAGGCGCATCGCAGGCATGAAGCTCTACAAGACCTTCGGCGGCAGGCTGCGCTTTTTCGGCATCGGTGGCGCGCCGCTCGCCGCGGATGTCGAGGAGTTTCTGCACGACGCGCGCTTCCCCTACTCGATCGGCTACGGCCTCACCGAGACGGCGCCGCTTTTGGCGGGCAACAAACCCGGCCGCGTCCGCGTTCACACGACGGGGCTTCCCGCGGGCGGCGTAGAACTGCGGATCGCCGAGCCGCGGCCCGACACGGGCGAGGGGGAGATCCAGGCCCGCGGCGCCAATGTCTTCCCCGGCTATTACAAGGACCCTGATCGTACCGCCGAGGTCTTCACATCGGACGGCTGGTTCAAAACCGGCGACCTCGGCCTCATCGACGAATCGGGCCGCGTCACGGTCCGCGGCAGATTGAAGACCATGATACTGGGAGCTTCGGGCGAGAATATCTATCCCGAAGAGATCGAAGCCCTGCTCAACGCCTCCCCCTATGTTCTCGAATCGCTGGTCTACGGCGACGAGCGAGGCTTGACGGCCCTGGTGCATCTGAAGCCCGAGTTCCTCGAGCCCTCGTCGCTCGGGGAGATCGCCGCGCGCGTGAAAGACAGGGTGGAAGAGGCCGAACTTGCTGCTGCGCAGGTGGGAAGGGCCGTCGGCGCCGCGGCTCAACACGCGGGCGAACGGCTTGAAAACGCCGAGAAGGCGATCGCCCGGCTTCTTGAAACGATACGGCGCGAAGCGAACAGCCGTCTTGCGGCCTTTTCCCGCCTTGCGCGGGTGGAACTTCAGGCCGAGCCCTTCGAAAAAACGCCCAAGCAGAGTATCAAGCGTTTTTTGTATCCGAAAAAACGATAGCGGACGGCCGGAACTCCGCAGGGCCTTCATTGACGCCCTCTCCGCGCCCCGATAGTATTAGCAGGTTGATGACAAAGGCGCTTTCGCCTTTGTCAACAGCTTGTTAGCGCGGAGGATATCGTGCCGGCGAACCTGAGAGGACGCAGTCTCCTCACCCTTAAGGATTTCACGACCGAAGAGATACGCTATCTCCTCGATCTTTCCCATGATCTCAAGGCGAAAAAACGCGCGGGCATACGAGGCGATCTCCTCGAGCGCAAGAACATTGTTCTCATTTTCGATAAGACCTCGACGCGCACGAGGTGCGCCTTCGAGACCGCCTGCTGGGACGAGGGCGGCAATGTCACCTTTCTCACCAACAGCCAAATGGGGAAGAAGGAGTCGATCGAGGATACGGCGAAAGTTTTGGGCCGCATGTACCATGGTATCCAGTATCGAGGCTTCTCGCAGAGGCTCATCGAGGACCTCGCCCGCTACTCGGGCGTTCCGGTATGGAACGGCCTGACCGACGAGGACCACCCCACCCAGGTCCTCGCGGATCTCATGACCATCGAGGAGCGCTGTCACAAGCCGCTCAACAAGGTTAAGCTGGTTTACTCCGGAGACGCCCGCAACAACATGGGCAACGCCCTCATGATCGGCTGCGCCAAGATGGGCATGCACTTCGTCGCCCTCGCGCCCGAGGGGCTGAGGCCCAACGAAAACTTGACAACCGAGATGAAAGCCCTCGCCGCTCAGACCGGCGCTTCCATCGAGTTCTTCTCCATCGAGGAAGCCGATACAGCCCTTAAAGGCGCCGACGTCCTGTACACCGACGTATGGGTCTCAATGGGCGAGGAGGCGAAATTCGCCGAACGCATAGCCCAGCTTCAGAAGTACCGCGTCACCATGGACTTCGTTCGTAAGACGGGCAACCCCGAGGTCATCTTCCTCCACTGCCTGCCCGCCTTTCACGACACCGAAACGGATATCGGCAAGGAGGTCGCGGCGAAGCACGGCATTACGGAGATGGAGGTTTCGGACGAGGTCTTCCGCTCGCGCCACTCCTTTGTCTTCGACCAGGCCGAGAACCGCCTCCACACCATCAAGGCTGTCATGGTCGCGACTATCGGGAATCTGTAGGGATAGACGTTTCAAATTCGGGCTCGCCCGCTGTGAAGTCTTTATGCACTCCAGTCCTCACGTCGTAACATAGGGACTCGGGCGAAGGATCTGTCACTCGTAACCAAGACGGCTTTCAAGGAAATCGCGTGAGCCGCAATCAAGAGATCGAGGGCTCCCATGACCGCTCCTTCTTTTTCCATAGCCGCACGGAGTTTGCCGTAACAGCGTGCGGCGTTGCTGTCCCAACTCACTACATCGACGCGCTTGAGGAATTCCTTCGCGGCGAGATGAAGCCGCCTTGCGTCAGGACGCTTGGCCAAGCCAAAAAAAAGTTCGCCCTCGGTTATCGACGATATCTTGAGCGCGGACATGGGAACAGAGACGATCTTCCTCGCGTAGCCTGCATCGCCCCGCATGAGAAGGCTGACCGCACTCGTATCGAGGAGGTACAGGTTCACTCGGCGATTCCCTCGAAGGGATCCTTGTCGGGTTTAAGCTTGCCGCGCTCCGACTTGGAAAGGAAATCGACCGGCACCTCGGCGGCTTCAAGAGCTCGGAAAAAGGAAATCCAGTCTTCGGGTTTCCGGGACAGGATGACGTCTCCCGTCTTCTCATCCTTGCGAATGAAGACCTCGTCCTCTTCGAAACGGAAGGCCTTGGGCAGCCGGACCGCCTGGCTTCGGCCGTTCTTGAAGATCTTGGCGAGCTGGCTCATAAACGCCTCCCGAGTCTGTATATACCATAGTATATACCATATCGAGCGCTGAGGAAAGGAAAGGATATCGATACCTCTACGCTCCGCCTCGACCGCCATGATTGAATGCTCATGACCAGATCCGGCACACGGTGCCCCCTGTCGGGACTCCGCGCGGTCCTTCATCAATAGTTACAATTCCGGTAGTATATCCCCTACTGGAGGCGATGCGTGGACATCTCGGATTTGATACGGCCTGCGGTACTCGGACTGCCGCCCTATGTGCCGGGCAAGCCCATAGAAGAAGTTGAACGCGAACTGGGCATCAAGGGAGCCGTGAAGATGGCCTCGAACGAAAACCCCCTGGGGCCCGCTCCCGAGGTTGTCGAGGCGATCGCGGCTGCGGCGCATAAGGCCGCCCTCTACCCCGACGCGAACGCATTCTATCTGCGCCGCGCACTCTCCGAGCATCTGGGCATCGGATCCGAATGTATTCTGACCGGCAACGGCCTCGACGACGTTCTTCGCATTATCGCCGAAACATTCTTCAGGCCCGGCGACGAGGTGGTCGTCCCCGATCCCGCGTTCAGCGTGTACGCCTCGGTGAGTCTCTTGGTTGAAGCGAAGCCGGTCCGCGTTCGAGGCCGCAAGGGT
Source organism: uncultured Treponemataceae bacterium (assembly GCA_964540615.1). Classification (GTDB taxonomy): domain Bacteria; phylum Spirochaetota; class Spirochaetia; order Treponematales; family Rectinemataceae; genus CAZXXZ01. Next base: position 11,988 of record CAZINN010000048.1, on the reverse strand, counting down.
TTGGGCAACGACCTCGATGCGATGCGCGATGCCGTGACCGACAGGACCAAGGCGGTTTTCGTCTGCAACCCGAACAATCCGACGGGGACCTTCGTGGGACGCGTCGAGTTTCGGGATTTTCTGGATTCGATCCCGCCCCGCATTCTCGTCGTCTTGGACGAGGCCTACGCCGACTTCGCCGACGAGCCTGATTTCCCCCGCGGGATCGACCTCGTCAAAGAGGGCGGCCGAAGGCTCGTCGTGCTGAAAACCTACTCGAAGATCCACGGCATGGCCGCGCTCAGGCTCGGCTACGCGGTCGCTGACGAGGCGATAATCTCCGCGATGCACAAGGCCCGCGACCCCTTCAACGTCAATTCCCTCGCCCAGGCCGCCGGCGTCGTCGCCCTCGGCTGCCGCGACCACGTCGATCGTTATAAGAAACTAGTGCAAAACGGCAGGCGTTACTTCTACGCCGCTCTTGACGAACTCGGTATCGACTATCTTCCCACGCAGGCCAACTTCATTCTCATCGATCTGAAGCGTGATTCGAGGCCGATGTACGAGTTCTTGCTCCGCAAAGGACTCATCGTACGACCGACCCATTCCTTCGGCCTGCCCACCTGTCTTCGCATCAGTTTCGGCCTGCCCGAGCAGAACGAACGTTTCTTCACACTCCTTAAGGAGGGGCTCGCCGCGGGATACTGAGCTTAAAAGGAGGCTCTATGCGCCTTGCGATCGTCTCCGATACGCACCTGGGCGACCCCGACTCGGTCCTGGTCGAGAAGCGCGGCCGGGATTTCGTCCCCGGCAGAGGCTACGGGGCCTTCAAAGAGGCCGCAGGCAAGGGCAACGACATCCTCGTTCTCGCCGGCGACATCATCGACTTCGCCATAACCGAGTACGCCGAAGCCTACCGCTGCGCGCGGTGTTTTTTCGACGCGGTCAAGCGCGATGGAATAGCCGATGTCGTTCTCTACCTCGCGGGCAATCATGACGCAGACCTCTGGCATATCGTCCAGCACCAGAGACACGTTATCCGCCGTCTCGGTATTGAAGGAAAACTTCCCGAACCCTACGCGCACTCGGTGCCCGCGATAATCGACGATCGTTCCACCAGCCGCGAACGGAGCATCGTACTGCACGGCGTGAAGCGCAATCCCCCTTCTGTTTCCCCCCACCCCTACGGGAAATTATTCCTCGATAACATCAGCGACCCGCCGACGACCTTCTACTTCGCCTTTCCGAATTTGTACATCACAAGCGACCGCGGGACGGTCCTCGTGACGCACGGCCAATACCTCGAGGCTTACTGGTCCTTTCTCGGCTCGGCCGTCCCCCTCATCGCGCCGGAAGTCATAGCGCCCGATGCATCCCCGCCGCCGAGTCCCGAAGAGGCCCTGGACATGATCGACATCGAGAGCATGACGGCGATGAACTATCCCTTGAATCAGCTCAGCTGCACGGGCGTCGGCCAGGCGGGAGCGGTGACCCGGATGGCGCGCATCGTCGAAAAAGAGAGCGTCAAAAAACAGTTCGACCATACGAGAGCCTACCTCGACGGCGTCATCGACCTCGGCGTTCAAAAGCTTCTTCGCTCTTCGCTCATAGGCTGGGTGACGCGGAGTCTTTTGAAGCGTGCAAAAACAAAGGCCCTCGCGAACATAGCCGAGCGCCCTTCCGCCCGTTACGATTCGATTTTTTTCGAACGGGAGTCGGTTCGCAGGCGCTTTTATCGATATTACGCGTACTGTCTCCGGGAGATTGCGCGGATGAAAACGGAATCCGGCGTCGATCTACCGCCGCCGACGCGGGTCATATTCGGCCACACCCACCAGCCTATATCCATGGCGGATGAGCATCTATCGGTCCCCTGCGGCGAGCGAAGCCGGGGCAGCGTGGTTTTGCACAATACCGGCGGATGGCTGTGTACGGGCGGGGTCTTCTGCGGGGCGGAGATTTTCCTATATGATTCCGAGAAGGGCTTTTCGTCGCGGTCGGTCGTATCGCGCGATGGGATGTCGTTCAGCGTAGGCTGAGGGGCGTATAGCGGAATTACGGGGAGAAAATTTCGCAATTGAGATTTCCCGCCCCCGGCTTTTGTGATATCCTGTCGATGGAGATTGCAATGCAGAGCTTTGACCCGTCGGAGTTCAAAAACAGGTTAGCCGAACTTTCATCGATACTGCAATCGCAGAAGGTCGACGCCGTCCTGCTCAACACCTGCGCGGACCTCTGCTATTACACCGGATCGCCCCTTCCCTTGTACCTCGTCGCCGCGGCGGACGGCGGAGCATTCATGCTCGCCCGCAAGGCTGATTCGCGCATCGCGCGCGACGTCCCCTTCATTCCGCTGGAATACTTCCAAGGCTCGAAAGAACTCGAGAAAATCTGGTCGAAGCACCGCCTTGCCTCCGCGAAGCGGCTGGGCTTCACCTGCGACTCGACCTCGTGCGCGACCGTTACGCGCATGCGCAGGTTCTCGCCCTCGGCCGAGATCGTCGATCTTTCGCAGGAGATCAGGTTCGCCCGCATGAAAAAATCAAAAGGCGAGCTCGAGATCATGCGGAGGGCCGGAATGGTCATCGCGCGCATGCCGGAAATAATTAAATCACAGTATAAAGCGGGCATGACCGAACTCGAGCTCTCAGCCCACATCGAGCACTATTTCAGGCTCGAAGGAAACGGCGTCATCGACAGCAAGCAGGAGGGGCTTGTCCTCGGTGCAGGCGTCACGACCGCGGGTCTCAACAGCCTCGAGGGGAACAAATTCGACGGTATCTGCGCGGGCAAGGGCCTGTCCTGCGCTTTTCCAGCCGGCGCGTCGCGCGATGTCATCCCCCCCTCGGTCCCGGTCCTCTTCGACTACGGCTTTGTGCTGGAAGGATATCATATCGACATGACCCGGATGGGATCTGTCGGCAGGCCTCAGCGTTCGGTCATGGATGCGTATAACGCGATGGTCGATATCGAGGACGCCCTCGTCGCGGCGATCAGGCCGGGGGACAGCTGGGAAAGCGCATGGGAACTGGCCCTGAGCATGGCCCGCGGCTACGGCTACGAGGAGGTCTTCATGGGCTCGGGCCGTGACAAGGTCCGCTTCGTGGGGCACGGCGTCGGCATCCAGCTCGACGAGCCGCCCTTCCTCGCCCCGAAGATGGAAAGACTTTTCGAAGAAGGCATGACGATCGCCCTCGAACCCAAGGTGGCGCTCCCCGGGATCGGCGTCGTCGGCATCGAGGACACGATTCTCGTAGGCGAGCGGGCCAACGAGATCATCACGCCGGCTCCGCGCGACTTCATCCTCCTGTAGGGATCAGCCCCGGTGGCAGAGCCGCGGATTGCGTGCCGCGTCCGCCTCGTCGAGCCGCCCTACGGGTGTTGTGACCGGAGCCGATTTTAGAAGGCCGGGATCGGAAACCGCCTCTTCGGCGATTCTCAGTAAAGCCGCGGCGAAGGCATCGATCGTCTCCTTCGATTCGGTCTCGGTCGGCTCGATCATGAGCGATTCGGGCACGATGAGGGGGAAGTAGATCGTCGGGGGGTGGAAACCGAGGTCGATAAGCCGCTTCGCGACATCGATGGTGTGGACAGCCTCGGCGACATCTCCGCGCGCGACGAACTCGTGCATGCAGCGCCGTTTATACGGCACGTCGTAGACTCGTTCGACTAACTTCTTAAGGTAGTTGGCGTTGAGAACCGCGGTCTCGGACATGCGTCGCAAGCCTTCTGCGCCGAGCATGCGGACATAGACGTAGGCGCGCACGAGAACGCCGAAGTTCCCGTAAAAGGACTTCATGCGGCCGATGGAGCGCGGGGGCATTCGCAAGACATACCTCGTACCTGACGCGGGGTTTTCGGCCGCGACAGGTCCGGGCAGGAAGTCGGCGAGATCTGCGCGCACTCCGACGAAGCCCGCACCCGGCCCTCCTCCTCCGTGCGGGGTCGAGAAGGTCTTGTGCAGGTTGAAGTGCATAACGTCGATGCCGACGTCACCCGGTCTGAGCACTCCCGCAAGCGCGTTCATATTGGCGCCGTCGCCGTAGACAAGGCCGCCCGCTTTATGAATGAGTTCAGTTATCGTCTCGATATTCCGCTCGAATAGCCCCAGAGTATTGGGATTGGTAATCATGATTCCGGCGATTCTTCGTCCGCTCTCTCCCGCTAAAGCCGCCTTGAGTTCTCCGATGTCGATCCCGCCCTCGGAATCGGAGCTGATGCTCTGCGCGGTGAAGCCGCCCATGGTGCAAGTCGCCGGGTTGGTGCCGTGGGCCGAGTCGGGGACGAGTATCACCCTCCTCTCGGCCTCGCCGCGCGAGCTGTGGTAGGCCCTGATGATCAAGGCCCCCGCGAATTCGCCCTGGGCCCCGGCTGCGGGCTGGAGACTACCCGCCGCAAAACCGCCGATCTCGCAGAGCGATCGTTGCAGCTTATACATGAGCTCGAGCGCGCCCTGTGACAGCTCATCCCCCGCAAGCGGATGCGCGTTCTCCCAGCCCGGCAGGGCGGCGGCCTTGTCGTTGACCTTGGGATTGTACTTCATCGTGCAGGAGCCGAGGGGGTAGAAGTTCGTGTCGATCGAGAAGTTGAGCCGCGAAAGCCGTGTGAAGTGGCGCACCACGGAAAGCTCGTCCAGCTCAGGCAGCTTGAGATTCGAGCGTTCGAGCTCCGCCGGCACGGGATACGTGGGGACATCCGATTCAGGCAGGAGGCAGCAGCGCCGGCCCGGCGAAGAGAGTTCGAACACCAGAGGCTCGACCGCCGCCGGGGGGACCGGGGACGACAACGCTGGGCGCGACGTCTCGGTGTCGCTCATCGCGATACCTCCTGCAGTGCCTCGACAAGCTCGTCGATCTGAGCGCGGCTCGACATTTCGGTGACGCAGACCAAAAGCTCACGATCATGATCGGGATAATAGCGAGAGAGAGGCAGGCCCGGCACGATGCCGCGCGGAACGAGCATCTGCGAGATGCGCTCGGCCGGGATGGGCGTGCGCACCGTGAATTCCTTGAAGAAAACGCCGTCGCGCAGCGAGAAGCCCGGAATCGACGCGATGCGCGAGGCCGCGTAGTGGGCCCTGTCCCAGCACAGGCGCGCAACTTCGCGGAGCCCTGCCGGGCCCATGGCTGCGAGGTATATGCAGGCCCTCAGCATCGCATGACCCTGGTTCGAGCAGATATTCGAGACCGCCTTTTCCCGGCGGATGTGCTGCTCACGGGCGGTCAGGGTCAGGACAAAACCTCGGCGTCCTTGGGCGTCATGGGCCTCGCCGGCAAGCCTGCCGGGGAGCCTGCGCACAAGGCGCGAGGAACAACCCAGCATACCGAGGAAGGGGCCGCCGAAACTCATGGGGGAGCCCAGACTCTGGCCCTCCGCCGCTACGATATCCGCGCCGAGTTCGCCGGGACTCTTAAGTAGGCCGCACATGATCGGATCCGTATGGACCACGAGAAGAGAGCCGGCTTCGTGGGCGGAACGCGAGGCTGCTCCGATGTCGCCTAAGCTGCCCGAAAAACCGGGATAGGGGACAACGACACAGAAGGTCGAATCGTCGGCGGCGCGTCCGACGGCTTCGGGGGGGCCGTCGATCTCGTCGATCCTGACCGGAAACGCCGTCAGATAGCTGCGGATGACATCTTTGTATTCGGGATGGAGATCGGCGGACAGCACGAGCCGCTCGCGCGAGCTTCCGCGCGGCCCCTGCACCGCCGCGGCGCGCGCCATAAGAACAGCCTCGGCCAGGGCCGTGGCGCCGTCGTAGTGCGAGGCGTTGACGACCTCGACGCCAAGCAGCGCGGCGGCCATGCTCTGATACTCGTAAATCGCCTGGAGCGTCCCCTGGGAGACCTCGGGCTGATAGGGCGTGTACGAGGTCAAGAACTCGCCCCGCGAGGCGAGCGCCGAAACCACGGCGGGAATAAAATGATAATACGCCCCGGCGCCGAGGAACCACGAGCGCCTCGACGCGTCGGCGTTCCTCGCGGCCATCGACTCGATCTCGCGCATCACCTCGAGTTCGGAGAGCGGAGGAGGCAGGAAGAGCTCGGGATAACGAGCCGATCCGGGAAGATCGGAGAAAAGCTCGTCGACGCTCGAAACGCCGACGCATTCGAGCATCGCCGCGCGGTCGCGCTCGGTCGCCGGGATAAACGGCATGTCTCAGCCCTTGCTCACTTCCTTTTCGTACGCGGCTGCGTCCAAAAGCGCGTCCCACTCGGAGGGCGCGGAAGGAGCTATACGGGCGAGCCAGCCCGCTCCATAGCAATCCTTATTAACAAGCGCCGGATTGCCTTGGAGATCCGCGTTGACGGCGGTTATCGTACCGGATACGGGCGCATACAGATCGCTTGCGGCCTTCACGGATTCGACGACGCCGATCGCCTCCCCCTGCTTGACCTCCCTGCCGACTTCGAGCAGTTCCACGAAGACGACATCGCCCAAGGACGCCTGCGCGTGATCAGAGATACCGATTACTATTTCATTACCATCCTTGCGGGCGTACTCGTGGGTGATCCGGTACCTGCATGTTGTGTCGATCTTCATGTCGTCCCCCTCGTTGACAGTGTAGTGCTTCGCATATCAAGCAGCCTGGCGGCGGCGATACACGGGAACATAGAGCGGCCGCTTGACGACGAGGGCCGGTCTGGGCTTATCGCGTATCACGACGCCGAGTTCGGTCCCGACGGCGGAAAATTCGGATTCGACGAAGGCGTTGGCCGCATACACGCCGACCGTCGGACAGAACATACCCGACACGCAGCGCCCGATGGAGCGAGGCGCCGTCCCTGCCTCGCCGCCGGAATCGACGACGACCTCATAGCCCTCGCGGGGAACTCCGCCCGAGACATCGAGACAGACGAGCTTTCGCGTCAAGGCCGCTCCCATGGCCCGCTTGACCGCATCCCCGCCGATGAAGCCTTTTGAAAGGTCGCAGGCCCAGCCGAGCCCGGCCTCGATCGGGTTGATGAGCGCCGATATTTCGTGGCCGTGCAGGGGCATGCCCGCCTCGAAGCGGAGCGAATCGCGCGCGGCGAGGCCGATCGGCCGAACTTCGATCGAGGCGCGAGAACCTTCGTCCAATAAAAGATTCCATACGTCGAGGGCGCGGCTTGAATCGAAAAACAGCTCGCCCCCGTCCTCGCCCGTATAGCCGGTCCTGCCGAAGAGCACCCTTGTTCCGCCCAGAGAAAATTCGGCCGATGAAAAGCGGGGCACCGGCGACGCGGCGCCTCCGCACAGAGTGTCGATGAGTTCTATGGCGCGCGGCCCCTGGACCGCGATCATATAGATATCCTCGCTTCGATCGACGATGCCGACGCCGGAGGGCGCATGCGAACGCATCCACTCGAGATCGGACTCGCGGTTCGAAGCGTTGACGACGATGAGCCATCTGTCGGAAAGGCGATAGATAAAAAGGTCGTCGAGTATGCCACCATCCTCGTTCAAAAGGAGGGCGTAACGGGCTTGGAACTCTTTGAGGTCGTGCACCGAGGAGCTGACAAGACGCGAGAGGAAGTATTCCGCGCCGCGGCCTGAGATCTCGAACCTGCCCATATGAGCGATGTCGAAGAGTCCGACCGAACGTCTACAGATATGGTGTTCTTCGACCGCGCCCGTCGGATAGGCGATCGGCATGTCATAGCCGGCGAAGAGCGCCATTCTGGCGCCGCGCTCGACGTGCCAATCGTGCAGAGCGGTCACATTCACGAAAAAAGCCTCCCCGAATCGCGCATCGCGTGAAAGGTTGACCTCGAAAAACTGAAGTCCTTCGAGGTCTCGTGATGTAAAAAAGTCTAGCATGCGCGGCGGTGAGGAGCAAGAGAAGCGAATTGTCGACACCTGAGTCTGTTACTACTAAAAAGAATTTCGTCCGAGCGGCGATCCGATGTATATTCCCTCGCCCAGGTAGTCGCGTTTCTGACCTTCGATCAGGAATTGCACATCCTGCACGGTCGGGAAGGAGGTGGCCGTATACACGATCTGCTTCAGCTGTCCGGCGTAGCCCTCGATTCCGTAATGGTTGTACATAAAGGCTTCATTGAAGTCGAGATAGGCGGTCGAACCGCGGACGCGCGCTGAGAGCAGCTTGGTCCCCTCGGGTATGAGCGACACGAGCTTGCGCCGCAGTTCATCCTCGTTAGGGCCTGTAAGCAGGGCCTTGATCGAATCGGTGAGCGGCGAGTCCGAGGCGGGCATCTGGCGCTTGACCTCCTGGCGGACGATGACGCCGTCTTCGTCGATGCGGACAAAGTACAAGGATGAGGTTCGCGTCTTCTGGACAGCGGGCGAGGGCTTTGCGCCGGTCTGCGATCCTGAAGCGGCGGCGCCGGTCTGCGATCCTGAAGCGGCGGCGCCGGTCTGCGATCCTGAACCGGCGGCGCCGGTCTGCGATCCTGAACCGGCGGCGCCGGTCTGTGAACTCGTACCGGCAGCCCCGCCCGTAGGGGGAGTCGGAACCTTGGTCGCAGTACTGCCCGACGGTGTAGCCGCACTCGGGGAGGTCTCAGCAGGTGGTTTTTGGCCTGAGGTGGCGGTCGGGGCTGGAAGATCAGAGGGCTCGGCGGAACCATCACCCTTTTGCCCGGGAGGAGCAGGAGGAATCGTTGTCGTCTTCGGCTGCGGTGTTTGCGAGGCGGGAGCGTTCTTGCTGGAACTCGTCTCGCTTCCCCGCTGGTTTTTTATGATATCCATAAACTTTGTTGCAGTCAGGGTTTCCTGTATTTTGCCCCAATTGAGGACGAACAGAACGAGAATGACGACGATGACCGCGAGCCAGAAAAGACAACCCGCGTTATTAGGCTGAATAGTCGACGATCGCTTCGAGCCGCTCATGATTCTCTATAACAATCGGAATGAAAGGTCCCGAGCAGAAGTCTTTTCAGGTTCCCCTCAGACAATATCGACGATATCACGCTCCGGATCAGGCGCCCGTCCCGGCGGAATAAACACGGCCCGGCGGGAACCGACCTCGTGGAATTGAACATAGCGTCCACCCGATCTGAGCGTATACCGTCCCGCGACGGGCCGGTGACCGCCGAACCAGAGCGCCTGGCCGGCCGAGGGGCCGAGGAGGAGTCTGAGGCTCTCTGCGACCGCGTTCTCGTCCGCGTCGCCGTTCGCCGTCCAGATGAGGGCCTCGACGACATCGGGCCGGGAACGGTATTCGATGACATCTTCGCGCGAGAGGACAAAGGCAGGCTCGGCATGGCTCGCGGCGAAGAGACGCCCGAGCGCCAGGACCGGCAGGGCCGTCTCGACCGAGCGGTAGCCGTCCAAGAGCTCGTCGCCGTATGCAGCGACAAACCAGGAGGCGGTCATCGCCCCCTCGGCGGCGAATTTATAGAAGGAATGATCGCCCCGGCCGTCTTCGTCGGCGATGTTGTCGTGATTGCCCTTGATCCAATGGAAGCGCGTCGGGAAGCTCACTTTTGCGGCGATGACCGTGCGCGCGGCCGCGAGAGCGAGCCCCATCTCTTCGTCCATGAGCGCATGCCTCGACCAGCCCAAGCGGTATTCCTCGTAGGCCGCGGTCCAGCGCCGCATGCCCACCGGTCCTTCGGAATGGAGGATATCGCCCAAGCAGACGAGGTTCGCCCTGCCCTGCTCCAAAAGCCGCGCGAGCGGCGCGTCCATCCAGGGCGGCTGCCACTGGAGGGCTGCGGCGAGGAAATCGGGCCGCGCGTGAATATCAGGCAAAAGGACGGTGGGCAGGTCCGGCAGAAGCACAAGACCGCCTGGTCGTCCGGAGGAGTCGCGCGGCCTGTATTCGGGGCTCTCCGCCGCGAGTATCTCGGCCGCCGCGTCGACGAACTTCGCCATCTCCTCGCGGGAGGGCGGCGCCGGATCGCGGGCGACGCGGGAGGCGAAGGCCATGAGTCCTTCGGCGTCGGGAGCGCTCACGCTTCGTCTTCCTCGCTGAGTTTTTTAAGCCAGTTTTTCGCGGCCGGGTCCTCGGGATCGATTTCCAGGGCTGTCCTGAAAAAACCTGCAGCCTCGGTCTTCCGTCCCTGGCGGAGCGCCAGCGCGCCGAGATTGACGATGATCTTTACGTTCTCGCTTTCGATCCTGAGCGCTTTTTCGAGCGCTGAACGCGCTTCCTGAAGGCGGCCGAGTTCGGCGAGACAGATCGACAGCTCGTTGAGGGTGTCGACATCCTCGGCGCCGAGAGAAAGCGCGCGTTCGAAGGCGGCCCTGCCCTCTTCCCAGCGGCCGAGCCTGCGGTTCGCCCAGCCGACGAGGAAGTGGCCGTTCCAGACATCGGGATGGCGTTCGAGAAATTCTTCGGCCTTCGTAAGGCCCTTCTCCTCTTCCCCCATCCGGATGAAATCGAAGGCCTCTTTGAAAAGATTGTCCAGATAGCCCTGTTCCTCGAGGCCGCGGAGCACGTCGCGCGCCCGCTGCTTTCGTTCCTCGTCATCGCTGATCTGCAGATAGGTGGTGAGCAGCGAGGAAGCGCGGTCGAAATTCCGTCTGCGAAGAAAGAAGAAGGCCGCATTGAAAAACGCGGGCGGGAAGGGAGGCTCGAGGGACAGAAGGCGCTTGTACGCGGCGAAGGCCCGCTCGTCCATCTCCTCGGCCAGGTTTTCGCGCTCGGACTTCGCGTAGGCGTCGGCGCGGTCCTCGCAGAGTATGGCCAGATCGAGCAGGGGCTCGGGCGCCTCGGGGAAAAGTCCGGCGAGGGCCCGGAATATCTCCTCAGCTATTTCCCAGTCATGGGACTGGGCCTTGGCGATACCCGCCTGGGACAGTTCGGCCATAATGTCGGGCCTGACGGCTTTGACGAACGCGCGGTAGTAGGCCGCATGCTCGTGCGAAGGCTTCCAGGCGAGGAGCCTGAGCATGCCGGCGACCATGGCTTCGGCCGTCAAGGCGCGTGGATCGAAGGACTCAGCGCTCCCCCCCGTTTCCACAGGCAGGGGTATCGCCGGATCGGGCGTGAACGAACCGATGCTGCGGGCGAGCGGAGCGGGCAGTTCAATGAATACGAGGCGGCGGAGCGCGGCTTCGCCCTCGCCGCCTGAGCCGAGTGCGTCCATTGTTGTCACGATCCCTGTCCTGCCTTGGGAGCTTCGGGTTTCGGCGGCGGGGGCTCCGCCGCGCCCTCTTTGTGCGCCGTCTCGGCCGCCGGCTCATCTCCGCGGGCCTGCCGAACCTGGCTGAGATAGTCGTTGATGTGCATACGGTAGGTCATCGGCACCGCCTTTTCGTCAAAGTGTATCGCAACCGCCGTCAGATCCTTGCGTCCCTCGACATCTTCGTAACGCACTATCTCGCCCTTGATATCGAGGCTTTCGCGCGGCTCGTCCATGTCCACGCGGAGCGTGCATTCCTTGCCGACGAGGAATTTCGCCAGCCCGACGATGATCACCTTGGCCCCGGAAAACGAGAGATCGCGCAGTATGCACTTGCGCGGCACTCCCTGCACGAACATGAGGCTTTCCTTGGTCACGAGGGATATTCTCCGCATGGAATCGGGGGTGAGGACGATGCGTTCCTCGCGGCGCCGCTGTGAATTGATATTGGCCTCGAGGAGTCTGCCCATGATCTCGATGAAATCGTCCGGAGGGCGCTGGGTATACTGTATTGTCGCGAACTGAAGATCTCCGGCCCCGCCCTGGTAGGGGGCGAAGCCGGCGGCCTTGCCGCTTATGAAAAAACTGACTGGATCGGGTTTGTCGGGCAGTTTGAAGCTGAACCTGAGCGACACGAGGTTGTTTGCCTTGGCGATCTTCTCGTTGAGCATCTGTTTCGCGCTGACGATGATCTTTGCGCCCGCGAAAGAACTCGAATAAATGACGCAGGGCCACTGCTCGCCGACGCATTTCAGGAATAAACCGCGCGTATCCAGTCCGGTCGACTTGATGATCTCCTTCGTATAGGTGACGTCGATGGTCCTATAGAGCTCGAACCATCGCGCGATCTGTTGACTGGTGGTGATCGACATAGCCTGTGAAGATAATAGAGTAGCCCGAGTCGAGGGTCAATCGAGGACAGGCATGGTCGCGCTTT
>CAZINN010000047.1:0-19828 GCA_964540615.1 uncultured Treponemataceae bacterium | reverse complement strand
CTTACAGCGTTTACGGATGAGAAGGGACGCGCGCTCGACAATGTGTTCATTGAACGATTCTGGAGGAGCCTTAAGCACGAAGAGGTCTACTTGAACTCATGCGAAGATCTCGACGATGCACGGAAGCGGATAGGCAGGTACATCGATCACTACAACACCGAGAGGCCGCATTCATCGCTCGAGGGAAGGTATCCAATTAGGGAGTATCTGCGCTTGGCGTCATAGTGACGGCACACTAAAAGATGGCCGTATGGCTGTCTTGACAATGGGGTCCACTATACCTGTTTTGACGGATGGGCTCAGTAAACACTTTTGCCGGCAGCCTGCTAACTAAGCGTTTATGAAACAGAAAGTTAGGGCGTCTGCTCGAAAAGCCGCCGTATTTCTTTGGCGTACAGCTCGTTGATGGCGTGGCGCTTGACTTCCTGCTTCGCCGAGAGTTCCCTGCCGACCTCGAAAGGCTTCGCGAGGAGTTCGAACTTGAAGATCCGCTCGAAGCTCTTAAAGCCGTTTTTCATCGAGACGAGTTCGTTGATTTCCGAGTCGATGAGCTCGAGGACCTCGGGCTGTTTGAGGAGGGTTTCGTAGTCGATGTCGACGACGTTGTTCTCCCGAGCCCATGCGGTCACGGCCTCCTCGTCGGGGACGATGAGGGCGGCGAGGTATTTCTGGTCCTGACCCAGGACGACGGCCTGCTTTATATACTCGCTTTCAGTTATTTTTTGTTCAATGGGGACTGGTTCGAGGTTTTCGCCGCCGAGAAGGACGATGGTGTCCTTGGCGCGGCCGGTTATTTTTATTTCGCCGTCCCTGGTGAGCATTCCGATGTCGCCGGTGTTGAGCCAGCCGTCCTCGCTTAAGACCTTCGCGGTCAGATCGGGACGCTTGTAGTAGCCTTTCATGACCGTCGGACCCTTGATCATGATGACGCCCTTGCTCCCGGGAGGAAGAGCTTCGCCGAGTTCGTCGACGATTTTCACTTCGAGACCTTCGATGGGGCGGCCCACCGTCCCTGGAACCGGTTTGTCTTGATAGCGGACGCCGACGACCGGGGCTGTTTCGGTGAGTCCGTAGCCTTCCAGTATCAGAATACCGAGGGCGCTGAAGAAGCGGTCGCAGGACGGAGGAAGGGCCCCGCCTCCCGATATGCCCGCGATGAACCGCCCGCCGAGTTTGGATTTGATTTTCTTGTACACAAGAACATGTCCCAAACCCCTGAGCGGTGCGAAGAAGAGGAAGGGCAGGAGCGAGACGAGTATCTCGAGGATGCGGACTTTTGGTGCGAAGCGCGGCATGCGTCCGAGGAGGTGGTCTCGGAAGTATGCGTAGCTTTCGCCGATGCCGACGAAGAAGGTGAACAGCGCTTTTTTCACACTGCTTTGGTTTTTTATGTTGCGGTTGATCCCGTCGCGGATCGATTCCCAGATGCGCGGCACCGAGGTGAACCAGTGCGGTCTGATGGCCTGCATGTCGGCGAGCATGATCGAGCCGACGGGCTTCGAGTAGGCGATGCCTGCGGCGCAGGTCATGATGATGTACTGGACGGCGCGCTCGAAGGAGTGCCAGACGGGGAGCACTGAAAGAAACGCGTGCCCCGGCTTGATGTGCAGTACCGAGGGGAGCCGTTCGGTCTGGTGGAGGAAATTCCCATGGCTCAGCATGACGCCCTTGGGATCGCCGGTCGTACCCGAGGTGTAGATGATGGTCGCCAGATCGTCGCGCTGTCCCTTGGCGACTTCCTCGTCGTACTCAGCGGGATGGAGAATGAGACGCTTGGCCCCTAGCTCGCGGACCTCGGCGTAGCTGCGGATAGTAAGGCCCGCGGCTGTCGCCGCGGATTTTGTCGCCGCCTCGGGCTCGTCGAACATGATTATTTCTTTGAGCCCCTGCAGCCCCTGCCGCTGGGCGAGTATTTTTTTAAGCTGGCGGTCATTTTCGAGCACAGCGAGGCGGCATTCTGAAAAGTCAAGAATAAAGCGTATTTCCTGCTCGGTCGCGTCACAGCCGCGCGGCACGTCGGCTGCGCCAAGACCCAGTATGGCGAGATCGATCCACAGCCATTCCTTGCGGTTGTCCGATATGAGGCCGACATGGTCCCCCCTGTGGACGCCGATCTCCAGAAGTCCGGCGGCGATGGTCTTCACCTCGCGGACGAGGGCGGCGTAGCTAATCGGCTCGAATTCGCCGTTTTGATTCTTCGAAAACTGTGCGGTTGTATCCGGGTAGCTTGCAGCCCGAGCCATGACCATCTGGGGAACCGTGTTTTCCATGGGGCGACCTCCAAACAAGGTTTACATAATAACTTGAGGTGTAAAACTGTGCAAGAAAAATGTCGATCTTCGATGGCTATTCCCGCTGGATACTGAGCAAATCCTCCGGTACGTCGAGGAGGTACGCGTCGATTTCTCGGCGCATAGCCTCGATGCCGGCCGCGTTCTGAAGCTTCCACCGGAGATGATGGGCGAAACGAAAATTATCGGCGTAATAATAGAGGAATCGACGCGCCCTCGTATGATGAAAGTCGGGATGCAGATGCGACTCGATGAGGTCGAGCATCTTGAAGGCTGTCGCGCGTAAATCTATCTCCATCGTAAAGTCGGGCGATGCTTCCTTACCCCTGATGAGCGCGAAGATCCAGGGGCGTCGTACCGCTTCGCGGCCCAGCATGACAGCGGCGCGCGAGTACCGGGATATCCGATCTGAGTAGTCCGCCCAGCTTCGTATGTCTCCATTGCCGATGACGGGTATGGGCAGCTCTTCGGCGAGGCGGGCGACATAGTCCCAGAGGCTTGCGCGCCTGAATTTCTGGCCTTCGAGCCGGGGGTGTACGGCGATGAAGTCGATACCTGCCTGCACGAGGCCGAGCGCGAAATCACGGATGCGCGCGTAATCTTCATCGAAGCCGAGCCGTATCTTGGCCGAAAGCCTGCGGTCCCAGACCGCCCGAGCCGAGCGGACAAGCTCGAATGCTCTTTCGGGATCGCGCATCCAGGCAGCGCCCCCGCCTGCTTTTACAATGTGCGGCGCCGAGCAGCCGAAGTTGATATCAGCCCCGAACACAGGCAGCTCGAAGGCTGTTTGTATGCGGATGAGCGCCTCCGGCAGATGCTCGGGCTTGGTCGCATAGAACTGAATGATGGTTCTTCCGGGATCCGGAGCCATGTCGAGGTACCATGGCTCGTAGGGAGAGCCTGATACCGTCGCGCCGGCGCTCGTCATCTCGGTATACGCGAAATCGAGCCCGCCGAACTCGAAAATGAGCTCGCGAAGGGCGCGGTGTGAAAGCCCGACCATGGGAGCCAAGATGAGCGAGCGGGCGGGGAAGGGCGGCGTCATGGAGGGCAGTATACCCAGGGCTGCAGGGCGGCGTCATTGACCCCCGGGCCTCGATTGGTGTATAACCGTCCGACACCCCGCTCCGGGCCCCCCGTCCGGGGATCACCGATCAGGTTATTCAGCCGCAGATGGTCGGATGTCGTAAGGGCGGGCCCAATCCACGAGTCGAAAACTCAGGAGGACAGTGATTTGAGTGTTAAAATCAGATTGAAGCGATTCGGGACGAAACAGCGACCGTTTTATCGCATCGTCGTCATGGATTCGCGCGTGCCGCGCGACGGCGTCTGCATCGAGGAACTCGGGCTCTATCATCCGATAGAAGAGGCCGAGAAGCAGATCGTGGTCGACGAGGAGAAGACCAAGGCCTGGCTCGCCAAGGGCGCCCGGCCGACCGACACCGTCCGCGGACTGCTCAATAAGAAGGGTATCCAGATACCATGAGTGTCCGGCCGCATGTACCAGAATGCGGCCTGTTTTCTGCAAGGAGTCGAGCGTGGAGCGCGACCTGATCGAATACATAGCCAAGTCTCTTGTGGACGACCCCGCCGCCGTCTCGGTCGCGGTCGTCGAGGGAGACAAGTCCACGATTCTGGAGCTCAGGGTGGCGGCCGACGATATCGGCAAGGTCATCGGCAAGCAGGGACGCATCGCAAAAGCCATGCGCACCATCTTGTCCGCCTCGGCCGGAGCCGCCCAAAAGCGCTTTGTTCTCGAGATTCTGGACTGAGAAAAGCGATCTGCACGGAATCGGCAATGCCGAAGCGCGACGCCGAAACGTTCTTGGCGATCGGCCGGTTGGGCGCCCCCCGGGGACTTCACGGGGACCTCAAGATCCAGTCCTATTCAGGCGAACTAGAGCATTTTTTCAGGCTGAAGACCGCTGTTCTTAGAAGCGCCCCGGGAGCGGCTGATGGGCAAGCTAAGCTGCTCGAGCTTGCGGTCACGAGGGTCGAGGCAGTCGGATCGGGACTGAGCATGGCCTTCGCCGGCTATGACAGCCCCGAAAAAGCCCGTGCTTTGACCGGCATGGAAATTCTCGCCCCGCGCTCGGCCTGCGCGCCCTTGAAAAAGAACGAGTGGTATATCGCCGATCTCGTCGGCTTGAAGATGGTCGCAGAGGGGCGGGTCGCGGCCACGGTACGCTCGGTACTGGAAGGCGGCCCCGAGCCCTGGCTCGAGGTCGTGAAGCTCGACGATGGAGTGTCGCTCGTTCCCTTCAGGAAAGAGTTTGTAGGCTCGATCGATCTCGAGGCGGGAACGATCGAGCTTCTGGCGCCCTATCTGCTCGAAGAATGAATATAACCGTACTGACGCTGTTCCCGGATATTCTCCGGGGCTTTTTCGAGA
Organism: uncultured Treponemataceae bacterium; assembly: GCA_964540615.1. Classification (GTDB taxonomy): domain Bacteria; phylum Spirochaetota; class Spirochaetia; order Treponematales; family Rectinemataceae; genus CAZXXZ01. The sequence goes on along the minus strand of CAZINN010000047.1, from coordinate 15,145 downwards.
CTTCGATTATGGCCAGGGCCGTCGAGCGCGGTCTTGTGTCCTATGAGCTTGTCGATATACGGGATTTCGCGACCGATAAGCACAAAAAATGCGACGACGAGGTCTACGGCGGCGGCCCCGGCATGCTCATGCTGCCCGGCCCCCTGGGCCGGGCCCTCGATGCGGCGGGCTCGCCGGGCAAGCGGACGGTATACATGACACCCTCGGGGCGGCTCCTCAACCAGGCCATGGCCCGGGATTTCGCCTCCGAGAAGGATCTTGTCGTCATCTGCGGCCGTTACGAGGGCATCGATCAGCGAATCATCGACCGCTACGTCGCGGACGAGGTGTCGATCGGCGATTATGTCCTTTCCTCGGGAGAAATTGCGGCGCTCGTCCTGGTCGATGCCGTCTACCGCCTGATACCGGGCGTCATCTCGGACGAATCCCTCGAGGAAGAATCCTTTGGATTGGGAAGCGGCGGCTCGGGCGGGCATTTGCTGGAGTATCCCCAGTATACACGACCGGCTGTCTATGATACTATGCGGGTTCCCGAGGTCCTGATCTCGGGCCACCATGCGAATATCGAGCGATGGCGGCTCAGGGAACGCATCAAAAAGACCCTGGCCTATCGCCCGGAACTCTTGGCGGAGAATGGAATTACCGATGAGGTACGAGCCGTGCTCCGCGAGATTTTGATCGAAGGGAGAGAGCATGAACCTCATGCAGAAAATTCAGGCGCAGCAGAGTAAACCCGCCCAGACGGATTTCAAGGTTGGAGATACGGTCAAGGTCCATTTCAAGATCGTCGAGGGAAAGACCGAGCGCGTCCAGGTGTACGAGGGTCTGGTTATCGCCATGAAGAACTCCGGCGTCGGCAAGACCTTTATGGTCCGTAAGATATCGTACGGCGTCGGCGTCGAGCGCGTCTTCCCGCTTAACTCGCCGCGGGTCGAAAAGGTCGAGGTCGTGCGCTCCGGCAAGGTGCGCCGCGCCAAGCTGTACTACATTCGGTCGAAGGTCGGCAAGAAATCCAAGGTCAAGCTGCTTCTTCCCGGCTCCAAGAAAGAGGAGGCCGCCGCCTCCCCGGCCGAAAAGGAATAAGCGGTCCGCCGCCTTCGTTTTGATCGACGACGGCGATGAAAACACCGGGATCACAGGCTGCGTCGTTTATTGTCCGCGATGCGGCAGTCGGCGCCGGTCATGACCTCGGCCTTCGGGCCGGGCTCAGGGCCGGCGCCGTTGTTTTTGTCGAGGTGCTCGAACGGCTCGGGCCTTCGCTCTACAAAATCTCCGTTGGTTCTCGGTACCTCACCGCGTCGTCTCAGGCCTTTCTTGAACCGGGGGCCCTGGTTCGAGCCAGGGTCGAGCGTTCCGCCGAGGGCTTTGTGCTTCGGCTCCTCGATGCGAGGACCTCAACCCGAGACGCCCTCGACGCCGTGATCCTCAAGCTCGGTCTGCCCGGAGACGAGGCTTCGCGGAGGGCCTTGGCCGCCCTCCTCGGGGCGGGTATTTCGCCCGACGCGGCGGCTTTGAGCCGTGTCCGCCGCGCAGCTCTGCGCGCCGCCGCCCGGGATGAGGATGCCGGACGAGTCGAACTCGCCGCCCGGATGGAGGCCAAGGGCATGGCGGCGGACGAAGAGCGGCTTGACGCCCTGGCAGTCCTGGGCGACGGCCGCGGCGGATCGGAACAGAGGGGCGACTCTTCGAGAGAACAAGGCGGCTTTGAGCGACGCAGCGGGACTCCTTCGCCCGATCTCCAAGCCGAGTTCGATCTCGAGCATGACTTCGAAATTCACCTTCCCTCGGCTGATGTCCCGCGCCTTCTCGGCCGCTTCCTCGAAGCTGTAGTCCGTCGCACGGAGGACGAGACTGATGCAGCGAGGACTCGATCCGCCGATGTGCTGGGGCTTTTCAACCACCTCACGAGCGAGGATGGGGGATGGCTCCTCGTCCCCTTTCGTTTCGCCCTCGATTCGGTTGCGTTCAGCGGCAGCCTTCGTTTACAATTACCCTACGCGATAGGTGGAAAGGGCCGCATCGATGTGCGTTTCGACGCGGTCCGCGGGGAGACTGCGAGAACCTGGCAGGCCTCGCTGGTGTACGGCGGAGGGGCTCGTCCCTCGCTTCGAATCGCGGCGCAGAGAGGCGGGGAGGGCCGGCGGAGCGGGGAGCTCTTTTCGGCCTTCAGGAACGAGCTTGCCGCCCTTGGCTGCGCCGTCGTGATGGGCGCTTCGAGTTCCGACAGCGACGTGAAGGGATTATATCTTGACGCCTGAGCCTGCTGAGGGCGATGGAGCTGCGCCGGCCGCCGGTCGTCACAAGGCGGTCGCGCTTCGATACTGGGCCGGTCTTCCGGCTCCATTCATCGCCGCCAAGGCCGCGGGCCGCTCCGCTTCGAGGCTCGTCGAGATCGCGCGGGAGGCGGGGGTGCCTGTTGTCGAGGATGCCGGGATCGTCGACGCCGTGTTTCCCGTCGATCTCGGCGCGTATATACCCGAAGAATGTTTTGAAATCATCGCGAGGGTCTTCGCCTTCGTGAAAGCAGTAGAGGAATCATGAAGAAACGTATCGCCCTTGACCAGATCAGGCCCGGCACCCGCTTTTCCGAGGATGTGTTCATCGACGATGATACTCTCCTCGTCCCTGCGAATGTCCCGATAAAAGAAAAAGATATCGAGGCGCTCAAGCGCTGGGGCGTATCATATGCAATGACCGAGGGCGGTGCGCTCGAATCCGAAACCGACCGCCGCGCCGCGGCGGCCGACGAAAGACCGATGCCTCCGGGCTTCACCGGCTCCCATGAGCTTTTTCTTCGCTATACCGACCTCGTTGACCGTCTCGGGACTGTTTTCGAAAAGATACGCAGGAACGAGCCTGTCGATACCAAGGCCGTGGACTCGATAGCCCAGGGTGTGCTCGCCGTCGTCAAGGAGGAGCGAAACGCGATTATCGCCGCTATTCTCGGTTCGGAGACTAGGTCCTATGATCTCGCGCGCGCCGGAGTCAACGCCGCGATTTTAGCCGCGGTGATAGGTTCGACTCTCAATCTTCCTCCCTACCGACTGAGCTACCTCGCGATCGGGGCGCTCCTCCACGATTCCGGCATGCTTCGAATCCCGGAATCGATCGTCAAGAAAAAGGATGTGTTGTCCGAGGACGAGGCCCAGAAAATCCGGGCGCATCCTCTCTTGTCATATCGGATAATAACGAAGGAACTGATGTATCCCGACGATGTCGGGCTGGTGGGACTCCAACATCACGAGCGCTGGGACTCGGAGGGCTATCCGAGGAGAACCCCCGGCAAGGATGTAGACATCCTCGCCCGAATCATGTCCGTCGCCGACGCCTTCGAGGCGATGGTGAGCACAAAACCCTATCGCAACTCGATGATCGGCTATACGGCCATGAAAACCCTGATATCCGACAATCAGCGGCGCTTCGATCCCGAGGTTATCGGAGCTTTTATACGAAGCATGGGTATTTATCCCCTTGGCTCGACCGTGCTGCTCAATAATTCCGCGATCGCACGGGTCGTCGAGACCCATCCGGACGCACCCCTCAGGCCGAAATTGCGCATCATCGTCGACGAGTTCGGCAAGCGGTATCAGGGAGAGGAGGGCGATGTGGTGGACTTAGTTTCCGAAAGGTCTCTTTTTATCGCGCGCGCTCTGGACCCCAAGGAGTTGGCGGGATCATGAAAGGTTCAGCCTCGGGGGTGATGGCCGGTCGGCCGGCGGGGTCGCGGAATTCGGCCGGGAAGGCCGGAGAGGACGCGGCGGCGGCGTTTCTCGAAGCGGAAGGCTGGGAGATCATCTGCCGGAATTTCCGGTGGAAGGGCGGCGAGATCGATATTGTCGCACACAAGGCGGACGTGATAGCTTTTGTCGAGGTCAAAGCCTGGGAACGGCTGGGGGCCGAGGAGCTTGAGCGTGCGATCGGACCCGCAAAGCGCGGTAAGATTGTAGAAACGGCTAAGATATTTCTCTCCCGATATCGAGAATATAGTAACTGCACCGCCCGTTTCGATGTCATGCTCATGCGGGCGGGCGAAGTCCTGCAGTGCTATCGTTCAGCATTCACGGGAGAGGTATGAGGGGCCGATTCAGCACCAGTGTGTCCTTCAAGGCGGCTGTGGGCGTAGGCCGGCTTCGGCGGGACAGCGTCGACTGCGACCAGGCCGCGCGCATAGCGGAACTCAAGGCGAAGCTCGGCGACGAGGCCTATATGGCCGGCGCGATCCTGCGTATCGCGACGGTACTCAGCGCCCGCATTACGGAAGGCTACTACGATGGCAGACGGAAAACCAGGAGATAGGGACGGCCCAGGCGGCCAATCGAGGCGTTTCGGCCGGCGCCGCAGTTACCGGGGCAGACCCCACCGCGGCCAGGGCGAGAGGTCCGATGCGCGACAGGAGAACCGTGGTTTTTCTGAGTCAGAAAACGGGCGCCGGGTCGAGGACGCCCGCGACGCGCCGCTTTGCCCCTTTTGCGCAAAACCGATCTACGATCTTTCAACTGCACTTTCCTCCGGTACGGATGCGGGCGAGCCCGCTCATTTCGATTGCGTCCTCGATCGCGTCGCTGCAGCGGAAACACTGGAAGCCGGAGAGAAAATCGTGTACCTCGGATCGGGCGCATTCGCGGTTGTGACGTTCAAGGATCGAGACGAGACCGCGTTCACCGTCAAGCGTCGGATTCAATGGGAAAAAGAGGGAGAGAAAAAAGACTGGCGGAAAAACCTCTCGTCGAGGATCGCGAATTTGTAGATGACGGAGGATAGTCGCCGGCGTCGCTTGCCGGGAATCTTGTGCACCCCTTGATCCTGCTCGTTTCTCTGTTTTTCAATCACACAGCTTCGATACGGGCGAAGACCCGGTATGAGTATTCTGAAAAACGGTCGCGATATGGCGGCGGCTGTCGCCTTGTCTGCGGCCGCCTTCGCCTCCTGCGGCGCGCTGGAGGGGCTTTCTCCCGTACATCGGCTCTGTATCCGCCTGCCGGAAAGGCCGGACAGTTGGAGTTGTCTTCCGGAGCTCCGTATAGCGCTTTCCTGGCGGGATGCCGATGGACGAACTCGGTCGCTGTCCCTTGCGCCCGGAGTTTCGGCCGAGATCGAGGTCGAGCGCGGACGCCCTCAGGTCATTTTCGCCCTGCCATCATCGAGGGGCAGGGGTCTTAAGCCCGCCGGCGCCCTCTATCCGGAGGCTCTCACAGTCGGCGCCGCCACGGAGCGCTCGGCTTCTTCGGGCGACGAGATAGCGCTCGACTGGATCGGCGGCTATGTCGCCTCGGTCGCCTACGCCCTGGAGCGCGAAGGCCTCGACCCGCGCGCTTACGCGCTCGACCGCCTTGCGCGCGAGATTTCGACCCGCTCTTCTGATCCGTGGCTGTTGAGCGCGGACGAGACGGCCAGGCGCCTGTCCGCGCACTCGCTGAGGGCCTCGGATTTCGATGAGCCGCGACGGTATCAGGTTCTGATGCCGGCGCCGGGGCCCTGGGCTCCGGAAAGTCCGTTCGGGGAGGAGCCGAAGCCCTGCCTCGACGAAGGACCCGACTGCTGGAAGGCCGAGCTCCCCGCGGGGCTGTGGCGCTTTATCGGAGCGGAGAACGAACTTTTTATCGAGGTCGATTCAGAAGGCGTACACGGATGGGCGCTCAGGTAGAGGGTGAGGCCGATTTGCCGGGCGTTGCGGGGCCTGCGAGGGGGATTTCCAAGCGGAACGTGGAGCCTTCGCCTTCCCAGCTCTCGACCGATACCGAGCCGCCGTGCGCCAGCGCGATATGCCGCACGATCGCGAGGCCGAGTCCCGTACCGCCCAATTCCCTCGACCTCGCCTTGTCGACTCGGTAAAAACGCTCGAATATCCTGCCGAGATCCGCGGCGGGAATACCGATGCCGGTATCGCGCACTTCGATTCTCAGCCAATCTCCCTCGGCCCAGGCCTTGACGGCGACTCGGGAGCGGGGAGGCGAGTATTTGACCGCGTTGTCCAGAAGATTGACAACAGCCTGTTCCAGAAGTCCTGCGTTGACGACGGCCTCGAGCCGGGGATCGCAGGCGATGTCGATTTCGATGCCGGACACTGATGCTTTCGCGTGAACGGCCTCACGGGCGGCCTCGAGTATCGGCGCAATGAATGCGGAGGCAGTCTCGATTCCGCCCTCATCGCGTTCCAGCGACGCGAGGGACAAAAGGTCGGAGATGAGCTCCTCCATGCGCTCGGCGTTGCGGCCTATCATGCCGACGAAGCGTGAGGCTTTTTCGGGGTCGTGCAAGGCGCCGTCCTCGAGGGCCTCGGCGAAACCTTTGACGAGCTGCACCGGCGTTCGAAGCTCGTGCGAGACATTCGCGACGAAATCGCGGCGGACGCGCTCGAGTCTGCGTATCTCGGTCACCTCGGCGAGGACGAGGACGGCTCCGGCGGCCCGCTCGTCAGCCCCGGGAATCGGGGCTGCGGTCGCGGCGAAGGAGCGCTCGGAGGGAAGATAGAGCGAGATGTCGGCGCGGGCTATCTGGTTCCGGGATATGCATTCCTCGACGAGCTCCTGGAGGGCCGTGGAACGGTATGCCTCGAGGAGACTCCTCCCCGGGGAGGCTCCCTCGCCGAAGAGCGCGGCAGCAGCGCAGTTCGCGGACACGATGCGGGCCTCGCCGTCGACCGCGGTGACCGCTTCGGGTATCGCGTCGAGGACCGCGGCGAGCCGATGCCCCTGTTCCTCGGCGCTCCGCGCGCGTTCAGCTATCTCTGCGGTCATCGAGTCGATGGCATCCGAAAGCACGAGCACGTCCTCGGTTTTTCGTTCCGAGGTCCGAATCCCGTAGGCCTTCGCCTTCGCGGCGAGCCGCGAAATCGGCAGCGACAGACTTCTGCCGGCGGCGGCCGCCGCCGCGATCTGGGCGGCGAGGAGCGCGAAGGCCGCGGCGGCGAGGGCGCCGCGCGCTCCGCTTATCGCGGCCCTCAGCGTCGGCAGTTCCACCGCAAGTCTGAGCGCCCCCGCCCTTCCTCCTGCGATTGGAGATGCGGCGTATGCGAAGTATCTGCCGAGCGTCGCCGATTTCCGCCGGTCTGTTCCGATGCTTCCGCGCAGGGCTGCGGCGATTTCGGGCCGCGAGGCATGGTTTTCCATGACGCTGCGTTCGGTCTCGCTGTCCGCGATAACGGAGCCGTCGGGGGCGATGATCGTCGCTCGATAGCCCGCCGAGGCGCCGATAGCCGAGCACCAGGCGGAGGCCGCGGCTCCCGGCCTTCGTGCTTCTTCGGGCATGACATTCGCGAGGGCGAGCGCCGCCTGCGCGAGCGAGGCGGTGCCGGCCCGTGCATACGCGGCGTCGAGCGCTGACAGGCCGACCGCGAAGAAGGCGCTCACCGCGACGATGGACGCGATTGAGAGCGCCGCGAAAACTCGCTTGAAGACTGTCGTCGTCATCTCAGTCCTTCATACGGTAGCCGAAACCTCTCACGGTTTCGATATAGTCGCCGGCCTCGCCGAGCTTGCGCCTGAGCGCGAGAATTTGAACATCCACGGCCCTGTCCGTGACCGGATAGTCCTTGCCCTTGATCGCGTCGATGATCTGGCTCCGCGAAAAGACCCAGCCGGGATTGCGCATGAGAAATTCGAGAATCGAGAATTCGGTCGCCGACAGCGATACCGCCTGGGCTTCGACTTTCACCTCGTGCCTGCCCGAGTCGAGCCTGATAGGGCCGATTTCGAGAATAGAATCCCGACGCCGACTTACATCCGCCGCCTCGGCTCTGCGCCTCAGCGCCGCGCGGATTCTCGCCGCGAGAACCCTGGGGCTGTAGGGCTTTACGACATAATCGTCCGCGCCGAGTTCGAGACCGGTGACGACGTCGGTATCTTCGCCCTTCGCGGTCGTCATAATGACCGGAAGACGCTTTGTCACTGGATCGGCCTTGATTCTGCGCAGGAGCTCGATACCGTCGATGCCCGGCAGCATGATATCGAGGACGATGCAGTCGAAATGCGAGCGCGAAAGGGCTTTCTGCCCCTCCTCGCCGTCGCAGGCGAAGCTGATCGACCAGCCTTCTTTCGCGAGCGAGAATTCCAAAAGTTCGCGAATCTCGGGATCGTCCTCGATCACCAGAATTGCGGCCGCCGACATCGAGAACCCCGGTCCTTTCAGTCGTTGAGCTCGACGTGACTGCCGTCGACCATGAAGACGACGGCCTCGCAGATGTTGGTCATGTGGTCCCCGAGACGCTCGAGGTAGCCCGCCGTCTTGAGTATCTTGGTCGCCCGCTCGATCGTGTCGGGTTTTTCGCGCATAAGTTCGAGCAGGTCTTTGACGAGGGCCTTATACTCGTGATCGACCTCGTCGTCCATGGCGGCGGTGGTCCGGGCCTTCTCGATGTCGTGGCTCAAGTACGCATCGATCGCGCCGCGGATCATGAGGCATTCCGTCTCGGCCATGCGGACGAGGGACTCGATCTGACGGAACGAGGGCTCCCCCGACAGCTTGATCGCCGTCTTGGCCAAGTGCACCACATAGTCTCCGGCTCGTTCGAGATTGTCGGTGACCTTGAAAACCGTCATAAGCTCGCGCAGATCCCGGGCCACAGGCTGTTGTGTCGCGATGAGAACGGCGGCCTGGTCCTCGATTTTGAGTTGGAGAGCGTTGACGAGCTCGTCCGACGCCTTGACTTCTCTGGCGAGTTCGACGTTCTGGGTTCTCAATGCTTCGACGGCCTTGCGGAGCGCTTCTTCGACCCTGGTCCCCATCGCGAGTACGTCGTGCCCCAGTCTGGTAAGCTCTTCCATGAAATGCAATCGAGTCTGCATGCCGTACCCCCTGCGTTGCGCGGTCATTCGACCGCCTCTGTCGGATCAGCCGAATCGGCCGGAGATATAGTTCTCCGTGCGCGTATCTTTAGGATTCGTGAACATCTCTCTGGTCGAGGCGTACTCGACAAGCTCGCCGTGCAGAAAGAATCCTGTCGAGTCCGATACGCGACCGGCCTGCTGCATGTTGTGCGTGACTATGACGATAGTATAGCGCTTCTTGAGTTCTTCGAGCAGCGTTTCGATCCTCGATGTCGAGATGGGATCGAGAGCGCTCGTCGGCTCGTCCATGAGAAGCACGTCCGGCTCGACCGCGAGCACGCGCGCGATGCAGAGCCGCTGCTGCTGTCCCCCGGAAAGTCCCAGAGCGGGCTTTCGAAGCCTGTCCTTGACTTCATCGAAGAGCGCCGCGTCCACGAGACTCCGCTCGACGATCGCGTCGAGCTTGCGCTTGTCTTTGATTCCATGCACACGCGGGCCGTAGGCGATATTGTCGTAGACGCTCATGGGGAAGGGGTTCGGCTTCTGGAAAACCATGCCGACTTTCTTGCGCAGTTCGATGACGTCGATATCTCCGAATATGTCGGTGCCGTCGTACAGGACGCGGCCCTCGATGCGTACCGAGTCGATGAGATCGTTCATCCGGTTCAGGACCCGGAGGAAGGTCGATTTTCCGCAGCCTGAGGGACCTATAAGAGCGGTGACGGCGTTCGGATTTATGTCGATGGTGACGTTTTTCAGAGCCTGGGTCTGGCCGTACCAGAGATTGAGGTCGCGGACGATGTATTTCGCGCCGTTTTTCAAAGCCGCCTCCGTTTCGCTCATTGCATTCCTCCTCTCGCGCGGCCGATGAGGAGCTTTGCCGCGGCGTTGAAGGCGAGCACGACGATGATGAGAACCGTCGCCGTCGAAAAAGCGCGGTCGAAGGAAATCCCCTCGGCGAACAGAAGATAGACATGGGCTGACAGCGATCGGGCCGAAGAGAAAAGCCCTTTTGCGAGTTTGTAGTCCGAGCCCATCGTGAAGAGGAGGGCTGCTGTTTCGCCCACCGCGCGGCCGATCGCGAGAATGAGACCGGTCAATATCCCCGGGGCGGCGGATGGTACGACGACGTGCACGATCGTCTGCAGTTTTGTGGCTCCAAGGGCCAGTGAGCCTTCTCGGAGCGATTTGGGGACGGATTTCATTGCCTCCTCTGCGGTGCGTACAATGGTGGGCAGTATCATGAGCGTCAGTGTGAGACAGCCCGAGAGAAGCCCGAATCCGAAGCCGAGCATGTCGACGAAAAAAAGAAAGCCGAAGAGGCCGAAAATGATCGAGGGTATCCCCGCGAGCGTTTCGGTTCCGAGTCTGATCGCGCGGACCAGGGCGCCTTGCTTCGCGTACTCGACGAGGTAGACCGCCGCCGCGACGCCGATGGGACCGGCGAACAGGACCGTCAACAGAAGCATCATGAAGGTGTTGGCGATGATGCTCGAAATGCCGCCGACTTTTCCGGACAGGCCCGGCGCCTCGACGAGGTAGCGGAGTGTAAGATTCCATCCACGTTCGCGGCCTTTTCTCATCAGCGTGGAAAGCCCCAGCTCTTCGGCGTCGGCGACGAACGAAAGACCGACGGCGCCTGGGGTGTCGCGTATCGCGTCGAGATAGGATGAGGCGTCGGCGGCGGAACGCGAAGCGATGTGGTAGCCGGCCGCCTTCGCCGCGGCCTCCAGCGCCGATCCGGCCGGCGGCGCGATGACGGTGACCGGAAGATCGGGACCGCCGAGTTCGGCCCATGAGGTAATCTCGCCGTCGAAAAGCGATGCTATCGTCGCATCGCTTACATCTTCGACGGAACGATTGTCGATCAGCGCCGTGACCTCGGTGTTGACGGCCAGGACAAGGCGGCGGATAGGAATGATCTTGATGCGGCGCCCGCCCTCCTGTCCGGCGGCGTGCTCGACGAGCTGCGCGGGGAGAATCGCCGCGGCGCCCGGGACCGTTGCGACCGCGCGGATAGCGGCCGCGACATCGGGAACGATCTTGACCAGTCCGCCGAGCACGGCTTGGGCTGTCTCAGGCTTGATACCGGGACCGAAAAGAAGCCGCGCTGTGGCGAGTCCCTCGGACGAAGCGGGCTCCGGCATCACGGGCACGAGATCGAAATCCTGACCGGAAATCTTCGCCCAGTTGATATATTCGTCGGTGAACATTCCGTACAGAACGGGGAAGTCGATCGATTCGAGCCTTACGGCGCTGTTGACTACGAGCGCCATGCCGTCCGGCGTTTTCTCCGCGTAGGGAAGAATAGTACTGCGGGTGCTGTTTGAGTATCTCAGGCCGCGGTATACGACAAAGCCGATGATGAGGACGAGGAGGATTACAGTCAGGGCCGACAAGGTTCTGATGGCCGCGAAGGCCAGGCTTTGACTCGCTATGTTCGCACGGTGGACCGGGTCATGGATGCGGCTTTTAGACAAGGGCGGCTCCCTCTGTTCCGGCGAGGCTGCGTTTCAAGGCCGCCTGGACGATGATGTTGAGAACGAGAATGAATACAAAAAGGGCGATCCCCGTGGTGAAAAGACTGGTCAGGTGGTCGTCATGCGCATAGCTCATATCGGTTATTATGTTCATAGTCAATGTTCGTATCATGCCGTCCAGTCCCTTGGGCATGATGGGCGCATTGCCGCCGACCATGAGAACCGCCATGGTTTCGCCTATCGCGCGCCCCATGCCGAGCACCGCTCCCGCAATAATACCCGAACGGGCGGCGGGGATCTGCACCTTGACGATGGTCTGCCACTCGGTGGCGCCGAGGGCCAGCGATCCTTCCTTAAGTTCCCGGGGAACGGCGCGGAGCGATACTTCCGTCACGTTGACGATGGTCGGGAGCGTCATGATGGCCAGGACGATCGCCGCCGATCCCAGTCCGTAGCCCGTGCCGCCGAATACCGCGCGCGATGCCGTCGAGATGATCGCGATGCCGAAGAGCCCGTAAATGACGGATGGTATGCCGGCCAAAAGCTCGATCGCGGACCTGATAACGTTCGCCGCGCGTCTCTTGGACAACTCCGCCAGGTAGATCCCGACGGCCAGACCCGTCGGCACCGCGATGAGGAGCGCCAGTCCCGTAACGCAGATCGATCCAGCAATGAATGAGAGAATACCGTAGCCGGGGCGCTCCGCCGTCGGCTCCCACCTCGTTGAAAAAAGAAATTCCCCGAGAGAGACCTTTGCGAAGAGCGGCAGCCCCCTCGCAAAAAGGAAGACGGTTATAAGGAGCACCGCCAGAATCGAAAGAAGGGCGCAGGCGAGGAGGACCCCCTCCGCGCCCTTCTCGAAAATTCTTCTTCGCTTCAACACCGTGATCCTAGTTCTTTGGAACCGGGATGAAGTCGGCCGATTTGACAATAGCCTGCCCCTTGGGCGAGAGCACGAAGTCTATGAAGGCCTTCTCGACACTGCCTGCTGCGGGAGAGCCCTTGGTGACAAGATAAAGCTTGCGCGATATCGGCCAGGTCTTGTTGAGGACGTTGGGGATGGTATCCTTCACGCCGTTGACCAGGAGGGAGCGGCCGCCCGCCTTGATGACCTCTTCCGCGAAGGCCATGCCCACATAGCCGATGGCTCCCGGCGTGGCAGCCACCTTGGCGGCGACTTCGCCGTTCTCCTTGGCGACGATGGCGTCTTTTGTGTACGCGATCGTCTTGCCGTAGGTCTTCTGGCAGACGATCTCCCAGAACGCGATGTAGGTGCCCGAAGACTCATCGCGGTTGACCACGACGATCTTCATGTCCTGTCCGCCGACATCCTTCCAGTTGGTGATCTTGCCGGCGAAGATCGCCGCGAGATTCTCCAGGCTGATATTGCTCAACTTGACATTTTTATTGACGACCGGGGTGAGCCCGTCGAGCGCGATCACCGTGGGCACGAGCGTCTTCAGCTGCTCGGCGCTCAGCTCGGCGGAGGAGCCCGCCAGGGTGATCTGCCCCGCGTCGAGGGCCTTGAGCCCGGCACTCGATCCCGTCCCCTCGTAAGAGATTTTTACACCGGGGTTTTCCTTCTGGAACTGCTCGATGGCGGCGTAGGCGATCGGCGCCACGGTCGTCGAGCCCGCGAAGGTATAGGTTCCCTTGAGCTGGGCGAAGGCCGAGACCGCGACGGCCAGGGCGAGAGCCGTAATCATGATCTTCTTCATGCGTTTCCCTCCATAGTGATTGGTCACGCCGACCATACGCGCATGAAATGAGCCGATTGTTAGACCTATGTTAGAATACAGTTAATCCCGAGACTGGCAAGGGGCGGAACGGCAGGCGTCCTCGATCAGTTCGAGTATCCGTGCATGACAACGGATGTACTCATCGTCGTCGATGGAAAACGAGCACCTCGTCGGGATGATCGTCGCAGCATCGAGAAGCGCCCGGACTTCCGGCGCAGCTTCGTTCTTGTCCCCGTAGACCCGTTCGAGCAAGCTCAGGAGATCGTAGTCCTCGAAGGCGTCGCGCATGAGATGAGCCCGGATCGAGGGGTAGGGCAGGGATTTGCGGTCGAGGGCCGGATAGAACAGAACGCCGTCGCCGTTGGTCCAGTCGAAGGTCTCGGTCGTCTCCCAGGGGTTACGGCGCCATAAATCGGCCGCCCAGTACAAATATCCCTGAACTTTGTACTTAAACAACCACCAGCCGAGGGCGCGGTGGGCCACGCCGTACCAATCGATCCGGAAATTGTCGGGATAGTTTCTAAAAACATTACCGATGCAAGCGTAGGCCCAAACCTCTTCCCCCGCCTGCCTCCTCGTGGCGGCGAATACCGGGTCGTACTGGTGGAGATTGGGCACCCAGATGCCGATTTTACCAAGAAGCCGCCGCTGACCCGCCGTTGTGACGCCGTAGGTGAGGATATTCGGTATATGGGGGGCGGACTCACGTATCGCATCGAGTCGAGCGGCCATTTCATCCATCTCGTGATAAAAGGGCTCGTCGTAAAAATAGAAATAAAACAGTTTTGTCCAGCCCTTTTCGACAAGGTGGGCGTCGATGGCCGCGAGCGCCGGTCCCCAGGATGAGCGAATCACATCGGGCCTTGTCGAGAAATCGATCGGAAGCTTGAGTTCGAAGCAGGTTATCCCGAGTTCGAGCCAGTACTGGACTCGCGCGTCGAAGGCGGACCAGTCGGGGCTGAGCTTTCCTTCCGAGTCACGCGAAAGAGCCTGCAGCAGGGGCAGCTCGACACGGTGCGTGAAGCGGTACTCGAGGCCGAGTTTGCCCAGTTCCTCGTCGAGGTTCGCAGGCCCGTCCTCGCCGTAATAGAGCCCGTCTCTGGCGCTTTCTTTACGGAAGTTGATCGAGGTTTTCAGAAAACTCGTCGTGGGTAGCTCGACATCGAAGACGCGGAGTCTGACAGGCAGCGAAAACGTGCGGCCGTCGGCCGCATGAACCGACACCGATCCTTCGTATACGCCCGGTACGGCGTTCCGGGGGACCTTGACCGTGTACCAGAGCGACTGCCCTTGTCGCGCCTGGACCGAAAACACCTTCGTCGGGATGATCGGATCGGGATAATCGCCTTTTCTGTGAAAACCCTTGAGACTCGGTTTTTTTAGCGGTACATAGCCAACGACACCAAGTTCGGGAACGATCATGGCCCCGTTCGGTCCCGAAAGATCAGAAGCTTCAATACTATTGCCGACTTCGTCGCGATCGCCCGCATAATAGACGAGTTGCGCGGACTCGGCCTCGCCGCGCGCCGCCGAAAGATCGATGGATAAAGCATACGACTGCGTGACCTGTTGATCCTGCAGAAGTTTGAGCGTCGCAGGAACGACAATCAAACGACTCTCTGTTGTATTTCTTTTGTTGATACTATTGATTCCATAAGGCCCGCCCAAGCCAGTAGCGCAGGAAAGAAAAAAAGCCACGAAACCGCAGAGAAATAAAAGCGGGGAGTGTAGACGCGGCCACATCGGAACTACCATGGGAGTAAAGATACAAGCAGTCTACTCTGACTGCAACGGTATGATAACATGATTTTTGGCGAGTACCAATTGAAGTCGACCGAAGGTAGTACCACTTTATGAAACCGCATTCGAAACAGTATCTGGGGACCTCGACCTTATGAACGGAACCTTAAAAAAACCGGGTTTTTAGAGGTTCCCATAATTCATCGGGTCTCATCTGAGGCTCTTAGCAGAATTCTTTGACAACAGCCATGCACGAGTTTCATCGAACAGTATGGAACGAAACTATGTAATTTAATCTAAAGAGTAAGCAGTAATACGGACTAACGCAGGTCTTACGCTCGACATAGTTTGGCAAGACGGGCCTGTACTACTACGGCGCGCGGTACCTCAACCCGACGACGGGCCTGTGGCTCTCGACCGA
>CAZINN010000046.1:0-20135 GCA_964540615.1 uncultured Treponemataceae bacterium | reverse complement strand
ACGTTACAGATCTCACGGGGCTGAGCGACGGCACGCAGCGGGTCTATGTCCGCGTGCTCGACGCCGCCGGCCGCGCGTCCACCCCGATCGCAGTCTACTTCATAATGGATAATGTAAACCCCGGCGTGACATTCACGTCGCACGCCGACGGCGCCACGATCAACAAAACGCTGAACTTCAGCGGCGCATCGAGCGACGCGAACGGTATCGCGAGCGTGACGGTCGAAGTATACCGCTTCGACGGTTCGGCCTGGGGCTGGGCGGTGTCGCCTTCGGGAACCGCAAGTGGTACGACCCTGTGGTCCCTGTCGTCCTTCGATTCGACCGTGATCTCATCGGCGAGCGCGACCTACGACAGCGATTCCGGCACGGCCGGGCTTCAGTTGAGGATTCGCGCGCGCGCGGTCGATGCGGCGGGGAACCAAGGGACGGTGGAGCGGACCTTCCTGGTCGATCAGGGGGCGGACAAGCCGGTGGTCAAACTGACCAATCTCTCCACGATCGGAACGCCGACGCTCAAACAGACGACGACGATATACGGCTTTATCGAGGACGATGACGGTGTCGCGACGAGTCTCCGGATGAAAAACGCGGCCGGCGATGCCTTTACGACTGTTTCGCTCGATGGTCAGAGCTTCAGCTACACCGTAAGTGGAGTCGACGGCGACAAGGAGTTGTATTTCGAAATCATCGATGCGGCCGGCACGACCTTCACCACGACCGGATCGGCGACTGACCTGAGCCCGCGTCTCTACCAGGGGCCGAGTCTCTATCTCGAGACGCCCTTGGCCTTCAGGCTCGACACCAGGAATCCCGAGATCGACAGCGATTCGGTCGATATACAGATCAGCGGCCAGAGCTGGGCCGACTATTCGTCTTCAACGGCGATCTACGGCGGAAGCGCGACCGGCCAGTTCATGGTCAGGTTCGGCGCGAGCGACGCGAATGGGATCGCCTCGGCCTCGGTCACGGTCACCGACAGCGCCTCCGCGACCAATACGCAGACCGCGACCTTTACGGGCGGCTACTGGACGACGGTTGGTTATCTTAACGTCACGGGACTTGCAAATGGATCTGCGACCCTGAGTATGACGGCGACGGATAATTCAGGGCTGTCGGCGACGATTTCGAAGACGATTACGATCGATAACACGGCTCCTACATTCGGCGGAATCTCTTCCCCTGTCAGCGGCGCGATAGTCAACGGAAACGTAACCCTGAACGGTTCGTGCAGCGACACCGGCGTAGGGCTCGCTTCTGTGGCGTACCAGCTGGGCATCAACGCCGATACAGATCCGAATTCGACAAGCTGGGTGGATCTCGCGCCCGCGTCCCTTTATACATGGCAGCTCGCCCTGAATGTCGACACCTACGCGAACGCAAGTTATTCGACCTATAATGCAGGCAACGAGACCTGGTACTTCCCGATTGTCTTTAGAGTCGCCGACAAGGCCGGCAACACGACGGTCACCTCCCTGGGGAGCTACTATCTGACCATCAACCCCAACGCCGACCGGCCGACGGTGGACATCGTCTATCCCGCGATTTCCGACAGTCCTCTGGGCGGATCGGTGCGCGTTTACGGGACAGCCGAGGATGACGACTCGGTCCACGCGGTGTACATGCGCATCGATGTGAACAACAACGGCTCCTATGAGGCGACGGACACCGTGACCGGCGACTTCGATAATAATCCTGTCACGCCGGATACGACCATCGACTGGTACAACGGCGGTCTTGGTCAATTGGTGACCGGTACGAACAACTGGAGCCAGAAGATCAACACGATCGGAGAGTTCAATCCTGTCGGAGCCTCCGAGAGCAGGACTATAACGGTTCAGGTCCGCGCCCTCGATAAGGACGGCAACACCTCAGGTTCCCCGGCTGCGATCTACGGCCCCTGGGTTGAGACGACTATTGTCTTCGACAACAATACTCCGAAGATCGGCTCGACTTCGAACCTCTACCTCTACCGCGGCCCTGTTTCTTCTCCGACCGAAACCGCAGTCTATGCTGAAGGCATGACGATTTCGGGCGACTGGACCTTCGGCGGCAGCATCGAGGACGAGACAAGCCTTCAGGAGATCTCAATCGAAAGCGATCCGGAAAGCGCTCTGTCTCTGTCGACGACGCTCACGATCGGCACGGGAGGTTCGGTCTCCGGTTCGCACCCCGAATGGGTCTCCATGCAGACTGCGTACCTGCGCTATGATCTTCAGATTCCCATTTCGACCTCGGGACTCGGCTCTGATTCCGGCGTTGTCAAGTTCACCATCAACGCCACCGACAACACGAACAAGACGGCCACGACGGTGGTGACGATCTATTTCGACAACAAGGCGCCCTTTACGACCTTGACCACGACGGGGCCGATCGTCAACTCGGACGGCTTCTTCGATATCGCGGGCTCGGCGGCCGATGTGGGGAGCGCGGTCAATAGGATAGAAATATACTTTGTGCGGCCCTACCTGAGTGGGAAGACGCCCGACGGGGTCCAGTACCTCGGATATAACCGCTTCTACAATCCGGCGACAGGGGCGTCCTCGGGCAGTTCCTGGGCGACTGCCAACGTCGGCATCACCGCAGTGGACGGCTCCGTTTACGGAACCGACGGCAGCGGTACGGCGACCGTCGGAACCTTCTATTACCCCGCGAGCACGGACTACATCATCTCGGTCGATCACCTCGGGTATACCGAGTACTGGGACGGCTCGGTGATCCAGAACAATGACGGCGACGCCTTCATCGAGAAGCTCATCTTGTCGGGAGGGCGATATTCCTGGTCGGGTTCTTTCGACTCCTCGCTCATGCCCGACGGGCCCATCCAGGTCCACTACATCGTCTACGACAGCGCAGGCAACAGGACGCACTATCAGCTTGATACTGTCATCAGGAACAACGCCCTCACTGTCAGTTCCGTCACGCTCGGCACGGACCTCGACGGTTCGAGCACGGTCAGTTCTTCGGAACAGATTACGTACTCAAGCTCCAGCTGGGCATCCACGGGATTCGTCTTCAAGGCTGTTCCCTCGACCATCGATATCGCGGCCTCGGGAGGCAATGGCACCTTGCGGTATACGCTGAATGCATCCAACGGCAGCGACAGCTTCCAGAAAACCGGCACGCTCCGAAGCGGCGGCGGGGGCGCCTTGCAGCAGATCAGCCTCAGCGCGGGCGACTTTACAGGTTTCGACGACGGCAACTCGACCTTCACTATTGTCGTCTACGATTCGATGGAGGAGACCGAGTACCCCGATACGGACAGCGACAGCACAAACGACAGCCTCTCCACCACGATGGGTATCGGGGCTATTGTAGACTTGATTGATGCAACCGCCCCGGTCACGGTTATCAACCCCTTCTACTGGACGAGTTCGACGGTCAATTCGCTCTACGGCAATTCGACGGCGAACGGTCATATCGAGATAACAGGCGTCGTAAGTGGGACTGATCCCGATGTGTCCGGTCGAGTGAAGATCGAGGGCACTTCGTACGACGATCAACTCATCCGCCGTATTTACGCGCGGATCGACGGACTCACCTTGAGCGCCTCGGTCACCGCGGACCCAGGTACCGATCGGTTTACAACAGCATCGAATCACGGGCTTTCGGTTGGGGATATCGTCTACTTCGCAGGGACGACGCTTCCAGGCGGTATCAGTGCATCGGATCCGTATTATGTCCTTACGGTGCCGAGCGGTACGACCTTCACCGTCGCCTCGACCTACTCGGGTTCGACGGCCGTCGATATAACAAGCACGGGAAGCGGCGTGACCGCGACCGCCTACCGGATGATGGCCTCCTACTCCAGCGGCTCGTGGTCGCCGGTCTCGGACACCTTGGCGGCCAACGGCTGGGACTTCTCCGTGGCCAATGTCTCCATAGGGCAGGACGGACACCAGGCTTCCTGGACTCTCAACTGGGATTCCTCGATGATATCGACAGTCGCGGCGGCCGATGTCGTCATCAGAACCATGGTGATGGACAAGGGCGGCAACCTCTCCTCGCATACGCTAAATGCGACGGGCCTGATCTCGACGAACAACGTGCCCTACTACCAGGTGGATGTGGTGCCGTACATTACTTCTGTCACTACAGCCCTGTCTTCGGCTTATCCTTCGAACCCATCAGTGATCCAGCGCTCGGCCTTGGGGTACTATCCAGTGAGGGAGACTGAGAGTGTAACGTTAACTGGATTTAACCTCAATGGAACATCGACAGCCATAACCATGAATGGTTATTCGGTGACGCCTTCATCAGGTTCGACGACGAGCGTCGTGTTCACCGTTCCGACTGCGGCTGCGACGACCCTTTCTGGTCCCCTTATCGCGACGGTGAACTCTGTGAGCAGCCCGAATAACGCGGACGACAATGACGAGGAATACAACAAGAAAGCAAATGGGGTCAATAACAACAGCCTGACCGACGATCTTTACTTCTATGTGTGGAGATTGAATACGGTTGTTTCGAACACCTCGGTGCGGTATCCGAGCATGCGTGTCGGAACCGATGCAGGCCAGACGGTCGGCTTCGTCTACGACTCAGGAGCGCAGTATGTGCGGATGAATGTCGGCGGTTCGGACTTCCAGGTCGATCAGTCGTTCACCCAGTGGTACGATACGGCTGTGGCTGTCGATTCCAACGGGTACATCTACGGCGCCTCTCAGAACGGCGACTCGGGTGGTCAAGGTATTACAGGGTCGGATCAAGATATGAATACCGGCGGCGGCGGCGGATGGGCGAATTTCCTGTTCTATGCATGGAATACAGCGGCCGCTCCTGGCTCAAACTACAACACGAATTACGGTGCTTATTCCAGCGGTTCGAAGAAAGTCGCTCTCGAAAATGCTTACAATGGGACCACATTCAATTCGAATCGTGTCTTGCAGCCGAAGATCGCGGTCGGCAGCACCGGGGTCTATATGACCTACTACGACAGTACGTACAACCAGCTGCGATTCCGCTGGGGCACGGTGACCGGCACCTATCCGACTCCGACATTCGGCGGCACGGGAGGAGCGCTCGTAAGCCACAACAACACGAACAACGGTTCCGGCGCGAATTATCAAGTTATAGCCGGTACCGGAGCGACCGGTACTTCAACGGCCCTCGGAACCACCAACGTGTCGCGCGTCGGAAGGTACAGCGCCGTCGGCGTAACCTCGACCGGCGTTGCGGTCATCGCCTGGTATGATTCGGACAACCAGACGCTCCTCTATTCGTACAACACGGCCCCGACTTCGACAGCGAACGCGGCGAACTGGGGAACGAACACCATCGCGATCGATACGAATTTCGCGGGTTGGTATGTTGATCTCGTGGTCGACAGCTCGAACGGTATTCACATCGCCTACTACAATTCGTCGTCCGGCGATTTGAAGTATGCCTACCTGCCGACCTACTCATCCACGCCGCAGGTCTGCACGGTGGACAGCTTCCTCTCGACGGGCACCCATATCTCTATTTCGGTGTATAACAACGGGACCAATCAAGTGCCGTACATTTCCTACTACATGGGCGCCTTCACCCAGACAAGGTACTCTGTGAGGACGGCCTGGAGAACCGACTTCAGTTCGACGGCCCCTGATGGAGTGACAGCCGATGTCTTCACGGGCGACTGGGAGGTAATGACGGTGCCTACGTCGAGTGTGCCGCTTGAATACAGGATCGGCATCTGCATTAAGGCGAATGGTGCAAGTGTTAACTCGCCGATTCTGGGTTACGGCACGACGGCAGGGCTCGAGACAGCGACGATAAAGTAGCGGAAGACTTGAGGGAGACCATGAAATCAATATCCGCTGCTGTGAAATGGCGTCGGCTCCTTGCGATAGTAGTTGTGCTTCTTGTTATCGCTGGAGCCGGAGCCTTTCTTTTCCTCATGCCAAGCCGCCTCGCGATCGGTTTCTATGATATCGACACGAAGCTTTCCGAAAAGATCAAGTCTGCCATCGACGCCTGGGCGGGCGGAGCTCATGTTAAGATTGAATACCGAGTGCTCGCTTCCGGATCTCTTGACGCGAAGGCGGCGCGGAAGACGGATGTTGTATTTTTATATCCATCGATGGCGAACCGAAAAAGCGCCGGGCTTTTCGCCCCGGTGGAGCCTCAATTGATACAGCTCGTGACGCGCGGTCTGCGGGATTCAACCGCCGCCGAGGGCGGGGACTGGGCGCTGCCGCTTCTTCTCGACACCAGAGAGCTCGCATGGAAAACCGAGCTGTTCCCCGGTGGGAAAACCCCGAATGCCGTCAGGCCGAGCGCTCTGGCCGCCGTGCTCGCTGGATCGCGGACAAGGAAGGCCGTTACTATGGCCGCGGCCGGCGGAAGCGATGCCGAACTCATCGATATCGCCGGGCTTTTCGTGCTCGACCGCGGCGGGATCGATTCATATAGGCAGCTGGTGAGCGTTGTGCTTGACGATTCAGCTCCCGAAGCCGTTTTAGCCGCGGATCTCGGCGGTTTTACAGTGCTCGAGGCCCTCGCTCCGTTAAGGGCTTTGCAGCGTCAGAAGACGCTCCACATCAATTGGCTCGATCTTAAAGAAATGGATGTCATCGGGCTTGTACAGTCCGGGCTGGCCGGGTTCTCTTTGCAGACTCTTTCGACACATAGAGCGATGAGGCGGGATGTCCTCGCCGTGTGGAGCAGCTCGCCGCTTGTGCATAACCCAGACGGCGGCGGATTGCCGGTCGTCACCGCGTCGGTGCTTGCGCTCGCGTCTTCGAAACCGTTCAGACAAAATACCGATTATGGAAAATTGTGTGCATATCTTGTCTCCGCCGATGGCCAGCGCGCTCTTCAGCAGGCGACCAATCTTGCGCCGGCCGTCGCGGCCGCTCCCGCGATCGACATCCAGGCCTCCGAGGCGCGGGCCGCCGCGGGCGGCGCGGTGGTCGTGCAGGGCCTTTCTCGCGACGCTTTTTCGTCGGATGTTAAGAGAAAGGTATTTGCTCAAACGCTCCGAACATTTCTAGCCTCTCCCGAGCGAAGCCTGTCGTCGAAACCGGCCGGGGAAAGGAAGCAACCATGATAAAGACGAGATCAAGGCTCATCGTTATATCGATTCTCTCGGTCTCTGCGATGACGCTGTATGCGAAGGGACCGGAGCTTTCCCCCGCGGAAGGTCTCGAGAACTGGAAATATGAACTCGATCTGAGTGCTTACGCGAGCGGCAAGTACAATCTCGTAGTCGAGGG
The DNA here is from genome assembly GCA_964540615.1 of uncultured Treponemataceae bacterium. GTDB lineage: Bacteria > Spirochaetota > Spirochaetia > Treponematales > Rectinemataceae > CAZXXZ01. Next base: position 12,939 of record CAZINN010000046.1, on the reverse strand, counting down.
CGTCGACAAGGCGGGCAATATAACACGAGCCGCTCCTATGAATATCTATGTCGATCCTAAGTCCGACCTGCCCAGGGTCTCGATCATAAACCCGACTCCCTTCGAGCGCGTCGGCGGCGATCTCAACATCGTCGGAACCGCGTCGGACGACGATGGTGTCGGACGGGTCGAGGTGAGCGTCGACGGCGGGGACTTTGTCGCAGCCGAGGGCGGCGAGTTCTGGTCTCTGTTGCTTAAAACCGAAGGTTTGGAAGAAGGGCGGCGGACGATCGATGTCCGCGCCGTGGATATGTACGGAGTCGAAGGGCCCCCCTCCCGCGTGCAGTTCGATCTCGATCTTACAAAACCGCGCGCGACAGTCGAGAGTCCCGCAATCGGCACTCTCGTTTCGGGGCAGATTCGTCTGACGGGTTCGGCCTTCGACGCCAACGGAATTCGTTCGCTCGAAGTCTCGCGCGACGGCGGCGCGTGGAGCGCTGTCGATCTTAAGAAAGATGATAAGACCGGAACCACAAAATCCTTTTCGATACAGGTAGACACGAAAAAGCTTTCCGACGGTCCTCACGTTTTCAGGCTCAAAAGCACCGACGGAGTGGGATCGGTTTCCTCCGACGCCTATCTGCTCTATGTGGACAACACCAAGCCCGTTCTCGAAATCGTCAGGCCCGCGGAAAACACCGCTGTTCATGGGGTGTTCGCTCTTGTCGGCGCGGCGCGCGACACTATCGGCCTCAAGCGTCTGACGTATCGTATCGGGTCCGAACAGCAGGGTGAAATCGAGCTTATTAAAGGCGATCCTTATTTTGCTGCGGAGCTTGATGTCGGCGCCGTCAAGGGAGACTCGACGGTCCTCGTCCTCGAAGCAGAGGACACGATCGGCAACGTGACGCGCCTCGAAAAGAAGATCAAGATCGACCGTTCTGTCGATAAACCTGTCCTTCGCGTGCTCGGGCCGCCGGCCGGCGCGCAGGCCGCAGGGGAGAAGGGCGCTGCTTTGCCGATCGTCCGCTCGGGCGGGGCGGTCTGGGGAACGATATCCGACGACGACGGCGTCTCGGCCTTTTCATGGTCGCTGGACGGCGGCGCCTCTTCGGAAGTACCCTGCAACGAGGTTTTCTTTTTGTCCCTGCCTGATATCGCTTCGGGCAGGCATGTCCTCAGTCTTACGCCCTTCGATTCGAATAAAACCCCCGGCGACCCTGTTTCTTTTGCGTTCATGTACGACAGGGGGCCGGGTTCGGTTGTTTTCGACCGCATCGCCTCCGCCAAGGCCGGCCGCGATTTTGTGCAGGGGATCGAGTCCGCCGTCGACTCAGGCGAATTTCTTGAGGGATATGTAAACATAACAAACACTCTTGCGTCACTTTCGTATTCAATCGCGGGCGGAGCTTCGAAGCCGCTTCCGCTGATAAAGGATGACAAGGGACAGACTCAGCGGTTCAGGATACCGATCGACACCGCTTTCCCCTACGGTTTCGTCGTCGTCTCGGTGCGCGCCGGCGACAGCTTTGGGAACAATTACGGCGCCCAGGCCTTGGTCTATATTACCGACTACTCGACGGCCAGGGAGGAACCGGGATTCCGTTTCTCCGATCCGAGACTTGGCGAGGATGGGAAGATCGCATTTAGAGGAGCCGGTTCAGGAACCGTCCGTCCTCTGCAAGGCGCATTTTACGGCGGCCAGCTCGCTTCGATCCGGCTCGAGCCGAAGACGGATATCGTCGAAGTGAGTTTCGAAGGGCGTGTGGTTACGATACGACCGGTCAAGGACGGCACGACCGCGCCGACGCGCTTGTACGGGAAGACCACAGGCGGTCGTGAATTTTCCTCCGACGCCATGATTTTCTCGACCGATTCCACCCCGCCGTCGATTTCGATCAATTCGCCCGCCGACGGCTCCTGGATCAAAAGCGGCGCGTCTGTCAAGGGAACGGCGAAGGACGCGGGCGGCGGACCTGTTGAGCTTTCGTGGCGCATCCTCCCCGACGGACAAAAGACGAGCGCCGCGGTCGGATCCGATGGAAGTTTTTCCTTCGATGTCGGTTCCGCCGCCGAGCGGCAGGGGCCGATATCGATCGCGGTGGATGCGACCGACAGGGCGGGGAATACTGCGACCACATTCGTGAACATCGGTATTGATTCCGCTGCGCCTGTTATACGTTTCTTGTCGCCCGAGGATGGGGCCGAAATCAGAGGACCTGAATGCGTCGCCGCCCTTATCGAAGATGTTTCGGGTGCAGCGGCGGTCGAATATGCCGAGGACGGCGTGAAATTCGAGCCAATAGCGTGGACAGGGCGTTATTTCGTCCATACTGCGGACCTCGCAGCCAATCCACGCGCGGCATACCGGATTCTCGATAAAGCGGGCAATGCGGTCGTCGCGCGGCCTTCGGTGCGGATCGCAGAGGTCTCCACTCAAATCCGCCCTTCGGCGACGCTTTCTGTCGAGCCGGGCCCCGGCGAGGCGAGGATCGAACTGGCCGGCGCCGCAGGAGCTCTCAAGGTCTCTGTGCTGCTTCCGGCTCTTCGTGAGCCTGATTATGCCGCACTCGGCGCCGATGCTCGCTCCTTTGGAGGCCGCTTCGCCGGCAGGCTTCTAGCGCAAGGCGCGCTCTCCCTGAAAGGGCAGGCGACGCTTGATAGTCCTGTAAAGTCTGTGTCTGTCAGCAGAGACGAGGGGGCAACGTACACCGTTCTCGCTTCGAACAAAGACGAACGCACCGCAAAGACGGCGCTCGCTTTCTCGCTTAATTCCGAGTCGTCGAAACTCCAGGCGGAAGAGGCGCGGTGGACGATAAAGGTTGAGGATTTTTCAGGTAATGTATTCATCAGTCCTTTGAGTATTTATTTCGACACCAAGGCCCCTGTTGTATCGTTGATCAACCCCCTTAGTACCGCCGTGTCGATGCCGGGGCCGTTTCCGCTGGTCTTCAAAATCGAAGACGATATCGCCCTCGCGTCCGCGGATATATCCATCGGTCCGGGGACTTCTCGGCGTGAGACACTCGATATCGTCCCCGGTTCGAGGTACTTCGCGCGTATCATCGATCCGGCGTCGGCGGACGGCAAGGGCGCGCAGCAAGCGATCGCCGTCGCGGCGAAGGATATCGCGGGCAATCTTTCACAGTTTCAGCTCAAAGCCGCTTACGATGCAGCCGGCGACGCACCGGTCCTGGCCCTTGATTTATTCGAGGAACGTGCAGGCGGCATTGTCTCCGGCTCGGTCTCCGACGATGACGGTATCCCCGCTGTGAGCCTGTCGATCGATGGGCAGTCTCCTGTATTGTTTGAGGCTGGAGCATTTGCGCTTCGGCTCGATGATCTGTCTTCAGGAAAGCACGAGATCGTCTTTAATGCAAAGAGCGGGGATTCATGGCTGGTCCTGGGGAGGCGATCTTTATCCATGCCGGGGGGCGCCGCCGCGTTTAGTGATATAACTATTATGACATCCTCGGGGAAAGACGCCGCGTCCGTCGCCTGGACGCCGGGCGGCGAGTACGCGCTTGGCGCAACGAGCGTCTTGAGCGGCGTCCTTGCCGCATTCGATCCTAAGACAACGGTTACGGCTTCTTTCAACGGCGGAGCTCCTGTACAGGCTTCTGTTGCGAAGTCTTCCGATGCTTCGTCCGCCTTGCGCTTCTCGGTGCCCATACCCGCCGCGCTTCCATACAGCCGCGTCATGGTGGAGCTGCGGGCGAAGGATTCAGCGGGGCTCGAAAGCATGGAGCGTATTGAGCTGCATAAAATCCTGCCCCCGGCCGCCGGAGTCGACACCGCAGAAGGTATACGCTTCGCCGACGAAAGGATCGTCGAGGAGGAGGGCGAAAAGCGTATCCTCCTCACTCCAGGGGATAAAATCACCGGCCGCTTCAACGGAAGACCTATACTTTCGGCGCAAGTTCGTCCTGCGACCCCCGTGGTGACGGTGGACTTCGACGGCGGCTTCGTATCGGTCCATGCTGCTTCAGAAGGTGTTGCGCAGGGCGTTAAGCTCGAAGTGAAGACTGTAGACGGCGAGGTGTTCACCTGGGGGCCCTTCTCGGTTTATTCCGATGCCTCGGCTCCAATGGTGACGGTCGCGGCGCCTTTGGACGGCGAATGGCTCAGGAATGAGCTGCCTCTCGATGTTTCCGCCGAAGACCCGAATGGGATCATATCACTCGAGATCACCGCGACCTCGTCGAGCGCTTCGACGGAAACATCCCTGGCCCGTATCGAAGCTGGTGCACTGAAAAAGAATGCAGCGCTCGACTCGGTCGGCGAGGGGGCGTTTAGGATTGATATCACCGCCCGCGACGGGGCCGGCCGCGAAACGAGGGTGACGCGTTATGCGATAAAGGATACAACCCCTCCTGTGCTGACACAGGTGAACCCCGCGGTCGGCGAATCCGTAAACGGCATGACAACATTCTCCGGCGAGGCTCAGGATGCGGGCCGCCTTGCTTCCGTATCTTTTTCGCTTGGGACAAGCGGCGCAGTCGAAGACGTAGCCGGTCTCGATGCTTTCCATAAGAACCTCGACCTTGCGCGCATAGCGCTGCCGCTTGCGGACGGCGGCGGCTTTATCGCGGTCGACAAAGCGGGCAACAGGGCCGTGCTCGCCCCCGCTCTCGTCGTCGATGTCGAGAAAGACAAGCCGGTCATCGAGATTCATGCGCCTGAACAGCTCGAAGTGCTCCGGGGAGACTTCGTCGTCAGCGGCGTCGCGTACGATGACGATGGTTTATCCGCCGCTTATTACAGAATCGACGGCGGCCCCTGGAGCCGGATCGAAATGGAGGGCGCCAGTTTCTCCGTAGCGATCCGCCTTGCCGATACGACCGACAACGAGCATGTGTTCGAAGCGAGGGCTGAGGACATTTTCGGCATTCAGGGCGATGTTGTATCCTTGACCTATCGAATTTCGAAAGAAGAACCTCGAGCGGCCATGAACGCACCGTCGATCTCCGCTCCGGTTCGGGGACGGGTGCGGCTTTCCGGCCTGTCTTCTGACGCGAACGGAGTAAAGGAAGTCGCCGTTTCCGTTGACAATCGCACGAGCTTCGCGAAGCCCGCGGGTCTGGAGACCTGGGGCGTCGATCTGGACACGGCGACGCTCTCAGACGGCATCCACGCCGTCGCGATCAGGCCGATCGACGGGTATGACACGCCCGGTTTCTATGCGACCATGATAAGCGTGGACAACACTCCGCCCAAGGCCCAGCTCGATCTTCCTCTCGATGGGCGCGTTGCGGCGGGAACCCTCGACATCTCCGGAAGGATATCGGACAATATGGCGCTCGCCTCGGGCAGGATCGAAGTCGCCAGGCTGGGTTCCTCCTCCCCGCCCCTTCTTTCTGTCGATATCGGAACAGAGAAGATCGTACAGCGCTCGCTCGATATATCTTCGCTCGATCCCGGCCTATATTCCGTGAGGCTCATCGTCGTCGACAGGGCGGGCAACGAGTCTTTGGCGTCGCGCGATGTTACTATTGTATCGCGTTCGCCCGTGGACGTAACGAATATCGTATTCCCCGCCGACGGTTCGAAGCTGTCAGGCAGGCTGCGGATCCAGGGATATGCGACCTCGGGCGGGGCTGTGACAGTGCTCGCCGACGGCGCGATTCTCGCCTCGGTCGAGCCGAGCGGGCTCGGATGGTTCAGCGTCGATCTCGCCTCCGGCTCGTTGACCGACGGCGATCATGTGCTCACCGCCAAGGCCGTGGACCGTCAAGGCCGCAGCATCGAAAGTCCCGCCGCGAGGATAGAATACTCGGCGCTTGGACCATGGGTTTCCATAGACTCCTTCACATCCGGCCAGTATGTCCCTTATCGCCCCTTCCTTGAAGGCCGTGCGGGTTGGGAAGTCCAGTCGCCTCCAGAAGGAGACAAGGTCGCACTCGCCGCGTACAAGAAGGAGCTTGATTCAAAAAAAGTCGTCGCAGTCGATATCAGCCTCGATGACGGCAAAAGCTTCGAACGTGCGAAGGGCGCGGAGAAGTGGAAGTTCAGGTTGGAGACGCAGCTCTACAAAGAAGGTTCGATCCATGTCATTGCGCGGGCGACCTTCGCCGATGGAACGACGGCGGTCTCAAAGGCGCTCTTCTTCCTGGACAAGACGCCGCCCCAGGTCGAGGTGCTCATGCCCGAGGAGGGCGGCCGTTTCAACGGAAAGCTGCAGTTGGCCGGCCGCTCGTACGATGAGAACGGCATGGCCTTCGTCGGCGTCGCGCTCCGCAAGGGCGACAAGGCGAACTACCAGATACCCTCGTTCATTCAGGGCCTCTACATCGATGGACAGGTCCTCGGCGCGACAGAGTGGCAGGGCGGGGCGGGGCTCACCTTCTTCGATGATAACGTCAAACTGCAGGCGATCTACGGCAGTGCCCCCGAAATCGACGCCGAGGGAGAGCCGCAGAGTTTCTACGGCGACGTTTTCGGCGGCAAACTCATCGCCAACGTCGCTTTCCTGCCCTTCGAGTCGCTCTTCGGCGCCGACTGGAGCTTCCTCTCTGCATCGCTGGGACTCGGAGCCGGTTTCTCGTACTTCACGCAGACGCAGGCTGGTACGGGGCTGCTCGTGGGTTCGATCTTCGGCCAGATCGAGTTCCCCAAGATCACCTTCTCCTCGATGAGCGTCTTCAGGACCGTATCGTTCTACAGCGAATGTCAGCTCTGGGTTCTTTCTTCGGTCGTCGAAGGAGGGTTCATTCCCAAACTCTCGTTCGGTGTCAGGGTGGGTGTTTTCTGATCGGATGGATGCGTGGTGCCGGGTTCAGCAGGTTGATGACACATCGGCCTGTTGGAACCCGGCATTATCGAACTCGTATGAACATACGGGCGATACCGACATAGAGAGGACCCTTCGATCCGCCCGACGAGTATGTGCTGAAAATGAAGTAGTTCGTACGCTCGAACGCGCCGCTCGCAACGCCGACCATCGCTCCGGCGATCGCACCGGCCCCCTCTTCGAGAGCGCGCGCTATACCGGTGCTGTTCTTCGAAACAGCGGAACTCCGGGCATCGGCGGCCCGCCATGCCTGGAAGTCTTCCATAGTCGGATTGAGCGCGATGAGCAATACGGCGAGGAGAAGAAGCAGGACTACCCACCCGATGGAACGCCTCGATTCGGCCATTGCAGATTCTCCTTCGAATGAGATTGTATTCGCGATGGACCCGAGAAGCAAGCCGCGTGATGCCTGGACGCCTTGTGCCGCGAGCGGAGGCTGATTATCCTTTACCGCCATGAACGATTCGAGTACCGAAAGCGGCGGCGCCGGGCAGACGGGACGACGGCGTTGTCTTGGGTTTCCGCGCATTTTTCGGGCGTCTTGCGAATGCTACGCAGGCATTGAGCTTCTGGCTTGTCCACCTCGCGACAAATTTCGCAGCCGATCCGCGCTCCGCCGCCGCTCAGACCGGCATCAGGATACACACGGCGATCATTCCTTCGATTTTGCTTGTCATAGGCGTCGTCGTTTTTCTCAACATGAATACGCTGAACGCCGAAAAAGCCGATGCCTTCCGCAGGGAACTCGCCGCGAAATCGCTGTAAGGATCAACGCTTTTTCGTCGGCTCCATGCCGCGGACAATGTCGTCGAGTTCCTTTTCAAGCCGCTTTTTTATCCGGTCCGCGGTTTCGTAGACGGCCTCGGGTCCTAAAGCGTCGATCAGGTCCTCGGGACCCATGAGAAGTCGGTAGGGTTTTACGCCGAGGGCCTCGGCGATTCGTTCGAGGTTTTCGCCGGAGGGGAATTTTCGGCCCATTTCAATTTCGCCGACGAATCCGGCGGATATGCCGGCGCGCTCGGCCAACTCCATCTGGGAAATTCCTAAAAGCTTACGATGAAGCTTCATGTTGCGAATCAGATTCCGGTGGATCTCGATCACTCCGACATAGTAGGTGGCTGTCGAGGGAAAGCAATTTGCTTAGGGAGTGAGGCGCTCTCCATAAGAGAGTGACTTGGGAACCTCTAAAAACCCGGTTGGTTTTTAAGGTTCACTTGCAATTCTCTTACGGGAATTGCATTTATTAAGGTTGACCTCGAAAAACTGAAGTTTTTCGAGGTCCCCTTTTGTTAGTCTTGCTTGACTTTTTTGTAAACTGAATTGACTATTTGGTTAATTATGGGTGCAAACAATGAAACAAGCAGTGCCGATGCATCGAGTAAGGATCGCATCCTAAGGGCCGCTTTATCGCAATTCGCGCAAAAGAGCTTCGAAGGGGCGCGTGTCGACGAGATCGCACGCTCGGCAGGCGTCAATAAAGCCCTCATTTACTACTATTTCAAGAGTAAAGAGGAGATTCTCGAGGCTCTTTTCCAAAACGCCATTGATGATTTCTCGAACCATATCGCGTGGTCTATTTTCCTGCAGCCTGAGGTTCTCAATTCCGATACAGCGATCGATGCGGCTATGGATGTGTTTATTAAGTTCATCGAGGACCGCCGCGAGCTTTTCACGGTTGCGGTAATGGAACTGCTTAAAGATTCGGAGCGTCGTATTCGGATAATCGAGCTCTTGGGTCTAGAAATAGAAAAACAGTATAAGGCTTTTGAAAAAAGTTTTGGACCTAATCCCCCGAGCGCCCAGGAGATGGTGACCGAGTTTTTTACGGGCTTTCTCCCGTTTATCATGTTCGTGATTCTGAAAGAGCCTTGGAAACAGCTGTATAAGCAGGATGACCATGAAATCACTGCGCTTTTTAAGGCGGCGATCCGCGGAACGCATATTCGGTACACCTATGAAATGATCAAATCCCGGACACAAAACACAAAATAAGGGCCTTGACTTATACTAACCAGTTGGTTATATTCTTTCGAGGAACTAACCAACTGGTTAGTATAACGGAGGCCCTCTATGATATCGCGGGACCGCATTCTCGACTCGTTCGGAAAATTCGTCATACAGCATAATAAATTACTCCTGATACTCGGAGCCCTTGCTGCGAGCGCAGCCGTGTTTTTCGCCTCGGGTATACGCCTCAACACCCGTGTCAATGATCTATTGAGTGCCGATAATCCGAGAGTCTCTGCCTACGAAGGGATGAGTTCCGATTTCGGCGGCGCCTCTATGGTCGTCACCTTGGAGGGTGGAAGTAAGGAGCATCTCGCCGCGGCGGCCGAGGATTTCGCTTCCGCGATACGCGCAAAGCCCGAGTTGAATCGCTTTATAAGGTCGATTTCTCTCAAGCTACCACGCGACTTCATTCTCGACTGGGGATTTGTCCTGCAAAGTCCCCAGGACATCCGAAGGATGCGTAAGCTTTTCGATAAAACCAGCATCCTTCCTTTTGTCGAGGCGCTCAACGACACGCTCGAATCGGCCTATACCGGCGACGAGGCCGAGGAGGAGATCCAGACAAGCCGCCAGGAACTGGATGCCGTCGCCAGCATGTCTCAAATCGGCGCCTTCGCCGAGACCTTGACCGCGGCCCTGGAAGCGCCCGAACCCTTCGACGCAGCCGCATCGGCCCGTTCCATGGCCGACGCCATGGTCTTCGGCGACCTGTACTCCTTCAGTCCCGACGGCCGCGTACTCCTCTTCATGGTCACGATGAACTTCGACATGGCGTCGAACCTGGAGGCCTGTACTGGAATCCTCGAAGATATGAGGGCCATCGGCGCCGCGATCGAGGGCGAGTATCCAGGGCTGCGGGTCGGCTTCTCGGGCGACATCGCCATGCAGGCGGACGAGAACGCGGCGATGGAAAGCGATACGCTCCTTCCATCGATCCTCGCCTTCGCCGCGATCCTGGCGCTTTTCATTTTCTCCTTCAGACAGCTGCGCTCGATCGTCTTCGCCATGGTCTGTCTCGCGCTCGGTATACTCTACAACTTTGGAATAATCGGCGCGGTCTTCGGGCAATTGAACCTGGTCACGAGTATGATCGCCTCCCTCCTCGTGGGCATGGGCATCGACTACGGCATCCAGATCACGACGAGCCTGAATTCCTTCCGCGAGGAGGGGCACAGCCTTGCAGATGCCGTAAGGTTGACCTTCCGCCGATCGGGGTTCGGCGTCATTCTCGCGGCCGCGACAACCTCTGTTTCTTTTTTCGTGCTCCTCGTCAGCGGATCGAAGGCCATGCGCGAGCTGGGTGTCGTTGCGGGCGCGGGTATCCTGACCTGCCTCGCCGCGATGTTCTTCATCCTGCCGGCGCTGACAACGCTGTTCGATAAGCGCGGCGGATCAGGGCTCAGGCTTCCGCAGATCGACTTCTCCCCCGAGCGTCTCGCGGCCTTCGCCGCCCGACGCCGCATCCCCGTGCTCATCGCCACGGCCGTGATCGTCGCGGCCCTCGGCCTGTCAGCCTCAAGAGTCGAGGTCGAGTACGACATGATGGAACTCGAGCCTCAAAACGGCGGGGCGATTCGAACGTATCGCAGAATTCTCAAGGAATTCGAAATGAACCCGAACTCGGCGGTCGCCGTTATGAACAGCGTCGAGGAAGCGCGCGAGCTGACGGCGAAGCTGGAACGGATCAGTTCGGTTTCCGAGGTGCAGTCGGTTTCGAATTATGTACCTTCGGACGAGGAACAGAAGAAGCGACTGGCGGAGATAGCCCGGATACGCGAGGACCTCCCGCGTCCGAGCGCGATGCGGTACGGAAGCGCCGAGCTGCAGGCCTTGATCGATGAAGTCCAGGAACTCGAGTGGAATCTGATCGAATTGGGCGATATCTCGGTCGCGAGCCTGGGCGAGGGCAACAGGATCGTCCGCAAGCGGAATGCCATGATCCGCGAGATCATCGGAGCCGAGGTCGGGGCCGAGGGCGCCGAAGTCTTCCGGAAACTGATGGACGCGCTGAAGGCCGATCCCGAACGCGCGGCTGGGCGCCTTTCGGCGATGGATGCTCCTTTTTCCGCCGCGATGACGAGCATGATCGCGCGCATGGCTCAGGCGGCAAGGCCCATCTCGGTGTCTGACTTGCCCTCGGAACTGGCTGACAATTTCCTCGATAAAAAAACGAGGACCCGGAATGTCATAACCATCTACCCCAAGGCGGGCGCGACGGCGACCAGCGAGGGCCTGCGCCGGCATGACGCCGCGCTTCGCGCGGCGGCGCCGGACATCACCGGGACGACCCCGCTTTTCCTCGACTTTTTCGATGAAACCCTGGCCGAATCGAAGAGAGCCGCCGTCTACGTCGGCATACTGGTCCTGGTCTTCGCCTTTGTGTCATTCCGGAGTCTGAAATATACGCTGATTGCGGCGGTTCCTCCGGTCCTGAGCATCGTTCTTCTTTTCGGCACTCTGCCGATCATCGGATGGAAGTTAAACCCTCTTAACTTGCTCACGCTTCCACTGAATATAGGTATCGGCATTGCATACGGTACGTATCTTATTCAGCGCTATCTGGTCGAGGGGCTCGATCTCGGCAGAGCGCTCAAATACACCTCGAAAGCCATCTTTCTCTCGGCCTTCACGACCATGGTTGGATTCGGATGCCTCGGCCTCGCAGGCTCATTCAAAATGCTCGCGAGCTTCGGCACCGTGCTCTTTATCGGGATAGCCTACAGCTATCTCACGACAATGCTCATTATTCCCGCCTTGCTGGGCGGTGAAAGGAGTAGATCATGAAGTCAAGGAAAATTATCTTCTCGGGAATCATCTGTGCTGCCTTTTTCATCGATGCTGTCTTCGGCCAGACTGCCGGCGAAAGCGCCGCCTCCATCATCAGGGCGGTTGACGAAAAACAGCGCAGCGCGAGCTCGCGGCAGGATTTGATCATGACGATCTACCCTGACATGGCCGACGAGGGCAATAAGCGCGAATTTGCTATCCGCAGTTTTTCGAAAGGCGACAATGACAGTTATATGGAGTTTATAGAGCCGAAGAGCATAAAGGGCCTGCGGATACTCAGTAAGGGCGACGACAACTGGGTCTTCTTCCCCTCGACCGGGCGGACGAGAAAGATCGCCGGCACATCGAAGAAGGATTCTGTACAGGGGGTTGGCGGAGATTTTTCCTACGAGGATATCGGCTCGGGATCCTTCGAATCCAAGTACGACTTCACCATACTGAAAAGCGAAACGGCCTTTTGGATCCTGGAGGGGAAGGCTAAGAAGGTCGATGCCGTCTATTCGAAGGTCGTCGTAACCATAGACAGATCGAGGATGCTGCCCGCGAAGATCGAGTTCTACACGAAGGAGGAAGGGCGTTATAAGGAATTGACCATGACGGATTTCAAGACCCTGGGTGGAAGGGAAACGCCGACGCGTATGACCATGGTCAATCTGAAGAAGAAATCGAAGACGATCGTCGTCGTGAAGGCCGCCGAGTACGACATGCCGATCGACGAGAAGTATTTCAACCCCTCTCGCTTCGACAAGTAAGGAGGCGGAACATGAAGACACTATCGGGAATAAAAAGTTTGGCATTGGCTGTCATCGTGATTGCGACGAGCCCGGTTTCGGCGGCCGGCGACGAGATAGATACCGCAGGCATCGCTGAATCCGAGGGCGTTTCGACCTTTCTCGATGAGAGAATGAGCGTCTACGGCTACGCGCTAAGCCTCGCCTCGATCGATTTCCGCGAGCTGCCGTCGAAGGAAGTCGAACTCGGCGCAATCGCGTATGTCCGGATTAAAGGCGATTTCAAGCCGCAGGAGGGCTTGTCCTTCCATATCGAGGCGAGCTCGGATACACGAACCGGTTACCAGAATCAATTTGTCCAACTCGCGGATTCAGGTTTGGCGACATCCGGCAGCTCCGGCTTCATATCGTCCATCGCGGTCGATCAGGCATACGGAAGCATCGTTAAAGGATCTTTTTCGCTCCAGGCGGGACTTGTACCGATCGGCTGGGGCTCAGCTTATGTGTTCAATCCCACGCAGCGCAGCTCGCGTCCGGCCCTCCTCGACCCTGTGTCCGAAGAGACGCCCGGCACCCTGGCGATAGTACCGGCCTGGTCGCCCTCCGATTCATTCAGGTTGTCGGCTTATGCCGCCTTCCAGG
>CAZINN010000045.1:0-20276 GCA_964540615.1 uncultured Treponemataceae bacterium | reverse complement strand
AGCGGCAAGGGCGGTGTGGGCAAGTCGACCGTCGCCGTCCTCCTGGCCCAGGCGCTCGCGGCCAAGGGCCGAAAGGTCGGCGTCCTCGACGCGGATATCACGGGGCCGAGCCTGCCGAGGCTGCTCGGCATCGAGGCGTTCCGGGCGGAATCCGACGGCCAGAAGCTCTTCCCGATCGTGAGCGAGGAAGGTATCAAGGTTTTATCGATCAATCTCTTCCACGAGGACGAGTCTGCCCCTGTGATCTGGCGCGGCCCCCTTCTGGGCAAGGCGATTGAGCAGTTCTGGACCGACTCGGACTGGGGCGAACTCGACTTCCTCGTGGTCGACTTCCCCCCCGGCACCTCGGATGTCGCGCTGACCGCCTTTCAGACCATTCCGTTCGCGGGGGTGATCGTGGTCGCGACACCCCAGGACTATGTCTCGATGATCGTCCGCAAGTCGGTGCGCATGGCCGAGATGCTCAAGACCCCGGTCCTCGGCGTCGTCGAGAACATGCGCATCCTGATCTGCCCGAAGTGCGGGGAGGAACTCGTCCTCTTCGACGACGGCGACGCGCGGAGCGCGGAGCGCCTCGGCCTGCCCCTGATCGTCTCCATGCCCTGGCGGCGCGAGGTCGCGCAGGCAAAGTCCCTGCGCTGGTCCGAACTGCCCGAGGATGTCCGCAAGGACGCCGCCAAGATGGCTTTCGTGGCCGAGCGCGCCCAGGCGCCGGCCGTCCCAGCCTCGCCGGCCGCGCGGGAGCGCTGAAGGCCGTGCCTCGTCCCGTCAATGAACGCCGTATCGGCGCGCCTATACCGCTACGGGTCATGAAACCCGCGGGTATCCCCGCTCGCGAACTCGAGGAAGTCGTCCTCGGTTTCGACGAGGCCGAGGCCGTGCGGCTCGCCGATTTCGAGGGGCTCTATCAGGAAGCTGCGGCGCGGTCCATGGGCGTGTCGCGGCAGACCTTCGGGCGCATTATCGAGGCCGCGCGAAAAAAAATCGCGGACGCGCTGTTGAACGGAAAAACCCTTCGCATCGACGGGGGGGAGTGCAGAATCGATGAAGGAAAGGAGAGAATCATGAAAATAGCGGTTCCATCGATAAACGGACAGGTCGACGAGCATTTCGGGCATTGCAAGGAATTCCTGGTGTTCAGGGCCGAGGGAGGGGGCCTCGTCGAGGACGGTGTCATATCCTCGCTCGAAGGCTGCGGTTGCAAGTCGGGCGTGGCGGCCGAGCTTGCGCGCGCGGGGGTTACGCACCTCGTGGCCGGAAACATGGGGGAGGGCGCGATCCGCGTCCTGGCCTCGCACGGTATCAAGGTAGCGCGCGGCGCTTCCGGAAACGCCAAGGCCGCCGCCCAAGCCTTCCTCGATGGAGACCTCAAGGATTCCGGCCTCGGCTGCGCCGCCGGTCATGGGGGCGAGTGCGCGCATTAGTCCGGAGCCGACTCGAAGCCCCGACCCCGGCGGCCGCCTTCCGGGCCGCTTGCCTTCGCCGCTGTTCATGGATATATTGCGAATTATTCGCAATTGCGAATGATTCGCATTCCTGTCTCGGAGGCGGTTCCTATGAAAAAGCAGGTTTTCCTTACCGTTATGGTCCTCGCGGCCGCCATGGGTTTGACGGCCGCCGATACGAAAGTCCCAAAGTCGCTCGTCGTCAGCATCCTGCCGCAGAAGTACTTTATCGATCGCATCGGCGGCGGAGTTTTCAATGTCATGGTCCTGGTCGGACCAGGCCAGAGTCCGCATTCGTATGAACCGACGCCCCGGCAGATGGCGGATCTCGCCGCGGCCGCCGCATGGCTGTCGATCGGCGTCGATTTCGAAAAAGCTCTGAAACCGAAAGTCCGAGCTCTTTACCCGGGCCTGAAAATCGTCGATACGACCCTTGGTGTCCGGTATCGGAATCTCGAGGCTCACCATCACGAAGATGAGGTTGAGCACGAGGCAGAAGCCGGCGATGAAAGCGGCTCCGACCCCCATATCTGGCTCGGGAGGGCTGCCTCGAAAGTCATGGCCGCAAATATCAGAGACGCGTTAGCCGAACTCGATCCTGCCGGAACATCGAAGTACACGAAGAACTGCGAGGTCCTTGTCCGCGAGATCGATTCCGTCTTCGACGATCTTGCGAAAGATCTTGCTGCCATGAAGGGCAAGCCGGTTTTTGTGTATCATCCCGCATTCGGTTATTTTCTCGACGAATTCGGAATACGCCAGGAGGCGGTCGAGCTCGGCGGCAAGGAGCCGACGCAGAAGGACCTCGCAGTTTTGATCGAGGAGGCGAAGGCCGAGGGCGCGAAGGTCGTCTTTGTCCAGGCGCAGTTCTCGTCGAACGCGGCGAAGACCATCGCGAAGTCGATAGGCGGCGTGGTGGAGACGATCGATCCTCTGGCGCCTGACTGGCTTGAAAACCTAAAGCGGATGGGCGCGGCGCTGAAAAAGGCGCTGCGCTGAAAAAATGCGCGGCGATATATGAGGGCTCGAGCTTCGAAGCGCATGGACAAGTCCGGTGTTTCGAGTATGATCAGGGCATGACGCAGAGCGAGTCTCATTCCGGCCCCGTCGCGCTCCGCTTCGAGGATGTTTCTTTCTCGTACGGCAATCATCTCGTTTTGGATTCGGCCCGCTTTCACGTTCATGAGGGCGAATTCGCCGCCCTGGTCGGTCCGAACGGCGCGGGCAAAACAACGGTGCTGAAGCTCCTCCTCGGGCTTGCGAAGCCGAGCGGCGGAAAGATAGTCGTTTTCGGGCGCCCGCCCGAAGAGGCGCGTGGGCAGATCGGTTACGTCCCTCAGACGGCATCCTTTGATGCGGTCTTTCCAATCACCGTCAGGGAAGTCGTCAGAATGGGCCGGCTCCGGGGCGGTCTCGCTCGGTATTCATCCGAGGATATCCGCGCCGCGGAGCGCGCCCTCGAGGCGGCCGAGGTCGCGGACCTCGCCGATCGTCACTACGCCGCGCTCTCGGGCGGTCAGAGGCGGCGCGTCCTTGTGGCCCGCGCCCTCGCCGCCGAACCGAGGCTCCTTTTGCTCGACGAGCCCACCGCGAACATGGACGCGGAGAGCGAGAAACGTCTTTTTTCGGTTCTCGGAGAGCTGAAGGGAAGGACGACGATCCTCATCGTCACTCACGATACTGGTTTTGTCTCCGCCCTGACGGATTCGGTGTTCTGCGTCGGCGACCGCGGCAGCGGGAGGAGCATTGTGCGGCACGACTCGGCCCCGGCCGATCATGTGGCCGGCGCCCAATACGGCGGCCGCGCCCTTCAGGTCCTCCACGACACCGAACTGCCCGAGGATGTTTGCTGCGGAGAGGAGAGGCGGCGGTGAGCGGTTATATTTCCGCGCTCTTCGATCCAGCCCTGCCCTTTGTCCGCAATGCTTTTATAGCAGGTCTGTTATCTTCTATTCTCTTCGGCGTATTGGGCGCGGTGGTGACGGTCAGGCGCATCGCCGGACTCGCCGGAGCCGTGTCCCACGCCGTGCTCGGCGGCATAGGGCTCGCGGTCTTCCTCGCGGCGAAGGGGCTCGTCCCCGGACTTCCGCCCATCATCGGCGCCCTCGTCTTCGCCCTGATCGCGGCGATCATCATCGGCCTTGTTTCGCTCAGGGCGAAGCAAAGGGAGGACACAGTCATCAACGCGGTCTGGGCTGTCGGCATGAGCCTCGGCGTTCTCTTCATCGCGAAGACTCCGGGGTACATCGATCCCATGAGCTACCTTTTCGGGAACATCCTCCTCGTGTCGGGGCGCGATCTCGCGCTTCTCGCCTGTCTCGACGCCGTGGTTCTTTTTCTCGCGTGGCGTTTCTATCCCCAGCTCGAGGCGAGCTCCTTCGACGAGGAGTTCGCCAAGGCTCGAGGCGTTCCGACGGACCTTGTTTTCTTGATCATTTTGACTGTAACCGCCGTGGCTGTCGTGCTTCTGCAGACCTTTGTCGGCCTCGTAATGGTCATCGCCATGCTGACCCTGCCCGCCGGAACGGCGGGCTACCTGGCCCGGAGTCTTGCAGGCATGATGGTCGGCGGCGCGGTCCTTTCAGCGCTTTTCTCGGCGGGAGGTCTCGCGGCGAGTTGGGCCTTGGACATGCCTGCCGGAGCCGTGGTCGTCGTCCTGGCCGGAGCTGTTTTCCTGGCTGCTGCGGCTCTGTCCGCGGCCGGCGCCCGCCGCTCCGTCGGCGCCCGCCGCTCCGCCCGCGCCGCGCAGCCTGGCAGCGCCGTCTCCGGCTCGGGCGGGGAGGAGGGCCCGGCGTGACCCGCGCGAGGGAGGCGGTGCTCGCCCTTCTCGAAGCGGCGTCCGAGCCCTTGTCGGCGGCGGGCGTGGTGTCGGCGCTGGGCGGCGCCTGCGACCAGGCCACGGTGTACCGGGCTCTTCATTTCCTGGAGGAGTGCGGCAAGGCCGAGTCCTTCGTGCTCCATTGTTCGGAGCACGGCGTCGAGCGCTACTACACGTCCCGATCTTCGGCGCACCGGCACTGGTTCCACTGCGAATCCTGCCACCGTTTCGTCGACCTGGGCGAGTGCAGGATCGGGGGCATGATCGGCGAGGTCGAGCGCGATCTCGGGTTGCGCGTTATGCGACACACTTTGTACATGACCGGACTCTGCCCGGAGTGCGCGCGCGGGCGGTGAGCGGCGCCGTGCTATTCCAACGCAATGAGACCCGACGTCGCCCAGCCGCGCGCCCCGATGTAAAGGGCTCCCTTTACTCCTCCACCTGCGTCGTCAGGAAGACCTGCATCGTCATCTGCTCGATCTGGCTCTGCAGGGCCTCGATGCCGTCCATGTGCGCATCCTCATCGTTGAGTATCCCCTGCAGAAAGTCGCGCGTCGCGTAATCCTTGACCTCCCCGGCCAGGATAATGGCCTCGTTGTAGGCGCGGATGGCGTCCTGCTCGGCGGCGTGATCGTTCGCGAGCTGCTTGTCCACCGTCGCGCCGATGCTGATTTTTTTCAGATTGCTGACCATCGGCAGCCCTTCGAGGAAGAGGATGCGGCCGATGAGCTTCTCGGCGTGCTTCATCTCGTCGATGGCGCGTTTTTCGAAGTGCTTGTGGAGCTTTTCGTAGCCCCAGTCGTCGCACATTTCCGAGTGGACCATGTACTGGTTGATCGCGGTCAGCTCGTCGGCCAAGAGATCGTTTAGAACGGCGATGAGTTTCTCGTTTCCTTTCACCCTGAGCCTCCTTATTTTTTCAGTATAGCGGACAAAACCTTTTCCTTGTCGATCTTCTTGGTGCAGAAGAACCAGTCCTTGCAGGTCACGCCCTCTTCCTTGCCGTCCATACGGTTCTTGGCGACGCCGCAGGAGCCCGCGGTCGGAACGATGACGTCGTCGCCCGGCCTCCAGTCGGCGGGCGTGGCGATCGAGAAGGCGTCGGCCGTCTTGAGGGCCTGCACGACGCGCAGAAGCTCGTCGAAGTTGCGTCCCAGGCTGAGGGGGTAGTAGATGATCGCGCGGATGACGCCCTTCGGGTCGATGACGAAAACCGCGCGCACGGCCTTGGTGGCGGCCTCGCCGGGCTGGATCATGCCGTAGGCCCTGGCGACCTCCATGGTGATGTCCTCGATCAGGGGGAACTTCACCTCGACATCTTTCATCCCCTTATATTCGATTTTCTCTTTGATTGTCCGAAGCCAGGCGATATGGCTGTACAGGCCGTCGACCGAAAGTCCCACGAGCTTGCAACCGAGTTCCTCGAACTTGGCTTCGAGCGTGGCGAAGGTCATGAACTCCGAGGTGCAGACAGGCGTGAAATCCGCCGGGTGGCTGAACAAGATAACCCAGCTTCCCTCATATTGTTTGGGGAAGTCGATTTCCCCTTGGGTGGTGACCGCCTTGAACGCGGGAGCTCTGTCCCCGATGCGCGGCATGGCCCGGACTTCTGTGTTTTCCATACAATCCTCCTTTAACTACATGAAGTAAGTATTGAGCCTGAGAATCGTGGATGCGATACATCAGCTCTTTGTTTACGCTGACAAGAAAGCATAGTCCGTGCCAGGCGCTGATTTTGTCTGATTGTATTTATGTAGAAAAGAGATAGATACCGGATCGCCGATGATCGCTTGCAGCGCCACCGAAATATCGATATTATTGACACCGTAATATCGGTGGACATCTTTATTTCGGTGAGGTGCGGTATGGTGTTGTCCTTGGGGACAGAGCTCAGTCCCGAGAAAACGCTCGAAATTGTTCTTGAGAGCATCGGAGAATTGATCGATTACGAACTTGCGGTAGTCCTCGGCTATGACGGTCACGACAGACTCGTTGTGCGAAAGGCGAGGGGGAAGCTCGCGACAGCCCGGCTCGACTCATACTCGATTTCGCTCGAGCACAGGCCCGATATCGCGCGCATTTTGGACGCGGGCGTGCCGAAGCTCTTCGATCCCGAGGAACGGCATATCGATACCTACGCCGAGCTGCTCGATCTCCCGGAACAACATTCCTGCCTTGTGTCTCCCCTTGTGGTGGACGGTCATGTCGTCGGCCTTTTGACGCTGGATCATCGTCGCTGCGGCGTTTTTTCAGCCGAGATTCTCCGCTTCATCGACGTCATCTCGCGGCTCATCGCCCTTGCCTTGGTTCAGGCCGAGGCTTCACGGCTCTTGAGCGCGCGGGCCGCCGATCTCGCCGCCGAGCGCAATCGTCTGCTCGCCCTGGACTCCGATGCCTTCCGCTCGCTGATCGGTTCGTCCCCGGCATGGACCAGCGTGCTCGATTCTCTGCGGCTTGTGGCGGCCACGGACTCGCCGGTGCTTTTGTTAGGCGAGACCGGTACGGGCAAGGAGGAGGCCGCACGCGCAATCCATCGATTGTCGACGCACTCGGGAGGTCCCTTTGTCGCGGTGAACTGCTCGGCCCTGCCCGCGTCTTTAGCCGAGAGCGAGCTGTTCGGCCACGAGAAGGGATCGTTCACGGGGGCTCAAGCTCTCCGTCGGGGCCGCTTCGAGTTGGCCGACGGGGGCACGCTCTTCTTGGATGAAATCGGCGAGCTGCCGCCCGAGATCCAGCCGAAGCTGCTCCGCGCCCTGCAGGAGGGACGATTCGAGCGGGTCGGCGGCGAGCGTTCGGTTGAAGTCCGCGTGCGCGTCGTGGCCGCGACCCATGTCGATCTTCAGCGCGCCGTCGAGGAGCGGCGCTTCCGCGAGGACCTGTATTATCGGCTCGCGGTCTTTCCGATCAGACTGCCGCCGCTCCGCGAGCGGGGGCGCGATGTCCTCTTGCTGGCCGAGCATTTCGCATCGAAGCTGCGCGCGCGCTCCGGTTGGGAGGGCCTCGCGTTCGAGGCCGAGGCCCTCGAGGAACTCGCCGAGCGGAATTGGCCGGGCAATGTCCGCGAACTGCGGAATACGGTCGAGCGTGCGGCGATACTGGCGCGGGGCGGCCTTATCGAGCGGCGGCATCTCGCGGCCTCCGGCGTTTCGGCGGGCGGCCGCCCGGATGCGGAAAGCGCGCCGGCGGCCGCCGGGAGCGGCCCCGGCACCCTTGAAGAAGCTCTGCGGGTTCGCATAACGCAGGCGCTTACCGCGTCCGCGGGCCGCATATACGGCAGGGGCGGGGCCGCGGAGCTTCTCGGCCTTAAGCCGAGCACCCTGCAGAGCAAGATGAAAAAGCTCGGAATAGAGCGAGGATCATTTACATCGAACCCGACGATGTCGGACGCGCCGAGGCGAAGCGGGCGATGAGTCCGTCGACCATCGACTCGAGGCCGAGATCGAACTGTCTGTCGGGATCGTAGTCCTCGAAGGCCGAGAGCGCGGCTCGCAGGAGGGGGTACGCGGCGCCGTCGATGCCTGCCTCGCTCGGGACCTCGGCTTCTGTTCCTCCGAAGGGCTCGCCGACCTGGGCGAGCGCGTGGCCGATGACGTAGACCGCAATGCATGCGACGGCGTCCAAGGCCCGGTCGAGCGCTATGCCCGCCTCCTTCGCTTCCGAGAGCAGCGCCTCGAGCGAGGGAGCCAGCCGACGGACCGAGACAGGATGGGTGCCGATGAGCGGCAGGGCCCGGGGATGGCGGAGGAAGGCCCGCCGCATACGACGGCCGGCCTCGATCAGCCGCTCGCGCGGACTCGATCCCTTCAAGACCTCCGAACCGCCGATCTCAGCGTAGATACTTTCGACGACGCCGTCGAAGAGGGCGGCCTTGCCCGTAAAGTAATAATACAATGCCATGGGATCGGCGCCGATCTCGGCGGCGAGTTTACGGATCGAGAAAGCCTCGAGCCCTTCGCGGTCTATCAGGGCGAGGGCCGTCTCGATGATGTACTCGCGGCTCAGGGCGGGACGTCCGGGCCGCTCGATCGCGCTCATGGTCTGTGAGTGTATCCATGCTTGAAGAACGCATCAATGACGGATCGATAGCTCGAGAACACCGGCATCGCATAGCCCAAGGCTTCACTTGTTTCGAGTATGTCGTAGAAGAACGCGCGCGGTTCGGTTGGGTCGCCCAGGGCGTGCGCCGAGCATCTCCGGGCCCACTCGGATAAACTGAACATCATGCGGCTCATGAGGGAAGCGAAGGCGATGGCGAGATTCGATGTCGACCGGTACATCCTCAGCTCGGGATACTCGTCGAGACGAACACCCCTCTGTTCAAGAAGGCCGAGACATTCGCGCAGCGCGGCGAGACCTTTCCCGAGGATCTTTTCGTTTTTGAATAATTCGGGGAACCCGCCCGCCTCGATGAGCGCGGGCCAGAGAGCGCCGTTCAGGGCGAACTGGACCCAGAGATACTCAGGCATCCTTTTATTGTACGGCGCCTTTATATCGGCCGACTCGAAACAAGCTATGACGCGGCGCGCGAGCGTTTCGCCCTCGGCGCCGACCGGGCCGATATCAACCGAGCGGATCGCGCCGACAAGCATATCGCCATTCCAGCTTCCGCCCGCTTTCGCATCTCCAAGAACATATCGACTCCTCGGGATGACAGCGTCTATATCGGCGCAACCCTTCCAGTTTTGGGTCATGAAGAGAAAACCCGATGACCGGAAGCGCGGAGCCAGGTCCCAGAGGACCTCGTCGATCGTATAGTGATGACCGGGGAAGATAACGAACTCGTAGGTGTCGGGCTCCTCGATTACCTCGATCGGCCGGATTTTGTACACGCCCTTGAATCGGCGCGGATGACCTTTTCGCTTGTCTATGATATCCACGGGAATGCCGTCCTTGAGCCTTTCGGCCCGATTGCGCCGGACAAGGTGCTCGACATCGTGACCCGCCGACGAAAGAGCCCAGCCATGCACGCTCCCGATAATTCCGGCTCCGATGACAAGGATTTTCATTGGCTTTTCCTTGACATTTCTACAATGTAGAATAATTCTACATTGTAGAAATGTCAAGAGAGGGACTTCATCGAATCTTGTTGCAACACAAAAAAGTGTGTGACTACTGTAGAAGGACACAGGGTGCTTTGTACGATTATTTGGAGGAATAAAGAAGGTTTACATCAATTTCGATGTTAAATGTTTATCGTAATCTGAAATTCCCCAGAAAAAGCATTTGAGTTTGGACAAAAAAAGCGTCGAAATTCCCCACGAAAAGCGAGGGATGCCGACGCTGGTCCAGCCCTGTAGGATTGAGCTTACAGGGGGGAGGGAATGCTTCGGATGAACCAGATCGACCACATCAAGGACCTGCAGCGCCAGGGATATGGTCCCAAGGAGATTGCGGCGCGGCTCGGTATCGACCGGAAAACGACGTCGAAGTACATGCGGACCGAAGAGTACTCTGACGCTGTACCGACACGAACGGCCACCTCGTCAAAGCTGGATCCCTGGAAAGCCGAGATCGAACAGTGGCTCGAGGAAGACCGCCGTATGCGGTTCAAACAGCGCCACACGGCGAAACGCATTCACGAGCGGCTTGTGGCCGAGCATAGCGGCGACTATGACTGTTCCTACACCATAGTCCAGCGCTATGTGAAAAAGCTCAAGGAAGAGCGCAGGCAGACGTCGGGCTTTCTCGAGCTCGTCTGGGCTCCCGATGAGGCTCAAGCCGATTTCGGTGAAGCCGACGTGATCGAGGCCGGGGTGAAGCGGATGGTGAAGTTTCTCGTCCTGAGCTTCCCGTCGAGCAACGCCGCATACGTCCAGGCCTTCGGCGGCGAGACCGCCGAATGTGTCTGCCAGGGACTCAAAGACATATTCGAGCGAATGGGAGGGGTTCCGTCACGGATCGTGTTCGACAATGCGTCAGGAGTCGGCCGCCGTGTCCGAGACCGGGTGACGCTCTCTAATCTGTTTTTACGGTTCAAATGCCACTACGGATTCTCGGTGAGCTTCTGCAATCCCGAGTCCGGCCACGAGAAGGGGCATGTCGAGAACAAGGTCGGCTACATCCGCCGGAACTTTTTCGTGCCGATCCCGGTCATACCGAGCCTTTCTGAATGGAATCGTGAGCTGCTCGACGTTTCCGAGCGTGACTTCCACAGGCCCCACTACAAGAAGGGGCAGCTGATCCGCGAGCTCTTTGACCATGACCGGAAAACACTCGGCCCGCTGCCTGCCACCTCGTTTTCAGTCGAGCGCCTCGAAGAGCTCAGGACCGACGGCTACGGGAAGTTCTGCATCGATGCCCGGCACTGGTATTCGAGCGCGCCGGAGCTGGCACATCGCTCCGTCATGGTCGGGATCGGCGCCCACACCGTCACGGTCTACGACGACGCAGGCGAGCCTGTGGTGGTACACGATCGTGCCTATGGCAACGACAGAAGCGACACGATCGATTACCGGACAAGCCTCGACCAGCTCCTTCGCAAACCCGGGGCATGGCGGAATTGCGCCCTGAGGGCGGCCATGAGCGACTCGACGAGGCAGACGCTCGACCGGCTCGAGCGGAACGATCTACACCACGTTCTTGGCGTATTGGCGAGAACTGCGGAAGCCTTCGGCTTCGAGGTGGCACTCGATTCCCTCGACGAGGCACTCAGGCTCGGGAGGATTGACGACTTCAGCACGCAGGCCCTCGCCGCGCGCATGGCCTTCGACGGTCTGGTCGGAGTACCAGATTCGGGCCCTGACCTATTGTGCGAAAGATAGTGTACGCTACCTCGTGGGTCCATTGATTCGATTTTTTTATCACGGGCTGATTATGATTTCAGATTGAAAAATCATCTTGACATATACTGATTTGAGCTTTAGTATCATTTAAAAAAGATATAACAGGTGGTAATATGGAAGATAAAAATGACCCCCTTAAATCCTCGCTTGTATATCGAAGTTGGGAAAGAACAAGGATTCTGAATGTATTGTTGCTTTTTTTCTTTTTTCCTGTGTGTTCCTATGCATTTACCGAAGAACAGGTAGCCCCCCGGAACGTTTCCATTACAAATTCTACGCAGATTGATGGTACATGGTATATCCATTCATCTTCTCCATCTATTACTATGACATGGAGCGATCCACAATGTAGGACAATACTTAGTAACAAAGAATATGCAAGCTCCGAAGATGGTTTTCCAGGGGGTGTGTATTACGTATACCTAATTCTTTGGGAGTTTGTGGTATATATAAACGGCCAAGAAATTGCATCAATCCCTTATAATTCTTCTCATTCGGTATGCATCAGCACATCTACAATAGCGCCTAATATACAAAACCAAATAAACATCGGGTCAAAGTATCGTACTGTAAAATTTTGGGGTAACGATTTCACCGATCCTTACCTGCATGCAGAATCTTCCGATACGGTTGATACCGTAGTTCAGCCGATGGCTGGATGCTCAATTATTAACGATGATCAAGCACCGCTTATAGAGTACTTCGAATCAGGGAACTTATTCGGTACGGTATATTGGACTAATGAGGCCTCTCCGAATATTTCATTCTCTTGTTCGGATAATGGAGGAAGGATAGCTAAGGTCGAAATAGTCGGTCTCGGAAGAGATGTTTCGATGGAATACCCTAATATAACAACCACCTGGAAGTTTTTGGGAAATGAAAAACTGGATGATGGCGAATATAATCTTGTCTTTTTGGTATATGACGCTTCGGGGAACCGTACACAGAAAAATGTTACGCTTGGTGTCGATACAAAACCTCCTGAATCACTGATGATGTCTCTTGATCCTGTTGTGTCTGTATGGACAAATAAGATGGTAACCGCGAAGTGTAGCTGTTCAGCGGGCAATGGTTCGCCTCTGCGGGGATATCAATACAAGATTGGTAGCAATGAATGGTCTACCATTCAAATATCCGAATACTCTATCACCGAAAACTGCACACTGCAATGCAGAGCGGTTGATGTTGCAGGGAATTACCTTGAAAATACTGTTGAAATTGCAAATATTGATAGAACTTCCCCTGTTCTTGAGTTTCCTGTTTGGCGTTTTTCGTCCGATGGCAATGAACTTTTTATTAATATGGATGCGAGGGATGAAGAGAGCGGCATCGAGTATTGTCGAATCGAGATGAGATCAGAGCCTGGATCCTCGGTGACAACCTTTTTGGTCAACCAGAGGATGGCGGAGGGATCTTTTGTCGGAGTGATAGACCTTGGAACGCATAGGATGTATGGGAAGACGCCGCACTTCACTGTTTGTGCAAAAAACAGCGCCGGAGACTTCAGTCAAAACTATAGTTTTTCATGTATCATTCCTAAACGTATCTCTTTCAGTGTGGACGTAATTGCGTTAAGTCAGTTTGTCGGTAGTTATATAACTGTAGATTTGCGTTTCGGTTTATCGGTCGAACAAGTAAAGCGATTCGATAGTCTGTTGGTGCGCCGTGTACTGTACGTATCCACCATGGATGGATTGTTAGCAGATGTCGTAATCGATCCCCAAAGTATACCCGTATCAATAAGCAGGACATCATCACCCTCAGTAAATAATCCGTGGAGGTTGGACAACAACGATATGGTTGTATATACGGATTTCATTCCTGTAAGTTCTGGGGCTGGGAACAGAGAGTGGCGCTACTTCTTATCCGCGTCATGTGTTTCTGAAGCAGGAGGAGCTGGTGAGGTTTGGGGCGGGATCGATGGTTCCCCCTGCGCTGTTACCTTTCCTAACAATCCCGGGACCGTCGATATGGTGATACGGGACGGCTTTGGCCATATATGGCCATCGGAGGAGTTCTCGATAGGGCCTACCGGATTCGTTGAGGTAGGCTTTACAGGAAGCGATCCAGATCGGGATGACTGGCAGGTGAAAGTTCAGCGGGTAAAGAGAGTGGAGCAGCCTGGGTACTCCTTTACGAGTTATACAACGCTGTCCGGGAAGGACCCGATACTCTACAAGTACGAAGCGGGTTATGCAGAGATGCGTGTGCCGATCCACCTGGAACTGGGGGACAACAATATACAGCTCGCCTGGATAGAGGGAGGATCGCTCGAGGAAACGCGGTCAGAAATCAGAGATTTAGTGTTCAGACGTCAGGTGGACGGGGCGTATACGCTGGAAATTCTTGACGAGTACGGAAACGAGGTGTCGGGGACCGGTAATGGGGTGTTGTGCTCGCCTGGGCAGGAACTTTCGTTCACGGTGAGCGGAGAAGCGGCCGATCAAGTGGTCTGGGACTTCGGGGACGGGACTGGAACAGCGAGGGGGTCGAGTCAGAGACATACATACCACCAGGCGGAAGGCCAGACGACAAGCGAGGTGCTGCGGACGCTGACGCTTACTATGCCTACGGGAGCGGTATCGATCGAGGTGACGGTCCGGGATACACAGCAGGGAATGCTGTATGAGTCGGAGATCTGGCGAGGGGATCATGTGGTGGTAGGGAAGCTGATCGTGCCCGAGGGGATGAGCCTGCGGATAATGGGCGATCAGACGGTGAGTTTTTTGGGAGATTTCGGTGCTGGATCCAGCCAGGGGATTCTTGTTCAGGGCGATCTCATTGTTGATGGCTCTGTTAAGTTGTGTGCGGCGGATGAGCAGGCGCGGCGCTGGGATACGATCATGGTCCAAGGCAGGGCCGCAATCGGGAATGAATCAGGCGGCTGGGTTGAGATAAGGGACGCGGAACGTGGAGTGACGGCTGCGCCAGGTTCAAGTGTAAGGCTGGTACGGACGCGGCTGCGGGGCAACGAGACGGGTCTCCATGTCGTGGGTACGGGTGAGGTTGCGGTTGAGGGCTGCGAGATTGTAGGCAACGCGCTATATGGAATTAAGGAAGACGCCGGGGGACGACCCGAGGTGCGGGACACGACGTTGCGCGACAATCTCAGGAATTATTACAGCTGGGACGACGGGATTCTTTCGATAGGCCGGCTGAATGAAAGACCGAATAATCGCGGGAATCAGGGAGAATAGAGATATGAAGGCGCAAACGATAGCGAAGCGAAAGCTGTATTCGCGGTTTTTTGCGGCTGGTATTCTCGTTGCGCTCTCTATAAGCGTGCTGAATGCGCAATCATGGGACGATAGCGGTCCTCGGGGAATCCGGGAGTCGATTAATACTTCAAGGACAAATCCGGGACGATTCGCCTTCGACGGCGATAGGAGTACCTTCTGGTGCTTGACTGCTGGATCGACGACCGGATGGGTAGAGCAGTATGAATCAGAACGTCGACGGGTCGGCGGCGTTATTGTTGAAGCAACGATCCCTGAAGGTTCAATATTGAGCATTCGCTCACTGTCGAATAACGCATGGAGAACCGTACCTGGTGCGGTCCTCATCGGGCCTGCTGATGGAACGTGTAAACTCGTGTTTCCCGGCGAACTCGCACCAACGGACAGATTTTTGTTGGAGTTGACAGGCGATACAGCAGACGTCGCGAAGATCTATGACATAACCTGGCTTCCCGCTGCGGAGCTGTTACCTTTCTCGAAGCTCATTCCACTATCGTATACAACGAACTTCGACGAGTACATCAGCATCAAAGCGTCACGGCTCTGGGATGGAATACACGATAACGCTTGGTTCGAGCCTCTCTGGAGTATTCCCTGGGAGTTGGACCGCATGAAGCACCTGTACGCGGTCGATAAGATATTTCCACCGTATACGGGACTTCCCAGCGGAAACGGAGAAATCATCTGGATTCTCGACGGGACGTATGAAATAAGCGTGCTCAAGCTCTATATGATGAGCACGTATCGATCTGTGAGATTCGAATTCTGGGTGAATGGCGTCTGGTCGAACGCCCGAGAGCTGGGCGATGCTTCGAGTCCAGGTTGGCAGCGTGTTGAGCTTACCGATACTGTTCGTACCAACAAGATACGAATCAGTTTCCCGCGTGGTTGGGAATATGCTCGGTTTATTGGAGAACTCGAGGTTTGGGGACAAGGTTTTGCAGATACTCCGTATAGGCCGGTCGAGGCTTCCGGAAGGGACGATAAGGACAATCGCTATTATACGATCAGTGGACTTGCTCATGATGACTATAGGCTCAGCATGCTTATTACCGGAAGGCGGACCACTGCTCTTGAAGTGTCGTGGAACGGCAAGGTAATAAGTCTAGTCCCGACATCATGTATGTCCGGAAGCACCTCCATGCAGGCGACGATCTACAGTGATGATATCATCGATGGAACCCAGTATCTTGAAGTCGATTCATCGTGTGCTCCCGTGGATATCAGTATAGATCGAGAGGGGGATCGTGGGCGCATACAATTGGGAGATCCTTGGGATAACGGCTATTTTGACCAAAGTACTAATGCAATTCCGAATATTCCACTGAAATCGAAGGAATGGGCACTCGGTTCGGATTATCAGCTTGAGAGGCTTCGCGTTTATTGCGACAGCGTCACCGCGCCGATGTTTTTCACGGGAACAGGGAGGCAGAAAAGGCAGATATCTTGGACCTCGTCGGGATCTGGGTGGTGGGAATCCGATTTAGATGGGATCGTAACGAATACACTGTCATTCTCATCCGATGTTGATGTCTCGATCGCCCAGATTCAACTCTACGGGACATCCACGGCTGACAGGACTATAGGTTTTGAAGTCTGGTGGCCCCGAAGGGGAATAGAGCACATCAAGCGCGCCTCGGCATCGGATACGTATTCGGTGATCGGCTGGATGGGGCATGCTTCAATACGGCCATCTATTAACGGATACAGCCCGCGGCAGGCTGACAAGCTCTTCTGGATGCCGCTTGATGCCATGAACTATGAGTATGGAACGGAAACGACGCTGGAAATCGCTGGGACCTTTGGAGCGATACACAAGGCGATAGAGCGGAAGCTGTTCTGTAATAGCGTATACGGGGCGACGCTGTCGCAGGGGACTGATTTAACGGTAACGGTCGAGGATTCATATACGCTCAGTGGAACGGTCAAAGACTTGTCTTATCGGGTCTTTATAAATGGCGTTGAGACAGGCATTACAGCGAAGTCATTTTCCCAGTCAGTCGCATTGTCCCCCGGATATAACATAATCGAGGTTGCTGTCTGGAATCGGACGAAAACAAAAAAAATACAGAGCTTTTCGAAGCCGATCTATCGAAGTGTCGGCAGCCCGGCGATTGTCTTGGATCTTCCACGGAGTGATCTATATACACAGCGCAGCTCGTTCGTGATAACCGGTCGCGTTGGGAATGGAACTGATCTTACGTTGAGCATCAACGGCGAGCCATGTGCAGTCGAAGCCGAGGCGTTCAAAAAAAGTATGCAGTTGCACGAAGGACGGAATGACTTCGAATTCGTTCTTCGTGATACGCTGGGCCGGACATCATCGCGGCAACTTGTACTTATTCGCGACCAAACCGCTCCCCGGGTGCGGATATGTACGCCGGCCGAAGGGCAGTACATTGATTCTTCTCTCGTGTCGCTCAGTTTTACGGCTGACGAGGACTCGTTGCCGTGGTGGAGTATAAACGACGGTGATTGGTTCTATGGTACCAGTGATCCGCAGCTTATCACCCTAAGCCGCGCAGACGGTACGCATACGGAAACGATTATTGCTCGGGATCGAGCAGGAAACACCAGTGCTGTCGCGACGGTTAGCTATGTTGTCGATACCACCCCGCCTGAGCCCTTCGAGATACATGC
Organism: uncultured Treponemataceae bacterium; assembly: GCA_964540615.1. Classification (GTDB taxonomy): domain Bacteria; phylum Spirochaetota; class Spirochaetia; order Treponematales; family Rectinemataceae; genus CAZXXZ01. The sequence continues at coordinate 3,355 of CAZINN010000045.1, read as the reverse complement.
AAACGTTGAGGGATGGACGAGCAATAATCATCTTATCGTAACGTTTTCAACGAACGATGCGACCTCCGGAATCGATCGATTCGCCTATGCGATCGACGGCGGTACGGTCGCCGCCGCATCGAGTCCGCTGCTTCTGCCTCTACTGAGCGACGGTATTCATACGGTGAGCGTTTTCGCGTTCGATCGAGCCGGTAATGTCAGAACGGCGTCGTTACAGTTGTATATCGATACATCGCCGCCGCCGAATCCGATCGACGTCCAGGCGATACCGGGGACTGATCGAATAGACGTGAAATGGTTTGGTGTAGATGATGGGGAATCATACCAAGCATATATGATCGAGCGCGATCCGGCATGGCTGGACGGAGTCAGGGCTGTTACAGCACAGTCGTACGGACAACAGTCATATACGGATGAGGGACTCGAATCAGGAACGGTGTTTTCCTATAGAGTTTGGTCGGTTGACCGAGCGGGGAATCAGAGTGCAGCGTCGCCGTGGATACGCGCTCAGGTTGGTCTTGCTTCGACGGCTGTTGTTGCCGATGCACCGACATATCTGCGGTACTATAACGTCAGCGCGACGATTCCAGCAGATGCTGTAGAAAGCGACATTACGAAGGTCCACGTCGCCGAAATAGCTCTGGCGGACGTAACGGCGCCCCCCCCGAACACGGTCGTGAGCAAGGTGTATGAGTTTATGGTATCCCGCATTGTGGACGACACCGAAGTTCTATCCGATCAGGCAGTGTTCTCCCGACCTGTCGCCATCCAAATCTGGTATAACCCTGCGGCGGTTCCTGAAGGGCTTTCCGAGAACAATGTGCGACCGTTCTACTACGATGTGATCTGGGGGCAGTGGGTCGAGATACCCGATGCCTACACAGACACGAGTCGGCATTCTGTGATTTTCGAAACAAACCATTTCACTTCATTTTGCGTACAGGCGATACAGAGTATGGGGACTTCGGCTGCGCAGGAAAAAGACGCGACGGTCAGCCCATTTTCAACAAAGATCGGTCATGGTCCTGTGGCTGCCTCGACGGAGGGCGGAACCTTATCGACCTCTTTTACGGAGATGGTTTTTCCGGGAAAAAACAACTTCACCCTTACGTTAAGCCGCGTTTATAGCAGCGGTACCGCACAATCGGACGCTCCAAGTATCAATATTTCCACCAACGCTATAGTTCCACAATCAATAAGCTCCAGCCTTACGATCGATGGTGATAAACCCTGGAACATGGGTATGGGGTGGAGACTTTCGTTCCCTTCGATGAGGTGGGGGCAATCAGGGCTTTTCGTGACGGACGCCGACGGACGGACAGTGAGTTTCTGTCAGATGCAGCAGACGGGGGCCTCAGAGAGCAATGGGGAACTCACCGTCAGATTTGAAAATCACGAAGGATCTGACGGTACCTTCATTGCAACATTCGCGGTGACGCCGGCGGTATATTTATGGTTTATACGACTGAGATCAACACAGTATAGATTCGAGGGTGCATCGTACATTATGAAGGACGGTCGTGTGGTCGAGTATGATAACTGTGGTCGTGTCACTGCGCTGAAGGATTCCTCTGGAACAAATACTATTCGATTCAGTTATTCCGGGGATCGTGCGGTGTCTATTGTCGATACGATGGGGAGGACGGTGTCCTTCGAGTATGAGGGAGACAAGATTCGAGCCATAACGGCGCGTGTCGGACAAAAGAGTCTTGCCGCGACATTTACATACAATAGTGACGGCGAACTGATCACGACGACGGACATAGGGGGACGGACATGGCGATACGAGTACCAAAAGATAAACATGATGAATTGGAGCACGCTTCGCAATCCGCCTGAAGGGTATAAAAACAGCCCACCCTCTGTCGTCAGGGTCTCAGCCCTTTCACGCGTGACCGGGCCGGGTATTGGTTCCACATTTATAACCTATACAATGAAGACTTCTTCCTATACCACGACGATACAGGAGTCGGGGTCTTCGTGGACCTTCGATATGTCATACCACCGCCTTGTTGTCGGCGGTATAGCGGTGGCATTAGGATCGGATTCAGGGATGCTTCGCCGGACGACATATGATTATTCGTTCTCACACTATGGACAGGATGCTGAGAAGAATCAGTTCTACACAAGCCGGTCGGTGATCGACGACGGGAGGATGGTACGTACGACCACGTACACTCCCCTGGCGATGCCGCGAAGAGCTCTATCGAGCGCACCTGAGGCGTTCAAGAAGTCGTTCGATTTCGCCGTCGGGACACGCGAAGAGCCCATGGATATTGTGACGATAGATCCTCTGAGTGTTCTCTCGGTCAAGGGAGGCGCAGTACTCGAGACACATACGCAGATATGGGATACGAAAACGCTTCATGTAACGAGCGACTCCACGGTGCGGTCGGCTTCGAATTACCATATCGAGAAGTATAGCTACGACAGCTGGGGCAATGTAACGTCCAAGACCGTCGAGGAAGTCGTCGGAACCCGGCGCATGTCCAGTGCGAGTACGATGACCTACTATAACACCGGATCACCGCAGCTTGTGATACCGGCATCTCCGGGTAACCTGCAACTTGTAGAACCTACGCTCGACAGCAATGGCGCGCAGCGGAGGGACCTTCTTGCCGAAGTCCGCACCGAATCGCAGGGCGAGGATATGACAATGTCGGTCTCGTCAAGCAATTCTCCGCAGTACACCGCGTATATTTATGATTCGCGCGGACGGGTGGTGTCGATGCGGGTGTGGACCGGGCTATCCTGGGCGGAGACACGGTACAATGCATATGATGAGTACAGCCAGCTTGTACAGATGACCGGGCCGACTGGGCAGGTGATAAGTTTCGGCTATGACTACAGCTCCGATTATGATTTTCGCATTACCACGACGTTGGGAAAAGTGCTGCAGGCGGATGGATCAGTGCGGGATATCATGTCGCAGCAGGGCTTCGACCTGCTTACCGGCGTAAATATATGGAGCATCGATGCACGGGGGTTCGTAACCGAGCGGGAGTATGATGCTTTGGGCCGCGTTACGAAGATCGTCGAACCCCTTGTTGCGGATACACCGCAGTCGGTTCCGACGGCGACGACCCAATGGAAACGATCTATCGAGCCGCATCCGACGACAAGGATGACGTATAACGACGAGGTGCACGAAGACAGACCGCTCAGTTCGACGGTTAGCACACCCCTCGGTGCTGAATATGTGTATGAGTTCGACGCCCTGGGCCGCCTCGTCAAGGCGACGAAAACGACAAACACTCTTTCCAAGCTTTACGAGGGGGACGAACAATCCGAAACCGTGACGACCTCGGGCTTCCTGAAAAAACATATAACAGCATATCTACAAAGAGTTTATGAT
>CAZINN010000044.1:0-20717 GCA_964540615.1 uncultured Treponemataceae bacterium | reverse complement strand
GGAATCTCATAACATCGCGGGCCGCAGGCACCGCCGGTGAGTTCGCACTCGCCCTGATCGAAGTCCTGATCGGAGCGGCGAAGGCCGAAGAAATCGCGCGGGCCGTCATGCTGAAAACTTAACAGGCTCCGACACAGCATCGAGTGTGTCATCGAGCCGTTACACGGACGGCTGAGAGTCGACTCCGCTCGAAGGCATGTCGTCCGCGGACTGCGCAGATTCGACCCTGTCCTCAAGCGCCTCCTCGCAGGGGATGCGAACCGCCCGGATTGAGAGGGCCCCGCCGTCCTCGGCCGCTTCTATCACACATCCTTGGAGTTCAAGGCCGAGCCTTCCGTCCTTCGACCAGGAGGGGATACCGGTCAGATACTCTCGTACGCGCGTCTCGGGATCGAGACCGCCGACAGACATGAGACTCCCCGTCCTGCCGGCATCCGTGATATAGGCGGTGCCGCCGCGGACGCGGGCATCGGCCGTCTGCGCCTTCGTATGCGAACCGATGACGGCGGTGACGCGGGACTCCGCGTGCCGGGCCATTGTCTGCTTCTCCGCGGTCGTAGCTGCGTGAAAGTCGAGAATGACGATCGGAGCCTCTTCGCGGAGCCTCCTCGCCAGATCGGCAAAACAATGGTAAGGGTTTGCAAGATGGACGCGGGGGAATCCCGCCTGCCCTAACAGCTGGAACACCGCGACCCGGGTCGATCCGCAAGTAAATACTTTATATCCTCTGCCCGGATTTCCGTTCGGATAATTCGCCGGCCTGATGAGATAGGGGGCCTTGGGCATATACTCCACGATATCGCGTTTGTAGTACGCGCATTCGCCTGTTGTGATCGCCTCGAGACCCAGCTTACGTAGATAGACTGCATGTTGCCGGCCCAGCCCCGCCCCTCCCGTCGCAGAATCGGCGTTGCCGATCGTAAAATCGACGGCGAGTTCTTTTTTAAGCCGGGGAAGGAGTTTCTTCACCGTGAAAACACCGGCCTTGCCGACTATCTCGGCTACATACAGTATACGAATAGCCACAAATACACTGTAACCGGAGTATATCGACAGGGTCAATCGACAAAACTCTTTTCGGCGCGTATAGAGACGCATAAACGGAAGTGCCGGAGAGGGGCGTATTCAAAGGCGGCGCTTTGGTATATAGTCCTTTTATCGCCCGTCTGGGCGAGCGATTTTGCGACGGCCGAAACGACCGTCGAAGGAAGAGTTACATGGGAAAGAAGCTTTACGTAGGGAATCTCAGCTACGGCACGTACGAAGACGGCCTGCGCGCCGCCTTCCAGAACTACGGCACCGTAGTCTCAGCCAAGATCATCACCGATCGCGATTCAGGCCAGTCCAAGGGTTTCGGTTTTGTGGAAATGGGCAGCGAGGATGAGGCCAGGGCCGCGATCAACGGGCTGAACGGCCAGGTCCTCGACGGCAGGACCATAAAGGTCAATGAAGCCATGGACAAGCCCCGCCGCGACGATAATCGCTGGTAATTCGGCTTCCTTATGGGGAAAGGGATTCCGTACACAGCGGAATCCCTTTTTTTATGCGCCTCGAACCTTAACCTGTCAGGGGATCCGACTACTGCTTATCATAGCGCTCGATCTCGTCGTGCACGAATTCAAGCTTGACCCCCGCAGCCTCGAACATACGCTCGCTTTCCGCTCCATCGTGGTACCGACGCTCGGCGACGACCCTGACGATACCGCAGTTGATGATCATCATCGCACAGGTTCTGCAGGGGGTCATGCGGCAGTACAGCGTCGCGCCGTCTATGGCGATACCGCGTTTCGCAGCTTGGCAGATGGCATTCTGCTCGGCATGAACGGTGCGGACGCAGTGCTGGGTGATCGTCCCGTCCTCGTGCAGCATTTTCTTCATCTGATGACCGATTTCGTCGCAATGCGGAAGCCCTGCGGGAGCCCCGACATAGCCCGTGGCCAGAATCTGATTGTCTCGGGCGATGACACAGCCCGACCTCCCTCTGTCACAGGTCGCCCGCTTGGCAATTGCGTTGCAGACTTCCATAAAGTACTCGTCCCAGGTTGGACGCTTGTATTCTTGCTCGGACATTGCAGGCCTCCCCTTTGTGCCAGGCTGCCGATCTCATATAAGGGACCTCGAAACCCCACCGGACTTTGTAGAGCTTTCCTATGGATATTCGTTGCGCCTTCCCACGCCGTCAAGTCGGCGATTCAGAATAGCGCGCCGGCCGCCGGAATCAGTAATTCCGGGCCTTTTTCAACTTAGGAAGTTCCTCGAACCTTGTTGTATAGTTCCGTGATAGAGCGCTTCGTCGAAACTATAGAGGAAAAACGCATAATTCCTTACTATCTCTATACAATCGCATCTTTCCCATGGGACAATGGGGGAGGCGCAGAGCGTTTACCGGATCGCAACACGATTCGAGGAACTTCACCAGGTCAGCCGATCTGCACGGAGGGATCATGCGCATCACGAGCCGAACACCCGTCATCGCCGTTTTCATGCTGACGTTGTTTTTTATTTCCTGCCGCCAGGGAGAACGGCTCCCCGACGGCTTGTACGCGCGGATTAGGACCGTCCACGGCGACATTCTCATCCGACTTGAGCACGAGAAAGCGCCGCTGACGGTCTGCACCTTTGCCGGCCTCGCCGAGGGTAGACTCAACGCCGCCGGATCGAAGCATTTCTACGACGGGCTGACGTTCCACAGGGTCGAGCCCGGTTTCGTAGTGCAAGGCGGCGATCCGGAGGGGACCGGCAGGGGCGGACCCGGTTTCACCATTCCAAACGAGACGGTCGTGGGGTCGAATTTCGATGCTGAGGGCATAGTCGGCATGGCGAATGCGGGGATGCATAGAAACGGTTCACAGTTTTTTATAACGCTTGCCGCCGCTCCTCATCTCGACGGCGCATATACGGCATTCGGTTCGGTCGTCTCGGGCATGGAAGCAGTCAAGAAAATTCAGCCGGGCGATGTCATGAAAAAAGTGGAGATACTTCGAAGCGGCGCAGCCGCCGCATCGTTCAAGACCGATCAGAAGGCGTGGGACAGGCTCTATAATGCCGCCGTCCAATCCAAGCGGGCGGCGGATTTGACGGTCATACATGCACGGTGGCCGAACCTGAGCGCCGAGGAGACCGGACTTTTATCAAAATGTCTCGAAGAGGGGACGGGACCTGCTCCGTCGCGGGGACAGACCCTCAGCGTGGCGTACAAGCTGATGCTCATGAGCGGTGAAGTCATCGATTCCTCGGACATGCACGGGGGAAGCGTGGATTTCCAGGTGGGAGCCGGCCGATTGATCGCAGGCATGGATACAGCGCTGCTCGGCATGAAACAAGGCGAACGGCGGCTCTTTGTCATTCCGCCCGAACTGGGCTACGGCAGCATCGGCATCCCCGGAACTGCGGTCGAGCCCTTCGCGTTTCTCGTCTTCGAGGCGAAGATCATCCGCATCAAGTAGTCGCGGCGCTGCGATGAACGATCCCAGAGCCTGGAAGCGTCATCAGTGTTCCTCACGGACGCGCCAGCGGCCCTCGGCGTATTCAAAGCGCGCGGCACTGAAATCGAGAAGCCGTCCGTCCTCGCCCGAGGCCTTGATGGTGCTCTTGAGCGGATTGACCTCGATGACGCGGAAAAGGGTGCCGTCGTAGGGGAAACGAACGCCTTCGCTCGGCAGCTCGCGACGCGCGTCCCGGTAGAATCCGTATTCGTAGGCGAGACAACAGAGCAGCCTTCCGCAGGGTCCGGAGATCTTCATTGAGTTGAGGGACAGGTTCTGGTCCTTAGCCATTTTTATCGAAACAGGCACCAGCTTGTCCGTCACGCCGTGGCAGCACAGGACCCGACCGCAGACGCCGCATCCGCCCGTCACGCGCGCCTCGTCGCGGACGCCGATCTGTCTGAGTTCGATGCGCATTTTGAACACCGCTACGAGGTCTTTGACGAGCTCGCGGAAATCGACCCGCGATTCGGCGCTGAAATAAAACAGCACCTTCGGCTCCTCGAGCAGATAATGCGCCGATACGAGCTTCATAGGCAGATTGCGGGAAGCTATTTTCTGCCGGCAAATTTCGAAGGCCTTTTTCTCCCGCTCTCGATTCGCCTCGGCCTTGCGCAGGTCGTCTTCGGTCGCGACGCGCTCGATCTTGACGATTTCGTCGCGGCCGACGGCGCCAAGATCGAACACCTGTCCCTGCAATTCACACAGATCGCGGCCGTACCGGGTCGGTACGACGACCATGGTGCGCGGCGGCAAAGCGGAAATCTCTGCATCCGCGGGGGTGTCGAATCCCGCCGCTTCGTCCGGGATTGAACGGTCCTCGGGCCGAACGGAATCGAGTTCGGCGTGCGTCTCCGACTGACCAGTGGGCGCGCCGGATTCGGCCGCGGGAATAACGCCTTCAAAATACGCATAGAATGTCTCGTTCGAGTGCAGGACCTTGACTCTATAGATCGGCCCCTTGATGTTCCGCGACTCTTCCGTTCGTCCATCCTGGATCACTGCCTCCGGTTCGCGGATTTCCTCGTCCTCGAGATGGCGAAGATCCTCCTCCGCCTGATTGCTATGATAGTCGCGATAATCACCCATGTTCGTTCCTTCTACCGGAGCAGATCGACGAGCAAGCCGTTTATCTCGTCGATCCGCCTCAGAATTTCCAGATTGTCCCTTTGATTGCGCAGTATTTCCGCGCCAAGTTTCTCCAGGGACTCGTCGATGACAGATACGCGGAAGTAGATGTTCCGCTTGAGAACATTGCGGCCCGATGTCTTCTGCTCGACGGCGTACGAACGTTCGACGACATAGTGGACAAAATCTCTGACCGCCTTTTTGTACGCCTGCACAAGATCGATGCTCGGATTCTCCTTGAGCCTGTCGCCGGTCTCGTGCACGGCGTCCAGCAGCTCTTCGATCTCGGCCTGCGAAAACTCGGTGTCGCGGGAGACAGTCCCGTCCTTGTTCCGAGCCTCCTCGACCGCCTTGCCCAGCACGGTCCGGAACGGCCCTCGGCCTTTCCCGACCTTCTTTTCCTCGTCCTTCCGCTTGGGCACGAAGGACGGTCCGAACGGATTTATCCCCTCGGGGAATTCTATCGCGGCCATCCCGCTACTCCCCGCCGCCCCTCGATCGCGCCGCCTTGCTGCCGACCGCATTCTCCGGCGGCTGCGCGAAGGACCTGCGCCGGAATTTGCCTAAGAACCGCCGAGCATCTCCGTGGATTTCGACGAAGGCGGCGAGGTCCTCCTCGGCGGTCTCGAGTCTTCCTGTAACAGCGATGTCGCCGTGGACGAGCGTGCCTTCCTCGGCCTCGAAATGCGGGGCGAAAACGTTCCCGATCACGACGCCTCCTGAAAGCAGGCGCAGGCTCTCGGTGACATAAATGTCACCCTTGACCGTTCCGCCGACGACGGCGGAACGCGCGCGAATCGACGCTTCGACGCGCGCCAGGGTGCTTATGACGATTTTGCCCGTGACACGGATACTGCCGCGGATATCTCCATCGACCCGCAAAAGCCCGTCGACGTCGATATCACCCTCGACGGCCGATCCGGCGCCGATGATCGAATTGACCAGTGTGTCCTTGAAATCAGCCATACGAGTTCCGCTCAGCCGCCCTGCGCCGATACCGAAGAGGCGCCGCTGCGTATATTCAAAAACTTGGTCGGATCGATCACGCCCGTCCCGAGATGCACTTCGTAGTGGAGATGAGGCCCGGTCGTCATACCCGTGTTGCCGATAAGCCCGATCACGTGGCCTTGCTGGACCTTTTCCCCCTTTTGGACTCTCGAAGCCATGAGATGGGCGTAACGAGTGATAAAGCCGTGACTGTGCTGAATGATGATGTAGTTGCCCAGGCTGTTGTCGAAACCGATGGCCACCACCTTCCCGTCCGCCGTGGACACGACAGGATCGCCGGTGCGGTAGGTGGAAATATCGACACCCTTATGGATGTACCATTGGCCGGTGAAGGGATTTTCGTTCTGTCCGTAATACATGGAGATATGACCGGCCCCGCTTTTGACCGGCCAAATGTTCGGTATTTCCGTCAACACGGCCCCTTGATTCTCGAGCAGGGAGCTTATTTCCTTCAATGGATCGATCGAGCGTTCGAGATAATCCGTCACGCGCCGCAAATCGCTGATCTCGCGGATCGATCCCGAGCCCGCCGTCTGCGTCTCGAAAAACGACGCGAAATCTCCGGTCTGGAACGGCGAGTTCGAGCTTGCAGGCTTCGCCCCGATCTTTTCGAGAGTTCCCGACAGCGCACTTTCGAAACGCTTGGCTGCGGTGACAAGCTCGCTGGTCTGCTCCCGCAGCGTGTCGAGGCTGGCCTGTGTCGCGGCGAGATCGCTCGAGCGCGCATGCAGCCTTCCCGTCGTGTCGGAGAATCGGACCACGGCGACGATGAAGAAGACGAGGGCCGCAGCCAGGGCGGTAAGAACGCAGGCGAGGCCGAAAAAACTCATCTGAAAATTGAAAACCCTCTTCTCGGTGTGAGGGATGAACATTATTGTGAGCTTTTGACGGCCCGCGGAAACGATTCGCCTGAGTGCGGCGGAGAACGATGCGCGAGCGCGGACAAACCACGCCGAGAGCCCTGCGAAGAGAACCTTTTCCATCCTCTTATAGTTCTCGAGGCTAGACACGAACCCTCTCCCAGCGCCCGCAGCGGAATCCGAAAGTACCGCAGGAAACTGTATCATTATATATATCGTCATGTCAAAAGCAAAGTCCTTGCTGTCCGACCGAGCCTGTCTACGATATACTGATCAGAATGAGTGCGATTCATGCTGATTCCGCCCCGAACCCCTTTCCATTGACAAATCAGGGCGCCCTCGAACTCACCTTTATCGGTTCGGGAGGAGCGTTTTCCAAAAAATTCCATCAGACGAACGCTCTCGTCGTGAAGGGGGAGGACCATTTCCTCATCGATTGCGGAACCAGGGCGCCCGAATCGCTCGCATCTCACGCTCTTTCGGTCGGAGACGTCGCGAATTACCTCATCACCCACAGCCACGCCGACCACATAGGCGGCCTCGAAGAAGTAATGCTTCTGAATCGCTACGCCTTCAAGAAAAAACCGACGCTTATCGCGACCGGGAAACTGGCGAAAATACTGTGGACTATGTCGCTCCGTGGGGGAGCTGCGTACAACGAGTTGCACAACTCTCGTCCTCTCGCCATGGAGGATTTCTGGAACCTCGCCCCTCCGAAACGAATCGCGTTCGCCGACCGAGAACTCTCCGAGACCGCAGTCGGCGGCATCAGTGTTGCACTTTTCCGGACCAAACACATACCCGACAGCTCGAAGAGCTGGCGCTCCTCCTTCCCCAGCTACGGCCTCATCATCGACAAACGGATCCTGTACACGAGCGACACGCGCTACGATCCCGATATGGTCGCGTCTATGGAGGCGAAATACGGCTTCGACGCGATCTTCCACGACTGTCAGTTTTTTACGGGCGGCGTCCACGCCTCATTGGACGAGCTGGCCCGGCTTCCCGCCGACATCAGGGCCAAGATCTTTCTCATGCACTACGGCGACTCCGTGGAAGCCATGACCGACCGCATCGCCGAGCTGGGCTTCGCCGGAGCCGCCCGGGAGTGGACGACCTACCGTTTCGAATAGCCGTACGCTCTTGCCTCGACCGGGCGGTATTCTGTATTTTCTATTCAAATCACCTCATTCATCCGGAGTATTCCGATGCCCCAGCACCACTTCAAGACCGAGGTTGCGCGCCTTCTGGACCTCATCATCCACTCGCTTTACTCGCATAAAGAGATTTTCCTCCGCGAACTCATTTCGAACGCCTCGGACGCCATCGACAAGCTCCGCTATCTCTGCGTGTCTGACGAGGCTTACAAAGGTATTTCATTCGAACCGTCCATACGCGTCGTACTCGATAAAGAGGCGAAGATTCTTTCGGTCGAGGACAACGGTATCGGCATGGACGAGAAGGAACTCGAAGAGAATCTCGGCACCATCGCCCGTTCCGGCACCAGACGCTTTCTCGAAAAACTCCCCGAGGACAGCCGCAAGGGTTCAAATCTCATCGGGCAGTTCGGCGTGGGCTTCTACTCGGCCTTCATGGTCGCCGACAAGGTCACGGTCGTCAGCATGAAGGCGGGGACTCAAACAGCCTATTCCTGGACGAGCGACGGCAAGGGCGAATATTCGATCGACAGCGCGCAGAAAATAAGCCACGGCACCGAGGTCAGGCTCCATCTCAACGCCGAAGGGGAGGAATACTTAAGCCGCTGGACGGTCGAATCGGTCATCAAAAAATACTCGAACCACATCGCCTATCCCATCAGCCTGGTTTCTCAAGAGAAGAAGTACGACGACAAGGGCAAGGAATCGGGCACCGAGCGCAAAGAAGAAGTCGTCAACGCCGCGACGGCGCTGTGGCGCAGACCCAAGGCCGAGCTCAAAGACTCGGACTATATCGAGTTTTATAAAGCGCTGTCCGGCGGCTTCGGCGAGGACGATGAACCTCTGCACTGGATTCACACAAAGGCCGAAGGCACGATCGAATACACGACGCTCTTCTATATCCCGTCCAAGGCGCCCTTCGATCTCTATCGAGCCGATTACAAGCCGGGCGTCAAGCTCTATGTCAAGCGCGTCTTTATAACCGACGACGACAAGGAGCTTCTGCCGGTCTATCTGCGCTTCGTCCGCGGCGTCATCGATTCCGAAGACCTGCCGCTCAACGTAAGCCGCGAGATCCTCCAGCAGAACCGCGTCATGCACACTATCCGCCAGGCGAGCGTCAAGAAAATACTCGGAGAGCTCGCCGAGCTCGCGAAGACGAATCCCGATAAGTACGCGAAGTTCGTCGCCGAGTTCAACCGGCCGCTCAAAGAAGGACTGTACTCGGATTTCGCCAACCGCGACACTCTGTTGGGACTCGTCCGATGGAAGAGCAGTCTCGATATAACTACTCCAGGAGGCTCGGGCGGATGGACCAGCCTGGCCGATTACAAGTCCCGCATGAAGGAAGGCCAGAAGGCGATTTACTACATAACCGGCGGAGACGAAGAACGGCTCAGAAAATCGCCGCTTTTGGAGATGTACCGCAAAGAAGGGATCGAAGTCCTCATCTGCGCCGACGAGATCGACGAACTCGTGCTCTCGGCGCTCGGCCCCTACGAAGGCTGCGAGCTTAAGAGCGTAAACCGCGCGGGAAGCGAAGCCGAACTCGGAAAGGGAGGAGAAACCTCCGCGAATAATGCATCCGAATCAAAAGACGCGGTCGAAAAGGCCAAAAAAGCCCTGGGCGACGCAGTTAAAGACGTACGGCTCTCGCGCCGCCTCTCGGAGAGCCCCGCCTGCGTCGTCGTCGACTCGGACGACCCGAGCCTCCAACTCCGCGAGCTCATGAAACAGCTCGGAGGCGGCGATATGCCCGAGGTCAAGCCGATTCTCGAACTGAACGGCTCTCATCCCCTGGTCAAGCGCCTGGCCGCGGCGGCGGATGCCGAAGCCGAGGACATCGCGAACGTTCTCCTGGGCCAGGCCCTCTTGATCGAAGGAGCCCCGCTCAAGGATCCGGCGGATTTCGCCGCCCGATTGAACAGGCTTCTCGTATAAGGCCGAACGACTCAGCCTTCGAGCTCCTTGAGCTTGTCGCGGAGCACGGCGGCGCGCTCGTAGTCCTCCTCGGCGATCGCCTCCTCGAGCTCGGCCCTGAGGCTTTTCACGCGCTCGTCGCTGGACATCGGCATAGGAGCGCCGGCGGGTTTTTGCCGTTCCGAATCCTCGGAAGGGACATCGGTCCGCCGCTCGTCGAAAAGATTCGCTTCGGCCTCGCCTCCCCGCATGCCTGTGACGAGATTCACGGATATTCCCGCCTCTTCCACGACCGACTCGGCGATGAACACCGGGCACAGAGAGCGCACCGCCACCCCGATGGCGTCCGAGGGCCGCGAATCGACGACGATCTCTTTCGACTGGAACACGAGAACAAGCCGTGCATAGAAGGTCCCCTCGCGCAGGTCGTGTATCTCGACGCGCGAGATGAGCACGCCCAGGGCGTTCAGAAGATTGATAAAAAGGTCGTGGGTGAGCGGTCGGGGCACCTCGACCCCGCCCATGCCGATGAGAATCGACTGCGTCTCGAGCTGCCCGATAAAGATCGGAACGGCGATCTCGGAACCCTTCGGCCGCACGAGAACCACGTTGCCCTGATCGGTCTGAGCGACCGTCCAAATCTCAGCCTCGACAAAGGTTTCCTCGGCCATCCTCCCCTCCCAGACACCAGTATAGCCACATCGTATCCGTACGCAATGAGTCAGACGGGCGCCGGGGCCGCGCTCGCAGCAATTGCAGCGGACGACGACCACTTCATACGCAGAGCATCGAATCGTATACTCTTTCCCATGTCGAGTTACGAAAAGCCCGACTTCTGGGCGCAGAAAGCGAAAAAAGAAGGTTATCCCGCGCGCTCGGTCTATAAGCTCGCCGAGATCGACGCGAAATTCTCGCTTGTAAAAAAGGGCATGCGGATACTCGACATCGGAGCCGCTCCCGGCTCCTGGAGCATGTGGATACTCGAGCGCCTGGCCGGAACAGGATTCTTGGCGGCGGTGGACCTGCAGGAAATCGCACTCCGAGAGTCATCCGCGAACTTTTTCTTTATCCGCGGCGACCTCTACGACAACGAAGTGCGCGAACGTCTTTTAGGTTTCGGTCCCTTCGACCTTGTGCTGTCCGACGCCGCGCCCGCGACGACCGGAAACCGCCTCGTCGATCAAGGCGCCTCCGAGGCCATCGTCGAAGCGGTCGTGGACTACGCGAGCGCCGCTCTCGTGCCCGGCGGCGCGATGGTCGCCAAAATTTTCCAAGGCGGGGCCGAGGCGGCTTTATTGAAGCGCCTGCGCGGCCTCTTCGGCCAGGCCAGATGCTTCAAGCCCGCAGCCTGCCGATCCGAGTCCTTCGAGACCTACCTGGTCGCGAAAGACTTCAGGGTAACTCAGTCCTCGTAGAAGGCGATGTTGGATATACTTTCGCTCGATCCCATGACCGAGATTGGACTGTACGATTGCACCTTCCCATCTTCTCCCACGATATAGAGATAATTCGTGTAGCTTATATAATCGCTCGTGACCGTAGCGGGAACATAAACAAGGCCGTCCCGATACGCGATATCGAGACTTCCGAACGATGCGTCCTCATATAAGACCTCGCTTGCGACGGCGGTATCGCCCGAAAGATCGACCAGGTAGGTATGATTTATCCAACTCGAGTCATAGCCGGTCGCCGCGAGATTACCGTTCTGCAGCTGTACAATGCGTGCGGGATATATCGAGGTCGACACGACTGCCGTCGCGGTCGATCCGTCCGCCGCGTCTTCCTCGATGAAGTCAATCGAACCTCCAGTATTCGCGACGAAAACGCCGGCGGAACCTTTGTATGTCCCGGCGAAAAGGCCTGTCGTTCCGATCGCCGTCGCGTGTATTGTCGCGACGATCGCGTCGGTCGCCGTATCTATCTTCACAACGCTTCCATCAGTATTATTCGCTGCGTAGAGGTAACCGTCAGGGGCGATAATGACTTCTTGATAGGAATCTCCTGAGGTTCCGGTTAACGCGGCCTGGGAAAGACCGCTTCCCGGCGAAGAGGGGTTGAAGGTATAGATGCCGTCAGTGTCCCCCGAATAGTCAAAGACGCTTACGTATGCCTTCGATGAGTTCGCGAAAGCACAGTACTGAGCGCAAACCGTCCCAGGAATTTTCGCGAAGGACGGATTCGCGGCGGAAGGATCGAAATAATGCACACCGGCATTCGTTCCGAGACCGACACAGACATAGCCGATTCCTTGATAGAAGGCCAGTTCGCCCGTCGCGTTCTGTCCAACGCTTGCGATGCTCGTCGCGGAGGCCGAGCGGCTGACCGGATCATAGGTATACACCTTCCCCGACATCGTGTCTGTCATATACAGATATCCTGCATACGAGCCGTCTCCAGACGGCGAACCGGAGCTCGGATTGCATCCGGCGATGAGCGCGAACGCGGCGAGGATGCCGAACCATACAAGCCTCTTTGTCATTCTTTCCCCCTTTTAGGCTTCAATTTCATCTCGTATCCGATGCGGATCCTCGTACCCGGCATCGGGTAGCCTTCAATGATCTGGTACTGTTCATCGAAGAGGTTGTCCGCCGCCGCGAAGATCGAAGCGTCCCGCGGCAGTTCGAGGCGGAGCATGGCGTCCATCGTGAAGTAAGCCGGCAGGTAGGCGGCGTTCGCCGTCTTCAGGTAGCGCAGGCTCGCGTATGTCGCCGTCGCAGACCAGGAAAGAGGCCCCTTCGAACCGGACACGACCGCCTTCAGGCTGTGGACCGGCGTCATCGGAAGGCGCCTGTCGTCAGCGAGGTCCAAAGATCCCGAGACGACGAAGGAGTGCAGGTAGGAGTAGGAAGCCGACACCGACAGGTTAGGCGACAGCTCTGCCTTCAATTCTTGCTCGATGCCGGGGTAGAGGGCGTCGCCGAAATTTGTCGGCCTCCAGACTCCGTCATCGCCGGGCTGCCATAAAATCACGCCCCGGGAATACCGGGCGTAGGCGACGGCAGTATAGGCAAGACTCTTCCGCCTGTGTTCGTAGCCGAGATTCGCCTCGAAGGCCTCCTCGGGCTCGAGGTCGGGATTGCCCTCGGCCCCTGCGATCGCGGGCCAGTACAGATCGTTGAAGCTGGGGACGCGATAGGCGCGCGAGGCATTGAGCTTGAACGTGTCGCCCTCGGAGGCGCGGTAGACCAGGCCCAGCGCGGCGGCGAGTCCGCCCAGCGGATACCGCGTCGAAAAATCCGAATAGAAATCGTATCGAATCGAGGGGGCGATCGTGAAGTCGCCGAGCGAGAGCGAGGGCGAGAGGAATGCTCCGGCGGCGAGACGCCGGGGCCTGCCGACCGTATCGCTGTCGGCCGAGGCATACGAGATGGACAAGCCGTAGGTTAAGCTGAGACCCTCGGACGGGAAGGCGCGTTGAACGGTATCGAAGCCGAAGGTCGCGATATCGTGGCGGGCATCGTCGTCAGGCTGATCGGGATTCTCGTAATCGACCCTGGACCAATCGCCGAAAAGAGCCGCCTCGATAGAAATATAATCCGACAGAAAACGCTCTGCCGAATAGCGAAGAACAGCGCCTCCGCCCATATCATGCTCGGAAGCTCGCAGGGTGGGGGCGCTCTCCGATCCGGGGACACCCTTGTCCTGATAGCATCCTGAAGCTTTAGCCGACAGCTTGCCATCGAAAAGGGGGAAATCGATGCTGGCGGCGATCTCGGCGCCGAGCAGTCCCGCATTCTCCATCGCCCGTTTTTCGTCATTCGCATCGATGAACGTATATGAATTACCCGCCCGAGACGCATCCAGGGAAAAGGACGCGAGGGCTTCTCCGACGCGCGGGGTCCAGGAGATGCCGAGTCTCTGCGAGTCGAGGAGCGTCATCGCGTCCGCCCCTCTCTCAGTTTTTGCGAAACCGAAGCCAAAGACGCGCGCGGCGGGTAAAAAGCCGCCGAGTTCGACCTTGACGACGAGTGGAGACTCTGATTTTTTCGTGATGATATTGACGACGCCGCCTACGGCGTCGGCCCCGTGGAGCGAACTGCCCGCCCCCCGCACAACCTCGATGCGCTCGATGTTCTCGACGCTCAAGCGCGAAAGATCGGCCAACCCGGACAGGGCCTCATTGACCCGCACACCGTCGATGAGGACAAGAACTTGATTCGTCGTAGAGCCTCGGAGCGATACGGAAATCTGCGATCCCCGAGGGCCCTTGTCGTTGAGCGAGAGCCCGACCACTGTCTCGAGGGCCTCGGCGACGGTCGACGCGCCACGCGCCGCGATATCGGCCGCCGTGACCACGCTGACCGCCGGCGGGGTTTCGGCCGATGGAGCAGGCACGCGCGCCGCTGTGACGGTGACTTCACCGAGCTCGTAGCGCTCGCCTTCGCCGGCCGCCTCCGCGCCGCTCGCGGATTCCTGCGCCGCCGCCGAGGCAGCGACGGCGAGCGCCGCGACGGCGGCCGCGATCCTGCCTACTCGTAGAGTCGAAGACGCCACGGCGCCGATCTCCCCTGCGAAGCCGCCTTTACATCGAGCAAAGGCAAGAGGCGTCTGACGTGCGAAACAAATACTATCCGATGGATTTCATATTCGGCGGGAAGGATATACGCCATGCCCATACCTCTACCTCGAAGGCTATGGGCTCCGATCGGTATCCTGGCTTCCGGATCGACTTACTGACGATGCCTTCTCACGATTATTCGCAATGGCGTCGAGGCGCTCGCGCGCCCAGTATCGCGTTCATCCCCGGTTACAGTGGCGGGACCGCTGCGGAATTGAACCGCATTCCTCGTTCGGAGCCCCGGCGCATTCCTTATAACCGCAAGCGACAAGACTGTCAATCGCGCGGCGCATCTGTAAGCCGGAAGACTATAGGAACTTGAAGTTCGAGTTCGAGACCGGAATCATTTTCGACGGGGAAGACACGGGGAAGAAGCTCCACGCCGGCACGATCGAGAATTTCACTGCCCGAGCTCTTGGCAATCACGAGGTCCGCGAGACGGCCGTCCGCTGAAACCTTGAACGACAGGATCATCCCCCCCTCGATTCCGCGCAGACGAGCGGCCTCGGGATAGACCAACAAATCGGCGATCTTTTTCTCGATCTCCGAAAGCACGCGGATACGCGCCGTTTCCATCATATCCTGTGCACTATTCCGCAGTTCTTCATCTGCGTTTCCACCGCTCGTCCTCAATGAAGGAGACGCCGTCTTTCGTTGGTGCGCCTCATCGGAACCGAAGGCCGACGGTCCTTCCTCCCTGGCTACGATCGCCCTGAGGTCGTCGAAATACGCGATGTATTGACCGTAAGACTCCTCAAGACCGAAGACGATGCGAAGGCCTGAAATGCGGAGGCCCTCAGGATCGCGATAGTGACGATCGTCCTGAACATAGAAAGAGACGCCGTCTCGGCGCGGAAGGAAGGACTCGAGCCTGCGCCATCCCGTGAATGCCAGAGAACCGAAACTCAACTCGAATTCGTTTCCATAATAATCGAGGACGAGAAGCCTAAGTTCGTGCGGGAAACCGGAACCGTACGCCCGTATCGAGAATCCGACACAGCTATCCGAAATGCGTACAGGCATAGCCGGTCGGAGGTCGAGGCGCGAGTGATGGCGGCGCATAAAACTGACCCGTACACCGAGCGAACGCCCGCCGGCGGGTTCCGCCGCGGACACGATCTTCGATTCGGCGATGCCGTCATCATAAGGGATGATGGTTCTCCACGCTTCAGCTGTCGGCGATTCGAAGTCTTCGAGCGTTGTTGTATCGAATGCGGGTATGCCTGATTCGCGGTCATCGCGCTCCCGGTAACGATCACCCCACAACGAATCGGTGATATCCTCGGCTTGAACGAGGAGACCGGTAACGACGCAGGCGAGCGAGAGACTGCTGAAAAACGCGCGAGGCCTCATCGCCGATCAGCCTCAGGCATTCTGGTCGCTAAGCCGTCCACGAAGCTTCAACGTGAGCAATGTACTTGACAAGCTCCTCGGTCGAAGGTCGCGCGGCGAGGAGATCGAGAAATTCTTTACGCTGGCAGAGGTACGACAATGAAGCCAATATCGATAGATGGCTCTTCGCATCCGCCGACAGGATAAGAAAGAGCGTCGATACGGGCTTCCGATCGAGTGCGTTATAGGGGATGGGCGTCTTAAGGAAAAAAACCGCCACCCGCTGCTGCTCCTTGTCGGTCAGCATGGGGCTGCGGGGGTGCGGAATCGCAATACCGTTGCCGAGCGCGGTCGGCATAAGGGACTCGCGCTCGAGGATCGCGGTCAGTAGCGCCTCGCGATCGAGACCCTTCGGAAGAGACACAGCCTTGATCGCCGCAGATAAAACCTCCGCAGACGTCGAACCTGAAATGTTGTAGTAGACACCGCCGCGCCCCACGAGCTCGGCCAAAGAAACAGAATCGGTCATACATTCCCCCCCAGTAGTATGAAGAAGGATGGATACCTCCGGCAAGGCCTGAACATGGAGAATATCGCGATTTGACACAGGGGGAAAATCAGAGATGAGGGCGACAGAAGCCAAACAATGTCAGCATCCGCCTGTAATGGTCGCCGCGATCAATACTACTATTGTGTATGCGAGGCCGGCCGTATTCGACGGCCGGCTTCGCGCTGGAACGAGTGAAAATCAGAACTCCGCCACAAATACCAACTTCACAAAAAATCCCCGACCGTCAGCAGTATCGTAGCCCGGCTTAAGCTTGATATAGTTGTTCTCGAGCATGAACTTGGCGTAAGCGTCAATCACGTGATTCGTAGAGCTTGAGTCGTACGAGTACTCGGCGGCGAGTTCAATAGTGTCGCTCAAGGCGAAGGTAACCGAGGGTTCGATCGTGAACGTCACATCTCCGCTCTCGGGCAGAGTCTGGCTCGAGACAAAAAGCGGCGTGAATTTGTCGATCGTATATCCAACCTGTTCGGTAAGGGCAAGGGTCTTGTCACCGCCGCTGTTGTAATCCATTTCCGCGGAAAGCGTCAGATTCTCCACAGCAGTAATATTAATATCCGCAACGGCGGCGAAATCATTGAAATTGAAGACCCAGGCCTGCACAGTCGCCGCCTTCGGAATCTCGTACATCGCGGCTACAGTGCTGGCATTGAGCTGAGCCGAAAGATCGGCAGCGTTCGAAGAGACCGGCAAAAAACAGCCGAGTTCGAATCCTTCAAACGGCTTGATCGTCGCAAGGACTCCAGGTACGGCGTTGTCAAAGGCCACCGCGCCGTTATAGCTGGTGGAGAAGTCCCCTATCCCGGGGAGACCTGCGGCCACGTATATTTTGCCTTCGAGGAAATTATAGAACACGAAAGCCCGTCGCGCCGCTAAGACGTTGTTCAGGACAAGAGCCGTATCTTCATTATCAGTATACGAAGGCTGCCACGCATCATTGGCGATGTTCTGAGCCCGAAGCGTGAACTTGGCGCCGAAACTCCCCAACGTGAAAACACCGGTGAAATTCAATCGCGAAGTCGAATCGCCGAGATTGTCGCTGTCTCCCGCAACGATCGTGCCGTCCCCGGCATTGTAGTTCAAACCGGTGTATATCTGCGTCGAGAAGCTTGTCTCGATCTTCGGCTCCTCCTGGGCGAAAATAGTAATTCCTGCGATCAAGAGAACCGGAAGAACACAAAGCACTTTCCTCATACGTCCCTCCTTCTCGGCCCCGTCTTAACATAAACCGCGTTCGGCCGATATAGCATGATGAAAGATACCCGTACTATAGGCCGCCGCCCCATGTGCGGCAAGGAGGACGAATGTAAAAAAGCAGCTCTCTACACAGCTTTTGTTACAAAAACGTATTTTTCTTACAAAGAAGTAGCTTGAGTCGATTTCAAACAGGTTGATGACAAGCTCGATGCTTATCAACAGCCGGCTAACGTCGCTTACTTTTTCTTTTCGGTAATCACGCTCGATGCATCGAACTCGAAGATTTCCTCGATTCCATCCACGAGAAATCTAGCTTCAATACGATCGGTAGGCTTAATTTTTTCCTTTGAAAGAAAAACGACAACGTAATCCCGGCCGAGTTCCTTACCCTCTATCGCCGTCGACGGTAGATAATACCTTTCGATAGCCTCCATTTGCTTAGTCCGCGCCGAAGATTCGCTCGCCATTGCATCCCAATATTCGATCATTTCTTCCTTCGTCGACGCATCGACGATCTTGTTACCGTCCTTGGATAGAACAATCATATATTCAATCTCTACTCGAGTAGCTTTTTTCGGAACATGCAATGACGCAGTCAGAAAATGACTCGGCATCGTAGTCAGCGCCAAAAACGTCCCCGTAAACGGATTGGGAGCACCCTCAGCAGAGAATTTATTGGTTGCTTCTTTAGCGGTTATCAAGCGGAATGACAACTTGTCATCAGCGGGTATCGCTCCTTTCGTTGCACAGCCGACAACGATTGTTGCGATAAACAGAATTTGTACCAACCTTTTCATCGTCCGTACTCCGACCGTGAGAATCATCGTCACAGGAGATATGGCACTGCCACGCCAGACTTCACATATTAACATACTTTCCCACGATGACGGGGGAAAAAACATCGAATATAGACATTTTAAGCTTGCAAGGGGATGCTGAACAAATCACCCCCTTGCATCTCATTTTACAAGTACCGTCTTATTTTTTCTTGGATATTGTAACCGATTTGACATTCGCGACAAAGCGATTCTTTATCGTAGTCGCCTGCATGGCTAAAGTCTGGGCGCCAGCGGGTAATGTCACAGAACCGACTTCAAAATCAACATACTTTCCCCAGGCTCCAGTACTCGCGACCGTCCAATCGAGGGAGGAATCGCCAACTGTTACCTTGACGACTGCCTGGGCGAATTCCGGGTCCACCGAATAATTCACCTTAATGATATACTCACCTGCCTCAGCGACCTGGAGTTTCCACGAAACAATGTCTCCCTTGCTTGACCACCAACCAACATTCTCGCCGTTCTCAATGCGTATCCCCTCGCCGCCGCCGGATACCAGCTTCGCCTTCGCCGCCGCAAGGACGAGATCCTCACTTGCTGACACTGTTGGAAGGGATTCCTCGACTTGAGCAGGCGCTGCAGCAGGTGCCGCCGGAGCAGCTGCTGTTGAGCCGGTCGATGCACAAGACATCACAAAGAAAACCACGAATAGAGAAACCAGGAAGGCAATGAGACTTTTTTTCACGGGACTCTCCTTCTCTTGAGTATGGGGTAAGTTAAGCACTCTTCCCTTGACAGATACACAAAAACGACTGACAGCCGTATGCCTATTATAAGTACCAGTTTCTGCACTGGGTCAAGAAATAAATACTGAAAACCGCCATCAGACTATGAAGCAAAACCACAGCGGGATAAACTCCTGCTGTGGAATGCGCTTTCATAAGGTCGAGGTCGATCTCGAAAAACTTCAGTTCCCTGAGATTCCTGATAAAAAAGTCCCCGGATCGCTCCGGGGACTTTTCATCTAGCTGAAAATCAGCTTAGAACGTGAGGACGAGCGGGATACCGTAGGTAAAGGTCTTCGCGCCGTCGAGCCCCATCTGCATCTGGAAACCAAGCTGGAGCGTTCCACCACCGGCGGGGTTGTGCTGGACGTAAGGAGTAGCCTTGAAGACCTTGCCGGTCTCGAGGATCGAGCTGAGACCGAAGTCCGCCCCAAGAACAATGCCATCCATCACTTTGTAATTGACGTTGGCGCCAAAGCTCATATCCAATTTCTTGGGATCTTTCGGTAACAACACCTTCGTGCGCACCATGGCGCCGAGAGCATCCTTGCTGTACTTAGCCGCAACAGAAGCGAAGTTCTGGTTCGTCGTCTCATCACCGCCGAGATAGAACTTGGCACCCGCATCAACCGTCAAGCCCTGAACGCCGGTGAACGCAAAGGCAGCCTGAACCGCCCTCGTGTCGACATAACCACCGATGAACTGCGCACGAACGAGACCGATCCCTTCAATGGTGTAACCAGCACCGACCTGAATGTCGCGGTAGGTGTAGCTCGCCTTGGTAGTGGCATTCTCGCTGAAGGCCGCTCCAACATAAAGCCCCGATACTGAAAGCTCGGTCATGAGGCCCTTGCTGATGGAGAAGCGGGCGAAGATATCGTCCTCGCCGCCGCCATCGCACAGGCCGACAGACTGGGCACCACCGATCTTACCACGGAGGGTATCGAAATAGCCCTTGCCGGCGGAGATCGTCACCATCTTATCAAAAAGCTTGACATAGAGCTTCGCGGTGTCGCCGAGACCGACTGACGACGGGCTGGCATTGACATCAGCCGCCATTCCAAACAGATCGGTCTTCGCAGAGAAGGAGAGACCAACCCTTCCCCAGCTAGGATAGGCAGTCGCAGTCGCATCAGCGCTGCCAGCCTGCTGATAGAGCATGAAACCAAGCCTGCTCCATGTACCAATGGTCACGTCGGCAGCGGTTACATAAGAGCCGATCACCATGAGGGCGAGAAGCACGACAAATAGCTTCTTCATTTAACATCCTCCTTAGCATGTAAAAAGGGGGCAAACCGACGGTTTACTGGTCCCCTTTCCTAGGTTCTTCGGCAGTATAGCCATGCCTATTTTAGGTGTCAAGTTTTTTTTTGATTGATCAAGTAGGAAATAGACGGCGGCATTTGCCGAATAATTACATGTATTATATTGACTTAATCATTTCGCGTCACATGTGTATACATTGCCAACCAACATTTTGCACTGCTTTGTCAAGGTTGCATCCATTCAAAACATTTCTTTATTTCTACCATAAATAGGATATCCCTCGAATCTTGTTGCAGCACAAACCATGTAGGTAAAGACGAGCATAAGCACCACAGATATGTCGTGAGAACGTCATTCTCCGCCTCGTATCGGCGCGGCGTTTCAAATCGAGAGAGATCATAAAAACAGCCCCGACGCGCGACGCAGGCCGGGGCTGGTGCTCTGAACCCTCGCTCGAATTTAGAACAGATCGGGCTTCTTTTCTTCGATGGGCGTAAAGGCCGGAGCGGGTTTGGGTTCCGCGGGCTTCACCGCCGGCTTGGCAGCCGGTTTTTTTGCGGCCGGCTTCTTCGCGACGGCTTTCTTGACTGCCGGCTTCTTGGCCGCCGGTTTCTTCGCCGCGGTCTTCTTGGCCGCCGGCTTCTTCGCGACGGTCTTCTTGGCCGCCGGTTTCT
>CAZINN010000043.1:0-21982 GCA_964540615.1 uncultured Treponemataceae bacterium | reverse complement strand
TCGAGGAAATGCCCTTCGGCCTCCTGGGATATCCCGTGCTCCAGGCCGCCGACATACTTCTGCCGCGCGCCCACCTCGTACCCGTCGGCAAGGACAATGTCGCCCATGTCGAGGTCACGCGCGAGATCGCGCGCCGCTTCAACTACCTGTACGGCGAAACCTTCCCCCTGCCCGAGGCCATGGTCTCGGACTTCGGCTCGCTCGTCGGGACCGACGGCGGCGCGAAAATGTCAAAATCTCTTAACAACGCCATATTCCTCTCCGACGACGAGCGGACCGTCGTAAAGCGCGTCATGTCCATGTACACCGACCCCAATCGGATCAGCGCCGATGTGCCCGGAAAAGTCGAGGGCAACCCCGTCTTCCAGTACCACGACGCCTTCAATCCGAACAAGGCCGAGGTCGAGGAACTCAAGGCCCGCTACCGCGCGGGCAGGGTCGGCGATGTCGAGGTCAAGGAGAAGCTCGCGAAGGCGCTCAACGCCTTCCTCGACCCCATCCGCGAGCGCCGCGCCAAATACGAATCGCGTTCGGGTCTTGCGGACGAGGTCATCTACGACGGCACCATGCGGATGCGCGAGGAGGCCCGCGCGACCCTGAGTCTGGCCAAGAAGGCCATGGGCATGAGTTCGGTTTGGAACCGCATCGCGAGAAAAGCCGAAGACGTGAAAAAGAAAAGAATGTGACCGTAAAGGCGGGAATCCGCCTCGGGGAGATCAGAAGCCGATGCAGCTATCCTATTCGGCCGCGCGGATTCTGGCGACGATCGCACGCACCTGAGCCGGTTGGCGGTCGTACACAGGCCGCGCCACGGCCTTCCACAGGCTTGTGTCACGGATTTCGATGACGCGGACTCCGCCGCTTCTGGCTCGTTCGAGCGCCAGACGTTCGTAGCGCGCCCACGCCGCCCGCTGAAAATCGATCGTGTCCATGGCCGCTTTCTCGATCACGAGGCGGTCGGCCGCGGAGAGTGACGCAAAAGCGGCTGAAGAGCCGACGATGATCTCCGGTATCCGCACATGTTCGGTCAGGGTGTAATACGGAGCGATCTTATAATGCCCGGATGTGTAGTAGGTGGATGCGTTGTTTTCCGCGCCGTCGATCTTGCCTGTCTGCATGGCGCTGTACACTTCGCCGAAAGCCATAGCGACCGGCGAAGAGCCGAATGCGGCGACGGCTTCGGCCATGACACTGCCTTCCTGCACGCGGATATGCAGGCCCCGCAGATCGGCGGGGGAGCGGATCGGTTTCCGCGCCGAGTAAAAACTCCGCGCGCCGGCCTCGAACCAACCCAGACCGACGAATCCGGCTTCGGACACCGAGGCAAGGAGTTCCCCGCCTATATCGCCCTTCAGAACGCGCCACATGTGCTCGTCGTCGCGGTACAGGTAGGGCATCTGCAGGGCGCGCAGACGCGGCACGTACACGGCCACGGCCGCGACCGACACGCGCGCGATATCGATGGCGCCGAATTGGAGCTGTTCGAGCACCGAGACTTCCTGGCCGAGGACGGAGTTCGCGTATACTCTGATACGAATGCGACCCTTCGAGCGTTCGTCGACAAGGCGCGCGAATTCGTAATCAGCCTGCGTCGTCGGATGGTCATCCGGATGCAGCTCGGCGAGACGCAGTTCGACGACCGGTTCAGGAGCGGCTTTCGGCGGCGCGGCGGCCGTAAGAAACACCGCCGCGCACAGAACAACGGAAAACACGGTTTTTAGAGACACGTTATGCGAATTCATTCGACACGCCCCTCCAGCCCTGCGTTCCTCGAACGGAACTCGGCCGGGCTTTCGCCGCAGATCCGCCTGAACACGCGCGCGAAATAGGCGGGATCGCGGAAGCCGACGATCGATGCGGCTTCCTTGATCGAAATACGGCCGGCGGCGAGATAGGTCTTCGCGGCGTCAATGCGCCTTTTGGCCAAGCATTCCGCGAACCCCATGCCGGTCCATCGACCGAGGAGCCGCGAAAGATGCGAGGGCGAGACCGAGAGCCCGGCGGCGACGCGCTCGAGCGACAGATCCTCGGCGTATCGTTCTTCGATAAGCTTGAGCGCCCGGAATGCCGTCCTGCTTCCCGTCGAAGAGGAGAGTCCATCGTCTTCACCCTCTCCTGCCGCGCAGTATGCGGCGCTTTCGTCTTCTGTTGAAATCAAAACCACAAAAACCGGCTTCGCGCTGTCCGTGAGAACGAGCGCGCGCCGCGCCGCGCCGGCGAGTTCCGACGCCGTAACGTTCGATCCCGTCCCGGCCGCGGCGGCTCCGATCGCAAATCGAAGGCCGAGCCTGTCGCGCGAGTCTTGTACAAGATCCCCGAGCAGCGAACGGAGCGATGCGCCGTCGAACTGTCGTCCATCGCCGGCGGCCGCGACACAGAGACAGTCCTGAGCGCCTGCGCCTGCGAACACAAGCATTCCGCTTAACCCGAGGCGGTGTTCGACGAAGGCGGCCGCATCCTTCAGGACCGCGGGCCGTGATGAAGACAGGCACCGTACCGCCAGGACGGCAGCGATACGCGCAGGTCCGCCGTGCAGTTTCAGACAGCGCTCGACAAGGGCTTCGGGGACAAGGCCGCCTGCAAGCGATGAGCGAAGTTCATCGGCCAAGAGCCGGGCGGCTTCCTCGACTGTCGATACTCCGGTCTTGTTGGAGATCCCGGTGGAAAGGGCTCGCCCGAGCGCGGCGTTCACTTCTTCGGCTGATGCCGGTTTGAGCAGGAAATCATCTACTTTCAGCCTGAGCGCGCTGCGCGCGTATTCGAAGCTGTCATAGGCGGTGAGAAACACGATGGGAAGCAAGGGTCTCGAGCGCCTGAGTTCCCGCGCCGTGCCTATGCCGTCGAGGCCCGGCATTCGTATGTCGAGGAAAGCCGCATCGAGCCTCTGCCCGCCGGCCAGGGCTATAGCTTCGAGTCCGTTCGCCGCTTCGAGTATCTCGAGCTCGTGCGCGGCGCCGAGGATAAGCCGCAGAGCGCGGCGTTCCAGTTCCTCGTCGTCGGCGACGAGCACTCTATAGGGCACTCGTCCCCCCTTCTGGAACCGGTAAAGAAATACGAACGACGGTACCGCGTCCCTGACGCGAAGCTATCGCGAGACAAGATCCGCCGTTATAGCGGTACTTGAGTCGTTCCTCCAGATTAGCCATTCCGATGCCCGGCCCGCCCTGACCGGGCGCGGTCTCGCACCCCGCGCCGCCGCCTGCGGCCGCAGTCCGCAGCGAGGCAAGGATGACGGGATCGATGCCGACCCCGGTATCGGCCACGACAAGGCGCATCCGGGAACCTCGAATTCGGGCCGAAACCACGACACGGCCCCCCTCGACTTTCGGCTCGATGCCGTGGCGGACCGCGTTCTCGACTATAGGCTGAAGGATAAAGCGGGGCACGACCAGCGGCTCGGTCCCGGGCTCGGAGCGAATCTCCCACTTCAGGCGGTCGCCGAATCTGATGCCTTGGAACGTGAGGTACTCGCGGAGGACGGAAAGTTCCTCGCCGACGGTGGTAAAGGCGCCGCGCTCGGACAACGAGTATCGCATAAGCTTTCCAAGACTTGTCGCGAGCAGTTCGGTTCTCGACGCGCCCTCGAGAAGCGCGCTGCGCGAGATGGTGTTGAGCGCGTTGAAGAGGAAATGCGGCCGCACCTGGTCTTGAAGGTTCATGAACTGCGCCTCGCGGAGCGCACGCCCCATCGAGATGCGCGCAAGGCTCTCCTCGTGCAGGAGACGCTCGAGCTCGGCTTTTTCCTTAAGCCCCTCGACCAGGGCGCGGATATTCGCGCTCATGGCGTTGAAATCGCGGGCGAGATCGGCGACTTCGTCGCGGGTCGATACATGTACCGCTTCGACGTTGAGGTCGCCGGAAGCCATACGGTCGGCGGCGTTTGCGAGTTTGCGCACCGGTGCCGCGATCGAGCGCGCGAAAAACACGGAAAAAACAAGGGCGAGGACGCCTGTCGCGATGAGCCCGAAAATCGCCACTCTGCGCCGCGCCGCCGCTACAGCCTGAGCTTCTTCGTAACGGGTCGTCCCCGTAGCCATCGAGATCGACAAAAGCCGCCCGAGATACCCATCAACATACGAAGCGATACGGTCGGCTTTCTGGTAGGCTTCGTATGCGCCCTCCCGCCCGGCCTGTCCGGCATCGAAGGCAGCCTCGACTGCAGGCCGCCACGCCTCGATGCCGCGCCGCACGGCCCGCAGCTCAAAAAACGCCTCGATGGGCTCGTCCTCGCCGGCGGGCAGGGCCGCGGCGGCTTCTGACAGCCGTGCAAGCGCGCTGCCGAGCAGGCTGCGCTGCGCGAGGCTGTGCTCACGCATATAACGTTCGCCGAGCGAGCGGATTTCAGAAAGCTCGTTCCTCAGGTTCTGGATGCTGTAGTAGCGGGTGAGCCGCGTTTCGAACTCTCGTCCCGCCTTGGCAGATGCGTCCTGCGCGAATATCTCGACCGCGGTGACGATCGCGATGGTCAAGGCGTACGCGGCAAGAAGCTTGCCGCGGATCCCGATCCTCAGCGCGCGCATGCCGTCTTCATTCCGGAGGATATCCGAGAGCCGAGGATATCCGCCCGGCGGCCGCGGTGACGGCCGCCGCCGATTTCCCCGCATCGGCCGCGTCATAGCGGAAGCGGGGCCAGGACACAGAGAGCGCGGCGACGAGGGAGCCTTCGCGGTCGAACACGGGGGCGCCGATGCAGACGATGCCTTCTTCGTGCTCCTCGTCATCGAGAGCATACCCGCGGCTCCGCACTTTTTTGAGCTCGGCCTCGATATCGTCGCGTTTCGAGATGGTCTTGGGCGTGTGCGCGACGAGTTTCAGGCAGCTCAGAATCGACCGGCGCGTTTCCTCGTCCGAATACGCGAGGAGCACCTTGCCTATGGCGGTGCAGTACAGAGGAATGCGCCGCCCGACACGCGAGAACATGCGGATGGTGTACTTCGACTCGATCTTCAGGACATAGACCGCCGAATCGCCTTCGAGCACGCCCATGTGGACGGTCTCGCCGAGTTCCTCGGCGAGTTCCTCGGCTATCGGACGCGAGACGGCGTAGAGATCGAGGTGGTCGAGGGCGCGCGAGCCCACATTGAACAGCTTGAGCGTTATCGCCCAGCGGTCGCCGTCGCTGCGCCGCGCGTAGCCCAGCGATTGCAGTGTCTGAAGAAAACGATACACCGTCGGTTTTGCGAGACCGACGGTGCGAGACAATTCTTCGAGACCGATCGATCTGACCCGGGACATGCATTCGAGAATCGAAAGAACGCGCGCCGCCGCGCTGACGAGCGGAACGCGTTCCTGCGCCGAAGCGACGCCGCGCTTTTTCGCCAAATTCGTACCTCTGGTCCATTTTGCGCGAGGGCTGATGTCCCGTCAAGATCGACGGCGGTACGAGCGCGCCGATCTCCATGATGGTACAATCGAGTGCGAGGGAAGCCTACGAGGTCGCGCAAAAAACCGAGCGGCAGGAAAAGCGTGGGACTGGTGCTCGCCAGCCTTCATACCGGCGCGAGCGTGGCCGCCTGGCCCGGCGTCGCGGACGCGGCCGAGCGCGCCGACGTCGATCTTTTCTGCTTTCCGGGCGGCCGCATCGGCCTGCGGGAGGGCTACGAGGCCTCGCGCAATTCGATCTACGATCTCGCCGGAGGCGCAGGACTCGACGGCGCGCTGATCTGGGCATCGTCCTTGAGCGGTGCCGATACAAGCGAATCGGTCGACCGCTTCATCGACCGCTACCGCGATATACCGCTGGCGAGCCTGTCCACCGGTATCGAGGGCGCGCCCGTTGTCACCTTCGACTACTACGGCGGCATGCACGAGGCGATAGCTCACGCAGTCACGGTCCACGGCTGCCGGCGCATCGCTTTCATCAGAGGTCCGGATCGGCATGCCGGCGCCCAGGAGCGGTATCAAGCCTATCTCGACACGATGCGCGAATTCGAACTGGAGGCCGACAGCCGCCTCATATCATCGCCCTATCCCTGGGATTCGGGCGCCCTTGCGGCGCGCGAACTTCTCGACGAGCGGGGGCTCGCCCCGGGAGCCGATTTCGACGCCCTCGCCGCGTCGAGCGATCTCATGGCCCTGGGCGCCGTCCGCGAGTTCCAATCCCGAGGCTGCCGTATCCCCGAGGACATAGCCGTCCTGGGCATGAACAACACCATCGAAAGCCGCCTGATGTCTCCTTCGCTTACAACCGTGGACTGTCCTTTCGCCGAACTCGGCGAACTCGGTCTTTCGGTTCTTCTCGAGCTCATCGATGGTGCCGAACGGGGGGAGAAGCCCCCCGCCCCGGAGATCAAACGGCTCCGTACCCGTCTCATCACGCGGAGATCCTGCGGCTGCGTCCCTTCGCTCCGCGCGGTCGGAACTGTCGAATCGACGCTGCGGGACCTCGACGGCCTTGCAAAGGCGGCGGCGGCCGCCGCAGGCGTCTCGGAACGACTCGAGCGCGACTGGGTCAGGCCCCTGACCGAAGCCTGGCTCGCGGCCCTCTCAGGAACGAGCGGAGCTGAATCGCGTTTCCTCGATCTTTTTGGGAGGATACTGGACCGCGCGACACGCTCGGGCATAGAGATCGCGCCCTGGCAGAACGCCATAACCGTGCTGAGGCGCTCGTCCGCCGCGGCCGGACACCGCGGCCGCGATTGCGCCGAAGAGCTATCGAGTCAAGCGCGCATTCTCGCGGCCGAAGCGGCCGAACGCTCTCAGGCTTACCGCGCCTGGGAACTCGAGAAGCGCGACGAGGCCTTGCGCGATCTTGACCACGAGCTTCTCGTCGCCTTCGAACCCCGCGGTCTTTCCGGCATCCTCGCGGAACGTCTTCCGAAGCTCGGCATTCACAGCGCCTTCGTCTGCCGCTATCTCGACTACGGCCCCGAGGGTCGCGCCGCGCTCGCCGCCGGATTCAAGGACGGCTGCGCTCTGTCGATGGAGGAATCGAGGGCCGCGCCCTTCCCCGCCGTCGATCTTCTGCCGCCGGGGATATTCCCCGATCGCAGACTGAGCTATGTCGTCGAGCCGCTCTTCTTCCACGACACGCCGATCGGCTACGCCCTCTTCGAGATCGGAAACCGAGCCGGAGTCGTATACGAGCGTCTCCGCGATTCGGTGAGCAACGCGCTCCGCGGATCGCTCATGTTCGAACGGGTCGAGGAAGCCCGCGAAAAAGCGGTGCGCGCGGATCGGATCAAGAGCCGTCTCTTGTCGAATGTGACGCACGAACTGAGGACTCCCGTGGACATGATCCTGCGCGGCGCCCGACGTCTCTTGGAACGCCATGCGGCCCCCGCTTCTCCCGAGGCCGCCGAACTCGAGCGGATCCGCGCCAGCGCCGAGCATCAAAAGCGGCTCGTCGACGATCTCCTCGATCTTTCCCGGGCGGAATTGGATGAACTCGACCTGAATCTCGAGTCCCTCGATCCGGAACCGCTTCTCCGCGGAATCTTCGAGCTCTTCGCGTCGCAGTCGCCGCCCGAGGTCGAATGGCGCCTCGCCCTTCCTCCGAGTATTCCGCCCGTCATGGCGGACGAATTCAGGTTCCGCCAGATTCTTATGAATCTTCTCGGGAACGCCGCGAAATTCACAAAAAAAGGATCAATCACGATGTCGGTCGAGGCGGCGCCTCCTGAACTTCGGATATCGGTCGCAGACACAGGTCCGGGCATTCCGGAGGACAACCTGCCCTTCATCTTCGAACCTTTTGTGTCCATCGGGCCGGAGGGCAGACGCGAGGGGGACTGCCGCGGCGCAGGTTTGGGCCTGAGCATCGCCCGGCATATCGCGGAACTTCATTCGGGCCGAATCGAGGCCGCCAGCGCGCCGGGCCTTGGTTCGACATTCACCCTCGTCCTGCCCCTTCCCGCAGATATCGAAGGCCGAAGCGGTCCCGAAGCGGCTGAACCGAACTGCATCCTCCTCGTCTCGTCCTCGGACACTATTCCACCGGACATCACCCAGATCGCGTCCCGGCGGGGCCTCGAGATTCGTCGCATCGGAGGGGGCGGGTGCGATATCGCGCAGCTCGACACGAGCGCCGCGGCGGCGATCGCCTGGGATTCTTCGTCGTCCACGCATGAGGAGCGCATGCTCTTCCGCAAATTGCGTCAGAACTCGGCCCTCGCATCCCTCCCGCTCATCGTTCTCGGCTCCGGCGGCGGCGCATCGGCCCTTGTCGACAGACTCGGACCTCATCATATCGCAGGCGCCGCCGCGCTCTGCGGATCATGCACCGAGCCGAACCGGGAGCCGATCGTCGTCGCGGACGACGACGACCGGGCCCTGGGATCCCTGCGATCGCTGCTCGCGGAGGCGTTTCCGGAATCGGAGATCGTATCGGCCCGGGACGGGAAGGAAGCGCTCGAAATCATACGTGAAAACAGGCCGCATCTTGTCGTCCTCGACCTGGTCATGCCCGGCCTTTCGGGCATCGAGGTCATCAAGCGGATGCGCTCGGACGAAAGGCTCTACACGATTCCCGCAATACTCGTCACGAGCAAGACTATAACGCTCGACGACGTCCGCGCCGTCGAAGGGCAGCGCCGAGTGCTGTTCCGCAATAAGGGCGTGCTTTCGGACGACGAGGCGGTCAACGAAGCCCTCAGTGTGACAAAGGGCGAGATGATGCTTCCGCCGGGCACGAGCGCAATCGTCAAGAAGGCGGTCGCCTTCCTCAACGCTCATTACACAAGTCCCCTGACCCGCTGGCAGGTCGCTCAGTCCGTGAATGCGAGCGAAGATTATCTTTCCCGCGTCTTCCGTCGGGAACTCGGCCTTACCCCGTGGGAGTATTTGACTCGTCTGCGCATACAGCGCGCGAAAGAACTGCTCATGACGGGCGCGGACAGTGTCGCCGTAGTCGGCGCGCGGGTCGGCTTCCCCGATCCGGCTTACTTCTCCCGCGTGTTCAAAAAGATCACCGGCTCCACCCCGCAGGCCTTCAGAGAAGGTTTCAGGACGGCCTAGATTTTCCGCGCGATCATGATGAAATACCTAAGAAGCCCGAGCGCGTTTATCACCTCGAAATGAAGTATCTCGAACCCGATCGCCGCGGCCTGAGCCCGGAACTCTTCAATTGTCAACATTTCGTCGTAGGGATGATGCGTCAAGCGCTTGAACAGCCTCCCTGCCCCATGCTCGAAGGATTCCTTCGACATATCCTCCATGACGAGAAGGCCGCCGGACTTGAGAACACGGCGAATTCCGTGCAGGCCCCTCCTCCAATCAGCGTAATTGTGCAGATCGGCGAGGTTGAAAACAACATCGAAGGATTCGGCCGGGAATTTCATGGAAAAAACATCCCCGACCAGAAACTCGAAGCGCCCTGACTCGTGCGAAGCCCGTGCAATTTCAACAAGCTCGCTCTCGCGTTCGACGGCCCTGATGTTCCGCGGCGCGAAGTATTTTATGAGCTGCGATGTCGAGCTGCCGACGCCGCAGGCGATGTGGAGGGCCTCGCCGATAGACCCGACCGCAGCCGATCTCCGCGCGGCCGCGTACAAGGGCCGTACCTCCATCAGCTCCCGGACAAGGGCTCGCGCCCGGTTGTTCTCCAGATAGTACTCGAAGTTCTTTTTCATGATGCAACGCCGGATACTGCGGAACAGGGGTTGACCCTGCGCGACAATACGTCGAGATAGCGGTCACGAACTTCCCGCACCACATCCTCCCAGCTCCGGCAGAGCGTTCTCCGCGCCTCCGATCCGACACGTTCGAGCTTGTCCCGGTCGTGGAGGGCTCGGACGACGCATTCGACGAAGGAGTTTTCGTCGGCGTCCGCGAGAAATCCATTTTCCCCGTCGCGGATCACCTCGGCGGCCGTCGATCCCCGCAGGAGCACCGAAGGCGTCGAAAAAGCGGCGGCCTCGCGGATAACCAGCGGCGCGTTGTCCCAGAGTGAGGGCAGAAGAAAGATATCCGCCCTCGCGTAGATCTCGGCGAGAGCGGCGCGGTCCTCGATCGGACCGAAAAACCGTGTGCGGCCGGCGGCGGATGACTTCCGCACAAGAGATTCCAGATACCGGCGCGCGCAGCCGCCTCCGACGAAGACCATACGGAACTGCGGCGATTCTTCCATAATCGAAGGAAGTGCGCGCACCAGGAACTCGAGGTTTTTCTCGAGTATGTGCTGCCCGACAAAAAGACCTACAAGCTCGTCTTCGGCGACGCCGAGACGCCCGGCCCCCCGCCCGCGGAGCACTGTTATGTCGCCGGGCGCATCGTAATCGACACCGTTCTCGACCACCTCGCAGCGTCCTTGATAGCCGTATTCGCGGAGCGTCAACTCAACCGATCGCCCGGGCACCCAGACTTGATCCACCGAATGGAAAAAATCGACGATGCGCCGGATCTCCCGTTCGACGACGCGCTCGAAAGGAATCGCCAGCCGCAGGTTGTCCCGGAACTTTGAATGGAAGGTGGCGATGATCGGAACGCCCGATTCGCGCGCGATCCGCAGGGCCATGCGGCCGGCGCCGAAAGGCGAATGGGCGTGCACGAGAGAGAATTCGAGCTTCTTGATACGCGCGCGCAGACCGGGATCGAGCCTCGGCAGTCCGATCCTGTAGGGAGGATGCACGAAGGTGGGGATCGAGAAAAAACGAAGCACGGGGAAATTCTCGATCTCCCGGTGAAACGGCGCCGAGGGGGCGACTACGCATGCAGGCCCGAGGATGCGATTCAGCCAATACGCGTAATTTCTGACCGTCAAGGTCACGCCGTCGATGATCGGCGTGAAGCTGTCGTTGAACAGTCCGACCGAAACGCTGGTATCCATGCCCGCCGCCTCACGCAGAACCGGATCGATTTCGGGCGGCGATACCGAGCCTCGATCTCGCCTCGCCGCCGAGGCGCGCGAGGAGTCCCTCGTCCAGCCTGCGGTTGTTCCTAAACGCCCTTATGATGACGACAGCTTCGTTCGGACAGCGATGTATGCAGCGGCAGCAGAACTCACAGCGGCCGGGGTCATGAACGGGGCCCTCTCCGCCCATGCTCCATGCCTTCCGAGCGCACATTTCCACGCAGAATCCGCATCGAGTGCAGCGATCCTTCAGAACGCGGAAACGTCTTTTGAAAAGATCAAACCAATTAAAGAAAAGTATTTGTAACAACTGGGAAAACGGCGTGTACCACGTAAGTCTTGGAATCGATTCGCGCGATCTTTCCGCCGAAGCGATCGCCGCCAACTCCATCGCGATACCGCGCAGTTTTTCAGGCAGCTTTTTTTCGAAGCGGTACCACCACGGGATAAGGAAGCTCGGAAGCGCCGCGGTCACATCGCTTCCAGGCGATCGAATCTGCGCCGAGCCTGCGACGACAAGTCCGCGTCTCCGCAAAACCAGCGAAAAACGCCGAATAGAGTTCTCGGCATACAGCTCGTACGTCGTCACGACGTACGCGGTTTTCGGCTGATCGAAGGGGCCGAGATTTTCGGCGAATTCGAGCATCGAGGGCGCCGGCTTGAGATAGTATGTCGGGTAGAGGAAGACGATCAGATCCGAATCTGCGGCGACAAGCCGGGACCGGGCGTCTTCGATCGATGCCGCCGAGCACTCGAACTCGTCCGGCATCAGCTCGCAGAGTAGTTCGGCGACAAGACGAGTGCCGCCCGTGCCGGAGAAATAGAGGAAGGCCAGTTTTTTCGACCGCCGGCCGCTCATGCGTGTTCGACCTTCACGCGAACGGATTCATCGCGGTCGGCGAAGCCGCCCCAGCAGCGCCGGATGATCCGCATCACGACAGAGCGCGGAACGAAGCGGGCGAGAGCCGCCAGAACGCGGTTGAAGCGTCCTGGGATAATAACCGCCCTGCCCCGCAGGGCGCCGTCGAGAGCGATGCGGGCCGTCTTCTCGGCGCTCATGCAGGCGAGACGGGCAGGCAATCCGAATCTATCGATATAGTCCTCGACGGCGTCGTTTGTCCGTATCGCATTCGGGCAGAGCACGCTCACGCCCGCCGACCCTTCGAGTTCGGAGCGGAGCGCAAGACTGAAATTCAACACAAAACTCTTCGTAGCCGAATAGACCGAGAGCGTCGGCATCGGAAACAAGGCCCCAAGGCTGGCGACATTCAGGATGCGAAGCCTCCCGTCCCGCGCCGACTCGGCGATGACAAGTCTCGACAAGCGCACCAGGGCGACGATGTTCAGTTGAATCGTCGATATGTGATGCTCCAGGGGGAGGTCCATAAAGAGCCCCACACCGCCGATCCCCGCATTGTTGACTAACAGCCGGATGTCGAGCCGGGCGGCGCGGATACGCTCGATCAGGGTCTCGAGCGTGGAATCCCGCGTTAAGTCGCCTTCGATCCACTCCACCCGTACACCGCTTCGGCGGGCGATCGACGCAGCGAGTTCAGGAAGTCCGCTGTCGGGAAGAGCGACTAGAAGGAGGTCCATACCGCGCGACGCGCACTCGCGCGCTATAGCCCTGCCCAGTCCCATGCTCGCGCCGGTGACAAGGGCGCAGCCCTGCACCTGTTTTCGAAACCCTGCTGGTGTTCCCATATTTTTCCTTCGCAGAAGCGGCGCAGAGGCCCTCTTCTCCTTTTACTCCGCCGATATGTCGCGCGGAATTTCCGGCTGTCCGCCAGTATCACTGCGCGGACGGATTCCCTCACGAAACCAGACTGGTTTGAATAGTACTTAATGGAATGCGTTTCGGCAACCTCGGATCTCGAAAAGGATCAAATTCCTCGAAACCCTGAGGAGCTTCTCGGATCTACGAAACTCCCAGCATTGAACGAGCGGTACGACAGTCGGGCGGTTCGGGGTCGCAGGCCGAATGGCTCATGTCCTCACAGCCGCCGAGAACATAAGCAGGACCGCGGCTGCCGCGGATCCGCACGGCATCGAGCCTGAGTCTCAACACATCGAAGGCATAGAATCCCGCTCGAGCGAGCGGAGGCGCCCAATCGGACATCTCCGCCGGCCTCGGCCTGCCCTCTCCGCCGAGCTCGACCGTGACATTCGAGAACAGAAGATCCGCGACCGGAGATTCGGCGAGACCGTCGATCCAGGCGGCCGCGACCCCGGCTCCGACGGCTTCGATGAACTCGAACGAGAGATGGCGGAAAACAGGCGTGCGCGGACCGAAAGGCCTCGGACCGAGATCGGCGACCTCGGGATCGCCCCGGGCGCCGCAGTGGTAGCGCAGATTGATCGCAAAGGGGCAGTCGACGTCGTACATTCGGATTCCGGCGGCGCGGAATCGTTCGACGACCCCTCCGCGGCCGCGTCGCGACTTCATGCGGATACCGCGGTCGGTTCCGCGGAAAATGCAGTCGGACACGACGACGTCGCGTATCCCCCCCGACATCTCGCTGCCTATGACAACGCCTCCATGACCATGTTCGAGGACGCAGCCCGAAATCCGGATATCACTGCAGCCCGCGCGCTTTTCAGGGTTCTCGTCCTCGGAACCGGCCTTTATGGCTATGCAATCGTCGCCGACGCTGATAAAGCAATCCGATATTCGAACCCCTTTGCATGAATCAGGATCGATGCCGTCGGTGTTCGGCGAGTCCGGCGGATTCACGACAGAAAGTTTTGAAATAGTAATATTACTCGAACGGACGGGGTTTATCGTCCAACTCGGAGAGTCTTTCGCGCGGAAACCGCTCAAGACGACGTCGTCGCAGTCTTCAACGGCGACAAGGCGTGGACGAGGGAATTCGAGCGATCCCGATCGATGCAGTTCCCACCACTTCTGGCCCCGGCCGTCGATGATCCCCTTCCCTTCGACGCCGATACCGCGCGCCCCCCGGGCGTGGACGAGGCTCGCGTGCATCCTTCGCGTGACGCCCTCCCATCTTCCCTCGATGATCGGATAATCCCGTATGTCGCGGCTTCCCAAAAGCGAGGCGCCCTCTTCCAGTCTGAGGACGACGCCGTCGCGCAAAAAAAGCGACCCTGATACATACGCGCCGGGCGGCAGGACGACCTCGCCGCCGCCTGCGGCGGACACCGCGTCGACAGCGGCTTGGATGGCCGGTCCGTCGAACGAGAAGCCGTCGCCTGATGCTCCGAAGTCTTTGACCGACTTTGATCCTTGCCTGTTCACGGAGAAGACTCCCGTTCGAGCCCGGGCGACGAAGACAAGACGGAACGTCGGATCGAAGCCGGATCCTCCCGCGAGCGGGCATATTCGATCTGAGCGAGAATGAACGGACCGATCCCCTTGAAGTCATCGAGTCGAATCGGCTCGCCCACATAGTAATCGTAACTGCCGTCGCGGTAGGGCGAACCGCCCAGCCCTGCGACGGCGCAGGTCCCCCCGAGATGGAAACCCTCGTCATCGACGCGGAGAAAGCGCTCGACAAGGCCCTCGCAGGCGCGGTCGGCCGCCGCTCTCCACGGTTCGACCGGAAGGGCTCCGAGCCGTACGCCTTTTGCGAATGCGTAGGAAAGCATCGACGAAACCGAAGCCTCGAGGTAATTGCCTTCACGGCCGCCCATGTCGACGACCTGATACCACAGCCCCGTTTCTTCATCCTGAAATCTTTCAAGCGCCCGGGCGAGGGGTTCCAGCAAGGCCGCGATTTTCGAAAAGAGAACTTCACCGACGGGGATAAAATCGAGGACATCTACGAGGGCCATCGCGTACCAGCCCATGGCCCTGCCCCACGCGTTAGGCGACCTTCCCGTCTCCTCGTCCGCCCAGAGCTGAGTCCTGCTCTCGTCCCATGCGTGCCGCAAGAGGCCCGTAATCGGATCGCGCGTCTTCTCGGCCGCTGTTTCGAGCTGCATCACGATGTCTTCGAAGACTTCGGCGTCCGTATCCAGAGCCGCGAGGGCGGCTCGAAAGGGCTGAGCCATATACAACCCGTCGAGCCAGACCTGATCCGGATAAATAAGCTTATGCCAGTATCCGCCGGCCTTCGTCCGCGGCTGCGATCGAAGCTGATCCGCCAGCAAATCGATCGCGATTCTATACCGCCCGTCGCCCGTCCCGGCGAGAAGGGGGAACAGGTTCTTCCCTGGATTGATCTGATCGAGATTGTATTCGGATTTGCTGTATCCGACGATCGAGCCGTCATCACGGACAAGCGAAGCGATCCTGAAATCCGCCTGCCGCACAAGATCATCGTCTTCCCAATACGCGCCGGCCGCCCGGACCGCCGAAAGGAAAAGCCCGTGTTCGTAATGCCATCGGACATCGGAGGGCGCGAAGCGGGACATCGCGGAGCGCGCCAGGCCGAGACCGGCTTCTTTCCCTGGTAGTACAGCTCCACGCGCCCGCTTCATAGCAGCCATCCTCAGTCAAAAAGACCGTTTTCGAGCAGCTTCGCCTTCGCGGTTTTTTCGATCTCCTTCGCCCCCAGGGCGTCCATTCCCTTGACGAAATCGGCCCAGGTCTTGTCGTTCAAAGGCTGCTGTCCGAGTGCGAACTTGACCAGGTTTTCGTTGTAGAAACGCAAGAAATCGTTGACATTTGAAGGCGGATCAATGAATGTCGAACCGAGCGCCGGCGTATACGGCGTGTTCTTGAAGAATCTCCAGTACGCGAGCGGATCCATGGTCTTGCCGTTGGCGCTCTTGTACGTCGGATAACGTACTGCGAGTTCGATATCGTTATTGATGTAGACCATGTTCCGCAGCTGCGTCAGAGGCTGCATCGCCTTCTGAGAATAGGCCTTGGCGGGATCGATACCCTCCAGCGTTATAAAACCTTTTGCATCCTTGTTGAAATTGACGCCCTCGACGCCGAACCCCAGAAGATAATAACCGTCGGTCGCCATCCATTCGAGGAGCTTGGCGATGTACGGCCCCTTCCCCGCCTGCGTCGCCCGGGCGGAAACGGCGTAAATGCGCGCGTTCGCCTGATCGAGGCCGTTCGAGCTCTTGCCCTGCGGGCCCTTCGGCGGCATGATCGGAATAATCTCGCCGTTGGGGAAATTGACGTCGAAATCCTTGTAATTCGCCTGCGTCGACAACGCGGCGAACTGCTCCCACCAGATGCCGAACTTGCCCTGCTTCCATCGGGCGCGGAACTCGTCCTTGTTCGGCGAGGTCCAGTTCGGATCGATGAGCTTTTCGTCGTTGATCTTCTTTATGAATTCGACGGCCTTGCGGAAATTCGGATCGCGGAAATTGAACTGAAACTTGTCCGCGCTCTCGAAATTCCACATGCCCGCCACTCCGAAGGCGCCCATGATAAAGTCGAGGCGGCGGCCGAATCCCGCGGTCGCCATGCTCGACGACTCGTAATAGGCCCCGAATCCGTAGGTGTCCGCCTTGCCGTTTCCGTCGGGATCCTTGTTAGTGAAGGCGCGGGCCACGACAAGCAGCTCGTCGAGCGTCGTCGGAACTTTGAGGCCGAGCTTATCGAGCCAGTCCTTGCGGATCACCAGCCCCTCGACCCGATCCATCGCGCCCGGATCGGGAAGACCGTACATCTTCTTGTTGATCTGAACCAATTTGTTGCGAAGAGGATCGGAGTAATGCGTCTTGGTCCGCTCAGGCATGAGCGGGAG
This sequence comes from uncultured Treponemataceae bacterium, assembly GCA_964540615.1. GTDB lineage: Bacteria > Spirochaetota > Spirochaetia > Treponematales > Rectinemataceae > CAZXXZ01. The sequence goes on along the minus strand of CAZINN010000043.1, from coordinate 5,521 downwards.
CAGCGAATCGACCTGCGCCACGAGCCCCTGCTTCGCGATCTTGATGAGCAGGTCCCGGTTGACGCCGAAAAGATCGGGCAGCGTATTCGACGCCGCCGCCATCGATATCTTCGTATCCTGGTCGGTGAAGCTCGAAGGCTCCATGGTTATTTTGAGATTGATGCCGAGCTTGTCCTTGATGATCTGATAGCCGATCCAGTCGTCAGGCGGCGGGCCCGCCTCGCTGACCGCCCCCATGAGCCACAGATCGATATCCACGAGTTTCTGCGCCTGCGCGGCGCCTCCGAAAGCGAAGACAAAGAGCAGGACCATGCCGACCAATGTCTTCAATCCTCTTCTATTCATACTCCACCTCCCCGAAAACTATCCGACAAACCGAGACACAAGCCCCGGCGGGAATCCCTATCCTTTTATGCCCCCGACAAGCGAACCCTTGACGAAATATTTTTGTATCCACGGATAGGCCATCATCATGGGAAGCATCGTGATGAAGATACTCGCGGCCTTGAGCGATTGGACCGAAACCTGGCTGTACGCGTCGTATTCGACGAACTCGTTTGTATTCAGTCCCATGAGGATATTCCGCAAAAGCACGGGGAGCGGCTGAAGATTGCTCGAATTGAGATAGAGAATAGGCGTAAAGAATTCATTCCAGTGACCGACCGCATAGAAAAGCCCGATCGTGAGCATTATAGGGACCGACAAAGGCAGAACAATCCTGAAGAGGACAAAAAGCTCTCCCGCTCCGTCGATCCGCGCGGCCTCTTTCAAATCAGAAGGTATTTCCGAGAAAAAATTCCGCATGATGAACATGTTGTAAATACTGATCGCTCCGGGGATCATCACCGACCAGAAGGTGTTCTGCATCTTCAATGTTGTAACGACAAGATAACTCGGTATAAGCCCGGCGTTGAAGAGAAACGGAATCATCACGAGGACGTTCAAGAATTTACGGCCTGGAAGCGTCCTGACCGACAGCGCATAGGCCATAGGAACGGTCATGACCAGATTGATCGCCGTTCCGCCCACCATGATGATGAGGCTGTTTCGGAACGCAAGCAGAAATGAGGGATGACTTAAAAACTGAGAATAGGCCTCGACTGTCCACTTAAGCGGACTTATGAAAAGTCCGAAGCTGTCGTCGATATACTTGAAGGGCGTCACCGACAGGATAAAGACCCTCCAGAGGGGGAGCACGACGATGACCAGGAGAAGACCGAGCAGTACGTTGGTGACCGCCTGGAACACAAGTTCGTCGCGCGATTTATACTTCAGCATTCCGGCACCCCGCTTTTCAAAAAAGACTCGCTTCGAGATAGCGGCGCGACAGCTTGTTGAAAAGCCAGACAAGGCAGAGCCCCAATGCGCCCTTGAAAAGCCCCACGGCCGTCGCGAGACTGAACTGGAAATCGAGGACACCCTGACGATAGACCCAGGTGTCGATGATGTCGCCGACCGAATAAACCGGGACCGAATACGTCATGAATATCTGATGGAAGCCCGCGTCGAGGATCGTACCGAGCCTGAGAAGCGCGATCGTGACGATGACTTCGGAGATACCGGGGAGAGTGATGTAACGAATACGCTGAAGACGAGTCGCCCCCTCGACCTCGGCGGCTTCGTAGAGTCCCGGATCGATACCCGTTATGGCTGCGAGGTAGATAATCGCGCTCCAGCCCATTTCCTTCCAGACATCCGAGAGAACTACGATAATCGGATACCATTTAGGGTCCTGTAAAAAAGCTATTTCCTTTCCGCCGAAGGCCTTGATGACCTCGTTGATGAGTCCCTCGTCGGGCGAGAGAAGGAGAAGCAAAACACCGTACATGACGACCCAGGATAGAAAGTGCGGGAGATAGGTCACCGTTTGGACGATGCGCTTGAAACGGCGCAGACAGGACTCGTTGATGGCCAAGGCGAGCATAACGGCCATGGGCAGACCAACGACTAATTTGCCGAGAGATAAAAGAATGGTATTCCGCAGAAGCTCCCCAAAATATATGGATGAAAAAAAGGTTATAAAGTTTTTGAAGCCGACCCAGGGACTCTTCCAAACCCCGTCGAGCGCCATAAAGTCTCTGAATGCGATCTGTGCATTGACCAGCGGGCCGTACTTGAAAATGAGAAAATAAATGAATGGAATGAAGAGCATCGCGTAGAAGGCCCGGTGCTTACCTATCGCGCCCCGGACTTTTCGGGTCTTTGAAGTTTTTGTAGTCACTCCGGATCCCGCATACATCGCTTTTCCAGGCATTCCGACTCCTAGCGCCCCTTCTATCACCTCGTATGCAAGCTCATCGCCGCTTCTTTAGTATTGCTCTTGAAAGAAGGAAAGTTCAGCCGACATCTTGGATTTTTCCGACTTGTAGCTTCCTCGAAGCTTGTTGTAATGATCGGAAAAGGCCTCGACTATACAAATGTTAAGACAATAGTAGTCAAAAGCGTCACCAACAAGCTTCGAGGAAAATCTTTCGTGTTACGTCCTCGGTAGAATTACGTAGTAATTCTGAGCCCTCGCTGAAAGGTGAGATCGATGAGCCGCGCTAAACTCGAAGCCTGCAAGGAGGTATTTGATGTTCAATCGTTCGTTCGGACACTCGCTCGCTCGTATAACAATGGTTCTCATGGCGGCGGCGCCGGCCGCCTCTGTATTCCCGCAGGCAGCTCCAAAAGACGCGGAACTGCCGATTACCAAGGTCGTTCTCTTTTCGTCCGGCGTGGGGTACTTCGAGCATAACGGCAAAGTGAGCGGTGACTCGGTCGTGCATCTGTCGTTTCGAACTGAAGAGATGAATGACGCTCTCAAATCGCTTATCGTCCGCGACGGTTCGGGGGCGGCCTCAGGCTCTCCCTCCATCAGTTACGCATCGCGCGAGAGCCTCGAGCGCGCCCTGTCCGGACTCAGGATCGACCTGAGCGGCGCACCCGATGTCGCGGGCTTGCTGGCTCGTCTGCGGGGCGCCGAAGTCTCGATCGACACGCCGCAGACGCAGACTGGACGCATCGTGGGAGTCGAATACCGTCAATCGGATAAACCTGACATCAACCATCCCTATCTCGTCATCCTGGGATCATCAGGGCTCAAGTCCATCGCCGTCTCCGATATCATCGCCCTTCGCTTTACTGACAAGCGGATTTCGGAGGACTTTGAACGAGCCCTCGCGCTTATTCTCGAAGCCCGCGATCAGAAGGTCCGTACGCTCGACCTCCGCCTCCCGGGAAGCGGCACCAGGAACGCGTCGATCGGCTATGTGGTCGGGACCCCGGTCTGGAAAGTCTCGTACCGCCTCGATCTCTCGGCGGCGAAACCCCTCCTCCAGGGCTGGGCGATAGTCGACAATCCGACCGACCAGGACTGGGACGGGGTCGTTCTGTCGCTCGTTTCCGGTCGGCCCGTTTCGTTCATCCAGGACCTCTACTCCCCCCTGCGGCTCGAATGGCCGACCATACCCCTCGCAATCGCCGGCACGGCATCGGCACGGAGTTTCGAATCGGGATATGACGATGCGGAGTATAGCGGCGCCGGTCAAGAGGAATCGAAGGCGAAAAAAAGCGCCGCTCCATTGCTGAGGTCGGCGCCGGCGGCGCCCGCGGCGCCTAGTTACTCTCTGGCCGAATCGGGGGCGGAGCCGCAGGAATATTTCGTTCAACCAAACATCGAAACAACCCAAGCCCGAAGCGCCGGCGATCAGTTCGAGTTCACCGTGAAAAAACCAGTCAGCCTCGGGCGCAGGAAAAGCGCGATGCTCCCCCTGGTCGCGGGCGAAATCTCCGCTCAGAAGGTTTCGATATACAATCCGAATGACGGGACGAAGCATCCCATGCTCGGCGCATGGATCGAGAATTCCATGGGCATGAAACTGCCGGCCGGCCCCATCACCGTCTTCGATGGAAACGTCTATGCGGGCGACGCCCTTCTCGACTTCCTCCCCGAAAAAGACAAAAGGCTCATCGTCTTCGGCGACGATCTGGGAGTGCTCGCCGATTCCTCCTCCTCGAGCAGCGAAGAGACTACGGCAGTCGCCGTTTCGAAGGGGATCATGATCTTTTCGCGCAGAACCACAGTCACACGGACCTACACATTCAAGAATTCGACAGCCGCCGCCAAGCGCATACTCATCGAGCATCCGATCACGCAGGGGGCCGAGTTGTTCGAGCCTAAGTCCTATGAAGAGAAAACAGCGTCCGTCTATCGCTTCGGTCTGGATCTGCCCGCATCAAGCGAGGCGAAATTTGCGGTAAAGGAACGAATGCCGCGCTATGACCGTGTCACCCTCGCCTCGCTCTCCCAGGACGCCTTCCTTTCGTACAGCAACTCCAAGGAAATACCCCAAGCGGTCCGCGACGCGCTCAAGAAAGCCGTCGATCTGCGCAAGAAGGCTGACGATGCAAAACGGAACCTCTCGGAACTGCAAGCGAGACGTCAGGAACTCACCTCCGATCAAGCGCGCTACCGCGACAACTTGAACTCGGTGGGTCGCGATTCGAGCCAAGGCCAGCAGTACCTCAAGCGGCTCATCGACGCCGAAAACGCGATCGAACAGCTCGACGGAAAGATCACCGAGGCGAAGAAGGTTCAAAGCGATACGCAAAAAGCCTATGAGACATATTTGTCAGAATTGAGTCTAGGGAACCTCTAAAAACCCAGTTGGTTTTTGAGCTTCCTGTGCAATTCCCTTACGGGAATTAATTCCCTTTCGGGAATTGCATTTATTAAGGTTGACCTCGAAAAACTGAAGTTTTTCGAGGTCCCCTCTATAAAGAGGTACCTAGGCCTCCCCGGCGGGTTTACTACCGGGGAGGTTTCCCCTTGCAGCATTTTGCAGTATGTCAGAAGATATAGGAAATTGCTAAAAACCCGGTTGATTTTTTAATTACCTTGAAACTCCCCTACGAGAATAGAATCCCATACGAGAGCCGTTTTTTTAAATGACCGACCTCGAAAACTTTTATATTTTGATGCCCTTGTTTACTATTCCTTAACGACTTCATAAGCGCCACAACGATGAAGTCCCGCGAGGTAGTATTAATGCGAAAAACGTTTCGTATTGGAAACGAGTTTAGAGTCGAAGTGATTGACGCATAGGCAGATGCGAGGTAAGAGCTGCCCAATAGACGTTCAAAAAAGTGTTGACTGTATAGATTTTCTATGAAAAAATTACTTTGTTTTTCAACAACCAGATGATAAAAGACATTTGCCGGCGTCCTCGAATAAGTTTTTTTTCGAATATGTGCCGGCTATCGTATGGTAACAGAAGGAGGTAAATATGAAAAACCACGTACGAAAGCTTTTGATGCCTGTACTTCTGGGCATTATGATGCTGGTTTTAGCTTCCTGCAATCAGGGGAACTCGATTGATAGTACAATCAAGGAACCCTGGGCGCGGAGCGTGAGCGCGGGGGCGGTGTCTTCAGAGTTTAACAGCGTGGCCGTGGATGGCTCCGGGAACGTGTATGCCGCGGGGATTATTTACGGCACCGGCAGCTATACCTTCGGAACCGGGGTGAGCGCGCAGGGGAC
>CAZINN010000042.1:0-22642 GCA_964540615.1 uncultured Treponemataceae bacterium | reverse complement strand
GCGCCTGGGCCAGGAGGACGGCGACGGTCGACTTGCCCACACCGCCCTTGCCGCTCACGACGCCGATAATTTTCTTGATGTCGGGATTGAATTTCTTTTCCGGTAGCAGATCCACGATGCTCTCCTAAATACTTATTGGGGACCTCGAACAACTTCAGTTTTTCGAGGTCAATTTCATAAAAATGCTATTCCCACAAGGGAATTGCAAGGGAACCTCAAAAACCAACCAGGTTTTTAGAGGTTCCCTATTCTCATGCCGCAGGAAAGCCATTCGACCTTCCCGGGAAGCTCACCATACAACGCGGCGAAGCCGCGCGGGCCGGTGCAGTGGCAGCAGTAGACGGCTCGCGGTCCCATCGCGGCCAGGTCCCGCGCGACGGCAGCGAGTTCGCCCTCCGGCAGGGCGTTGAGGTGGAAGCCTCCGACGACCGCGCGGATCGGCAGCCCGGGAAAAGCGACGCGGGCGGCCTCGACGATATTGAGGATGCCGCGATGGGCGCAGCCCGTGACGACGATCAATCCCTCGTCCCCGACCGCGACCAAGGACAGTTCGTCGTCGAAGGTATCCGGCCTCTCGTCGGCGCCCGAACCGGCGCGGAAGCGGGGATCGATGCTTGTCTTGTAGACCATCTCGGCCTTCGGAAGCAGGAAGACGCCGTCGGCGAGCTCTTCGATCGTCTCGACGACGATGGCGCCGGGCAATCCTTCCGGGATCAAGGGGCGAGGCAGACCGATATCCGTCTTGTTCACGCCTTCCCGCGCGAAACGATCCGCGTCGAAGCCGCGGCCGACGAAGAGCGGCGGCGGATCGGCGCGCAGAAGATCGAGAAGCGTCGGAAGCCCGCCTCCATGGTCATAGTGGCCGTGGCTCAGCGCGATCGCATCCATCGTATCCAGGGAAATGCCGAGGTTTCGAGCATTCTTCAAGAAAGCGTCGCTTTGCCCGGCGTCGAAAAGCAGATGAGTCGAGTCATGCTCAATGTAAAAAGAGAGCCCGTGCTCTCCCCGAAGTCCTCGACGGGGGCAGAGGTCGTCCATTAAGGACGTAATTGTCATATGACCATAATCACACCAAGAAGGATCATGGTCAAGGGGCATAGAGGTCTCTCGAACCTTGTTACAACTGGTAGAAGCCTCACAGTACCCACCACAGATCCTTCTGCCCAGAGGCTTCAGCCCTTCTCAAATTGAACCGCAACAAGCTTCGAGGAACGCTTTATCCCCTACGCGGCCGCCGCGTCCAGCCCCGCGAGGCTTCCGATCTGGTAGACCGCGAAGCCGAGAACCCATCCGACCGCCAGCAGAAAGACGAAGGCGAATCCGAGCCACTTCCATCCAAGCTCGGCCTTGATCGTCGCCAGAGCCGCGAAGCAGGGGGGTATAACGAGGGTGAAGAGCATCAGCACAAAGGCGACCAGGGGATTGAACGTCGGATCGGCGCGAAGCGCGTCCCTGAGTCCCTCGCTGTCCTCGGCCTCTTCGGTGCCTACGCTGTACAGGACGCCGAGGGTGGAGACCACGACCTCCTTGGCGGCGAAGCCGGTCACGGTCGCGACGCCGATCTTCCAGTCGAATCCGAGGGGCTTGAAGACAGGCTCGATGAACCTGCCGATCGAGCCGGCCGCGCTGTGCGCGAGCCCTTCCTCGGCCTGGACGGTCTCCATAAAGGCGGCGAGCGCCTCCTCGTCTGCATCGGGGTTCGCGGTTTGAAAGGCCTCGGTCCGCGCGATCATCTCGGATTCGGGGACCTCGTAGACGGGGAAGCTCGTGATCGCCCAGATCAGGATCGTCGCCGCGAGGATGACGGTACCGGCCTTCTGGAGGTAGTGCCAGGTTTTTTCCCACACGTGCCACAGGACTCCGCGCAGGGTGGGCGCGCGGTACGGCGGCAGCTCCATGACGAAGGGGGTCGGGTCGCCCCTCAGGACCGTCTTCTTGAGGACGAGGGCCGACAGCAGGGAGAGGATCACGCCGACAGCGTAGATCAGGATGACCATGTTCGCGGCGTTATCGGGGAAGAAGGCCCCCGCGAGAAGGACATGCACGGGCAGCTTGGCGCCGCAGCTCATGAAGGGAATGATGAGAACGGTCACGATCCGGTCGCGCTTCGACTTCAGAGTCCGCGCCGCCATGATCGCGGGGACCGAGCAGCCGAATCCGAGCATCATCGGAAACACGGACTGCCCGTGGAGGCCGAAGGCGTGCAGGAACTTGTCGGTGGCGAAGGCCGCCCTCGACATGTAGCCGACATCCTCGAGAATCGACAGAAGGAAGAACAGGATGATGATCAAGGGCACAAAAGAAAAGACGCCGCCGACGCCGCCGATGATCCCGTCGACCACGAGCGACTGGATGAAGCCCTCGGGGATGGCGGCTTGAGCCAGATCCGAGCACCAGCCGAAGAAGGACTCGAGCCAGGCCATCGGGTACTCGCCCAGGAGGAAGGTGAGCTGGAAAACGGCCCACAGAACTCCGACGAAAATCGGCAGGGCGAGATAACGGTTCATGATCACATTGTCGACAGCCTCTGTTATCGAAAAATTGCGCTTCTTTTCTATCTTCACCGTCTCCTTCACGGCGCCGTGGATGTACCCGTAGCGCTGCTCCGAAACCACGATCTCCGCGTCCTTCCCGTAGTGGCGCTCGATCCAGGCGGAAGCATCGCGGGCCGCCGCCGCGACATCTGCCGCCCGGCGGTGCGATTTCAAGCGCTCGAATGCGTTCGCGTCCTTCTCGATGAGCTTGACCGCCAACCAACGCGCCGGAAATCGTTCCGTGAAAGACGAGTCGGCGGCTATCGCCGTCTCGATCGGGCCGAGGCGCGATTCGATCTCGTCGCCGTAACGCACGAATTTCGGCTCGCCGCCGACTCCGCGCGATAGTTCGGCCTCGATGGCGTCGAGAAGTTCCTCAATCCCGGCGCCCCTGGTCCCGACGGTCCGCACCATCGGAATGCCGAGCACCTTCGAGAGAGCTTTATCGTCTATCTTGACGCCCTTCGCCTCGGCCTCATCGCTCATGTTGAGCGCCGCGACGACGGGGATGCCGAGTTCCTGAAACTGAAGGCACAAGTAGAGATTCCGCTCGAGGTTGGTGGAATCGATGACGTCGACGATGATGTCGGGCTTTTCGTCGATAAGAAAGTCGCGCGCGACGACTTCGTCGATCGAGTAGGCGGTCAGGCTGTAAATCCCCGGGAGGTCGGTGAAACGATACTCGCGGCCGCCGCGCACTCTCCTTCCCTCGATCTTCTCGACCGTGACGCCCGGGTAATTGCCGACCTTGTGGTGCGCTCCCGTGAGCGCGTTGAAGAGGCTGGTCTTCCCCGCATTGGGATTGCCCGCCAAAGCCACCTTTATCGAACGCACGCCTGCGCCTCCGTTCCCGCCGTCTTTCATTCAGCCTCTCCTTCGGCGCATCCGCGCCGTCCACGCCCGCCGAATCCGAAACCGCGCCCGCCGTGCCTGAAACCGCGCCCCCAGCGGCCACGGCCGCCGCGCGCGTCCCGCACCGCGCTCCAATCGCCGACGGGCTCGACCTCGATACCCTCCGCCTCGCTGCGCCTGATCAGAACATCGTAACCCCTGATACGGACTTGGAGAGGACCGTAGAAAAAACCCGAGCGCACCACGGCGCCCTCGGTCCCTTCGGTGAAGCCCATGTCGGCGAGACGCCTCCCGACTTCCCTGCTCAAGAGCACGCTCTTCACTTTGAACGAAGCGCCGGCCGGCGCATCCGACAAAAACATACAACCTCCATGCCGCGCGGCGCGGCAGATCATTATTTGACTTTGATTATCATTATCTATTAAAGACTGCAACAACCCCTCCAAAAGATCAATCGGACTTCAGGAAGCGTGCTCCTTCCTTTTCCCCGACGCCGCGCGGCTTTCGCGGCCGGCCGAGGGGACGGCTTTCGACACGGCGCCCTTCGCCTTTTTCCGGCACGCGGGACAGCGGCCCCTCAGCTCCAGGCTGTGCCCGATCGGCTCATAGCCGTATTTAGCGTACGTCGCCTCCTGCGCACGCTCGATCGCCTCGTCCGCGAATTCCACAATCGCCCCGCATTCGACGCAGACCAAGTGGTCGTGATGGGCGTGCTTGTAGGCATGTTCGAAACGCCGAGGCCCCTCATCGCGGCACGCCGCGCGGGCCAGGCCCGATTCCTCGAGAAGCTTGACGGTCCGGAAGACGGTGGCCTGCCCGATGCCGGGATCGACTTTGCGGACAGCGTCCAAGAGATTCTCGGCCGTTACATGTTCCTCGATTCCGAGAAAGACCTCCAGGACAGTCTGTCTCGGCTTTGTCATCTTAAGTCCGTTTTCGCGGAGATAAGCCTCGAGCATGGCCAGGGCTTCCTCTCCTGCGCCGCGGGCGTTCTTCATGATCATCATTATCATTATCATCTTCGAAGGGCGGTGTCAACAACTACCGACACGCTCCTTCGGGTCTACGCGCTGAGGATCGACTGGGACAGCCGCTCAATAAGCCCGGTCGACTTCTCGTCGGGCAAGCCTCTCGAGTCCTTCTCGGAGGCGAGTTTCATAACGCTCCGCGATCCCGATAAAAAGATATCCTTCCCGATCCAGGCGGATCACCTTCGGCGACAAGTTCGGTCCTTAGCTCCGACGCGCCCCTGAGCCTGTAACGGGGGATCCGTCACCTCGGCTAGGCCGGCCGCCGCGAGCCCGAAGCGACTACGCGGGAGCCCGCGGCGCCGGCCCTCGTTTCGACCTCGAAAATGAGCAGCCGCAATAGTCCTGCCGATAAAGGCCGAATCGTCTGCTGAGTTCGATCGATCGGAGAAAACCGCCCTGCTTTTTGAAGTCCGATGGAAGCCATCTGATCCCGCACCGATCCGCCGCCGCGGCCCCGAGGCTGTTGATACGCAGTGCATCCTTCATCGGACCGACCGTGAGAGTCGTCGAGAACCACTCAAAGCCCCGAGCGGCGGCTTCTTCCGCCGTCCTGTTCACACGGAGCGCGTAACAGAGCGTGCATCGCCGCCCCCCCTCCGGTTCCGATTCGAGCCCCTCGACCTGCCCGAGAAACTCCTCGGGTCGATACGGCCCCTCGACAAAGGAAAGAGGCCGAGTCGTTTCGATACGCGCGAGAAGGCGGTGCTGCTCCTCGGCCCTTTTTTCGTACTCCGCGCGCTCATCGATGTTCGGGTTGTAATAAAAGATCGTGATCGAAAAATGCCCCGACAGAAGAGCGATGACCGCCGTACTGCAGGGCGCGCAGCAGGAGTGAAGGAAAAGAGAGGGCGCCGACTCCCCGATGCGTCCCGATCGCTCAAGGTCGGCAAGAACGGCATTCATCTCGCGGAAATAGTTCGTTTTCATCCGAGTCTCGTAGATCAGATACACAGAGTATCAAGGTATTTTGACCGGGATACCGATCTGTGTCTACTGTCGTGGAATCCAATCATTGCGCCGCAGCCCGAATCAGGTCTGCGGGCGCGCGAAAAACCCGCTTTTCATCGATGATTTGACAGGCTGCTGACAAAGTCGGACATCGGCGGGTCGAGAGGAGGGACGCCGGATACATCGATGTCGAGGTCTTCTTCGCCTCTATAAATGACAAGACGCTTTTGCACGGGCCGGAAAAAATACTTACTAAAAAATAAGCGAAAAACCGAGCGGCGGCTCAGTCGTCAGGGCATAAAAAACGGTATGCCTGGACGTCTTGCAGCATACCGTGGTGGAGGTCGCCCTCCGTCTTTATTTTCGGTATGCTCTATAGAAACTTTATATAAGTTTTTTCCGCGCTCCGTTACGTACGGCCGCCCCTGCGGAAGGGGGACAATATCTCGAGATGATAGCGCGCCGAGTCGACTATGCCCCGATAAAGCTGCTCCGAGTGAGCGAGGCTCTCATCGAGGCTGCCGGCCCGTCGTCCGGCGATCTCGGAAAGCGGCGGCAGAAGGAAGCCTGCCACCTCCCGGGCGCCGAGGCAAAGGATACGCCGGTCCGCCTCATCGAGGGCGGCGAGGACAGGGCCGGCCTCGGCTCCGCGGCCGAGCGCCTCGCGCCCCGCGGCCGCTGCCGCGGCTGCTGCCTCGGCAGCGGCAAGGACTTCAGCGATCTCGGAGCAAAGCGCGTCCAAGCCCTCGGCCAGGGCCTCGGCGGCACCCGGATGCGGACGCAGGGAGTCGGCCGCGGCGAGGCGCTCATCGATGTCCGTTCGAATAGGAGGACGACTGAGGATGTCGTCGACCGCGCCGAGCGGCATTCCTGCGATCGCGAGCCCTTTTGGACTTAATGAATAGGTAGGGGGGGACTGAGGACGCGCAAGCCGGCTCTCGAACCACCAGGCGTACAGCTCCATGCGGCTGTCGGTGCGGACACTGCCGCCTTCGGCCGAGCGCGCAGTACGGCACTCGGGTCCGACAAGGGCTGAAGCCTGCGCGGTCTCGGCGGGCGCGAGGCGCCGCCCCGAACAGAGCGCGCGCTGTTCGAAAAAACTCGCCCTCGCGTGGGTCGCGCCGTTCGGAAAGCCGAGGTCGAGTCCCGCCATCCAGAGGGGCGAGCATCCGGCAAGCCGCGCGAAGTCCCAGGCCGATGTGCTTACCGATCCGCCCGCTCCAAGCCCGCCTCTGCGGCCGATAAGGCGCTCGATTCTCCGCCCGAGGGGGAAGAGCGAGCCGCCGAGGAAGACACCGCGGCTCGGCGTGCGAAAGACCGCGGGCCAAGTCGTGGCGTCGGAGATGATGAACGACGAAGGCGAGGCGAGGCCCGCAATGTGGCGCCAGTTCCAGTACTGAGGATCGGCCACGACCAGGAAATCGGGCTCGATGCCATATCGCAGCAGGCTTCTGAGCGCGGTGTCGACGCAGACGAAGAGAGCGCGCTTCCGCAGTTCGGCGGCGAAGGGCAGGATCTCGTCCAAACTCGGCCCTGCGGCGAGCACGATGGCGGGAACGCCGGAGAACTGCCCTTCGAGGAGATCCACCGCGCAGGCCGAGGCGGCTACGTCAAGATTCGCGGCGAGGTTGCGGACCCAGAGCCGGCCGAAGCGTTTGAGTGTGCGCTCGTTGATCAACGAGGTGGCGATCCAGCGCCCGGCCGCCGCCTTCGCGTGCTCAAGCCATCCGCGGTCCGCGTCGGAAATCAGCTTGGGCTCGGCGACGACGGCAAGAGCGGCCCCCGAAAGCTCAAGAACGGTGACCACGAGATCGGGATCGCCGCCGACGATAAAACCGAGTCGTTCGTCGCTCAATATGTCCGCGAGCTCGCGCGCAGCGAAGGCGGCCTTGAGAGCAGATGGACCGGCCTCGCACACGAGGACGCGCTCCGCCCGGGCGGCGAGGCAGGCTTCGGCCAGATAACCGAAGCCGAAGCCGGGCACAACGACCGTATCGGCGCCCCCGGCGAGAAGGGCGCGGGCGAGTCGTTCCGCCTCGGCGCGGGGATCTCGGCTCGAGTGGAGGAGGGCGCCTCCCGGTAAACGCGCCGTGATCCCGCCGCTCGCGGCCGCAGTGATCTCAAGCGGAGCCGCTTCGGCCGCCGCGACCTCGTTCGCAAGATCGGGGAAGCGGGAAGCGAGGGCGGCAAGATTCGATTCGAGACAGTTCACCGGAGCTCCAAGATAATTTCGGTTCCAGGCGCGACCTGAGTGCCCGGAACGGGGGTCTGACTGACGACGTAGCCCTCGCCTTTCAGCGTTACTTTTATATCCGTGCGGGCGAGCAGAGGCATAAGGAGCCGCTTGGGAGTTCCGGTGAGATCGGGCATCCTGTCTCCGATTACGGCCGGCTTGAGCGGCGGTATCGCCACGACCCGGGGAGCCTGGACCGTAGGCGTAGCGCCCCGCGGCAGATCGGAGAGCGCGAGTATCGCCTCGGCGGCATCCTTCATGACCGGGGCGGCGATCCTTCCGCCGTAGTACGAACTTCCCGTCGGCTTGACGATGGCGAGGTAGGCGACCACGCGCGGCTCGTCAGCGGGGAAAATCGCGAGGGTCGAGGCGATGTAGTCTTTCTCGGAGTACCTCTTTGTCACAGGATCGATCATCTGGGCGGTGCCGGTCTTCACGGCCATGCGCACATCGTCGATCCTGGCGCGCTTGCCCGTGCCTTCCTCGCTCACGGCCTTCTCCATGGCATCGAGGATCAGGCGCGAAGTCTCGGCCGACACGACACGGCGCACCGCCTGAGGCTCCGTCTCGTAGCTTGTTTCGCCGTCGGGGCCTAATGCGCGTTGCACGACATAGGGCTTCATCAAGATGCCGCCGTTGGCGACGGCGACGGCCGCCTGAGTCATCTGCATCGCCGACACAAAAAGCTCCTGCCCCATGGCGATGGTGGGCTTCGTGCGCCCCGACCAGGACTCGGGAGAGGCGAGGCTCCCCGGCGTCTCGCTGGGCAGGGGTATGCCCGTCCGGGAGCCGAAGCCGAACGAGCGGAGCTTTTCGTAGAAATCGAGCGAGGCGACGGCGTCCGAGGCGTATGCAGCGCCCGCATTGCACGACAACGCAAGAATCTCGGCGATGCCGACCCTCCCATGAGCGCCCAGGCACTTAATCTCGATCTTTTCGCCCGAGCTTGTCGTTTTATGGTAGGCGCCGTCGCAGAAAAAAGTCGATGATGCATCCGCTCCGCCCAGATCGACGATCGACGCCATCGTGAAAACCTTGAAGACCGAGCCGGGCTCGTAATGATAGACGCTCGGCCAATCATACCAGTCCGACGAGGGGGAGGACGCATAGTCGTTCGGATCGAAATCAGGCATCGCGACGTAGGCGAGGATCGCCCCGGTCCGCGCATCCGCCGCCACGAGCATCACCGCCTCGGCGCCCGTGGATTCCCGCGTGTCGCGCGCGATCTTTTCAAGCGAGTACTGGAGATCGGCGTCGATAGTGAGCACAAGGCTTTCGCCCATTGCGGCTCCCGCCGGGGCGGCGACCGGGAGAAGCTCCTCATCATAGCGGCTCTCGATGCCGGCGAGCCCCCGGTTTCCATCGCCGACAAATCCCAAAAGATGCGAAGCCAGTCTCTTTTCGGGATACAGCCTTCCCGACACTTGCGCGACGACGACACCCTTGAATTCGCCGCCCTGCTTCCGCGCGCGGATCGCGTCGGCCGGCTGAGGACCGATGCGGCGTGCAAGATAAAAATAATCTTGACTTCCCTTCGACCATTTTTCGAGGACATCGGCCGGGTTTATCCCCAAAACCTGGGCCAAAGACGCGGCTTCGGCCGGAAATTTCGCGGGATCAGTGTCGGGCCGCCACACCGCGATGTCGTAGAGCGGCGAGTCCATGGCGAGGACGCGGCCCTCCCGATCATAAATGACACCCCTCGTGACGTTTGCAGCGGCCGCGGGCTCGGAAGAGTCTTTCTGCGCGGCCAGGTATGCGTAGCGGGCGGCGATAAAGACCGCGAAGGCGGCGACGGCGGCGAGCGCGCTCCAATAACGGAAGTTCCTGCTGCTCACGGCGCGGTCCGCAGACGGGACGCGCACACGCGCCCGAAAATGAGGTCGATCGACACAGGGCCGTAGTCGCGCGAATCGACGGACTCGGCGACATTGTCGCCGAGAAGCAGCACCGAGCCGGCCGGGACGAACAGACTGTCGCCCAACTCGGCGGAGCGCCCGGCATCGAGGGGCGCGTCGATCAAGGGGCCCACCAGGGCGCCGGCGGCGACGACCAAGCGGACCGGCCCCACCGCGGCGACGCGCTTAACGACGGTGCGGCCGTCACGGGGATTCGGGGCTGCCACGACCTCGCCGAGCCGGGGCGCCGCCCAGCGTACAAAATAACCGGGCCCGAAGGGGTTCTTGATGCCATAGGCACAGCGGAGAACAAGAATCACCGATCCCGGCTCGAACCGAGGCAGCATTGAGCGGCCCTCGACGACCACGGCGTCAAGTATCAGGAATTTGACCGCAGCGACGAGAACGACGACGGCGATGATGGCCGTTCCGGGCCTTATGATCCTCCGACTCATGACGCAAGCTCCGACTATAATGCCCGGCTCGATACTTGTCGATAAGACAGGTACGACACCATGGACACAATCATTGCCGGACAGAAAGTAGCGCGCAGACGCAGGGCCCCCGCGCCGCGGATCCACACAAAACCACAGTCGCTTCCACCGCACAACAACCGCGGCATCGCCACAGTCCTGCGCTCATCCACAACGCGATCTATCCGGTCATCCACCCGCCCCTCCGTCCGGTTCTTCGTACGCAGAATCCTCGATCGACTTCTCGGCAGGATCACGAGCCTCGGGACGGGGCGGATCACGGCTTTCACGCTGATATTTCTCGGCGCCGTCCTTGTCATGAGCTTCGGCATCGCCGCCCTTTTGCGCGGTCCGGCCTTTCCGATGCCCGAAAACGAACTGCTGCCCGACAGTCCTGTGAGATCGGACCTCCTTCTTGAATACTGCGCCCCCGAACTCGCTGATTCCGGACGACTATCCTCGGATGAGGCGCTCGATCTTCCTCCCCTTCCAGCGACGCTGAGCTATTCGACCTATACCGTTCGATCGGGCGATACGATCGGCGGAATCGCCAAGAAATTCGGCCGTTCCATGGATTCGATCATCTCCGCCAACGGCATCGAAAACGTCAAGGCCCTGCGTTCTGGGACCTCGCTTCGAATACCGAATATCGACGGACTCGTGCACCGTGTCCGTTCGGGCGAAACCATTGGATCGATAGCCAAGCAGTATAAAATCGAGACGACTCGTCTCGTCGATGCGAACGACCTGGGCAGTTCGACCCTTCTCCCGGGGCAGAGTCTTTTCATCCCCGGCGCCCGGCTTCCAGAGACTCAGCTCAAACAGGCGCTGGGGCAGTTCATCGCGTGGCCGGTGCGCGGGCGGCTTTCTTCATATTTCGGCTACCGCAACGACCCCTTTACCGGCGTCAGAAGATTTCACGCAGGAATCGATATCGTGACCGATACAGGGACTCCGATTCGAGCCGCGGCCGCCGGCACAGTGTCGGATGTCGGTTATAATGCAAACTTCGGCAACTACATCATCATGAGCCACGCAGGCGGTATCCAGACCTTGTACGGCCATCTATCCTCGTCGACGGTCGCGAAGGGAGCGAAGGTCGGCCAGGGCGCCATGATCGGCCTGTCGGGGAACACGGGGTACAGCACGGGGCCGCACCTGCATTTCGGTCTTTTCAAGGGTGGGGTCGGCGTAAATCCACTCAAATACCTGAAATGAGAGTAGTGGAGACCAGCAATGCGGAAACTAGTTGTAGCATTAGTAGTACTTCTTGCTCTTTTTACCTTTCTTCGGGATGTCCCCTCGTCAGGCTCCGCTGATTCACCTGTTCGGGCATCATTGAGTACGGCTCAGCCCTGAAATAGTCTTTTTTTGTATACGGAAATTTGATCGATATGTACGACTATGTATACGCATTTATCGCTGGCATTCCCACTTGTATTTTGTAAAAACTATAATTCTTTATATTAAATAATGTTATAAAGACTCCGACGTCTCCGGAAATTCTGGCACGCTTCCTGCAGTATCATTTCTGGAGATACGTATGAGAACGAGTACCGAATCAGCCTGTACGGATGACAGTCTTCGTAGTTACTACGCCGCGATCAAGCGTATACCCCTTTTGACAGCCGAGGAGGAACGCGAGCTTTCGGCCCAGGTTTTCTCGGGAAGCGAAGCCGCCAGACGCCGGCTCATCGAGTCAAATCTCAGATTGGTCGTTAAAATAGCCCGCGCGTTCGTGACACCCGACATGCCGCTTCTCGATCTCATCCAGGAGGGCAATGTCGGTCTCATCAAGGCCGCGGAGAAGTTCGACGGAGCGAGAAATGTCCGTTTCTCCACGTACGCCTCGTGGTGGATCAAGCAGGCGATCACCCGGGCCTTGGTCAACTCGCGGCGCGCGATCCGCCTGCCCCATAGAAAAGAAGAACTGCTCAAGCGCATCCAACGCACCTATAGCGTGCTGACCCAGGTCCTCCAGCGCGAGCCTACGTCCCAGGAGATCGCGGAAGAGCTGCGCGTCCCCGTCGAGTCGATCGCCGACGTTGTCGGCATGGCCGCGTCGCTGGTCTCGCTCGAAACCGAGAGCGACGAGGACTCGGGCTCGGTCATTGACGTATACGAGGACTACAGCTACAGCCCAGACTACGAGCTCATGAAATCCTGCGCCCGCGAAGAGACTATCAACATGCTCGAAGTCCTGCTCGAGAAAGAGCGGCGGATACTGATGTACCGCTTCGAATTCCTGGGCGGCAAGCGTCATACCCTGAAAAGCATCGGCGCCGAGCTGGGCATATCGCCTGAAACGGTACGTCAAATCGAGAAACGCGCGCTCCGCAAACTCAAAGAGGGCGCGCCCGAGGCGAGTTTATCGCTTGTATCGTAGGAACTTCCTCATCAGCCGACGTCCTGGTATAGTCATCGTGCATGTCTCCCTCAAAGAAAAAAGCCGCGAGTACGGCCTCCAGGCGGAGGACCCGCCGGCGCACGGGGCGATCGAGCGCCGCTCTCGCCGCCGCATCTCTGGCGACGATCGCGGTCGCGCTCGCGGCGATGTTCGTCATTCTTGTTGTCCGTGCCTCTCCACCGGATCGGGGGCGGAGCGATTCCCCCGCGGGAAATCAGACACTGAGCCGGACCGGCGATGCCGAAGAGCAAGAATCGCCGAGTTTAGAGCCGCCCCGCAGGAACTCGGATTATGAACAGGAGCCTGTCACGCGACCGGATGCGGCGCGGCGCAGGGCGCCCTCCCCGGACAAGCGGCCTCCGAATCTCGGAGTCATCGTCCTCGTCATCGACGACGCCGGCTATAATATGAAGGAATTGCGAGCCTTTCTCGACCTCCCCTTTCCATTGACGATCGCGGTTCTGCCGGGGCTTCAGTACAGCGAAGAGGCCGCCCGAGCCGCGACAGCGGCGGGCAAGGAGGTCATCCTTCATCAGCCTATGGAAGCTCAGGGCGGAGAAAATCCAGGTCCCGGCGCGATTTACCGCTCAATGAGCCGCCAGGAGGTGATCGATACTATCGAGAAAAATCTCGCGACCGTCCCCGGCGCGGTCGGGGTAAACAATCACATGGGCTCGCTGGTTACAGCGGATCTCTACCTTATGGAAGCTGTAGCAGCGGTAGCCAAAAACCATGGAATTTACTATCTTGATTCCCTCACCGTCTCAGGGACGGCCATGCCCGAGGCGGCCCGCCGAGAGGGAATTCACTACTGGGAGCGCGATGTGTTCCTCGATAATTCGCCTGACAGAGCATCGATCATACGGGCCGTCGAAGACGGTAAAAAACGCGCACAGGCGAATCGGCCCGCCGTCATGATCGGTCATGTCTGGTCCGCCGAACTCGCCCAAACTCTGGCGGAGCTCTATCCAAAACTGATCGAGGAAGGCTACTCGCTTTCGACCATATCACGCTTCATGATGCACGAGGCCTCGGGCAACGATGCTGGTCCTGGGGATTGAATCGTCCTGCGACGAGTGCGCGGCCGCCGTCGTGGAAGACGGACGCCGGATACGCTCGAACATCGTGGCGACGCAGATACCATTTCATGAAAAATATCAGGGCGTCGTCCCCGAGATCGCAAGCCGCAAGCACAGCGAATGGATCGCCGGTGTCGTCGAACAGGCTCTGCATGAGGCGGGCATAGGGGCCGCCGACCTTGACGGCGTGGCGGCGACTTCGCAGCCGGGGCTCGTCGGCTCACTTCTGGTGGGCTTTTGCTACGCAAAGGGCATGGCATGGGCGCTCGAAAAGCCCTTTGTCGGCGTCAATCATATACTCGCCCACCTCTACGCAGCCCAGCTCGAGCGGGACATCCCCTACCCCTTCATCGGCCTGCTCGTATCGGGAGGGCATTCGATCATCTGCAAGGCATCAGACTTCGATTCGATCGAGGTCCTCGGCACTACAATCGATGACGCGGTCGGCGAGGCCTTCGACAAGGTCGCGAAATTTTACGGCTTCGGCTATCCGGGAGGTGCCGCGATCGACCGCCTGGCGGCGCAGGGCGATCCCGAGGCCTTCCGCTTTCCCAGTCCTTCGCTCCACAAGGGCGAGCACCGCTACGATGTATCGTACTCCGGGCTCAAGACCGCCGTCGTCCATCAGCTCGAGCAGTACCGCCGCCCCGGAGCAGAAATCAGACCGGAGAACATCGCCGCCTCGTTTCAAAAAACGGCCATCGACATTCTTCTTTCACGGCTCTTCCGCGCTGTCGAGGACACAGGCCTCAAGCGCGTCGTCGCCGGCGGAGGGGTCGCAGCCAACTCCTACCTCCGCTCGGTCCTCGCAAAGCGGGACGATGTCGAAGTTTTCTTCCCTCCACTCAAGCTCTGCGGCGACAACGGAGCCATGGTCGCGGGCATCGCCTGCAGATATCTCGAGCGCGGACAGTCGTCCCCGCTCGACATGGGTGTCTCGGCCCGCGTCCCGCTCTTCCGTAAGCTTGCCTCGTCCTGATATATCCCGGATGCAATCGGCGTGCTCCATTCCCTGCGTTATGTAAGCACGGGAGGTGTGTATGCGTCTGCTTCGTCTCGTCACGGCCGCCGTGCTCGCGGCCGCGGCGCCCTTGTACGCGGCGGCGGCCGATGAGGACCGGAGGGCCGTGGAGACCCGCCCATCACAGGATTTTTTTATCACACTTGAACTCGACGCAGGCCCTCTTCTCGACCTCGATAAACCACTGAGAGGCGCTTCGGGCGGTTTATCGCTGGGTATCGGCCGGGGGCCGCTCGGTCTCGGGCTCTCATCCCATGCGGCCTACGACAGCGCGCTCGACTCCGCCTCGATCCGAATAGACCTGGGAGTGGAGATCGGCGGCGGCGCGCGTATTATCGTCGGCGGAGTTCTGCCCCTCACAAGCGCGACACTCGATCCCAATGGCGCGGCGCTCCCCCTCGAGGTCCCGCGCTGGCCGGGCCGCTTCGGACTCGCATCGCGCATCGTCGATTCGAAGCGGGGGCTTTTCGGATCGCGGTTCTGCGTTTCGGCCGAGATCGTCTATACCGCATATCGTGCCGCAGATGAAGCGGCGCATACATCCCAGGCGGCGCTGGCGGGAGCAGAGGCTTTCGCCGCCTGCATCGAAATTTATATCTCGGCCGCCCTCGCCTGGAAGATCGAGTTGTAGAGGAAAGGACAAGGCGACCTCAGCTTGTTCTCATCAGAAAAGATCTCCGCATAGCCTGACAGGCTGCTGACAAGCATCGAGTATGTCATTACCCTGCTGATCGCCGCACCTTGACAGAAAAATCGTCGAGGGCTTTGATTGAGCGATGCATTCGCTTATAGACGCCGCCGGTATTAAACACGACGAGACTGTCGCCGCAGCGGCGAAGATCGCGGTGGAACGATCGCTCCGCCTGCAGGCCGGCGAGACCCTCCTTATCGTCACCAATCCCCAACGCGAGGTTTTCGAACTCGCCTGCGCGGTCTACGACGCGGCGGCAGAGATCGGCGCCTCGACATCGCTGATTGTTCAAGACGTAAAAAGCCAGACCGACTACGCCGAAGAGGCGGTTATCTCGGCCTTCGACTCGAAGCCGGACGCCTTCGTCTCGCTGTCGGCGGAAAAACTCGGCAAGGACCGCGGCGGCATCGCAACGCCTTACGATTGGAACGGCACCGAATACGACCACATATTCCACTACCAGCTCCGAGGCGCCCGGACTCTGCGGGCGATATGGTCGCCGGGCGTCACCCGCGCCATGTTCGCGAAGACTGTGCCCATCGATTACGACGAACTTGCGGAACGCTGCGCGAAAGTCGCAGCAGCGCTCGAGGGCGCCGATTCGGTGCGGGTGACGAACGCTAAGGGCACCGACATGCGCATCGATCTGGCCGGGCGAAAACCATATATCGACAACGGCGACTTCTCGAAGCCCGGCACGGGCGGCAATCTTCCCGCCGGCGAGGTCTATATCTCGCCCTCGCTCGGCTCCTCCGAAGGCGTGATCGTTTTCGATGGATCGATCGCCGCCGTTTCGGGCTGCATCCTCATCCGCGAGCCGATTCGCTGCCGTGTCGAGGCCGGCTACGTCGTCTCGGTCGAGGGGGGCGCCGAAGCGCTCGAGCTCGAAGCCTCTCTGGCGCAGGGCGAGGAAGCGGCGCGCGGCCTTGAACGATCGGGCGCGTTTACGCACGAAAAAGCCGCCCTCTATATCCGCAATGCGCGGGCGATCGGCGAGCTCGGCATCGGCCTCAATCCCGCAGCCGAGGTTGTGGGCAACATGATCGAGGACGAGAAGGCCTTCCATACCTGCCATTTCGCGATCGGCTCCAACTATGACGACGATGCGCCGGCCCTCATCCACCTCGACGGCCTTGTATCCCGGCCGACCATCGCCGCGGTAAAGGGCGGCCGCGAGATTCTCATCGAGCGCGATGGTGAGTTGATGCTCTAGCAGGCTGCTGTCAAACAGCGAATCTGTCATCGAGCCGCCGACAGCGCCTCGAACCCTGCCGAGTCCCTGCGAGCCCCGCCCGGCCCGCGTCATTGAAGCGCAGCCTCGCTTTCCGCTACAATAGCGTTTCATATTCGATAGGATCGGAGCAGCGACATGGCCGAAGAGCGCGCATTTGAGACACCAGCAGATGACGACGAGGCGCAGAAGCGCGAGCTGTCGGAGCAGCAGCTCATCCGGCGCGAGAAGCTCGCCAAGCTCCAGGCCGAGGGCCGCGATCCCTTCGCCGTGGTCAAGGCCGAGCAGAGCCATCACTCGGCCGAGATAAAGGCGGGCTACGAGGCCGCTCCGCAGGACTGGGAGAACAAGGACGTTTCGATAGCGGGCCGAATGATGTCCTTCCGCGACATCGGCAAGGCCTCGTTCATCGACGTGCAGGACCGAGATGGCCGCATCCAGGTCTATATCAACGCAGACGAACTCGGCTCGGAAGAATACGGCAGGATCAAAACCTATGACATCGGCGACATCATCGAAGTAAAGGGGCGAATTTTCAAGACGCGGCGCGGCGAGATTTCCGTGCATGCGAGATCCCTCACCCTGCTCGCCAAGGCCCTCGAGCCTCTGCCCGAGAAATTTCACGGTCTCAAGGACCCCGAACTGCGCTACCGGCGGCGCTATCTCGATATGATCATGAACCGCGAGGTGCTCGAGACATTCCGAAAGCGCACCCTCATCCTGCGCGCGATCCGCGAATACCTCGACGAACGCGGCTTCATCGAAGTCGAGACGCCCATCCTCTCGACCGTCGCCTCGGGGGCGGCCGCACGGCCCTTCATAACGCGATCGAACGCCTTGAACCTCCAGCTCTATCTGCGCATCGCCACAGAACTCCACTTAAAGCGCTGCATCGTCGGCGGCATGGAGCGCGTCTACGACATGGGCAAGAACTTCCGGAACGAGGGCATCGATATCCGCCACAACCCCGAGTTCACCATGATCGAGATATATCAGGCATACACCGATTATCACGGCATGATGGAACTCTGCGAAGGCCTTGTCTCATACGCAGCCGTCAAAGCGACGGGGTCGAGCAAGGTTGCGTATCAGGGAACCGAGATCGATTTCTCGCCCCCATGGCGCCGCCTGACCATGATCGATGCGGTCAAGGAGTACGGCGGCCCCGACTTCAAACTAATCGCGACCGACGAAGAAGCCCGCGAGATCGCGAGGCGGCATGGTCTCGAGGAAGGGCTCAAGAAGAAGCTCAAAGACTGTACGAAGGGCGATATTCTCAACGCGGCCTTCGAAAAATACGCCGAGGACAAGCTCATCCAGCCGACCTTCATCATGGATTATCCGACGGTCATCTCACCCCTCACCAAGCAGAAGCCCGGCGATCCCTCGATGACCGAACGATTCGAAGCCTTCGTCTACGGTCGCGAGCTCGGCAATGCGTATTCGGAGCTCAACGATCCCATCGTCCAGCTCGAGCGCTTCAAGCAGCAGGAGCGCGAGAAGGCCCTCGGCGACGACGAGGCCTATTCGCTCGACGAGGATTTCGTCTCGAGCCTCGAGGTCGGCATGCCGCCGACAGGCGGCCTGGGTATCGGCATCGACCGCCTGGTCATGTTCCTCACCGATTCCTACTCGATCCGCGACGTCATCCTCTTCCCGACCATGAAACCCTCTCGCGAGACACAGGAAAACTGACCGAGCGCAACTTTCCGCTCCGCGCCTCGAGTTTTCGGGTGACTCAGAATCCCCGATCGAGGACTGCGGTCTCGGGCGGGATAAAGGCGGTTTTGCCTGTTTGCAAAGACATCCATCCTGTACAATACTCT
Organism: uncultured Treponemataceae bacterium; assembly: GCA_964540615.1. Classification (GTDB taxonomy): domain Bacteria; phylum Spirochaetota; class Spirochaetia; order Treponematales; family Rectinemataceae; genus CAZXXZ01. Next base: position 4,418 of record CAZINN010000042.1, on the reverse strand, counting down.
ATTCCATGAAAACCACCGGCGGCGCAGGGTCGGCTGAAGATCGAACCGCGGAAAGCAAAAAAGCGATTCTGTGCATAGACGACGAGGTTGTCGTACTGCTCGCGCTGACGCGGGAACTCAAAATGGCATTCGACGGCCGCTTTCTCTACGAGCAGGCGACCGACGCCGAGCGCGGGCTTGAAGCCGTCGAGGAACTCGCCAAGGCGGGCATCAGAATCATTTTCGTCATTACGGACTGGCTCATGCCGGGCATGAAGGGCGACGAATTCATCGAGCACATACACGAACGCCATCCCGAGATCAACGCGATAATGATCACCGGTCAGGCGGATCAGGCGGCGATAGAGCGGATAAAGCGGAACCCGGCCGTCCGCGCCGTCATGTCGAAGCCCTGGAACGCCCGGGAGCTGATATCGATAATAGAAAAACATGCAGATGCATATTGACGGCCGGCCTCGGCTGGTCGATGTCGAACTCGACGCATGTCCTCAGCCTGCTGACGCCGCCCTGCGAAACTAAGGCCGTCCGCAAAAGCGAAAAAGCGCCCTTGCAGACGGCCCTGCGGCGATACAGCCGTATTTGCCTAGTCGGTTTGCTTTTTTTTCGCCCCTGAAACGCCTGGTTCGGATTCGGCGCGATGCATCAAGGCGGCTGCGACGATTTCGTTGCGCGCAAGCGCGACTGCGTCGGGCGTCACCGCAGAAAGCGGAGGCCGTTCGCCGCCGGCTCCGCTGATGACGGTTACCCGGTCGGCGGGGATCATGCCGATCGTCTGCGCGAAGGGGGCGATGAGCCTGTCGAAGTTGTCGATGATCCAGGCACGAGCCGCCCCGGGGCCGGCGGCGGCGAGCTTCTCGAGGGCGATGCCCGCCTGGTCGAGCTCGGCCTTCGCCTTCGCGGTCATGAGCGCAGCCTGAGCCTTCGCGTCGAGTATCATTTTTTCCTTTTTCGCGATCGCCGGAGTGACGATCTCGGCCTTGAACTTGCGCTCGAGCATCTCGATCTTGCGGCGCTCGGCCTCGATCTCCCTGCGGATACCCGCGACGCGCGCGTTTGCGCTCCGCGAGGCTTCCTCGACCCCGACCATCATGCGCTGCGTGGCCTCCTTGACCCGCACGCGCGTCTCGGCCCGCAGGCGCTCGAGCTCGTTCTCGAGGGTCTTCACCTCGGTCTCGGCCCGCCGCTCCTCCGACTGCTCGGCGCTCGCGGCGCGGGCCTCGGCCTGGGCCTGGCGGGCGTTCGTCTCCGCGGCGACCGACTGCACGCGCTTTAACAACGCGATATACAGGTCCGGCTCGACGACCCCCGGCAGACGGTGGTCGTCGACGTCCGCGATGTTCATGGTGGTGATGCCCAGTCCGATGTTCTCGAGGTCGGCCTTGCAGACGTTTATCATTTTGGCGACAAGGATGTCCTTGTCCTTCATGACCTGCTCGGGAGTCATCGACGCGATCGAGTCGCGCAGGTGCCCCTCGATGATGTCGCTGGCCACGCGCATGAGCCCCTCGCGGTTCGCGGCGATAGTCGAGATGCGCGTGACGGCGTGCGCCCTCCCCGCCTCGTTCGAGGCGATGGCGAATGAGACCGTCGCCTTGACGTTGAGCGGCACTATGCCCGCGGCTATGGCCGAATCGACGACGACCTCGATCGTCATGGGCGTGAGGTCGATCTTATGGAATTTCTGCAGAAGAGGGATGATGAAGGCGCGGCCGCCCGAGAGCGTTCGAAAACCTTTTCGACCGCCCGAGCCGGAGACGACGCCGAGTTCGTTTCCGCCGACGATCTTCATGTTCGCGATGAGCTGGATGAGCACGGTGACGCCGACGAGGACTCCAAGAACGATGACGAATCCGATCATTTCACGCCTCCTTCGGCTTCGGCTGCTGAAGGCGAGACGAGCGTACGCACGTCGATACCGAGCGCGTCCCGGAGCGTCGTCAGAAATTCCGCGAAGGCGCGCGGGCCCCGGTTCGCGACCGAGGCCGCGTCTTCGTCCATCGCCACGATGGTGTCGAATTTACCGGAGGCGGACTGCGCTTCTTTCCACGCTTCGAGAAGCCCGGGCAGCTTCTGATCGAGGAAGAGGAGGCTCGCCGCGGCGTCGCCGAATTTCTCGATGAGGCGCGCCTTCTGCGCGAGAATTTCGTTGCGGGCGGCCTCGCGTATCGAGACGGCTTCGCGCTCGCCCTCGGCGACGATGCGGGCCGCCTCCTCCCGCGCCGCGGCCTCGAGCACGGTCTGCGACTGGTTTTTGAGCTCCTGAAGGGCGACGAGTTCGGTCTGCACGAGGGCCTCGCCCTTGTTCTTCGCCTCCTCGATCGACTGATCGGCGGTGAGATTCGCCTCTTGTATGGCGCCCTGGGATTCGCGGCGGTAGACTTCGAGAGCCTGCCGGGCGGCGATGATCCGCTCGTCAGCCTTGGCTTTGGCGACTTGGATGCGCCGTTCGGAGTCGGACTCGGCCTGAGCTGCGATGGCGCGGAGCCGAGACTCTTCGATCTCGACCTGGCGTCGTTTTTCCGCGAGGGTCTTCTGGGCGAGATTCGCGATGTAATTCGAGCCGTCCCATATTTTCTGAAGCGATACCGAAACAACTTTCATGCCGAAGGAACGCAGGTCCGAGTTGATATCCTGCACAAGCTCGGCGCGGAACTGCGCCCGCTCGCCCATCTCCCGCTCGGCGACCGCGGTGGAGCCGGGGCTCAGATCGCCGGCGTCGTCCTCCATGCCGATGGCCTGCAGGGGCGTCGCCTTGTTGAGCGCGCCGCGGAAATTGCCGACCAGGGTCTGCTGAATCTGCTCCCGTATGCGCGCCCTGTCCTTTCCCATGAGGCGCTCGACGGCGTTGTAGAGCATCGCCTCGTCGTCGTCGTCGATGCAGACGCAGGCGGTCGCGTCCGCCCCCATCGAAATGCCGTTCGCCGAATTGACCCCCTCGACTTTCACATTCACGGGATAAATACTCAGATCGAGACTGCCGAGGGCTTGGAAATAGGGGAGGACGAAGGTCCGTCCGCGCTCGACGGTGAAGCCGAAAACCTTTCCGTCCCGCACCGTCCTGCGCCCCGTAACCACCAAGAGCTTGTCCGGCGGAGCGACCTTTATCATCGCTTTCATAACGCCGATGAAAAGGAAGAAGGCGCCGACACCGAGAACGCCTCCGACGAAGGCGCTGATGCCTGTCAAGAAGCCCATGTTATATCTCCTTTCCCGCAATCGGTTCCGAGAACGGCTCGACATAATAGCAGTCGTCGGAACACTCGATGATCCGGACTCGTTCTCCTTTGGCGAGCGCCTGCGAGGGGTCGACCGATTTTATATAGAGTTCGATGTCCGCCCCGTACTTTTTTATTTCAGCCTTACCGATCCTGCCGGGCTCGACCGGCACGATCACCACGGCTTCTTCCATTATAAATTCTTCACTCCTAAAACTCGAATCGAGGTCCCGTCGGACGAATCGTTTTATAAGTCGCGCTATCGCAAGTGTCAGTATTCCGGCGCCGAAAGCCCACAGGGCCCCTTCGAAGGAACCGAGCCCGCGGAATCCGGCGAAGAGCCCCGTCGCCCCCGCCCCGAAGGCGAAGAAAACCGAAGACCTCAAGACCGACGCAAGGCGCGAAACCGCCGCGACGCCTGCGCCGCCCCGCCTCGCGCGGTCGACGAGGGCGATCGACGAAGCGGCGCGCTGCAGGTCCTGGCCGTCGTCGTGCGCCGCCTCGTGCGCACCATCGTGCGCGTCCTGTACCTGCCCCCCCTCGTGATCGTGAACAGAATCCACGCCGCCTTGGTGCCCTAGGCCTGCATCGTGCCCCGATGCAGTCTCGCCGCTTCCGTCGTGATCATGCTCGTGCCCGAAGACGCCGAAAAAGCCGAGCAGAAGCACCCCGGCTCCGTATATGAGCAAGCCGAGGTAAATACCGCTTATCATGGGTAATGATTCTAACACAGAGAGAATAGATAAGTAATAGTAAAACTCTCCACTATGATCGATTCGACCGCGTGAGTATCATTGAAGTAAAGACTCAGAGATATGGACGACTATAACGACAATACTGGAAACAAAGCCGTGACTGACCCGACACGCGCGATCGGCCTTGTGGACTACGGCTTCGACGAGAACATAGCCGCCGAATTCGCCGCCGCCGAAAGGGCGTTCGCGGCGGCGTCCGACGGCAGGCTCGAAGCGGCGCGTGTCGTTGAAACAGGACGGGGAAGCTGCCGCGTGGTGCTGTCTCGGAACGGCGGGGGCGTCGAGGAGATATCGGCCTCCCCGGCCGGCTCCCTGCTTCACGCCTCGGTATCGAGTTCGCTTCTACCCGCGGTCGGCGACTGGGTAGCGCTGTACCGGGAGGGTACAAGCGGCTCAGCCAGGATCATGACTGTTCTTCCCAGGCGCAGCATGTTCGCGCGCAAATCCC
>CAZINN010000041.1:0-22663 GCA_964540615.1 uncultured Treponemataceae bacterium | reverse complement strand
GCCCCTGCGAAAAGCTTCACGGCCGCAGAACTGTCATCTGCGGACAGTACACCGATTCTCGAAACACATAGCGAAATACTTGCGATGATGAGTGTCTGAAAGCTGCGTCGCATGACTATATACTGCTTTTTTTTTATGATAAAATCTATCTGGTAAGGTTGATATGGCATGAGCACTCCATCAAAAAGCAAGGCTATTCGTACCCTTGGCTGCTTTTTTTGCTTTTGTATGCTCGCCGCATGCTCCCGTTCCCTCGAGTCGAGTCTGCGGCCGCCGGAGACGCCGCTTCTGAGCGGTGGACTCGGCTGGGCCCTCGTCAAAGAATCCTATGTCAGACTTAAAGAGAAACCGACAAGCTCCGCCTCAGATATCGATCATCTCAGAAAAGGCGGCGTCTTCGAGATTGAAGAACGTGTCATCGGCTCCGCTTCGTCCCCCGCCGACAAGGGTCTGTGGTATCGATTAAAGGTCGAAACGGCTTCCGGCTGGGTCCACGAAGGCCTTATCGATGTGTATACGAGCAAGGCGCAGGCCGAACGAGCGGCCGCGCTCATGAAACGTTGAGTACCTTGTAGGCCTCGGCGCAGAGGTAAAACGATCCTGTCACCAAAAGCGGCATGCCGCGCTCAAGCGCCTCCGTCCTCGCGATGTCGATGGCCCGGTGAAAGTCCTCCTCGACGCGGCTCTCGGCGCCGGCTGCGCGGAAGCTCGATTCGACTGCGGAAAGGTCGCTTTGTTTGAACGAGCCTGGCCGCGTCAAGGTTATGCGATCGAAGGCCGGCGCGAGAATCCGGGCCATGCGGACGTGTTTTTTATCAGCGGCGCAGGCGAAGAGCAGGGCCTTGGGACCGGGGAAAAGCGAAGTAAACGATTCAAGAGCGAGTGCGACGGAATCGGGCGTATGGGCCCCGTCGAGGACGACGGCCGGTTCCACAGGCAGAACCTGAAATCGCGCGGGAAGAAAGGCCCGGCCGAGGCCGCGGACCGCAGCCGATTCGTCGATAGTATCTTCGTTTTCGGCGACAGCGCACAACGCGAGGGCCATATTGTGGGCCTGAACGATTCCGACAAGGGGCGTGCTGACCTGAAGAGCGGATGTGAACTTCGCGGCGAGGCGGGGGTTCATGCTGAAATCGAGTGCGGCCCGAGTGCCCCCCCGGGATACCTCGATATCCGATACCGAAACAAGACTCTCCACTGAGCGCAGGGGGCTGTTCAGTCTTTCAGCCTCACGCTCGATGACCGCGAGAGCCTCGGGACGCTGATTCCCCGCGTAGCAGGGGCGGCACGGCTTGATGATGCCCGCCTTTTCCGCGGCGATCGCCTCTATAGTCTCGCCGAGATACTCGGTGTGTTCGAGCTCTATCCGCGTTATGAGGCTCGAGCGCGGATCGACGACGTTAGTCGAATCCAGCCGGCCGCCGAGTCCTGTTTCCAGAACCACCCGCTCGCAGCCCGCCAAGCGGAAGGCGCAGAACGCGACGAGGGTCGTCAGCTCGAAAAAGGTCGGCGCCTCATCCTGGTCCCGGAAGACGGGATCATCCAGGAGTGAAAAGACTTCCTCCGCAGCGCCGAGCAGGATGGCGTCGGGCAGTTCCTCGCCCGCGAGGCTTATCCGTTCTTTCCATGAGATGAAATGCGGGCTTGTGTACAGTCCTGTCCGATACCCCGCCGCCTCGAGCATTCGAGCAGCCATGATCGAGACCGAGCCCTTGCCTTTCGATCCCGCGACGTGGAATACAGGGCAGAAGGTCTCGGGGCTTCCGAGCGCGGAGCAGAGGCGCCGCATGCGGTCGAGTTTGAAAACGGTCCTCTGTCCGCGTTCGACATTCACATAGTCGAGAAGTCGCCGGTAGAGCGCGTCGATGTCCTCGAATCTTGTCTGCATACCGCCTGGGAGCATGCGGCCGGAAAAGCCGAGTGGTCAAGTGGAGGCGGCAGCCGCGCTCAGGCCGGAAGTCTGCCGTATATATACACAGTCACGAAGGGCCAATTCCGAGGGCCGCGTTCACATTCTTCGGAGATGATCGACGAGATTCGTTCGATGTCCCGGCGATCGAGGGCCGAGGCGAGGACGCGGCCGTAGGCTGATTCGGGCGAAAACCATGACTCAAGTTCGAAGGTGCTGATCCTGCGCGGATACGACTCCTCGCGGATCTCGGAACTCAGTCCGAGGTCGGCGAGGGCCTTGTTCTCAGCGAGTTCGCGCGATGCGGGGCCTATTCTCCGCGAGGCTTCCCCGCCGAAAAACTCGTCCTCGAACGCGGAAAAGGCCTCGGCGGCGGCCCGCCCTGCGCCGCGCGCGATCGCGTCGCCGAATACGGCCGAGAGGCGGCCTCCCTCGCGGGGAATCGACTGGGCCAACACGAGCTTTGTTCCGGGGAGGGCGGAGGCGATACCTGCGAGGCTCGACTCGGGACTGCGGGGATTCCCGGCTTCAGGATCTGAACCGAAGCCGATCAATACATCGCGTCCCAGCGCCAGATCGAAAGCGGAAAAACCAAAAGCCGACTCGAGCGCGGCTCGGCTCAGATCGTCGACCGGCAGGACGGCGCAGAGGGGGCGCTCGATATCGGGGAGGGTAGAGGCGTACTGCGCGACAAAGGACGCTTCCGCCTCGTCCCGCGCCGCGGCCGCGACCGTGCCCTCGGGACATCTGCGGAGGGCCTCCCACACGAAATAGCCTTCGCGGCAATCGAGCACGAGGACTCGGTCGGAACGCGAGGGAGAGGCCAGCTCGAAAACAGAACGGCGGATCAGTTCGAGTTTTGCGCTCGTCGAGGACTCGGCGCGCGAGCGCCAGGCCGTTTTGCGCTCTCCGTTTTTCGACCATGAGGCGGCGATCTGCGCAAAGGCCGGGCCGTCGTGAACGCTGTCGCAGTAGGCAGCCGCGACCTGCGCTTCCCTGCGCTTGAGTATCTCGTCGCGGTGCAGGCCCTCGTGGCCGAGTCGGCCGGGCTGATAGAACACCCGGCCGCGGAGACTGTCCGGCAAGTACTGCTGGGAGACCCAGTGATCGCGGTATGCGTGCGGATACAGATAGCCCTCGCCGTGGCCGAAGCCTTTGGCGTCGCGGTTTGCGTCTTTCAAATGATCGGGGACCTCGGCCGACTCTGTTTCGACGGCGGAGAGGGCGTCGAAGAAGCCCATGGCCGAATTGGACTTGGGCGCGGTCGCGAGGTAGAGGGCGGCGTGCGCGAGATGGTACTGCCCCTCGGGCATGCCGATGCGGTCGAAGGCCTCCGCGCAGGAAAGAACCACGGTTACCGCGTTCGGATCGGCCTGTCCGACATCCTCGCAGGCCGAGATGAGCATGCGGCGGAGGGCGAAGCGGGGGTCCTCCCCGGCGTAGATCATCCGGGCGAGCCAGTACAGAGCGGCGTCCGGATCTGAGCCGCGGATGCTTTTTATAAAGGCGCTTGCGGCGTCGTAGTGATAGTCCCCGTCCTTGTCGTAGAGCACGGCCCTGCGCTGAATGCTCTCCTCAGCAGCCTCGAGGCTCACGTGGATCTCGGCGCCTTCGGGAGGGGGCCAGGATTCCGAACTGGTCTCGACCGCCAGTTCCAGGGCGTTGAGAAGACTCCGCGCGTCGCCGTCAGCCGTCTGAATCAGGTGATCGAGCGCGCCTTCGGCGAATGTTATGTTCCATGTACCATAGCCGCGCTCCCTGTCCCCGAGGGCCGATTCGGCGACCTTCCGCAGGTCGTCGGTCGTGAGGGCCGAAAGCTGAAAAACCCGCGAGCGCGAGACGAGGGCGCGGTTGACCTCGAAAAAGGGGTTTTCGGTGGTCGCTCCGATCAGGATGATGGTGCCGTTCTCGACCCAGGGGAGAAGCGCGTCCTGCTGGGACTTGTTCCACCTGTGCACCTCGTCGACGAAGAGGATGGTCCTGCGGTCGTAGAGTTCGCGCTGTGTCTTGGCCTCCTCGATGGCCGCGCGGATGTCGGCGACGCCCGCGAGCACGGCGTTCAGGGTGACGAAGCGGCTCGAGGTCGTATTCGCGATGACCCGGGCGAGCGTCGTCTTGCCCGTGCCGGGCGGGCCGGAGAGGATGATCGAGGAGAGCTGGTCCTTCTGGATCGCGCGGCGCAGGAGCCGGCCCGGACCGACGATGTGCTCCTGGCCGATGAACTCGTCGAGACTGCGCGGCCGCATGCGGGCGGCGAGTGGCTCTGACTTGGCTTTGCTTCCAGATCCGGAGCTCTGTGCCGAGGAAAAAAGTGTATCCTCCCCCGCAGCCATGGGATGCCCGCTGTTCTATGCGCGCTGCGCCACGGCGGAGCAGCGGGACGGCGCTCTCATTCCGCCTGCCATCCGCTCCACGTGCTTCCATCCCAGCTCGACGAATACAGTCCGTAGTGGACGGTGGAACTCGTGTACGAGGATATCCCGACAAAAAGAACGCCTGAATCCGCGTCGCCGTCGTAGAGGAAGCAGTGGACCGGCATATCATCGACCGACGAAGCATATATCGAGGAACTCGAGGCGACCAGGCCGCTGGTGCCGCTGACAAAGCTCATGGAGCCCAGGGTTCCGAGCTGCGAGGAAGCCTCGAAATAGCCCTCGGAATCATTGTCGGGGTCGAGAATATCGGTGCCGACGAGAAGCTTCCACGTTGGTGTGTTGCTTAAGGGCACTTCGACGACGCAGGACAGGGGGTTGCCCTCGCCGGAGATGGAAATTGAATCGCTTGTGCCGTCGCGATAGAGCGTGCCGCTCTGTGTTCCGATGTAAAGAGGACTGCCCTCGCGGGCGCCTGAGCTTATGCTCCAGATGCCGGTTAACGTATATGAAGATGGCGTCCCTGACAATGTTTCATCACCACTGTACAGATGATCCTCGGCGGCGAACCAGTAGTTTGATCCATCGTACGCGACCCCGCGGATTGTCTCGTTGTCCGCGAGTTGCCCGCCCGAAAAGTACGATGAATGCATGTTATTGACTAGTCCGAAGGCCGTGCCATTCAAATGGTACAGCCGATAGTAGCTCTTGGGGTCGTCGGAGTCGCTTTCGTCGTACAGGCGCCAGACGACGAAAATCTCATTGTTCGCGGAAAATACCGCGTCGGCATAGAACGATTGACCAGAGCCGGGCGTGACATCACTCGGCGCCGTCAGTTGGGTCCATGTCGATCCATTATACGAAAAAACCCCGAGGTCGGTCGTGACATAGAGGGCCGTCGTCGTTGCGGCAAAGCCGTAGAGGAAGTAGTTCGAATGAGCGTCGATATCCAACTTCGACCAGGTCGTTCCTGATTCGGGCCGACTGTACAAAGCGGCCGTCGCGGCGTAGTAGCTGCTTCCGAATTTGACGATGCTCGATACCGCCTTCTTCTTGAAAAAATCCTGACCGACCTGCTCGATCTCTTTTTGAACCTCGCTGAAGATGCCGTAGGAATTATCACATGACTGTTGTGCGAATAGTAAGGCCGCTACAATGGCCAGTCCGGACAATCGTTTCAGGCGCTGCATTCTCCACTCCTACAAATGATAGACGGCCGCGATCGATGTCTCGAGGAAGCCCGAGTACTGGCTCAGATCGGCGTATTCCCCGTAATGCAGTTCCGGAATGAACCAGAAGAAACTCTCGAGGCCGAGGCTCCACGAACTCGTGATGCGCCAGAGTGCCCCGCCGCCGAGTTTCGCGAAGGGACTGATGATACCGTGGCCGTTATACCGCATGAGATAGGCGCCAATTTCGCCCGACACGCAGAAATCGAAGGGCATTCTCGACCACCAATAGCCGGCGCTGAGGCCGAGCGGAAGAACGAAGACTGTCTGATCGCCTATGGTTCCGTTGAATGCGGCGCTGATGCTTCCGCCCAAAGCGAAGCCTCTCGCCAAAAAATAGTGATAAGAAAATGAAAAAACACCCCCGAGCTTTAGGTTGTCCACTCCGTAACCTGTTTCCGGCAGGAGGAAGAGGGGGATCTGGAGTCCTGCGTTGAGTTGAAGCAGCTGCTCGCCGCGCGTGAATGGATTGACGGGACCTCCCTCTGCAAGGGAAGGTTCATCGGCGGGCGGCTCCATCTGGGCGCCGCCTTCCTGAGCCGAAAGGGCGGATGAAACGAAAACAATAAGCGCCGCGGTGAAGGCCGCTGCGGCACGGGGAAAATCCATGATTCCTCCGATCACGTCCGGTGAATATAGCACGGCCGGGAACATAGTGAAAAGCCGCGGCGATTTCCGAGGTTACGGGCTTTTTATCCGCCGTGCGCGGGCGACAGTCGTCCATCGGACCGCGGAAAATGGATCCGATCCCAATTCGAAACGCAGAAGCGAAAATGAGCAGCTGAAAAAACTGAAAGACGGAAGCGGGATGGCCATTCGAGAGTCCGCGCGAGCATATAGCTCGGCCTTTGACGAAATAAAAAAGCCGACGCCCGGTTCGAACGGCGGATCGGGCATCGGTTCGAATCCGAGGGATTCGAATATCGAGGATGCGCTGCCTGCGAAGTCGCCCAGCGGCCCCTCGACGCCGAGAAAAACACGACCGTCGCGGACTAGAGTTTCGGTCGAGGCGAAGGAGCCTGGAATTTTTTGCATAGAGAAAGATAATCTCCGCCTTATGCCATCCGACGGCGGAAGCTTCGGCGCGGCGGCGCCGGGGGCGGTGATTCCCCAGGCCAGTACGATGAGATCCGGAAAGGCGAGCGCCGAAGTATCCGAAAGGGCCGCGAAAAGCCGTCTGCGGAAGAGGGAGATATCGCGGTTGATATTACCCGGCGCTTCGACCGCAAGCGCGAAACAAGATTTCGCGGGACTGTCATGTTGCAAAGGCACACGAGCATGATACAATAGCCTCGATGCACCGGAAAGTAGAGGCGCTCGCATCAGCGATAACCGAGGCCGTATCCGCGTGGGACGGCGTCGAATGCGTATCCTCGGGGGAGTATTCCGAGGTCGATATCCTCGACCCATACTTCGCCTTGGTGATCGATGTGTATTCGAGAGGCGAAGTCCCCTCCCCTGAACAGCGGAAGACCGCCTTCACGTCGGCCGCGGGGGAGCCCGGTGACTTCGAGAGTTCCTCGTTCCAGTTCAAGGATCGATTCTTCCTCCAGGGGCTTCCCGTCCGGGTCGAGTATAAAGACGTCATGTTCGTCAATGAACTCATCGCGGGGGCGAAAAGCCTCGATTCCAAGATCATGTGGAGCTTGAAGCACTCGGGGACATACGTCTTCCACCGACTCAAGAACAGCAGAATTCTGCGGAAGAACAGCGATTGGATCGACGCGGCGCGGCGGGAGATACGCGATCTCCCTTCGCAATTCTGGAGCGCGATGCGGGACGCCTACCAGCTCAAGATGGAGCACATGCTCTCCGATCTCGGCGCGGCGGCACAAAGCGACGATGAGTATTTCTTTGACATCTCGTCGGCGGGGTTCATACGATACGCCGCGGCGGTCCTGTTCATGATAAACAAGAAATTCGAGCCTTCGCACCGCTCGGTGACCTCGCTTTTGAGCACCCTGAAAAAGACGCCGGAGGATTTCTCCGGCAGGTGGGATTCGCTCGTGCGCTACGATCCGGGTATCAGCAAAGCGCAGCGTTTCGAGGTCGCCCAGCTGATCGCCCGGAGCATTCTCGCGATGTAGTCGATATGCGGACGATATACTCGGTCTGCGTGCTTTCTGCCCTCGTTCTGTGCACAGCCTTGTTCTCCTCGTGCCGGGAGAGGATTCAAGCTGATTTCGCATGGCTCGACGCCGAGGGGAAGAGCCGATCGTTCACGATATCGTCCCGAACGACAATCGCACAGAATGCAGGTGCTGGTGCGGCTTCTCGGCCGGGCAGGATCGATCGATATACCCTCGCCGAGCCGATCATCGTATATCAGGGACGGGCGGTCGCCGTTGATATCGAACGCGGCGACGGACCATCGACAGCAAGCGGCGAAGACGCGGAAGCCCGCGTCAAGTTGAGCCTTTCGGAAAAAACCGACGGCGTCCCCGCGTTTTTAGAAGCGACATTTCCGATAGCGGCGCGGAATCAGCGGTTTTACCTGCGGCCGCGGCCCGGCGCGAAGATCGCAAGCCTCACCGTGCAATCGCTCGGTCCGCCGTCGTTCAGAATAAAGGGGATATCAACGCCTGTCGTCTTCTCCGGCATTGAAGAGCGCGACGGTCTTCTTTCGGTTTCATCGGGCTTCAGGATGACGACAGGCGGGGGAATGCGGACTTTGGGGATAGAGAAGCCCTTCGCCGGACTCGACGCCGCATCTGAAGCGGCGGGTTTGCATTCCGCCGCTCTGCTTGTCGACTACGGCCCCGCTCAGAAGGGCGCTTCAGGTCGCCAGGAAATGCTGGTGACAGCCCGGCGCGGAGGCTCAGCCGAAACCCGTCTGTCGCTTCGTTTGGGGCCCGGCGGCGGCGCGACCGTGATCGGCCCGGAGCTTTTGCCCGCCGGGGCCGACGCGATTACGGCAGTTATTCCGCACGAGCGCGAGGTGGGCGTTTTTTGCGTGAGGGCTGTTGATGCCCGTGAGTATCGACGGGCTGATCTGGGGAGGGTCCTCGCTTCGGGCATGCCGCCCGAGGGGGAAGATTATACGGTTTTCACCTGGGACGCCTTCCCCTCGGTCCTCATTCTCGTTTTCAAGGATTACGACGCGCAGGATCGCCGCCTTAAGCGTCTCGCCTTTTTTGTCGAGAAGGCGGGATACCGGGGCGCCCTGCATTCCGACGATGTGATCTCGAAATTGCACGGCTGGAACGCTCATGACTACCGGACGCAGGATTTGGCGGCGTTTTTCAATGCGGCGAGGGAAAGGAATTTCCCGCTGTCATCCGAGGAATGGGAGCTCGAACGGCTTCTGGCGGAGTACGGGCTCATATCGCTGTCGGACGGGAAGCTCTCTGCGGGTATGGGCGCTTTGATCTCGATTTCGTTGGAGACTCCCGCCGCGCTCAGAAGGACCCTCCTTGTACACGAGTCCCTTCATGGAATCTTCTTCGTCGACGAGCAGTACCGCGCCTATGTCGGGAAAACCTGGGCGGCGATGAGCGAGGACGAGAAGTGGTTTTGGAAAACCTACTTCGGATGGGCGGCCTACGATACGAGCGATGAGTATTTGATGGTGAATGAGTTCCAGGCGTATCTGCTTCAACAGCCCCTGTCGGCGGTCCAGGAGTATTTCACGCGGCGGAAGGTGGACGAGCTTCTCGCGTCGCGGCCGGCCTTGCGCGAGCGGATCGATTCGTACATGTCGAAGTATGCATCATTCTTTGAAGCACGGGCGAGGGCCCTGGACTCATATCTGCGCGATAACTACGGTCTCGAAGCGGGAAGGACATACCGCTTGGCCCTCGACGATTAAGGTCCCGCGGTTCGGCTCTATTCGTCCAACGCGGCGCCGACGACCTCGATCGCCCATTCCCGCGTCGTCTGCAGTAAGTCGGCCGGGTCATTGATCGCGCCGCGGAATTCGCGTTGGAAAGCGCTCGCCGCCGGCAGAAGCGTGGTCCACAGGTCACGGCTGTCGCGGTCGAGCGAGCCCAGGTAGCGGACGGCGGGCGCGCGCGGCCGTTCGAGCGATATCAATGCGTTTCTGTAGCGGGCCAGGAATTCCGAAGCGGTGCATGACGCCGCGCCCGCGGCGAAAATGCGGCGCTCGCGCCTGCGCAATGAGGCGGCGGCGCTTTCGGAGGGCCGCGCTGTTCGAATATCGACGCCCATGCCGCGCAGAGGAAGGATTTTCATGGGCGATGAAGACGCGAAACGCTCGAGATGTTCCCGGTAGGCGATGAGCGGCTTGGTGAGATAGCGCGAAAAGCGCCTGCCCTGAGTATCGACGAAATCCTCGCGCAGGGTATCCGGGCTCCTGAAGACAAAGGCCGAGAAAAGCGATTCCAGCGAGGACAGCCTCGACTGCCTGGCGTCGAAAAAATTGTAGATATACGTTCCCCGGGCGTAACTTTTGCCCTGGGGATACGAGAAGTCGGCTCCCGCGAGCAGACATTGTTCGGCGCCGAGGGCCTCGGCCAAGGAGAGCGCCGCATGCGTGACGTTCCCCCCCGAGGTGTCGAGGGCGGGGAAGGGCCGCCAATGCGAGGAGACGTAGGCGCAGAAGGGATGGCCGGACGAAAAGAAACGCGGCGAGTCGCAACGGCGGTGAAGTGCGGGAGGAGAGGCGAGATCAAGCACGAGCGGTACGGACTCGGGGATGCCGGAGATGAAATGATAGTAACTGATATGCTGGCAGTCGATGGATATCACCGCGTCGGGTCGTATGCCGCGTCCGACAAGGGCGGGCATGCTCGTATCGGTTGCAATGACAAAGGCGCCTTCGCTTTTTGCTTCCTGGATTTTCGGAACCGCTGATTCGAGCGAAGGACCCGCGGCGGTGACGACGGCTCTTCGAATACAGGGCAGAGGGGGGCTGGATCGTTCCGCGGAGAAAAGATTGCGGACGACGTTCCTGAACCACAGCTTCCCGAAAAAGGCTTGAACACTGTAATCGTCGGAGATGCTCCCGAGTATGCCGACAAGGGCGTTCGAGGCCGCGGCGAAGGGCTCTGGATCGAGATCGATCCTCGGTCTCAGGGGTATACTGCTGATGTCGCCCGCGATCGGCGGCACATAGATGGAAAGAAGCAGCTCTTTCAGTTGTGAAGGACTCGGATCAAGCGCGAGTACGAATCGTTCGTCGGAGAACAGATCCGAGAGATCGATGTCTTCGAGGATCGATCTGAGTTTCGACGCCGAATACTCGACTGCGAGAATGCCTGTGGTCGCGTTGGATTCGAGAAAGCGTTTGAGAAGGAAGCCCGCTCCGAGCCCGAATGCCACGATGAACCCCTGTGATTCCCGGGCCTCGGCTATTCTCGATGCTTCGCGTTCCGGATCGACCAGGGAGTGGAAAGGATATATGCGCCCGTCGATGCGCGCCACCGGAACCAGGGGGCCCGCCCTGGATTCGACCGCGACGATTGCAGGATCCGGTTCCGCCTTCGTAAGGCGGTCCACGAGACTCGGGGCCGTTCTGGTGAGCGCGAGCAGATTCCTGCGGAAAACATGATCACTCATGCAGTCAGCCTCTCCTCGAGTTCGGAAAAGAATCGGATGGCGCGCAGCTTGAGCTCGGAGGCGGCCGGCCGGGGGTCGCCTCCGGAAAGAACGGCGCGGCGGGCGGCGGCGTAATCGACGATGTCGATGGACCTGAGGAGTTCGGCGGCGGCCGCATCGGTGACGAGATTCCCTGACGCGAGACGGTCCGCCGTCTCCGCGGCCGTGGCGCGCCAATTCTCAAGCGCCGCCGCAAGAAACGATGCTCGATGATGAGGGGAGGGGAGAGGATTCGTAGAGATCATCAGCGCATTTTTCCCTTGGTTGCGGCGGGCGGAGCTGAAAATACCGTGCAGATCTGATGCATCTATGTTCTCGAAGTTGGATAAGGACAGCGGCGATGGATTGAGACGGAACAGCCTTCCGCGGAGCAGCCGAGCCGAAGCATCGAGTCCCGATGCGTATGCGAGCAGACTGCGCGACAAGGACCATCGGGGGTCTGACGAGAGTCGATCAGGGCATAACTCACGGGTCCTCTTCCAGCGGAGCGTCTCATCGGGGCTGAGTCTCTGTTGAGACGATGAGATGAAGGAATCGAAGCCGTGGGGGCGTGCGTGATCGAAGTCTCCGAAGGCGGCGAGATCGAAGCCGGCGGCTATGATCGGCCCCCGGCAGAGTCGTGACGCGAGAACCAGCGCGGTTCCGCTGACTGTCCCATGGGGGGGCAGACTCCAGATAGAATCGGGATGGGCGCCGAGCATGGGTATCAGGCGGGATTCGACGAATCCTCCCTGGTTGATGATCAAAAAGGGACAACACCGGGATAAGGATGCGGAGGGAAGCGCTGTAAGGGGAGAGGCCAGTATAAGACCGCGCGAAGCCAGGGGATAGAGGTGAAGGCGGCTCCAGTTCCCCCCGTCGGTGGCGACGACGAGATCGGGCTCGAGACCTTCGTGCCTGCACGCCGACAAGGCCGAGGAGACGGAGACGAGCACAAAGTCGGCGCGGAAAGGCGCGAGTTCCTGGAGCGACTTCCTGAGCGTAGGCCCGGAAGCCGCGACCACGCACGGCGCCTCGGATGTTCTGCAGGATGCGAGCGATTCGGCCGATACGAAAAATCTGCATGCATTTGCGATCCATCGTCCGCCGAACACTTTTATCGTCGCAAACGAAGACGCGAGCCTGTCGAGCGAGGCGCGGAGCGCGGACGATGCCGCCTGGTATTCGGCGGGAAACGCCGCTTCCGCCGGCGGCCATGTGATCACCGATATCCCCGAGATCGATTCCTCATCGATGACCGTGTCGAGAAAGGAATCGATATCCATCGCCGAATCGGGATACCATTGATAGTCGGCTTTCGCCGCCTCTTTCCCCTTGAACTCGGATGAGAATTGAATTGCTATGAGCCTGGCCCTCGGAACGATCTTCCTCACGGCCGCGGAAAGATAATCGAGGCAGGGGCCGAGAAGAACGACTGTGGAGGGTCTGGAACCGCCGAGCGTTTCGGCGGCCAACCTTTCGGCTTCCCCCGCCGGATCGAATCGGGAATGCAGCCACAGGCCGCCGGCGCGGCAGGAAATGCCGCCGGCGCGGGATGCGACGAACGAGAAATTCATATTACGTATGTATGAAGCGGGCTAGTTCCGCGAAGGCCCGATCCGACTGCGGCTCGATCAGCGTTGAACGGCCTGTCGGGAAGGTCGAAACCGAGAGGAAGGGAAGAAAACGGCGAAGGGACTTGCCGAACTGGAACAGCGCCAGTTCGTGATCGGAACTCGAAGAAGAGGCCAAGGCGCAGGCTATGCGCGCCGTTCCGCAGACGACCGTCGCGCCCTCGCCGGCGAGGATTTTTTTACACGCCGAAGTGAAGGAAGAACGAAGAAGATCGACCGAGGCGCCGGGACAGGATGCGGAAATTTCCTCATAGTGGCGGGAAAGGTCGAAGAGGAACACGAATGCCTTGGAAGCTCTCGCAACCGCATCGAAAAGAACACGTTCCGGGTCGGAGACAGGAGAGTCAATGGTCACGATAGGAAGTCCGCGGACGGCGCCGGATGAGAAGACCGTTCCCACTTCGGCTTGAACTTCGGAAGACTCCGCCTCCAAGGCACCGTCTCTGTACACCCACAGCGCGGCGACACGCGATTCTATGAATACTGCCGAGGCGCGGAGAGGAAGGGATGAGGATGCGCCCAGCGCCGTCGAGAGGGCTGCGGCGCTGCCGTGGTCGAGGGCTTCCCGGCCGCCGCATGCCCGATCGGCTATGGACGAGGCGACCGGCGACGGCGGACAGGATGGGAATCCTATCCGCGCGACAGGGACCAGATAATCTCCGCTCGGCATGAAAAGGGCCAGCGAAGAAAAACGGAGGACGGAGGAAATCTTCCACCACTGGGAAAGATACAGGTCGTATGTAGGAGAAAGAGCGGAGAGCTCGGATTTGAGCGAACGAAGATCGTCCAGCGTGAAGCTGAGCGAAGAGATCGAGTGCGCTTCGGCGTCGGTTTTACGGGCCGCCCCCGAAACGGCGGCGATCGCCCTGGCATAGAGACTGGTTTTCCCCGACGGTGCCGGTTCGTGCGTCGATTCACGGAGCGCCTTCTCAAGGAGGCCCATCTTATACCAAGCCCAATTCCTCGAATAAGCGCTTATAGGTATCGAAGTATTCGGAACGCGCGAATTCTTCGATCTTTTCTTCGGGCAGAGAGTCGAGGAGCTTGTCCAAATAGGAGAGTACACTGCGGATCTCGGCCTTGAGCCGTTCATCCGCGGCATTTTGAGGCGCCGCTTCCGATGAAGCTGCCGAGGGCTCTTCCGTCGACGGCGGAAGAACGTCGATGACCGGCGGCTCTTCGCTGACCGGAATACTCTGGTCCGCCGCTGGTCCTTCGGATTCAAACGACACCGCTTCCGGCACCGGCGGGGAAGCGGCGGGAGACGCCCCGAACTCCTCAAGCTCCTCGACTTCGCTTGCCTCCTCGACAGAGGACACAGGCGGTATTTCAGGCTGTTTGTCGCTCAGTTCTTCGTGAAGGCTTATTTCGTCGTAGAAAGAATCTTCGATTTCAGGCACCGCTTCGAGCAACTCTGCTTCAGGCGTTCCCGAAACCTGCCCGTATTCCCGGCCGGCGTCGATGTCGAGCTTTATTTCCCGGGCGTCCGAAGCCAGAGGAAGTTCCTCGGAGATTTCGAGCGCGTTCTCTCCCTCCTCGCTCTCTATTTCAAACTCGGACAAATCAGGCTCAACCAGTGGGACGTCTTCGAGAGGGGGGGCTCCTTCCAATGACAAACCCTTGTCGAGAACCATGTCTCCGTCTTCAAGGTATGAGGAATCCTCGGGTGGAGGCGTCATGGCGTGGACGCCTTCTTCGGCGACTGAAACGAGATCGGACAGCGAAGATTCGGGAGGGACTTCTTCTATCTCATCGACACTTTCGGGTTCGCCGAGCCTGATCTCCTCGATTGCAGGGGTCGTCTCGCGGCGATCAGCCGCATACTCGCCGCTTTCCGGCAGGAGCGGTTCGTCGAGGAGCGGCTCGGCGGCCGTTTCGACGCTTTCCTCGGTGAAATCGGCTGTGTTGAGAATGTTGTCGAGTTCGTCGCCGGTCAGGGCGATGGTTTCGTCTTCTTCTTTGGCGAAGAATCCGCCGGGGCTGGATTCCTCCGATGTCGACGGCGCCTTGGATACGGATTCAGGCGGTACCGCGATACCGGAAATCTGGGTTTTAAGGGCGACGAGCTCGCCGCGGATGTTTTTAAGCTCTTCCGCGATCTTCATCAAAAGTTCGCTCGAGAGATCAGGCGCGCCGGAACGGGCGGGGCGCTCAGAGGCCTCGTATCCGGACTCCTGCGATGAGTCGGAGAGACTCGCTTCTACGGCGGCGACATCATCGAAGGTCCCTGATTTGCTGCGGCCGCCAGATGTCGAGGCTTCCTTCTCTGTATCGAATTGGAGATCTATGTCGAGGCTCTCGAAATCCTGAGCAGTGTCGGCCGGGGTCGTCAAGGGTATCGAATCGTCGGACTCGACTAGAAATTGAGCGGTGACGTCGTCAATGCCGAACTCGGAGGATTTTTCGGCGGAGCGTCCGAGCGTCGGCGCAGAGGGCTCAGCATCCTCCAGGAATTGAGCGGAGACGTCCTCCATTTCCCCTGCCGGAGCCGGCGCACTCGACGGTCCGATATCTTCGAGCGAATCGAGACCGCGGACCGTCGATATATCGAGGTCGGTTCCTGCATGTATTGCAGGCTGCTCGTCGATCGGCGTGATGTCGTCGAGAGAAACATCGAGATTTTCGATTTCGTCGGTCTTTGAAGACGGAACTGCGTCAGAAATATCCGGCAGGGGACCGAGATCGGATGAAAAATCTTCCGCGCTCTGGTTGCTGTCAAATTCAGAGTCGAATGTGCCAAGAAGGCGCTCCTCGTCCTCTGAAAGAAAAGACTCCTCCGTGACTGCGGAAGGCTCTGACGGAAGTCCGAAATCAGAGAGGGACTCGCCGTTTTCGTTCAGGATATCGCGAGGTTCGGCCTTGACCCAAACGCCATACTGCTCTAGGTCGCCGGATTCGATCCCGGAAGGCGGCGCGGCGCTCGAAGGATCATTATCGGAACGAATGGCCATGGCATCTCCGTTACGGGCGGTCGTTAACGGGCTTCCGACAAGCGTCCGCGTTGTTTTCAGCCCTTGTAGCCTATTATCGGCAGAAGAGTCCTCGGTATTAACCCGCCGCCGGACCGTATTTTACTCTAAGCGCGGCTCGGTCAGTTGTCAATAATCGACTAAAGTTCATGCGGCGGGTAGGCCGCGAAAGCGCCCGCAGAGTTTTATGAACCGCCGGCCCGCTAAAGGTATGGTATGCTTTGTCCGTAAATTGAACGTAATGAGGTATTCGTCATCGCCGCGCCGCGGTTCGACACTGGTCAAAAGCGGATCATGTATCGTCCGCGCGGCTCTTTGGGCGGTACTTGCCGGCCTGTTCAGCTATTGCGTCTTGTCCTTCCTCGTGGGACCGGCCGGGCTCACGGCGTATAAAGCTCTATCGCTGCGGAAAGCCGCGATGGAGGCCAGGCTCGAAGAACTGATCGCAGAGCACGAGCGCTTCGAGGGAGAGATCGATGCGTTGATGTCCGATCCCGAACGAGCCGCAGCGGAGGCGCGGAGTCTCGGGTACCTTGGAAAGGGCGAGACTGCAATCAGCGGCGGCGCCTCAGTGTGGGGCGAGCCGGGACGCGGCGCCGGAGAAATACTGCCCTACGCCGATCCGCCTTCTCTTGAGGATAGCAGCGCAAAAACCATAGCGCTGGGATTCGCGCTGGCCCTGTTCCTGGCTCTCCTCGTCCCCGCGCGGAAGGAAAAGTCAGGGCGCGATTACCGTGAACGCCTGGTCCAAAGCGCCTCTCTCGAATAGTCATTGTCGACGGACACGGAGCCGTTTTCGTCCACCTTCACGAAAACCGATTCTTTGTATCCGATAAGCGCGCGGCCGTCTGCAGTCAAGGAGAATATCCATTTCCATCGTCGGGCGGCTGCCGAGACGATCGCGGCGGATTTCAGATCGAGGTCCGGGCGGTAGAAATCCGGCGAATTCGGCTGGTCCTGCGTGACGACGATCTGTGTTCCTGAGATGACGGCTTTCAGCATCATCCGCACGCCGGAGTCGAGGAGGGCGAAGCCTCTGCCGTCGGAACGCAGTGTAATGCTGTGAATCCCCTTGTCGCCGTCCCAGGTCCCCGCGACGGCCGACAGCGTAGGGTTTTGATCGAGAGATATCTGGAAGGCTCTTCCCTCGTTTGACGCCGGAGACGTCGGGCCGAATGCTCGATTGAACAAATCCGCAGCGAGGTTTTTTGCACCCGCGAGCAGATCGTTCATCGATGCATACGATTCCGAGACGCTTTTTCGTTCTGTTGTGGCAACCTTGGTCAGATCAAGGGCGAGGCTTGTCCTCTCGCCTAAAGCGAATGTTTTGGCGGTCAATACATAGTCGGCCGAAAGCGGAACGACGGCTTCCGCGTCGGCGGATGCCTCCTCGAGCGCAATCCTCACGCCTTCCGCATCGACGATTCGGAATCCTCCGCGTTCAGTGATATACGAAATGATGAGAGCCCGCAGCGCCGCCGTTTCACCCGGTCCCAGAACGTCGCCCGATACTTCGCCGATTTTTACGACACGCGGAGCCGTCTGCGGCTCGACAAGCGCCGCGGCCGTCAGGAGGGCGAGGATCATCAGGGATGGTTTCATCGGTCCTCCAAGCATACGAAACGTATGGCTCAGTTTAAAATATCGCTCTGGGAGTCCTCCGTCACGCCTGGATCGGCCGCCGGAGCCGGTTGGGAGCCGGGCGGCGGCTGTTGAGTCGAAGGAATTTTCGAAGAAGAACCCGTGTCCGTTCCTCCCGCCGTTGAACCCAAGCCCGGAATGTCGATGCGGAGACGCGGATCGACGCGGGGGTTCGAGCCCAGGCTGTTGACTTGATTCTCTATTCGCTCGAGGAAGGGGCGGGTGCGTTCAAGGCTGGTACTATGATAGTCGCAGATCTTATCCGGCTGGCTGCCTTCGAGGAAGAGAAGGCTGAGCGTGCCCTCGTCGCACGAGGGCGAAGGCAGAAGTCCTGTCACCGAGCATACCGCGGCCTCGACAAGGCCCGATTGCGGCCGGGAGAATTGTTTCTGCGGCAGACCTGTGTGAATCGCCTTCATGAACTCCGCCCAATACTGGCCGGCGATGGCCGCGCCCGACTGAGAAACACCCAGAGAATTCCCCGGCGTGTCGAATCCAAACCAGATCGCGGTCGTGTAATACGGTGAAAAGCCGACCGTCCACGCGTCCGCCCAGTTATTGGTCGTACCCGTCTTCCCCGCGCAGGGTATTGTGTATTTCGCCCCCGTAGAATCTTTATACGTCAACAGTCTGCCCTGTTGCGCGTAATACTCGAGCGTCCCGTACTTGGTCACTTTGCCGAGCATGTCGACCATCACCGCCGCCGTCTGCGGCTTCAGTATTTGCAGAGCGGCGCCCTTCTTTTTTTGCTGGGTGCGGATATCGCGTTCCGGTTCGAGAATGACGCGCCCGTTCCTGTCCTCGACCGAACGGATCGAAATCGGCGCGACCTCGCGGCCCTCGTTCGCAAAAATAGAGAATGCGCGCGCCATCATAAGGGGGGAGACCGAACAGGTGCCCAAGCCGAGCGAGAATGTCCTCGGGAATCTCCGCCTGATTTCGGCAGGATCGGTTACATCGAGAAGAAGGGCGGCCCGGTCGATCGCGGCGTCGAAACCGATGGAATCGAGGATGTGGAGCGAAGGCACGTTCATCGATTTGGCCAGTGCGTACCAGGTCAGAACAGGTCCCATCCATTCACCCTTATAATCGAGGGGGGTGTAGGGCGTACCGTCCTCGTTGTAGAAGACGACGGGGGCGTCCTGTATCACCGTGGCCTGGGTGAATTTCTTCGTGTCGATCGCGGCCGAATAGTACAGCGGTTTGAAGGTCGATCCCGGCTGAAGCTCCGCCTGCACCGCGCGGTTGAACTGATTCGCCTCCGAATATTTCGAGCCGCCGACCATGGCCGTGATATACCCCGTCTCAGGCTCGATCGTGATCAGAGCCCCTTCGACCGTCGTCTTCGACAGTTCGTCCTTGACCCAGTCCCAGCCGGCGTTGGTCAGAGGCTTCAGATTCGAAACGCCGAAGAGGAGGGCCGCCGCGTCGATCGCTGGATTGATCTTCTTCTGATAAAGGTCGAAGACCTTGTTCTTCACTTTTGCGCTGGAAACGAAGATGCCCTCGAGATCGAACGAAAGGCCGAGCATCTCGACGATGGGTATATAGGTCCTCTCCGCGCCTTGAAGACGCTTTGCGCTTTCGATCTGGTATGTTGCGTTCACCTGCTCCAGGGCTCTCGCCATTATCGCATCGGCATGCCGCTGTTGATCGAGGTCGAGCGTAGTGCGGACGATGAGTCCGTCGTTATACAGATCGAGTGAACCGTAGAACAGCTGATCGACCAGCTGCTGACGGACGTATTCGCTGAACCACGGCGCCTTGTCGTTCTCCCGCCGGCGATTGTAGGCGGCGGTCGGCACGCGCGTGTAGTCGAAATTGTCCCAGAACTCGTTGAACGAGGCGTCGGCCTCCTCGGCGGTGGCGAAGCCGCACTTCACCATTTCGTTGAGGACTTCCCTCGAGCGCGGCTTTGCGTTCTGAGGGTTGCGGTAGGGGTCGTACTTCGTGGGGCTCGAAAGCTGTATGACGAGGATGGCCGATTCTCCGAGCGAAATGTCGCGCGCCGACTTGTTGAAGAAATACTGACTTGCCGCTTCGACACCGTAGACGCTGGGGCCCATGACCACGCGGTTGAGATATTGTTCGAGAATTTCTTCTTTTGTGTACCGACGTTCAAGCTGGAGGGCGTACCACAGCTCGACAAGCTTTCGCTTAAGGCTTATGTCTTTGCGGATGCCGAGAATCTCTCCCGCGAGCTGCTGCGTGATCGTCGAGGCGCCGCCCCGGTTTGTCCCCGTAAGGACGCCCAATGCGGCGCTCGCGATCCGTTTCAGGTCGAAGCCGCGATGCTTGAAGAAATTCCTGTCCTCGCGGGTGATGAAGGCATTGATGAGGTGCGGCGGCAGTTCCTTTATCGAGATGATTTCACGTTTTTCACTTGAAAAAAATTCAGTGATCAATCGACCTTTTATATCGTAGATTTTCGAGGGAAGCGCGAGCTCCTGATCGATAAAATTCTCCGAGTTCACCAGATTCGCTGTCTCGGCAATGGCGATTCCGACGGAAACGCCGAGAACGAGCGCTGTCGCGACGGCGAGAATGAGAAGAAACAAAATCACTCTGGCCGGTTTCGATCCGCGAAGCATGGGAAAAGGTTACGTCATTGATACTGCCTTGGTCAACGGCCCGAATGTTTACGCAAATTGCGCCGCGCAAATAAAAAAAAAGGCCGGTTTGGGGAAAACCGGCCGCCCGTAATGGGTGTCGGATCACCATAGTAGACTGGGAGGGGAACTATGATCAGATCCGACATCTATACTATCGGTATCGGGCTCTTTATATTTTAACAGTATTCGCTGTGTTTTCCTAGCCAAAAAGCAAGCCCCCACCTCGAGTCCTTTACATTTTATGCAGTTGATTTGTATATTCATGCATGCAAACACATCTGGCGCGCCGGAGCAAGAGGCGGGCGGTCCGCGTTGACACAGGGTGTTTATTTCGTTATGGTTTCGGTACAAAAATATAGATTTGCCCCCCATAGGAGGATTCGGAATGAAAGTAGCTATCAACGGGTTCGGAAGGATCGGACGCCTTGTTTTCCAGGCCTTGGTCGAGCAGGGCCTGCTCGGGAAGGATAAGGTCGATGTCGTCGCCGTGGTCGATATCTCGACCGACGCCGAGTATTTCGCCTACCAGCTCAAGTACGACTCGATCCACGGCCGTATGAAGGCCGATATTTCCGCGAAGAAGAGCGATCCATCGCTGGCCGAGGCCGACACCCTCGTCGTGAACGGCCACGAGGTCAAGTGCGTCATGGCCGAGAAGGAACTTAAAAATCTGCCCTGGGCCAAGCTCGGCGTCGAGTACGTCATCGAGTCCACGGGCCTCTTCTGCAACGAGAAGGCCTGGGGCCACCTCGAAGCCGGGGCGAAGCGGGTCATCATCACCGCCCCCGCGAAGAGCGCCGACGAGACCAAAAAGATCCCGACCTTCGTCATGGGCGTCAACGAGGACAAGTACGATCCCGCGAAGCACGTCGTCGTATCGAACGCCTCCTGCACGACCAACTGCCTCGCCCCCCTCGTTCATGTGCTCATGAAGGAGGGCATCGGCATCGACCGCGGTCTCATGACCACGATCCATTCGACCACCGCGACTCAGAAGACCGTCGACGGCGTTTCCAAGAAAGACTGGCGCGGCGGACGCGCGGCCTCGATCAATATCATCCCCTCGACCACCGGCGCGGCCAAGGCGGTCGGCGAAGTCCTGCCCGAGACCAAGGGCAAGCTCACCGGTATGTCCTTCCGGGTCCCGACCCTCGATGTCTCCGTCGTGGACCTGACCTTCACCGCGGCCCGCGACAGCTCCATCGAGGAGATCGACGGCCTGCTCAAGAAGGCCTCCGAGTCCTATCTCAAGGGCATTCTCGGATATTGCAGCGAGGAGCTTGTCTCGACCGACTTCATCCACGACAACCGCTCCTCGATCTACGACAGCCTCGCCACGAAGCAGAACAACCTGCCCGGCGAGAAGCGCTTCTTCAAGCTCGTCAGCTGGTACGACAATGAGTGGGGTTATTCGAACCGCGTCGTCGACCTGCTCAGGTACATGGCCTCGAAGAAGTAAGAACCGATGTGCAATGAAGGCCGCCCGCCGGGGCGGCCTTGTCTTTCCCGAATCACCCCCAGGGAGGCGGTCATGATCAAGACAGTCAAGGACGTTCAGCTTAAAGGAAAGCGCGTGGTCATGCGCGTCGATTTCAACGTGCCCATGAAGGACGGCAAGGTGCAGGACGACACCCGCATCGTCGCGGCCATCCCCACGATCAAATATGTCATGGACCAGGGCGCGAAGAGCTTGGTGCTCATGTCGCATTTGGGCGATCCCAAGAAGGACATGAAAAAGGCCAAGGAGAAGGCCGAGAAGGACGGCAAGGCCTTCGACGAGGCCGCCTATATCGCGGGCAAGCACCGCATGGCTCCGGTGGCCGCCTACCTGGCCGAAAAGCTCGGACGTCCCGTGCTGTTCGCGGGCGAGGACGGCTGCTTCGGCAAAAAAGCCTTCATCGAGTCCCAGAAAGACGGGACGATCGTCATGCTCGAGAACACCCGTTTCCATAAGGAAGAGACGAGCGAGGATCCGGCCGAGCGGGACAAGCTTGCACAAGAGCTGGCCTCGTACGGCGAGATTTTCGTGAACGACGCCTTCGGGACCGCCCACCGCGACCACGCCTCGACCGCCTCGATCGCGAAGTTCATGAAAACCTCGGTCGGCGGCTTCCTCATGGAAAAAGAAGTCGCCTATCTCGAGCCCATCGTGACGAATCCCAAAAAGCCCCTCGTCGCGATCATAGGCGGTGCGAAGGTCTCGTCCAAGATCGCCGTCCTCGAATCGCTTCTGAAAAACGCCCAGGCCCTCGTGATCGGCGGGGGCATGGCCTACACCTTCCTCAAGGCCCAGGGACACACTGTCGGCAAGTCCCTGGTCGAGGACGACCAGCTCGACACCGCCCGCAAAATACTCGAGGCGGCAAAAAAGGCGGGGGCGGAAATCGTCCTGCCGGTAGATCATGTCTGCGCCGAGACCTTCGACGCCGCGGCCGCTCCCAAGGCGGTCGAGGGCCTCGATATTCCCGAGGGTCTCATGGGCATGGACGTCGGCCCCAAGACCCTCGCGAAATACAAAGAAGTCATCGCCAAGGCCAAGACCGTCGTGTGGAACGGCCCCGTCGGCGTATTCGAATTCGACGCCTTTGCGAAGGGCACCGGCGAGGTCGCCAAACTTGTCGCCGAGGCCACGGGCAAGGGAGCGACGACGGTCGTCGGCGGCGGCGATTCGGTCGCCGCGGTGAACAAATTCGGCCTTGCCGAAAAAATGAGCCACGTCTCCACCGGAGGCGGCGCCAGCCTCGAATTGCTCGAAGGCAAGA
>CAZINN010000040.1:0-23457 GCA_964540615.1 uncultured Treponemataceae bacterium | reverse complement strand
CACTTGAGCTGATGGACTATGCCGGCGTAGAGCGGCTTATCGTCGATTTTAAACCAACCGCTCTCATCCATTTCGCCTCATTCAGCAGTGTCGCCGAAAGTTGGACGAATCCGCCGGCGTCGTTTTTGAACAATACAAATATCTTTCTCAATATCGTAGAGGCTATACGAAAAAATCATCTTGCGTGCAGAGTGCTTTCCATTGGATCTTCTGAGCAATACGGCGATGTAGCTCCGACGGATGTACCGTTGTCCGAGGACCATCCGATGAACCCGGTCAGTCCATACGCGGTAGCGCGCGTAGCCCAGGAAAACCTTTCTAGGATTTATGCGCGTTCCTTGGGCTTGGATATCGTGATTACACGTTCATTCAACCATATCGGACCGGGACAGAGGCCGGTGTTTGTCATACCCTCGATCATAAAGCAATTTCTTGAGGATGTCCCTGGCCCGGTCAGTCTCTCGGTGGGTGATGTTTCGATCGTCCGTGATTTTCTGGATGTGCGCGATGTCGTAAAAGCCTACGATCTACTTCTTAAACGCGGTATCTCCGGCGTCCCGTACAATGTCTGTAGCGGGACCGGTATTTCCATCGGACAGCTGATCGAGATGATTTCGAAGGCGACGGCAAAGGAATACACGATAGTAATCGATCCTGCGAAGATCCGCCCTAGCGACAATCGGATTATTATCGGTGACAATTCGAGGCTCCGGGAGGCCACCGGCTGGTCGCCTTCGATCCCCTTGGAGAAGAGTATCGCCGACATCATTGCGAATATGAAGATGAGTCGATGAGCCGATGAAAATCGTCAAAATCTACGGCGGGCTGGGCAATCAGATGTTCCAGTACGCCTTCGCGCTAAGCCTTGCCTCTCGTTCGGGCGACCGCGTCTACATCGACAGCTCTGATGTGCAAAGCGACCGCCTCCATAACGGTTACGAGTTGTCACGACTGTTCGACCTGCGTCTTCCCGAGGCCGATCAGCGTGATGTTAAACGACTCTCGACCCGCCCAAGGGGTTTGATAAGTCGAGCGCGGCGCAAGTATTTTACAAAGCCAACGCATATCATCGATAAGAAATATGCCTTCCAGCGTGAGTTGTACGATCTCGACGGGGACTTTTACTTCGAGGGGTATTGGCAGAGTGAAAAATATTTCGCAGATATAGAAGACTCTATTCGAAAAACGTTTGCATTTGTTCAAGCACTTGACGAGCGCAGCCTGTCGGCTCTGCGCTCGCTGCCGCGTCCCATAGTCGGCCTTCATGTGCGGCGGGGGGATTTTACTAAACATCAAAACTTGAATATCTGCACTCCCACGTACTACGCGGCCGCGATGTCCGAGATGTGCAGATCGGACGCGGCGCTCTCATTCATGATTTTCTCCGAGGACATCGAGTACTGTAGAAAGAACCTCGATTTCAAAGATAACCCTGTAGTCTTTGTTGATTGGAATACGGGTGCCGACAGTTGGCGGGATATGGCTCTGATGTCGATGTGCGATCATAATATCATCGCCAATTCGTCATTCAGCTGGTGGGGGGCCTGGCTGAATCAAAACCCAGGTAAAATTGTTATTGCTCCTGCGATCTGGAACAGGCGCGAGATACATACTGCAGACCGGTATTATTCATTCTCGTTCGAAGATGTGGTGCCCTCTTCCTGGAAGCGGATGCCTTTATGATGCGACACCCCGTCGCCTCGGTGGTTATGGGCGTGTACAACTGCGCCCTGACGCTGGCCGATAGCATCCGATCGATTCTTGACCAGGAATTCGGGGATTTCGAGTTTATCATCTGCGACGACGGCTCGACGGATGCGACACCGGATGTTCTACGTGCATTCGCGGCGAAGGATCCGCGGATAGTGCTTCTGCGCAACGAGCGGAATATGGGTTTGTCGTGTACCTTGAACCGCTGTATCGAAGCCTCCCGCGGCGGGTATATCGCCCGCATGGACGGCGATGATATTGCTCGGTCCGATCGCTTGCGCAGGCAGGTTGCGTTTCTTGAATCGCGCCCTGACATCGATATCTGCGGTTCGTCGATTGCGCTGTTCGACGGCTCCGGCGTCTGGGGCAGGATCGATTATCCCGAATATCCCGGCGCCTCGGATTTCCTTCTGCGGAGCCCGTTTGCGCATCCGACGGTGGTGTTCCGCGCCTCTGCGGTAAAAGCTGCAGGCGGCTATGCATGCGATCCCGCGGTCGGGCGATCGGAAGACTATGAGCTTTTTATGCGGATGTACTCCCGCGGCGTGCGGGGGCACAATATACAGGAGTACTTGTTGAATTACCGGGAAGAGCTCGGCTCGTATCGAAGGAGAAAGTTCAGGTACGCCCTTACCGAAGCGCGCGTCCGGTTCCGGGGCTTTAGAAGACTGGGGCTTCTTCCGCGGGGACTGCTCTACGTCGTCAAGCCCATTCTTGTCGGACTGATGCCCAAACGTATATATACAGCGGCGCGGACGACAGCCTTTGGAGGCGGCGGTGCTCGATAACTTCCCCGATAATCGACTCGAAGGAGAGACGGTACTCAGACAGGCCCAGCTTGTCATGCTGCGGATATTAAAATACTTTCACTCAATATGCGAGGAGGAGGGGCTGCGGTATTGGCTCGACGCGGGCACCCTGCTCGGCGCGGTGCGGCACGGCGGCTTTATCCCATGGGACGACGATGTCGATATCCTTATGCCCCGCGAGGATTATCTTAGATTTTGCGCCGTAGCTCCCGACAAGCTGCCCCCCGATATGTTCTTCCAGTCGCCCGAGACCGACCCGGGCTTTGTATGTCCATGGATCAAGATTCGCGACCGTTACAGTCACATCGACGAATCGGGCGGCCCCTACCCGTATTCGCAGGCGATTTTCATCGATATATTCCCCGCAGTGCTGGAGACTCGTCGGCAGCATGCGATACGTAACTTGTATTCACTTCTTCCGCCCCTGTGCAAAAAACCTGAATTCCCCTCGCGATCGCTTCCCCTGCTCAGTAATATGAAGCGCGCGCTGATGTGTTCCGCACAGTTCATCTTTTTGACACTGACGAAGCCCCGCTTTGTTCGAAAGGCCGTCAATCGCTTCCTCGAAGCCGGCGATAAAGCTTGGGCCTACGAGCCTCCTATCAGGTGGCGCAATCTTTTCCCTGACGAAGTGGTGTTTCCGCTCAAAAAAATAAGGTTCGAGGACTTCGAGTTCTGGGGACCTGCGGATCCCGATCGCTATCTTCGGGACTATTACGGCGACTATATGACGCCGCCGCCTCCTGAGAAGCGCGTCAGCGACCACAGTGTGGAGAAAATCTATCCTATAGGTCCTAATCCGCACTTCAGCGCGCTGAAGTGGGGGCGCACGTGATCATCGACGATCCACTCTTTATCAAGCGTAGCGTTTCCTCGCTGTGCAGGCGGCATATCGGCGATAAGGAGATCCAATGAGCGACCGCGTAAGCATTATACAAGTACATCTGGGCGGGGAACTGCCTCCTCATATTTATTTTCAGTTTGAGCAGACGCGGGTGTTCAATCCTGACATCCCTATCTATCTTCTCTCGAGCGTCGGAGCAGTCTTCGATCAGGTCGCGATAGACAGACTCGGCGTCATCGTCGTGCGGATGGAATCGCTCAAGAAAAGCCGTAACCATAAATTGTTTTCGTTGTTCAACAGGACGAACCGAAGATCACTGGGCGGGTTCTGGCTGTTTACGTCAGAGCGTTTTTTCGCCATCGAGTCTTTTCTTTCGGCATGCCGGCTCAAAAATGTGGTTCATCTTGAGAATGACGTCATGCTGTACGAAAACCTCGGAAAGATGCTGCCCGGATTACTCACGGCCTGTCCCCATATCGGTGTCACTATGGACTCGGAGCATCGATGCGTTCCTGGGTTCGTGTTCATCCGCGATCTGGATTCCCTGCGCTCGATGAACTCTTTTTTGCTGAAAGGATATTTGACGAGGCGACAGAACGACATGGAGGCGATTGCGCGATACATGACCGGATCTGATCGGGATGCGTGCGCGGCGCTTCCGGTGATTCCTCCAGAATATAGGCTTAACTACCCTCTCGAAAGTACAAGCGGCGGGAAGGGACGCAGCCCTTGGTATGATGAGTCTTTTGAGTGTTTCAGTGGTATTTTCGACGCGGCTGCGATCGGGCAGTATCTGGGCGGCATCGACAGACGGTTTTTTAAAGACTCGAAACCGGGATTTATCAACGAAACTGCCGTGTACGATCCACGAAAGCTCGGCATTTCATGGAAAACGGAGGGGGGGCTCAGAAGGCCGTTTGGAAATGTCGCCGGCAGGGAGTTCCCCATCTTTAATTTGCATATACATTCCAAGGCCCTCGAGGATTTTTTGTCGACGAAAAAAGAAAGCGATTGAGGTCCCTCGTGCAGATTGTCAAAGTAATGGGCGGCCTGGGCAACCAGATGTTCGCCTACGCCTTCGCTCTCGCTCTTCGAAACCGAGGCCGCGATGTTAGGCTGGACACCACCTGGTATGATCGCAATCAAGCGCACAATGGTTGGGAACTGTCACGGATATTCAACCTCGAAATACCGACTTGTACAATCGAAGAACGCGACCGCCTCGGTGATCTGAGCCCGCGCTTCGCCGTTCGTCTGCGCCGCAAGTTGTTCGGCGAAAGGCGGGGGCACTACAAGGAACGTAGACCGGGGTACGATGCGACGTTTTTGAACATAGAGGGAGACGCGTACCTTGACGGTTTTTGGCAGAGCCCACGATATCATGAAGGAATCGAGCGTGAGATAGAAAAGGCATTTTGTTTTTCCGATGATCTCGAACCCGAGGCGCGTCAATTGTTGCTGTATGCGGAAGACCGCTGTCGCATCGGCATTCATGTGCGGCGCGGTGACTTCTTGAGCAGCGAGGGGCTCTATGGCGTGTGCACCAGGGAGTATTATGAACGAGCGATAAATACAGTCTCGACCGAAGCAAAACATCCACTTGTTATATTCTTTTCAGATGATCTCGATTGGTGCCGAGAGAATTTGGCGAGCGGCCTCGACGCGGTTTTTGTCGGCTGGAACCGCGGACGGAATTCGTGGAGGGATATGCGATTGATGACGCTCTGCGACCGCCTTGTCATCGCGAACAGCAGTTTTTCCTGGTGGGGGGCGAGGCTCGGGAAACCGGGAAGAATGATCGTGGCTCCGCGCAATTGGTTTGGGAAGGGGCTGCGGGACAATCGGGACATCGGCATGCCGGGTTGGATTCGGCTCGATGCCTAGGATGGCTTGCACCGTGATGGCGCTTCGGCGGAACTCCGCGTCCCCGCAGGACCGCCGATCCATCAATGCTATTACATTATGCAGGAGATGTTCGTGATTCCAGAAGGAAGGCTGAAACTCGTGACCGCGGCCGATACTTCGCACTTTCGCTCTTTAATCCAATTCATTAAGAGCGTCGTCCGATTCGAGCCGCGCGTTCCGATCATCGTCTATGATCTCGGTTTGACCGAGGGCGAGCGTTGTTTGCTCTCCGGGAGATTCTCTTTGTGCGACATGCGCCGGTTTGACTTTGCGGCCTATCCTCCTCACTTGAACCTGCGGATCAAGGCCGGGGAGTATGCATGGAAGCCAGTGATAGTCTGGGACGTGCTGGCCGTATCCGATATGCCTGTATGCTGGATGGACGCGGGTAATGTGCTGGTGGACGAACTCGACGGAATACTGAAAGCCCTCTCCGTCACGGGCTTTTACAGTCCCTATTCGCCGGGGACCATCGGTGAATGGACCCACCCGAAAATGCTCCGGCATCAAGGAGTGTATAGCACCCGAGGGATCGGACAGGAGCAATCACCGCCAGGATCAGTCCCTCCTCTCGGTGCTTGCCTACAGAAGCGGCATGACGGACGGCGTCGATCACGAGCCGCGCGGTTTCAAAACACATCATGACGTCGAGGATGATTTCTGGTTCGCCATGGCCCGTACCGCAAAACGCACCATTGAATACTGGGCATACCGGATTCGTCGGATGGCGGCGCCGAAGGAGCGGTTTAGATGACGCGAGTGACGACAGATGACATCGCAGTCTGCGTTTTCACGTCGGCCCTGAACCTTCGCGAGCGGGCCTTATCAGTGCAGCGGACGTGGCTGAAACGATTTCCGAAGGGCTACTTGATTGGTGGATATCACGACGATCCCGGCTTGAAGATGATCGCGCTCGGGAGCGGGGTGGGGGAGGATTATCATTCGGCCCATAGGAAGCAGTTTTGGGGGTTGATGGAACTCCACAGGCGCTTCCCCGACGCCAAGTGGTTTTATATCGTCGGATGTGATGCGTATGTGTTCGCCGATAATCTTGCGGGGTTGCTTTCGGGATTCGATTGCGATCAGGAGCTTTTGGTGGGCGGTCATTGCGGCGAGGCCGAGATCGACGGAGAACGTATCATCTATCCAGGGGGCGGGCCGGGATTCGCGGTATCGCGCGCGCTCGTATCGGTTCTGCTGGACCACATCCCAGGTTTCGTGTGTGAGTGGGAGATCCGCCAGGAGCAGTACCGATCCGCGTGCGATGTCGCTTTCGCGTACCTTGCAAAAAAGATGCGCGGTGTTACAATCAGTTTCGTCGAAGGATTTTATTACGGGCCCCCGTATTATTACCCGGCCAATACGTACAAGGACGGAGAGGGCAATGACGTTAATCGCGAGGTGATAGACAAACCGATCGCCTTCCATAATCTCAGTATACGCGAGATGTACTTGCTGGACAGCGGAACGTGGCCTCGGAAAAAAAACTTAGCTGATATGTGCTTCGATAAACTCTCGATAGTCCTGACAAGAAAGCTGAAGACTCGGAGTCTCGTGAACACAATCGCCCGATCGCTGTACTCCTGAGGCTGTAGCATGAAGAATGACCGCAATTCTCTGGACGCTGAATTCCCCGACCTCCGCCCGCAGGGCGAGACCGATCTGCGCAGCTGCCAGCTGGTCATGCTCCGCATTCTGAAGATTTTCGACAAAGTCTGTCGGGAAGCGGATCTGCGTTACTGGCTCGATTCGGGCACGCTGCTCGGCGCGGTGCGCCATGGGGGCTTTATCCCCTGGGACGACGACGTCGATGTAAAGATGCCGATCGAGGACTATCGGCGCTTTCTGAAGCTCGCGCCCGACGCGCTCCCCTACGACATTTTTCTGCAGACGAAGGAGACGGATCCGGCGCATCCGGTAAGTTGGGCGAAGCTGCGGGACCGATTCAGTTTTATGGACGACCCCGGCGGTCCCTTCGAGTATTCGCAGGGCATTCCCATCGATATATTCCCCGCCGTGTATATCACGAGGCGGCGCCACC
The DNA here is from genome assembly GCA_964540615.1 of uncultured Treponemataceae bacterium. Taxonomy (GTDB): domain Bacteria; phylum Spirochaetota; class Spirochaetia; order Treponematales; family Rectinemataceae; genus CAZXXZ01. The sequence continues at coordinate 16,148 of CAZINN010000040.1, read as the reverse complement.
GCCTGCGCAAATTGTATGCGCTTCTGCCGCCGTACAATCTCGAGCCCGATTGGCCCAGGCGCGGCTACTCATGGAAGCACAAGCTGTATACCGGCGGCTTCGCCCTCGCGCAGACGGTCCTGCGGCCGATTGTTCGATTGAGGCCCATCGCGGCCGCCTTGAACGCCTTCGGCGACAAGGGCGATAAGGTATGGACCAACGATTATCCGATCGAGTGGATGCGCGAGGCATTCCCCGACGAAGTGGTGTTTCCCCTTAAGAAAATTCGGTTCGAGGACGCCGAGTTTTTGTGTCCGGCCGATCCGACTCGGTACTTGGAGATCATGTACGGCCCCGATTACATGAGGCCTCCGCCCGAAGCCAAGCGCGCTGCGCACTCGGTGAAGCGCTACCTCATCACCGGCCCCAATCCGCACTGGAGCGGACTCAGCTGGGATGAGTACCATGGTAAACAAAAAATAAATCAGAGAGATACATGATCACCGAGTTTCTCTACAATCTCATCATCTACCCCCTCGAAGCCATTATCGAAGTGTTCTATCTTCTTTTCGATCGGGTGGCGCGCAGTCCGGGGATCGCGGTCGTCGGCGTCAGCCTGGCCGTGAATATTCTCGCGCTTCCGCTCTACGCCAAGGCCGAAAAATGGCAGAGGATCGAGCGCGAGACGCAGGCGCGGCTCAAGGCCAAGGTCGACGACATCAAGGCGGTGTTCAGGGGCGACGAGCGGATGATGATCCTCTCTACCTACTACCGCCAGAACGGCTACCATCCCGTCTACGCTCTGCGCAGCAGTTTCGGTCTGCTTCTTCAGATCCCCTTTTTCATTGCGGCCTACGCCTTTCTGGTCAAGCAGCCCGATCTCGCGGGACGGTCGTTTTTCTTCATCCGCGACCTCGCCGCGCCCGACGCTTTGATTCAGCTCGGTTCGATGCGGATCAACGCCCTGCCGATTTTGATGACGCTGATCAATGTCGCGGCGGCGGCTGTGTATGTTAAAGGCTTCGCTCTTCGAGAGAAGGTCCAGCTCTACGGGATGGCAGGGCTCTTCCTCGTTCTTCTGTATTCTTCGCCCGCGGCGCTTACGCTGTATTGGACGCTGAATAATGTTTTTTCACTCGCCAAAAACATTGTTTTCAAGGCGAAAAAACCACTCCGGGCGTTCTATCTGATCATGGCCGCTCTGGCGGCCGCGGTCCTCGTGTATACCTTCTTCTTCTACGACACCACGAACCGAAAGCGCATGGTCGTCGGCGCCCTCTGCGCGCTGATACTTGTATCTCCGCTTGTCGTAAAGGCCGTAGGCGTCTTTTTGGACAGGCGTCTGGTTCCGGCCCTGGCCGATCGCGGTCGCCGGGCGGGCCTGTTCTTCCTGTCGGCCGCCTCGCTTGCGGTGCTGGTCGGATTGGCGATTCCGACGGGGCTGATATCGAGCTCTACGCAGGAGTTTTCTTTCGTCGGCGGCAGGGAGAGCCCGTTCGACTTTATATGGATCGCCTTTTCGAAGGCCTCGGGCTTTTTCCTGTTTTGGCCGGCGGTTATTTTTCTGTTATTCGGTGCCAGGGCGAAGTCGCTGGTCGCGGCCTTCATGGCCATGCTCGTACCGGCGGCCCTGGTGAATGCCTTCGTCTTTACGGGTTCTTACGGGACTATCTCGAGGCAGTTCGCCTTTCCGGATCCGGAAGCGATCATGGCCTCGGCCTCGCTCGCGGCGGCCAATATCGGGGCTATTGTTCTGTGCCTCGCGGTCGTCGCCCTCGTATTGGCGATCAAAAAGGCCGGGCTGGTCAGGGCCGCGATGGCCGTCTGTCTTCTTTCGTTGACGGGCATGACGGTCTACCGCGGCGCGGTGATCGCGGGCGATTACGCCGAGTATCGCGCGATACGCGCGGCCGAGTTGGAGGCAGGAGGGAAGGAGGCGGTCGGCGGGGCGGATAGGCACATAACGCCTGTCTTTAGCTTGTCCCGCAGCGGCAAGAACGTGATCGTGCTCATGCTGGATCGCGCGATCGGTGTTTTCGTGCACGATATTATGAAGGAAAGCCCGGGTCTCGCCGAAAAATTCCGGGGCTTCGTCTGGTATCCGAACACGGTATCTTTCGGCGCCCATACCCTGACCGGGGTTCCCGCGGTGTTCGGCGGCTACGAGTACACTCCCCAGCGCTTCAACGAGCGATCCGGCGAGAGCCTCGTGTCCAAGCACAACGAGGCTCTGGCCCTCATGCCGCGCCTTTTCGCGGAGGCGGGCTGGGATACCGCGGTAAGCGACGCCTCCTGGGCCAACTACAGCTGGGTTCCGGACAACAGCATCTTCGCGAAATACAAGGGAATCCGCGCCTTCAATCTCGAGGGCAGGTATGCGCAGAAGTGGCTGTCCGAACACGGGATGGAGTCCGATCCTTCGAAAAAGATCGAGCGCAATCTTCTGTGGTTCGGGCTGTTCAGGATCAGTCCCATGGCGATTCGATACGGCCTGTACGACTGGGGGAAGTGGTGGGACTCGCGCTACGAGCCCGACGAGATAGCCACGTTAGCCGAGTCCTACTCGGTTTTGGACTATCTGCCCGAGCTTGTCGAATACCGCGATGAGGGGAACAGCTTTGCGCTGATCACCAACAATACCACGCACGAAGGCGCTCCGCTGACATATCCCGGTTTTTCGGTCTCGAAGAACCCCTCTGACGAGAAGACGCCTTTGATCGCCGATAGCACCACCTGGGGCATATTCAAGGTCAACGCAGCCGCCTTGAACCTGGTGGGCGACTTCCTGGATAGCCTCAGGGCGAATGGGGCGTACGACAACACGAGGATCATTATCGTCTCGGATCACGGCTACGAGCTTGTCTATCCCGAAGCCGGAAGCGCAGGAAGGCTTGAGTCCAGGTTATACTATTTTATTCCCTTGTTGATGGTGAAAGACTTCGGCGCCACATCGCCCTTGAAAGCGGACACAAGTTTCCACACGAATGCGGATACGCCGGCTCTCGCGACAGGCGCTGTCCTGGGTCCCCCCGGGCAGGTGAAGAATCCCTTCTCCGGACAGCCACTCAAAACGCTCGGCCCCGGCGAGAGCGTCCAGATCGTCGGCGCGGCCATCTACGATCCATCGACCCAAAACAGGAACACGATGAAGTTCACCGAGGCCGACTTGCTCGAGGTCGGCGGGGACATTTTCGACGCGGCGAGCTGGAGGTCGGCGCGATGATCCCCGTCCTCGCCTACATCGATCCCGGCACCGGGAGCATGCTGTTTACGATCCTGACAGGGCTCGCGGTCGCCGTGTATTTCGCCGCGAAATCGGCGTGGATACGCTTCAAGACGGTCTTCGCAGGAAGAAAGAGCGTATCGACCGCGGCAGCGCGGCATGAGCGCATCGTCGTCTATTCCGAGGGCAAGCGCTACTGGAATGTGTTTCTGCCCGTTATCGAGGAACTCGAGCGCAGGGGAATCGGGGCGGCCTATCTTACCTCCGAACAAGACGACCCGGTGTTCGAACGTGCTTCCGCGCTCATTAGGCCGCAGTACATAGGTTCGGGGAACTTGGCCTATGCCCGGCTCAACATGCTCGAGGCCGACTTCTGCCTGACGACCACGCCGGGCCTGGACGTATACCAGTGGAAACGGTCGAAACGAGTCGGGCACTACGCGCACATACTGCATTCGGTCGACGACGCCACGTCGTATCGGCTTTTCGGCCTCGACTACTTCGATTCGGTGCTGCTCTCGGGCGAGTATCAGGCCGAGGGGATCCGCGAGCTAGAAAAAAAGCGTCGGCTCAAGACGAAAGAGCTGGTCGTCGTCGGTTCGACCTATCTCGATGTCTACGCACGGAAACTCGAAACACTTCAGTCCGGGAATGACGATGCGGTGACAGTGCTCGTTTCGCCCTCCTGGGGGCCGAGCGGTATTATGAGCAAATACGGCGAAGAGCTGCTTCTGCCGCTCGCCGAATCCGGTTTGCATGTCATCGTGCGGCCGCATCCTCAGTCCTTGATATCGGAAAGCAAGACGATCGAGGCCCTCCGGTTTACCCTCGCTCGGTATCCGAGGGTCGAATGGGACTTCGGTCGCGAGAATCTCGGCGCGCTTTCGCGCTCCGATCTGATGATCTCGGATTTTTCCGGGATCATCTTCGACTATGCTTTTTTGTTCGGCCGTCCGGTGCTATATACGAACGAAGGCTTCGACCACCGGCCCTACGATTCGAGCGATCTCGATTCCATCCCATGGAAGTTCCAAGTTCTGCCCGCCTTGGGCAGGGAACTTGTGCGTTCTGATTTTCCGCGGATACGCAAGCTTGTCGATTCCGTTCTCGCCGACCGGACTGTCCGCTCCGGGATCGACACGGCGCGGGACAAGGCTTGGCAGTACCGCGGTCGAAGCGGCGCCAGGACCGTCGATTTTATCGTGGAGCATATAGGGGTATGAGAATTCTTCATATAATAACGAACGCCGAATTGGGAGGCGCTCAGAGTGTCGCCGGCGCGCTTGCGCGATGGGCGGTCGAGCACGGCAACGACGTCGCCATGGCTTCCGAGCTCGCAGGCCCTTTGTGGGACGGTCTCGATCCGCGCGTCAGACGGCTCCCCCTCAGGCGGATGGTAAAGAAAATATCGCCTTTTGACGATGTTCTCGTATTCGGCGAGATACGACGCGCCATCCGCGCGTACAAGCCCGATATCATCCACCTTCATTCATCGAAAGCCGGTGTTCTGGGAAGGGCGGCTGCTGGAAGGCTGCGATCGACGACGATTTACACGGTCCATGGCTTCGACACGATACTCAAGGCCCATCCCGTGTTCATTCCTTTGGAACGCCTTCTCGGGCGTTTCTGCGGGGCCGTTGTAGCGGTATCCGAATACGACGCGCGCAGCCTGGCCGCCTGCGGCATTTCCAAAAACGTGCGCGTCATCCGGAACGGCGCGGCCGACTGGAAGGATGCGCCTCCCCGCGATGAGGAAGCGGCCGCCGCGATCGAGAAGGCGCGGCGCTCGGGAGGGGCGGTGCTGTCGATCGCCCGCCTCGCTCCGCCCAAACGTTTCGATCTTTTCTGCGCCGCGGCGAGGCTCCTTCCGCGCTCGGGCTTTTTTTGGATCGGCAATGAGCAAAACGTCGATACCGCGCGACTGCCGCGCAACGTGACTATGCTGGGGAGCCTCCCGGACGCAGGAGCCTACGCGAACTACGCTGATGTTCTCGCTCTTTTTTCCGACTACGAGGGGCTGCCCATGTCGATTCTCGAATCTCTTTCCTGCGGAACGCCGGTGGTCGCCTCGCGGGTGGGTGGAGTCCAGGAGGCGCTCGACGGCTACTGCGGTGAAACCGTGGAGAACGACGCGGTATGGGCGGCCGAGGCTCTGGCCCGCTACCTGCCCGGCGGCGATCGTCATTCGACGGCCGATCCAAAGGTGAGGATCTCGGCGCGGCGGCGCTACGAATCGCTTTTTTCGGTTAAAGCGATGGCATCTTCGTACGACTCGCTGTATCATGAGCTTTGCGGAGTCCTTGTGTGAAAGACACTCGTCGTTTGCGCCAGGTGTTGTTTTTCCTGTGCGATGCGGGTTTTTTGTTTTTTTCTTTGTTTCTCGCTCTTGTAATTCGAAACGCCGAAATCCCCAGTCCCGCGTTTTGGAACGCGCACCTTCGCCCTTTTATAGGGATTTTTCTCGCGTGGCTGGTGATTTTCTACGTGGCCGGCCTCTACGACATGGACAAGGAGCTGTCCGGCTTGGATTTGAGCGCCAAGCTCTTCTGGTCCGTAGCAATCGGAATTCTTATCAGTGTTCTGTATTTCTACCTTGTGCCCGCGCCGATCGGCCCTCGAACGACGTTGGCCTACCTCGCTGTCATATCCTTCGGGACACTGCTTCTATGGCGCGGCGCTTATACTTTGATAGCTTCGCGTCTTGCGCCGCGTCGCGCCGTCGTCTTTGTCGGAATGGATCCCATCGTGCCCGAGATTGTTCAGGAGTTGCGCCAGAACAAACGGCACGGTTTTGAGGTAGTCGCCTTATACGATGAAGGTCGGGCGTCGGGACTGATCGATGGTCTTGAATGTTACGGAGATCCGGAAACCTTCGTCTGGAACGCCGTGCGGAAGGATGTGCATCTTGTCGTCATGGCGGACCAACGCGGCCTGTCCGACCAGACGCGGGGCGCGCTCTTTTCTCTTGTCAGCCTTCCCGCGCGCTTTATCCGCCTGCCCGAATTCTACGAAACCATTTTTCAAAAGGTGCCGGTCGGGAGCATCAACGACCTGTGGTTTCTCGAGAATATAGACCTGAAGGCGAAACGTCCCTATGAAGGCTTTAAGCGCGTGCTCGATTTTATACTTTCTGCCATAGGGCTGGCGCTCACGCTTCCATTGTATCCCATCATAATCGCGTGTATACGCATCGGATCGAAGGGACCGGCTCTGTTCCATCAGGTGCGCTTGGGCAAGGGCGGCAAGCCCTTCGTCATCTGGAAATTCCGCACCATGCGGACTGAGTCGAACGATTTCGCCCCGACCGGCGCGTCGGACTCGCGGATCACGAGGCTGGGGAGTCTCTTGCGCAAGAGCCGGATTGACGAGTGGCCTCAGCTCATAAACATCATCAAGGGCGAAATGAGTCTCGTCGGTCCAAGGCCCGAGCGGCCCGAACTCGCCGAGGAACTCGAGCGCCACATTCCTTTCTACCGCCAGCGGCTTTTGGTCAAGCCGGGCGTGACGGGCTGGGACCAGGTCTCGGGCGAGTACCATTCGCCCTCGGTCGAGGATACCTACAAAAAACTGCAGTATGACTTGTATTATGTAAAACACATGTCCTTCCTCTTCGATCTGTCGGTACTCCTCAAGACGATCATGACGGTCCTGCGGCGCGAGGGACGATAAGACCTCCCCCCGACGTGGAGACGACGATCCGCGCTCCTCGTGGAAGGGTCGAGTGAAGTAATTATTATCAAGGAGAGCGCGATGCGAGCGCTGAGGATTAGTGCTGTTTTTACATTGGCGGTTCTGGCGGCTTCGGCCTCGGCCTTCGAGATCGAATTCGCGGCGGGGGCCGGCGCGGATACCGAGACGCCGAATCCCGTGTATCCTTGGCTCGACTTCATCGTCGATCATCAAACGGGCGACCTTGGATTTTACTGGGACCTCGGCTTGACCTTCGACGGGACATACGGAGGGCTGTTCGGCGGCGCCTACGGGACCGAGACGATGACCGTTCTTATCCGCCAGGGAGGCTTGACCTGGCGGACCGGCAACTTGTTCGCCTCGTTCGGCAAGTTGACGATCAAGGACGAGATCGACTCGCCCTACAGCCTGGTGCTTTCATCGAAGGAGCGCGCGGAGCTCGGCGCGCTTGTACGCTACGAGGACGAGGGTTTCTTTTTCTCCGACCGCTGGATCGCGCTGAACTACGACTCGTCGAACACGGTTAATTACTGGAACGGTTCGGACTATACAGCTGTCGCCTGGCCCGACCGGAGCGCCGTTATCAAGTGTTACGGGTTCAAAACAGGCGAGCTTCGTTTCGGTTTCCAGGACATTTCGGTGTTCACCGACCTTTACTACGGGGATGAGGAGCGCGGCCCCCTGTTCGACGCGAGTTATTTTTTGATTCCCGCTCCGAGTTTTTTCATCCAGTACGCCCGGATGAGCATCGACGCACCCTGGACCACAAACGACGGACTCAACGACAATTCGATCATGGCATTTTTCGTCGAATGGAAACGGGGCAGGCTGGGCGCCCAGGCTCAGATCCTGGTCGATGATTTCAACCTCAATCGCTTTATCAATCCTTCGAGCTATCAGAACCCCGATAAGATCGCCTGGGCCTTCGGCTGTTCGCTTGAAAGCGAGATAGGCACCTTCCGTTTCGACCAGGCGGGAGCGACCAAGTACACCTTCGGGCCCTCGGGCTACGGCGGCATCGACAACCTGATGTACGGCTACACCTATTATCCCGACACCGAGTATGAGCTCAACGGCGCGCAGACCGCCATCGATTTGGACTCGAGCTATGTCGGCTATTATCACGGTGAAAACAATATCGCCTTCATGTTCTCCTGGGAAAAACCGCGGGGCGGCAGGTGGGACGCCAAGGCGGGCCTCGAGTTTTCTATGTCGGGCGCGAAGAGTCCCTGCAACCCCTGGCACCAGTATACTGAATGGAGCGAGGGCGGCGAGGGCGCGCAGTGGCTCAATGATCCGGTGCTCGAAAAAAAGCTTCTGTTATACGGCAAGTTCGAGTTTCCGCTGGGCGGTTTCAAGCTGTTCGCGTCGGGGAACGTGGGATATGTCTGGAATCGTTTGAAACTGACCCGAGTGTATAGTACCTATTCCGGTCATACCACGGAGACTGACAAGGAAATTCCGATGTATGTGCCGTCGTCGGAAAATGCTGTCATCGCCTCGATCACCCTGGGCGGAAGCTGGACATGGAGACCATGAGCTTGCACGGGATCTGGGGATGGAGGAAATGATATAATAGTATGTTAGAGCTCAGAAGAACGACAGAGTTGAGAGGGGAAGAATGAGCACGAGCGGTCACTTGTTGTTTAGCAAGAAAAAAAATATCTCTGAGATATTCTCTCATTCTGAATCCATCGTAGTCTATCCCGGTGACTGTCTTGCTCTTTTAAAGACTATCCCCGACGAATCGCTCAGCCTCATCGTCACGTCACCACCCTACAACATCGGCAAGGAGTACGAAAAGAGACTTGATCTTGATCTCTATCTTCAGCAGCAGGCGCAGGTCATTGCCGAGTGTGTGCGCACGTTGTCCCCACAAGGTAGTATTTGTTGGCAGGTAGGGAACTACGTCGACCGTGGAGCGATTATTCCGCTGGACACGATCCTCTATCCTATTTTCTCTGGACTCGGACTCAGGATGCGAAATCGCATTATCTGGCATTTTGAACACGGTCTACACTGCAGTCGGCGCTTTTCTGGACGATACGAAACGATCAGTTGGTTCACTAAATCCGATGACTATGTGTTCAACCTCGATCCAGTGCGGATACCCCAAAAATACCCTGGGAAGAAGTTTTTCAAGGGACCAAAGGCCGGACAGTATTCCTGTAACCCTCTGGGCAAAAACCCCGGAGATTTATGGGTCATCCCAAACGTAAAAAGTAACCATGTCGAGAAGACTGAACATCCCTGTCAATTTCCTGTCGAACTTATTGAACGGTTGGTGCTTTCCCTCACAAACGAGGGAGATTGGGTCTTCGATCCATTCCTCGGGACGGGGACCACTGTCATCGCTGCTATTCGCCATAACCGTCGAGGCGTAGGTGCAGAGATCGTCCCCAAGTACGTGAATCTTGCTCTCGAGCGAATTCGGCAGGAGTTGGATGGGACTTTGCGGACCCGTCCTATGGATAGACCTGTCTATGATCCTGTTAAAGCCGGTAATAGTCTAACAATATCCCCTTGGCAGAAAGGCAAGCAGAACATGCTTTTTGAAAGAAACATTAAGCAGAGGAAAAAAAAATGAAGATCACAGATACTTACTCTCACTTGAACGGACTTGAGTTTCTTCTTGTTCACAAGCCAATTCTTTGGGAAGAAATAAAAGATGTGGTCTCCGCGGTTGATGCCAATAAATGTCGCACTAAGGTGTCTAAAGAAAAGAGAATGAAGGGCGAGCTATTATTTAGTCCGATTGATATGAATGCTGCTTTCAAACATCTACTTCGTAAAAGGGAGTGGAAAGAAAACAGGGTAAGCTACTGGGTCACAAGGAACGAGAAACTCATCCGGAAAACGCTGACGATGTCTCCTGAGGAACAAAAAAAGGAGATTGAAGAGGCTGGCGAGAAAGCCATATATAGTTACAACCAGACTGATTTCGTGAAGGATCGTGTAGCCATTGAAGTTCAGTTTGGGAAATATGCGTTCGTGGCTTATGACCTCTTTGTCAAACATCTTGCCTTCTACGTAGGCAACCATATTGATGTTGGGGTCGAAATACTTCCGATGAAGTCCCTTCAAAGCCAGATGAGTTCTGGAGTCGCCTATTATGAAGGCGAGTTTTACAATGTTGTTCGTCAGGGTCGAGGAGTCCCAGCTGTTCCCCTAATCCTAATTGGGATCGAGCCATGAGAACTCCGAAATCTTAAAGAAAGTTGTATTGAATATTCTGCTTTGTAGCATTACGTTGAATAATAATTGTATTATATTACGCTAGATATAGATGTGCACATCAATTGGTCGGAATGCTGATACTTAGTAAAACAAGAATATCATAGAAACTCTAAGTAATAATATGATACTATTACAAAAAAATAAAGTTCGGGGAACAGTGGAAGAAAAATCGATGAGATTCCTGTTCACCATGCATCCAATGTATGGACATTTCCATTCACTGGTTCCATTGGCCAAGGCGCTCAAAGACTGTGGGCATGAGGTCGCTTTCGCGACAGGGAAGAGTTTCGGCCCGGTTGTTCAACGTGTCGGTTTTCTGCACTTCCCGTGCGGCTTCGATTTTGATGGGTCGAAAGACATATTTGAGGCTCTGCCGGACTGGGAGTTTACTAAGACTAGATACTCAGACAGCGGTTTACAACAGTTATATGGATTCATTCGAGCTTTAGCTCCGCGGATGGCCGATGATGTACTGAAGGTGCTAGACTCCTGGCGAGCTGATGTGATCATCCGTGATCCTGTGGAATTCGGCGGATATATCGCCGCCGAGACTTGCGGATTGCCACATGCGACAATTATCTGGGCCGCATATATTTCAGCCAAAGCCTTATGTCCTCAAGCCATCGCAGAACTTCGTCAACGATACGATCTCCCCGACGACCCTGATCTTAGCACCCTGGACCGATATCTCGTGCTCGACTTCCTGCCCTCCTCATGGACATTCCCCAACACGCCCTATCCGCCGGTGGCCCATCGATTTTGCTCGCCCCCATTCGACCTGAGCAATGAAAACGCCTTACTCCCCGATTGGCTGGACACGCTCCCCGCCCGCCCTACCGTCTATGCCACCTTGGGGACTACCTTTAACCAAGCCCCTGAAACTTTCCAGGCTATCCTCGACGGACTGCGTAATGAAGCTGTTAATCTCATTATGACTGTCGGTCGGTCGATGGACCCGGCGCAGTTTGGGCCGCAACCCGATCATATTAAGATCGAGAGATACATTCCGCAAACCCTTCTATTGCCTCGCTGCGATATGATTATCTTCCATGGTGGTTATAATTCTTTACTATCCGCCCTGTGGCAAGGTCTGCCCATGGTTGTCATTCCGCAGGGGGCCGGTGATAATCTGCCTACGGAATGGCGCTGCTCTGCTGTGGGTCTAGGAATTCTAGTGGAAGAAAGACCGCCCAAGCCTGAAACAATTCGTGCAGCAGTAAATACTATACTCGAGCGCCACGAGTATCGGATCCGAGCCAAAGAGTATCAAAGAGAGCTGAAAAACTTGCCCAGCCTTTCCGAAGCGGTGAAGCGGTTGGAATCTCTGGTTAGAACGCGGGAGCCGCAGTTGGCAGGCCGCTGACAAGGGCGAAATCGCCTTTGTCAGCAGCTTCTGTTTGGAGGTGAAAAAAGCGCGAGGTATTTATTCATGCACTGGAAAACAACTCACTGATGCTGGAAGATTTTCTTTCAAAGATGAACAGCGCGGAAATCAATCGAAAAGCAAAGAGTTTTTGGACGATCCGTCATCATGTCGAGCATTCGAGATACTTGTACGGCATGCCATTTCCGCCAAACATCAAGTTCCGCGGCGCCCGTCGTCCTGCGCGCCTGAAGCTCCCGTCAGACAAGACCTAGAAATGGAGGATGAAGGATAAATGAAGACGAATGTTCAAAGGCAATTCGAGCAATTATTCCGCATCTATCAAGAGGTAGTCACTGCCTTTGATGAAGATACATGGAATACATACGGTCATTGCTTAACGACTCCTAAAAAACTCGCTTTCCATATTATTCAATCCATAAAATATTACTCCAAAGATTCATCATGCTTTACTTCAGAAAAAAACGGCGAAATCAGTAATGATTATAAAATTAAAGATGATACCTACTACTCTAGAAATGATGCTATAAATAACTGCAGAATACAAGAACGCAATGTAAAGGAATGGATTGCAGGCTTGGATTTTTCACTAAACAATAATGATTATACGTGGACAGGGAAAGATATGGAAAGTGTAGTTCTGTTTGTTATTCAACATAGCTATTTTCATCTTGGAGAAATGAATGCGCTATTGAATGAAAAACTAGAGGGGAAGGCAGAAGATTCTTTTGCCAGGAATATTTGGTAGATGTTTTACAGTTGACAATAAAAAACGAACAAAAAATATAATCAAGTCATATAAATATCCTGCCTAACAGCGGCTCCAATCCGGCCTTATGCTTTATGCAAACCGCTATGCTTTCGCATAAAGTGCGCCAGTCTCAGGTCGCAGGGCGAAGAATATTGATGTTTTCGATGCACAGTGCCGGAATACAAACAGACGACAATCATAACAGCTACACCAATGGAGTACCGTATTACATGAAGCGACAGATTTTAATGATGATTTTAGTAACAGCTTGTTTCGCAATCAATGCGGCGGAGTTGCCGATTATAGATGGGGTGGCATTACCATTACAATCCTTTGCAAATAGACGAAGTTGCTTTGAACTAGAAAAAAAAGTTCTGGATGGATTTGGAGCCTATCGTACAGCGGGGCATAAGCATGCAGGACTTGATATCAGGGCGTCGTTCAGTGAACCAGTCATGTCTATTGGGAAAGGAATTGTACGGGCAATATATGGCGAATTTCCATATAGAACAGTATTGATTGAACACACAACACGAAACGGCGGCTTGCTATATTCTGCGTATACACATATAGAACAGATTAATGTATATGTTGGCCAGCAGGTAGATGAAAAGACAGTAGTCGGACGTGTGTTTAATGAGGAAGAATATAGAAAGTCAGGGTTTTATGAAAACCATTTGCATTTTGAGATACGGAAAACAATGGATAGGTATAAAGGCATCAGTATTAAGTGTTTTACCGAAGAAGAGCTTGATAGATACTTTTATAATCCATTATTGTTTTTTGAGGGATCTTTTGGAAATAAAAAATGATTCGGAGCCCGGCAGCTGTTTCAATATGAGCAAATACGGCCGTTTTGCCTATCGCAATAGAGTTTGCTTTCCACATTGATAAGATGAAAGCAGAGAAAGACAGGGGGCTATTGAATCGGGAACCAGTATTACGTACATTTGAAGATTTGCAACAAGTAATCAATGATTATGTTCAGAATATACCAGATAAATATGCAATTCCCGCAAGGGAATTGCAAGGGAACCTTAGAAACCGACCGGGTGTTTAGAGGTTCCCTAAAGAAAATCATCGAACTTGAATCTGATTGTCCGATTATTGGTGAAATATGGAACATTGGAAGTAAACTAGACTAAGGGGTGAATGTCTACTAGACTGTTGACAAGCATCAAGTCATTCATCGCCGAGGGTTCGGGGAATTACTTGCCATTTCCGCTAGTATTTTATATAAGGTGGTGGATAATGAAACGTCTTTATTTAGCATCGTATTTCACGAGCATTGCATCACTATTTCAAGACGAGATTAAAACTGATCTAAAAGGGAAAACCGTGACCTTTATACCTACAGCGGCTAACCCTGAGAAAATCAAGTTCTTCGTCGATTCCGATAAGAAAGCGCTGCAAAAGCTGGGCTTTATTATTGATGAACTGGATATCAGTTGTTCAGATAAAAGAACAATTAGGCGCAAGATTGAAGCCAATGAATTCATATTCATATCCGGCGGAAACACGTTCTATTTGCTGCAAGAAATGATCAAAAGTGAATCGTATAACATTATTCTAAACGTTGTAGAATCTGGAAAAATATATATCGGTTCTTCGGCAGGTTCGATAGTCACATCACAAGATATCAAGTACATTGAGCGAATGGATTCCCCGAAGAAAGCGCCGGAATTAAAACAAACAAAAGGATTATCATTGATTGATTTTTATCCTTTGCCGCATTATAACAATGCGCCGTTCAAGAAAATCACCGAGAAGATATACGAAGAGTACAAAGACAAAATTGATATAAAACCAATATCGAATAATCAACTAATAGTCGTAGAAGGTGGAAGCCAAAGAATGCTGAGCGTAAACAAAGATTAACGATTTGTTCGGTCCGATTCGACGTAGTAGAATTGCATGCACAATCATTTAAAGGATATATTTTTTCTATGAATGGAGAAACAAACCTAGCTGTGTTATTGAAATCGCTTAACCCAGAACTCTCGGATGAAAGCTATGTATATATCTGTATCAAGGATCATGGCGAAAAGCTTTCAAAATATGAACCGTGGGCGATGGTTACTGAAAATGAAGGAATAACTTTGATTGTAACAAGGGAAAAAGCAAGGCGGTTCAATCTGAGATACGAAAATGAGTATAGGCGAATTACCCTGAATGTGTATTCAAGTCTAGAAGCGGTCGGATTAACGGCGGAAGTGTCAAGAAAACTGACAGAGAAAGGGATCAGTGCTAATATAGTGGCTGGATATCATCATGACCATATATTCGTTCAGAGTGAACATGCACAAAGGGCATTGATGGCTTTGAAAGAGCTTGGTGAATAGAGCGGCTTGGCAAATGAACTGAGCCTGTGCATCAGGGCATGGGGGAGTTTATTGCAAGGAGTTGTGTATGGGGACCATCAACAAGGAATGGCACGAAAAGCATAAAATGCCGAAGAACGCATCGGATGACGAGCGGATAGCATGGCACATCCAGCATAATCAAAATTGTTCATGCAGGCCGATACCGAAAAAGGTTCTTGAGCTCATGAGAGAGCGCGGCATTGAAAAACCTCGAGATTGACAGCGGTGTAATATGAAAACGATGGATGTCACTCTTCGTTCGGCGGCGAAAGAGGATGTCGCTGAGTTGTCGGCCCTGAATCGTCTTTTGCGCGAAGATGAGAAAATGGATAATGAAATGAGCGATGATGAGATTTGCAAAAGGATGGAATCATTTATAACAGGCGACGTATATAAAGTACATGTTTTGGAAAACAATGCGAAAGATATAATTGGATACTGTGTGTTGGATATAACGCGAAGCCCGAACTACATGCGTCAGTTGTTTATAAAACGAGAATACAGGAATCATGGCTACGGCAGAATGCTCTTGGAGAAGGCGATGGAAGAGCATCAACTTAATGAGATAGATCTGGAAGTGATGATATGGAATGAAGGCGCAATACGCTTTTATGAGCATATCGGGTTTAAGCCGCGGTATATGGGAATGCGGTTCAAAAAAGAAAGTTGAGAACGTAGTGATTAGGCGGTTTATCGTAAGCGCCATCCCCCGAATCTACCAAGCTGGGAAACGGCAAATCGTCTTCCTCTTCTATCCTACAACTACAATACCATTTCCGCGGTGTTCCAGCCATCCTTTCGCGAAGAAAATCGGTACGACATGACATCCCGGCAAGGGAGAAATATTGTTGTGTGGCCGATTCCGTCGATGATTAGATGAATAAACGAATAGAAACATTTAATGAAACCGAGATTCGAATGGCTTTGTCACTCGAGAGGCTGTAATAGACGTCTGGAGGGAGTTTTGTGTATCGGGACCATCAACTATAGAAGCTTCCGGATCTTTTACGGTTTGTAAACCCCAAGGATTATGATTTGTTCAATGCTAATCATGATAGAATCAAAAAGGTGATTGAAAAAGATGCATTGATGTTAAGCGGTTTTAAAAAGATGTTATAATTCGTTTTAGTGAAGGAATATACAATGAGAAGAATACTTGGTATAGTATTAACGGTCGGTTTAGTGCTGATATGATGTGACCTCCCGTCAAGGGGTGATCCTTTTTTTCTTTTGGCTCTACCCTCCGAACAGCGGACCAAAGGAAAGAGAAATGCTTCGGCGACGATTGATCAGTCTGATATGCGCGGGTTGGGTACCGCATGACAATCTGTTCATCGGGGATAGCGCCAGTCTTACAACATGGATCGAACCGTAGTTCGCCATAAAGCGCTCTCGGGCATATCCCTTTATCGTGGCCATTCCTCTTTCCGTTGCTCCGCTGTCCATTGCTTCAGACGCCTTCACGTCGATTATACGCGTTCGTACGTCTCGTTCATCATGCCCCACACGAATCCCGCGAGT
>CAZINN010000039.1:0-25144 GCA_964540615.1 uncultured Treponemataceae bacterium | reverse complement strand
GAGTGAAGTCCCCGGCCTGGAGCGAGGAGACAGGAGGTGGACGAGCGGAAGGCGACTCCTGCTGGTCCCAAACGCCCCAGGCAAAGCCTGGGGCGTTTTAATAAGGACAGCAGGAGTCGAAGGGACTTCACTCCACGATTCGCGCGAAGCACGAATCGTGGTCGAGCCGCCAGGGATGGTGGCGAGAGTGAAGTCCCCGGCCTGGAGCGAGGAGACAGGAGGTGGACGAGCGGAAGGCGACTCCTGCTGGTCCCAAACGCCCCAGGCAAAGCCTGGGGCGTTTTAATAAGGACAGCAGGAGTCGAAGGGACTTCACTCCACGATTCGCGCGAAGCACGAATCGTGGTCGAGCCGCCAGGGATGGTGGCGAGAGTGAAGTCCCCGGCGATGTGGCTGGCTGCGTCTGCGGCAGGGCTAGAAAATCATAATTTTGTAATTTTACTAACATTTTTGTACTTTATTGTATGAAAAACAATTATATATTCATGGCCATCATTTCTATTGCTCTCTCCTTGTAACCCGTGTATGCTATAAAACCGGGTAAACACTTTATGAAGGATATTTCCGAGTACAACTCAACGACATCGCCCTACGAAGTTTTGGCGCTTCTGACAGAAAAGATCGTCAGGGGTGAGCTAAAAACCTTCAAGTCACTCCAGGATTACTGCGCCCGTCTTCCGGATTCCCCGAAGACCGAGGCGATCCTTCGCAGGGCTTTCGATCTTCAAAAGAAGCTCTACTGGGGGTTCTTCAAAGATATTTCTCCGTCTACTCATCCGAAAGTCTGGAGCAAGGTCGTTGTCCCCAATCAGAAATTCCGTTTTGCAGGCGACATAAAACGTCTAGCCGCTATTCCCGATGTGTATATGGCCATCATCGATATCCACGGGTATACCCGGTTTTGCCAGAAATACCGCCATAACATGTCCATGCTCGACCTGCTCGACCGTGTCCTGCAACAGGATATTCCGGAAATCGCCGCGAAATACGGGGTGGTGTCCCGACGCGCCCGCGGAGATGAGATCCTTCTGCTGGCGGGATCGGCCGCCGAGCTGTTCGAGGTTGTCTTTCTCATAAAAAAGAGGCTGGCGAAGAAACTAACCTCTACCAAAAGCGAAACTATACCTTCAGGGAATTCCGACGCTTCTCTGCCGGCTTTTGAAATTTCGGCGGGCATTTCTGGAGGGGCGAAGTACGCGCAGCTCGTGATCACCCGCGACGGCGATCTGTCCGGATCGATCGTGAACACCGCAGCCCGGCTGCAGGCGCGCGCCAACAAGCTCTCTCCCGATCGGACGAAGATACTCCTCGCCGGCGTCACCTATCAAAAGCTGAAAAATCAAGCCAAGGCCGCGGCTCATTACGAATACTTGTCGGCGGTGGATTTTTTCGATACCGGCATGGTGGAATTCAAGGGCATCAATGTATCGGTCGTCGATACGATTTTCCTCCCTGATGAATCGAGCCGTCTCGAGTACCGCGACCGGATGGGCTCGCTGTACGAGTCGGTTCGGCAGGGGCTTTGGAGTTCGAGAATTTTCTCCGATGCCTTGAATCTCCTTGCGCGGATTTTTTCCGCGTTTCCAGGAGGATTCACCGACGAAAAGACCGGCGCGCCGGTGGAGGCGACCGATTCTATTTCGGCGATGCAGCGGATCAAAAAAATACAAAGCCTGTTTTCATCAGAGCGATACGAGCAGGCGATCGCGGAGTTCAACAGCCTGGTATCCGATTATTCGAAGGCTCGCGAGCGGGATCTCATTGTAATCGAGTATTTGCGGATCGTGAGGCGCAACTACCGCAGACTGCTCGATGCTTTCGCAAAAACTCTCGACCATGAGATCGACGAGCATCTCGAAGCGATTTTTCTCAACCAGAACGATCGCAATAATTACCGGACGCTCGACAAGCATCATGCGATGTTCGAGAGTGTCAGAGAGGCTGCCAGGCTCAAGGTCCCGGATCGGAAAACGATCTGGTCCAAGGCCGCTGAAGTCGCAGCCTCTTCGCTGGGCGTCAGCATCAAGGCGAGAAAGTAAAACCGGCGCGACATGAAAAAGGCGGTACTCTTCGGGGCCGGCAGCATCGGCCGGGGATTTATCGGTCAGCTCATGCATCGCTCGGGCTACGAGCTTGTCTTCATAGACATCGACAGACGCATAGTCGAGGCCGTGAACGCCGCCCGGCGCTATCCTGTCCGCGTGGTGTCCGAAGGCGGCGCTGTTGAGACCTACGTCGAGAACGTCCGCGCCGTCGACGCCTCGGATCGAGTCGCCGTCGCCGCCGAGATTGTGAGCGCCGATATCGCCGCGACCGCGGTCGGCGCGGCGGGGCTGCCTTCCGTCGCCACGGTCCTCGCGGCCGGGCTCGAACGCCGATGGGCTTCGGGTGTTTCGGCTCCACTCGATATTATTCTTTGCGAAAATCTTGCCGACGCCGATTCGAGATTCCGTGTGTTGCTCGCCGCTCAATTTGGCCCGGACGGGGAAGAACGCTTAAAAAAACGCGTGGGCTTTGTCCGGGCTTCTGTGGGCCGAATGGTGCCGGTCATGACCGAGGAGATGCGCGAGGGGAATATACTGCGCATCTGGGTCGAGGCCTATGATCGCCTGCCCGTCGACGCCGAAGCCTTTGTCGGACCGATACCTTCGATTGTGAATATGGAGCCGGTCGCTCCTTTCGAGCTGTACGTCCGGCGCAAGCTATATATCCATAATCTGGGGCACGCGGTCGCCGCATATCACGGCGCCCTCGCCGGCCTGCGCTATATCTGGGAGGCGGTACGCGACCGCGCGATCCGCGAGGCGGCGAGGCAGGCGATGGCGGAATCAACCGCCGCAATCGCCGCCGAACACGGCCTTGACCGCGGACCCTTGCTCGAGCACGCCGAGGATCTTCTTGCGCGGTTCTCAAATCGAGCCCTCGGCGATACGGTCGAGCGGGTGGGGCGTGACCTGCCGCGGAAGCTCGCTCCCGGCGACCGCATTCTCGGCGCCGTCTCCCTCTGCCGCGCTCATGATCTTCCGAGGACGGCCATACTCGACGGCCTCGCGGCTGCGCTCCGCTTCAATGACCCGGCCTCCCCTGTCGTCGCAGACATGATCAGGGCCGAAGGCCCCCGGGCCGTGCTCGAGAAAATCTGCGGCATAGGGCCGGGCGAGCCCGATCTTGATTACGTCATCGAACGCTATGAGGCGCTTTTACGTCCTGCCGCGGGCGGGGAAGAGGCTCGCCCTACACCAACGCCTTAGCCACGCGGATGATGTCTGCGAACAGTCCGCCGGCCGTCACCTCGCCGCCCGCACCCGGGCCGCGTACGATAAGCGGCAGTGTCGAATAGCGTTCGGTCGTAAAGGCGACGACGTTTTCGGGGCCACGGAGGCCGAAGAGCGGATCGCCCGGCGCCGCGGTCCTCAGTTTGAGCCTGATGCCCTGTTCGTCGATCGTCGCGGCGTAGACGAGACTCGCGCCCTTCGCCTTCTCGACGAGCGAGCGGAAGTAGGGCTCTTCCCGCTCAAGCACATCGAAAAAGACCTCGACGCTCGGAGCCTCGATGCAGGAACGCGGCAAAAGGGGTTCGATGACAATATCCGAAAACTCGATGTCGCGGCCGCATTCTCGGGCCAGGATGAGGGCCTTGCGCGCCGCGTCGGCGGCGGAGAGGTCGTCGCGGGGATCGGGCTCGGTATAGCCGAGTTCCTTCGCCTCGCGGACGAGGCTCGCGAAGCTCTTTGCGCCGTCGTAGTTCGAAAGGACGTACCCGATGGTTCCCGAGAGCATGGCCTCGATGCGGATGATCCTGTCGCCCGAGACAAGCAGGTCGTGGAGGGTCGAGATGACCGGAAGTCCGGCGCCCGCGGTCGTCTCGTACAGATAGGGCGAGCCCGTCTCGCGCGCTGTGCGCATGAGCTCGGCGTAGAAGGGCATGGGGCCGGTATTGCCCCGCTTATTGGGCGTCACCACGGCGGTCGCCTCGCGGAATGCACGCGGATACAGCCGAGGCACCTCGTCGGAGGCGGTGCAGTCGACGAACACGGCATTCGGCAGGGCGAGGTCTCCGGCCGCGTCGACGAAGAGGGCGAGATCGGTGGGGACGCCCTCGGTCTCGATCAGCTCCTTCCACTCCTCGAGGGGGATGCCTTCCTCGCGGATCAGCATTTTCTTCGATCGCGCGATGCCGATCACATTGACATGCACCGAATAATCCTCGGCCAGTATGGTTTTTTGATGCGCAATCTGGCGGAGAAGGGTGCCGCCGACGACGCCGGTGCCAGCGAGAAACACGTTGACCGATCTCGTTCCGGACAGGAAGAAGGCTTCGTGCACGGCGTTGAGCGCCTTGGCCTCGTCCTTCGAATCGACGACGAGCGAGATATTGAGCTCGCTCGATCCCTGGGCTATGGCCGAGACGTTGACGCCGTTCCGCCCGAGGGAATGAAAGACCTTGCCCGAGATGCCCGGCGTGTGTTTCATGCCCTCGCCGACGACCGCGATGATCGCTTTATCGGACTCGATGATCGGCGCTCCGATGCGGCCGTCGGAGATTTCAGGACCGAATTCCTCCGCGACGGCCGAGAGCGCGGCCTCGCAGTCGGCCGGGGATACGCAGAAGCAGATCGAGCGCTCGCTCGAAGCCTGTGAAATTAAAATTATGTTTATCCCTCTCCCCGCGAGACAGCCGAAGAGCCGCATGGCGATGCCCGTGACGCCCATCATGCCGGGACCCTGAACGCGGATCATAGTGGTCGACGGGATCGAGGAAATGCCGCGGACGGGGTAGGGCGAGGGGGATGCGCGAGAGGAGATGAGCGTGCCTGGAAACTCAGGATTGAAGGTGTTGAGAATGCGGATGGGTATCCCCCGCTCGAGCGCCGGTTGAATTGTAGGCGGGTAGATGACCTTGGCGCCGAAGTGCGAGAGTTCCATAGCCTCCTCGTAGCTCAGGCACTCGAGGCTGAAGGCGTCGGGGACCTTGCGCGGATCGGCCGAGAGGATTCCGTCGACATCGGTCCATATCTCGACTTCCTCAGCGCCGAGCGCCGCTCCGAGAATCGCGGCGGTGAAATCCGAGCCGCCGCGGCCCAGGGTCGCGGTCTCTCCCTCGATCGTCGCGCCGATGAAGCCGGTTACAATAGGAAGCGGGACCCCGTCGGAGCGGGGCTTGAGACGGGATGCGATCGCCGTTTCCGTCGGCTCCCTGAGCGGCCGCGCGTTGCCGAATACCTCATTGACGACGATGAGGCCGCGCGCGTCGACGTCCACGGCGTCGATCCCCGACTCGCGGAAGGCCGCGGCGACGAGGATGGACGACATCCGCTCGCCGAAGCTCATGACGAGGTCGAGGACGCGCTTTGAGAGCTCGCGCAGAGCCTTGACCCCGGTCAGCACTTCGCGGAGCTCGGCCGACAATGATTCGAGGCGCGCCGCGGCGGCGAGGCGGTTTTCCCCCGAGGCGAGTTCGTCCAGCGCGGCCCGATGCCGCGCTTCGATCGCAGTGATCCTGTCTTCCCATGCAGGACCGCGCGAGACCGCGGTTTTCGCCGTGGCGATGAGTTCGTCCGTGACTCCGGAGAGCGCCGAAACAACGACAACGTGCTGCCCGCGCCGGCGGACGATCTCGACAAGAGCGTGGATCGCCTCGGCTGTTCCCACCGAGGTGCCTCCGAATTTCGCGATCTTCATGGTGAAGCGATAGTAGTAAGGCGCCGGGCACAGGTCAAGGACGATGCGCTGGACCGCCCTTCTTGTCATGCGGCCTCTTAAGCCGCTACACTCGTCTCTGGGCGGAGGTCCGCGATGGCCAAGACGTACGAAGAAATAAACGCCAAAATCGCGAGAGGTGAAGCCGTCGTGCTGACGGCCGAAGAAGTTTCGCGCATGGCCAAGGAAGCTTCTCCCGCCGAGATCGCGAAGAAGGTCGATGTCGTCACTACAGCCACCTTCGGCGCGATGTGCTCATCGGGCTGCTTTATAAACTTCGGTCACACGAGTCCGCCCATCCGCATGGAGTCGATCGCGCTGAACGGGGTGCCTGTTTTCAGCGGCATCGCCGCGGTCGACGCGTATATCGGCGCTACGGAAGTTTCACCTGACGAGCCTTCGTACGGCGGCGCCCATGTCATCGAGGCTCTGGTCCGCGGCGAAGAGGTTCATCTCATCGCCAAGGGGAAAGGCACGGACTGCTACCCGAAGAAGATGACCGAGACCTGGATCAGGAAGGACCGGGTCAACGAAATCACTATGGTGAATCCGCGCAACGCCTACCAGAATTATCCGGCGGCGACGAACTCGACGGAGCGCATCCTCTACACCTACATGGGCAGTCTGCTGCCCCGTTTCGGCAATGTGAATTATTCGACCGCAGGAGAGCTCTCGCCTCTGCTCAATGATCCCTATCTCCGCACGATCGGAATCGGTACGCGGGTTTTCCTCGGCGGGGCCCAGGGTTTCGTATCCTGGAGGGGAACTCAATATAACACCGAAAAACCTCGTTCCGAGCGCGGCATACCAGAAAGCAACGCGGCGACGCTCATGCTCACGGCCGATGTAAAGGAAATGTCAGCCGATTTTCTACGAGCGGCGTACTTCGAGAAGTACGGCGTCACGATCTATCTCGGCGTCGGCATTCCGATCCCCGTACTTGACGAGGATTTGGCCGCCTCTGTCTCGATCTGCAACCGCGATATTCCGGCCCTCGTCTGCGACTACGGCCTCGACGGTCATCCGCCCATCGTCAGAACGAACTACGAGGTGCTCAGGTCGGGGACGATCGAAATCGAGGGCAGGAAGGTCAAGACCGCCCCCCTCTCGAGTCTCGCGCGCGCCCGGGCGATCGCGGCCCTCCTCAAGGTGCGCGTCTCCTCGGGCGCCTTCCCGCTGGCGCCTCCTGTTCAGTCTCTGCCGGCCCGCTCGAGCCAGTTCGGGCTTTTTGAGCGCGGGAGGTCGCGATGAAACACCGCTACATTCTCGAGTACTCGAGCGCCATGGTCGACGAGCCCATCATCTACACCCTGGTCAAGCGCTTCGACGTCAAGGTCAATATTCTCCGGGCCGAAATTTCCCCCGGCCACGAGGGCAAGATGCTCGTGGAGATCGAAGGCGAGCAGGGCAATGTCTCCGAATGTATGGACTACCTCGCAAGCCGCGATATCAGGGTGATGACCATCGCCCAGTCCCTGTCCTTCCGCGAAGAACTCTGCGTCGACTGCGGCGCCTGCACCGGGGTCTGCTATTCAGGCTGCCTGAGCATGGACCGGGAAAAGTGGGAACTCGTCGTGGACCGCGAGAAATGCATCGCCTGCGGGCTCTGCGTCAAGGCCTGCCCCTTCGGCCTTTTCAGCCTCACCTTCGGGGACTGATCGAGTCGGAATCAGGTATCGATGGGCGCCGAATACCTTGTGCGGCACTATCGAGCTCTCCTGGGTCCGCGCTTTCACGGATTCATAGCTTCATATAAAGAGACTGATCTTTGGATCGGCGTCGATGCCGGATCATACGATCCGCGCATGGAGGATTTCGCCGCCTCGCGGGCGCGGCACTACCGTCTGGAACTCGAGTCCTATGCCGAGCGGAATACGGAGTTCATTCCGAGCTTACGGCCGCTCGCCCACGACGCAGCGGCCCCGCCGATCGCGGCCGCCATGATGGCTGCGGCCCAGGCTGCCGGCGTGGGACCCATGGCCGCGGTCGCGGGCGCCGTCGCTGAGTTCGTGGGCCGTGACCTCGACGCCGAGTTCAACTGCCGCGAGATCGCCGTGGAGAACGGCGGCGACCTGTGGCTCAAGTTCGAGGGCTCGATCGATGTCTCTGTTTTTGCGGGCGACTCTCCTCTTTCGTATAAAGTCGGTGTCTCGATTCCCCCAGAGTTCTCTCCTCTTGGACTGTGCACCTCGAGCGGCACCGTGGGGCCCTCGCTGAGCCTGGGCCGCGCCGATGCGGCCATGGCCGCGTGCCGAGGCCCCGCCAGCGCCGCCGCCGCGCTCGCGGATGCCTGGGCGACGGCCCTGGGCAACGCGGTATCGGGCGAGGCGGACATCGAAGCGGCCCTCGACCTCGCGCGCAGCGCCGAGTATCTCGTGTCGGCGCTCGTGATAATGAACGACCGCATGGGCATCCGCGGCCGTCTTCCCCTTAAACTTTTCGCGTGACGCGTTTTTGACTGCTGAGTCGGACCGCGGCTCTGCAACGATGACGCCTCATTGACTAATTAAAGACGGGGGAATTAGCATTCTCACCGCTGTACCGTCGCCGGCTGCGGCAGGAGCTTTTGTATGCATCCCTGGCTTCGCGCTCATCTAAAAAGACATGCGTTTGTTTATTGCCTCGCGCTTTTGATGACGCTGATTGTCCCCGCTATCAACCTTATCAATCCATTGCTCTCGGGCGTGCTCGTCGACCGTGTCATCATCGCCGGTGAGAAGGATCTTCTTTGGAAGGTCCTGGGCTGTATGATCTTCGCCGTCATCGTGAAGGCGGCTGTCCGCTACAGCTACCAGATGATTTTCGAACATGTGTCGCAGGATGTTCTCCGCTCCTGCCGCCAAGAACTCTTCGCCAAGCTTCAGCGCATGGATTTCGGTTATTTCGATCGAACCAAGACCGGCGACCTCATGGCGCACATGACCGGCGATCTCGACGCCGTGCGGCATTTCATCGCCTGGGTCGTCTATCAGATCGTCGAGAACGGTCTCATGTTCATTGTCGCCATCGCGGCTCTTCTGTTCGTCGATTGGCGCCTGACGATCGCCCTCCTCGCTGTATCGCCGCTCATCGCGTATTTCACGGCCGCCCTCTCGCGCAAGGTAAAACCCACATTTACAGCGATTCGAGAGCAGTTTTCCCGGCTCAACTCCGTTGTGCAGGAGAATATAGCTGCGAACCGCGTCGTCCGAGCTCTGACCCGCGAAAACTACGAAATAGAGAAGTTCGAGGCCGAGAACGACGCCTTCCGCGACCGCAACGTCGAGTCCGCCGCGGTCTGGGCGCGCTACATCCCGCCGATCGAGTTCTTTTCCGGCCTTCTGCCTGTCGTGTTGATTATGGCCGGCGGCGCGATGATCGTCGGGGGAAGTCTCAGCCTCGGCGAGCTTGTCGTTTTCACCGGCCTTGTATGGGCGATCAACCAGCCGCTGCGTATGGCGGGCTGGCTCGTCAACGACGTCCAGCGCTTCGCCGCGGCCGCCGACCGCCTGGATAAGCTTTTCGCCCTCGAGAGCGCCCTGCCCGAGGGCGGCCGCAGATACAAGCCGAGCAAGATCGCGGGCATGATCGAGTTCGATCATGTCTCGTTCTCGTACGGCGACGAAAAAGTGCTCGAGGATATCAGCTTCACTATCGATAGCGGCATGACGGTCGGCGTTCTGGGGCCGACGGGCTCGGGGAAATCGACGATCGCGCGGCTCATGTGTCGTTATTACGATGTAACATCAGGCCGTGTCCTTCTCGACGGCGTCGACCTCCGCGATTATGATCTCGACTTTTTGCGCTCGAACGTGGGACTCGCGATGCAGGATGTTTTCCTATTCTCGGATACCATCGAAGGCAATATCGCGTTCGGCGCGCCCCATGCCTCATTCGAGGACGTGGTGCGTGCCGCCCGCATGGCGAACGCCCACGAGTTCGTCGAGAAGCTCGAAGAAGGCTATGACACGATCATCGGAGAGCGCGGCGTCGGTCTTTCGGGCGGACAGCGCCAGCGCGTCGCGCTCGCGAGGCTTCTTCTGGCCTCGCCGCCCGTCATGATCCTCGACGACACGACTTCGTCGGTCGACATCGAGACCGAGGAGAGGATTCACGCTTCTCTGCGCTCTCTCGTCGGGAAAAAGACTCTTTTCATCATCGCGCACCGCGTTTCCACCATCATGCACGCGGACCAGATTCTCGTGATAAAAGACGGCCGCGTCGCCGAGCGCGGAACGCACGACGAGCTTGTAGCCTTGGGCGGCTATTACGAGGAGGTCTACCGGCATCAGACGGGCGAGGGTGCGCTCGCGGGCGCTCGGATAGGGGCGCGGAAGGAAGGCGGGCGTGGCCAGGAATAAGTACGACGTCGACGAAGATCTTTCGCGCGAATTCGACGCAGCGAGCGTTCTGCGGATGCTCCGCTATCTCGGGCCGCACAAACGGGGGGTCGCGGCGGCCGTGGCCCTGATGATCGTGGCCGCCCTCGTCTCCCTCCTCGGCCCCTACGCGACGAAAATCGCGATCGACGAGTACATCCCCCGGGGCGATCTTCGGGGACTCGCGATCCTTTCCGCGGTCCTCGTGCTGGCGAACTTGATCGGCGCGCTCTGCCTGTGGATCCGGATCAAGGTGATGAACGACATAGGTCAGGGTGTCGTGCACTCGATCCGCACGGATATTTTCAAACGGCTTCAAGAGCTTCCTTTCACCTACTTCGATTCCCGTCCTCACGGCAAGATACTTATCCGCGTGGTCAACTACGTCAATTCGCTTTCTGATCTTCTGTCGAACGGCATCATCAACCTTATCACCGATCTCTTCAGTCTGGCCTTCATCATCGTGTTCATGTTCATCATCGACGCCAGGCTCACGCTCGTCTGCCTCGCGGGACTGCCCCTGCTCGCGGCCGCAGTTCTCGCCCTGAAAAAACGGCAGCGGCTTTCATGGCAGGACTTGAGCCGCAAGCAGTCGAACCTCAACGCCTATCTGCACGAGGCCCTGTCGGGCGTCAAAGTCACGCAGTCTCTCGCGCGCGCCGGGGAGAACGAGAGTATCTTCGCACGCCTCGGCGACGAATGGCGTTCGTCATGGCTTCGCGCGGTCGGCACCATGTTTTTGGTCTGGCCGACCATCGAAATCATCTCGGTGCTCGGGGTCTGTCTCGTGTACCTCAGCGGAATCGCATGGCTCGCCGAGGGCATGACCGTTGGAGTTCTCGTCGCCTTCGTCGGGTATGTATGGCGCTTCTGGGCGCCGATCTCGACGATCGGGAATTTCTACACCTCGCTCGTGCAGGCGGCCGCATATCTCGAACGCATTTTCGAAACCATCGACGAGCCCGTTTCGATAAAGGACGCGCCCGACGCCGTCGTTCTGCCGCCCATCCGCGGCCACGTCGAGTTCCGCGGTGTCAATTTCGCGTATGAAGCCGGAAGACCGGTTATCGCCGATCTCAGTTTTTCGGTCGAGCCCGGCGCTCGGATCGCCATTGTCGGCCCCACCGGCGCGGGCAAGACGACGATCGTCAACCTGCTGTCGCGCTTTTACACGCCGGACAGCGGCCTGATCCTCATCGACGGACTGGACATACAGAAAATCACCCTCGCCTCGCTCCGCACCCAGGTCGGCGTCATGCTTCAAGAAAGCGTGCTTTTTTCAGGGACGATCCTGGACAATATCCGATACGGAAGACTGGACGCCTCCGACGAGGAGGTCGTCGCGGCGGCCAAGGCCGTTCACGCGCACGATTTTATCGTCGCTCTCCGCGACGGATACAATACAGCGGTCAACGAGCGCGGTATACGTCTGTCCATGGGACAGCGTCAGCTCATCAGTTTCGCGCGCGTTCTTTTGTCGAATCCGGCCATCCTGATCCTCGACGAGGCGACGAGTTCGGTGGACACCGAGACCGAGCGCGCGATCCAAAAGGGATTGAACAACCTATTACGCGGAAGGACCTCCTTCGTCATCGCTCACCGGCTTTCGACCATCCGCGATGCGGATCGGATACTCTTCATCGACAAAGGGCGGATAGTCGAGTCGGGAACCCACGATGAGCTGTGCGCGCTGGGCGGGGCGTACTATAACCTGTACGCCTCCCTGCGAACGGAATAGCGCGTTATTTGCCAGGTTGTCCGCGGCGCGGTACTCGTCAAGTCCATAGCGGCGGGTTACAATCGCCGCTATGGAACAATCCGAAGCCAGCGATCCCGGATCGGGCCAGCGTATCGAGATCAGGCTGCCGCTGCGGCACAATCCGGCCCTCCAGTCGATCATCGACACGGTTAACGCGGACGAAGAACTCTACGCGCTGTGGACGGCCATGAATGTCAACGCGGTCTCGAGGCTCGGCATGACCGACCACGGGCCCGTACACTTTCAAATCGTGGCCAACATGGCCCTCAAAATGCTGCGCCTCCTTATCGACCGCGGCGTCGAGCCGAGTATCGTCAAGGATCACGGCATGAGCCGCGAGGATGCCGAGATCGTCGTCGTGCTCGCGGCTCTTCTGCACGATTTAGGCATGTCGATCCAGCGCTCAGACCACGAGGTCTTGAGCCTTTTCATCGCCGCCCCCATTATCGACCGCCTCATCGGAAGCGCGTATGCCCCGGGACCCCGCGCGATACTGCGTTCCGAAATTCTGCACGCCATCATATCGCACCGCTCCGACGGCAGGCCCATGACGGTCGAGGCCGGCGTCGTCCGCGTCGCCGACGCCCTCGATATGACCAAGGGGAGGTCCCGCATCGGATTCGAGGCCGGAGCAGTCAACATCCATTCGATTTCCGCGGCCTCGGTCGAGCAGGTCGACATTCAAGCCGGATCGGAAAAGCCCATACACATTCATGTCAGGATGAACAACTCGGCGGGCATATTTCAGATCGACGAATTACTGAAGGAGAAGCTCCGCGGCTCGGGACTCGAGACCTATGTCGAGGTCGAGGCGGCGATCGAGGGCGAGACCGAAAAGAAGCTCGTCCATGTATTTAAGCTGTAGCGGGCCGGATCAGCGCTCGACGAGACAGGAGCCTTCGAGATTGAAACCGAGCGAGAATGAGGGGAGAACTTCCAGTCCCGTTGTCACCGAGGCCGATCCCGAAAGTCGGTAGCTGATCGTTCCGAGTTTCGCAACAAGATCGAAGAGCCTGCGGTCGACGTCCGCGAAGTTCATTTCGAACTCAAGCTCATGAAGCGACTGATTCCTCGCAGGTACGCGGATGGCCGCGTCGTCGTCCCCCCGGGCCCACTTTTTGGCTTCACCGTAGAAATCGTACGAAAACCTCGAGAGTTCGACTGGAAAGGCATTGGGATTCCGAATCTCTACGCCGAGGGCGAGTCTCGTCGTCACCAGGACGTCGCGCACGATTCTGAGCGATCGAATGCTGATCTCGGGTTCGCGGATGATGGGTATACTCCCGGTCGCGGCGCCGACGGCTTCAATCTCCTCGCCGCCGCTCGATCGAAGGCGGAATGAGGCGGCGGCGCTCCAGGGCGCTTCGGCGGGACCCTCGGGTCCTATGACGTCCTCGCCGAGAGCGCCGAGGTCGAGTTCGGCGGCGAACACAATGACCGAGGAATCCCGCGCCGCGACATGCACGGGCAGGACCTGGACCGGACGAATCGTCTCGGGCTTGGTGCTTGATCCCTCGACGACGAGTACGCACTCGGCGGCGATGAGGCTCAGCTCTTCGTCCCGGGGATTGTCGACGCGGGCCTCGAGATGGAGACGCGCATGACTGCGGTCGATAAGTCTGATCGGGGCCGCCGTAAGGCTTGCGCGCGGCTCAGGCCCGCGGACGGCGGAGCTCGGCTTTGTCGCACAGCCTACGAGCGCGGCTGCAACGCAGGCCGCGATAGACAAAGAGGCGAGCCTCAGCGCGCAAACTGGGGTCATCCGAGCACAAGCCGCTGCGCCGGTTTTTCTCACCGTCCCCTCGTTTTAAGGTAATACTCGATCGAGCGGTCGTAGCTCCGCTCGGCTTCTTTGGTGAAGTAGCAGGCGGGCAGCTCCCCGGAACGCCGATGATAGGCGATGCACTCGCAGCAGATTCCTTTGCGCGGACAGGGATAGCTGCAGATGCAGGATTTTTTGTTCGCTTCGACTTTGCAGTCCATAATCAAGTCTCCTTCGATCAAGCTCCAGGCCTGCCGACAAGCAATATCTGCAGGTCGCAGACATTGGTATTTGTAGGGCCGGTGATGAAAAGCCCCTCGGTCCGTGAAAAAAAGCCGTTGGAGTCATTCTGCTCCAAATACTTTCGGGGGTTCAAGCCGGCTGTATGAGCTGCATCGAGGACAGATCGGCACGCGAAGGCCCCGGCCGCCTCGGTCGGGCCGTCGCTGCCGTCGCTCCCCGCAGATAGGAAACAACACTGTTCAAGGATCTGCGATCTGCGTTCGGCGGCCGCCAGAAACGCGAGCGCCATTTCCTGGTTTCGGCCGCCCCTGCCCGATCCTTTGACTGTGACGGTCGTCTCGCCGCCTGCGATGATACAGGCTGGCGGGGCGAGCGGGAGGCCCTCGGTATGTACGCTTTCGGCGAGCGAGAAGAAAAACCGGCCCAGTTCGCGCGCCTCGCCTTCGAATCGCGAGCCGAGAATAAGTGTGGTATATCCGAGACGCCCTGCCTCGAAGGAAGCCGCAGCCAGGGCCTGCCGATTCGATCCGATGAGCACCGTGCTGATGCGGTCGAAGACAGGGCTGCCGGGTTTCGGCGTTTCATCGATCTCGCCGCGAAGTCCTGCGGCGAGGTGGCGCATGACGGCGGGCGGCATGCGCGATGCAAGGCCGTAATGTTCGATCACGGCCTGCGCGTCGGCGAAGCTGGTGGGATCAGGCGCGGTCAAGCCCGAGGCGATGACGGCCGGATCGTCGCCGATAACGTCGGAGAGCATCAAGACCAGCGCCGAGGCCTGACCGAGGGCGGCGGCGAGACGCCCTCCTTTTATTGAAGATAAATGCTTGCGAACACAATTGATCTCGCCGATATCCGCGCCGCAGGAAACGAGCAGTCGTGTCGCCTCAGCTTTATCGTCGAGCGCAAGTCCCGGCGCGGGAAGACAGAGCAGGGAGGAGCCTCCGCCGGAAAATAGCCCGATGAACAGCGTCTTCTCATCTCCTGAGCGGGCGAGGGCGAGCATCTTCTCCGCAGCGGTCACGCTCCGATCGTCGGGCACAGGGTGCGAGGCTTCGATAAGATCGATGCGATTGAGCCTCTCCGAGTAGCCGTCTTTGACGACGACGAGGCCGCCCTCGATGCGCTCTCCGAGCACGGACTCGAGGCCCAGGGCCATGCGGGCGCTCGCCTTGCCGGCTCCGAAAACGAGGATGCGCTCGAAGCGATCGAGGTCGATCGTTCGTGTCCCTTCTTCGAGCTCGATGACTAGAGTGCCGCCCCGGGCGCAATGATCCAGCCTGAGTCGTTCGTGCAGCATTGCAGAGGGGTCAACCCTGGCCAGTCCCGCCCTGAAGATCCTTTCGGCGCTTCGCATAAGCTCGCTTCTCGTCATGAGATCCTCCTCGGTGCAGGCTCTGTGCAAGTGTAGCAGACGGCAGTCGAAAAAACGAAAATCTTGGTTGACAGTTCATAATATGTCAGATATCATACAACCTAACACAGGTTCTGATGCAGTTTCAACAAGCTTCGAGGAACTCATGCCACTGACAGTATGAGGAGGAAACTCTGAAAACCATACGACGCCAGAGCGTCAAAGAGCAGGTCTTCGCCCAGCTGCGCGAACAAATCCTGCGGGGAGTCTGGACGTCCGGAAGCCGCATACCCTCCGAGAATGAACTTGCCGAGTCCATGGGAGTGAGCCGTGTCTCCATCCGCGAAGGGCTTCAGATGCTTGTGACCTTGGGCCTGCTTGAAACCCGACACGGCGAAGGAACCTTTGTCAAAGAGTTTACCGGAGACGTCTACCTCAACGGTTTGTTCCCGGTCCTCGCCCTGGGAAAGACCGGGCTTCTCCACGTGCTCGAGTACCGCCTGATCATGGAAAAGGGGACCGCGGCCATCGCCGCGGAAAAGGCCGACGAAGAAACCATCCGTGGCCTCGAAGCCTGCTACGCGGCGATGGAGGAGTGTAAAAACGATATCACGGCGTTCGCGATCGCCGATCTCGATTTCCACCTTCATCTCGCCGAGGCGACCGGAAACCCTTTAATCATCAAGGTCAACGACATTATACGGAGCATACTGACCGTCTCCATGGAGAACATCGTCAGCGCGCTCGGCGTCAAGGACGGCCTTACCTATCATAAAAAAATAATCGATGCGGTTCGCTCGCACGATTCAGCCCTTGCGGAGAGTCTTATGGAAGAGCATGTCCTGAGGACGATCGAGCGAATCCGCGCCGAGATCGATGCGGCACCTGTCGACCGCGGGAAGCAAGCATCTGTGCATTCAGCGACAAATAAACCCGGGAGGAAGAAGGAAGATGGCATCGGCTGAGGTTGTCGCGCTGATCGAGACAATGGCTCTTAAGCTGCGGCGCGATCTGCTTGAAATGATCGGTACGGGCAAGGCGGGGCATCTCGGAGGCTCGGCCTCATTGGCCGAAATCGTCGCGGCTCTCTACTTTCATACAATGCGCTTCGATCCGCGCAATCCCCGCGACCCCGAGCGCGACCGTTTTATTCTCAGCAAGGGGCACGCGGTGCTCATCCAGTATGCGGCGCTGACGGAGCTGGGGCTCATTCCGCGCAGCGAACTAAAAAAAACAAAGACCATCGACGGTGTTCTTCAAGGTCACCCCGACATGTCGATGACGCCGGGAATCGAGGCGGTCACCGGATCGCTGGGGCAGGGCTTGTCCATCGGTCTCGGCATGGCCCTGGCCCTGCGGATCGACGGCAGAAAGTCCCGTGTCTTCGTCGTCATGGGGGACGGCGAGCTCGCCGAGGGTCAGCTGTGGGAGGCGGCGATGGCTGCGGCGAGGTTCGGGACAGACAGGCTTATCGGAATACTCGACAAGAACGGCATACAGGCCACAGGCCCGACGGCCGAGGTCTTCGATATCGCTTCAGTCGAGCGGAAATGGGAGTCCTTCGGCTGGAATGTGATCTCGATCGACGGACACGACTCAGCGGCGATCGTCGATGCGCTCGATGAGGCTTCCCAATGCAGGGGGAGGCCGAGCATCGTCATCGCGAAGACCGTAAAAGGGAAGGGCTTCTCCTTCGCCGAAAACACGGCGGCCTTCCATAACGGCATCCTCACCGAAGAGCTGCTCGCGCAAGGGTATGCGGAACTCGATCGCCGCGCCCTCGAGCTCGGTCTGAAAGGCGGACTGTAGATGATCGCGAAAAGTTTGAATCCCAGGGAGGCATACGGTCAGGCACTTGTCGAGCTCGGGGCGAAACGGCGGGAAGTGGTCGCCCTCGAAGCCGACCTGGGCAAGTCCACGAGGTCCGAGCTGTTCAAAGAAGCCTTCCCGGATCGGTACTTTCAGATGGGGATCGCCGAGCAGAACATGGCGGCGGCCGCTGCCGGATTCGCGTTGGCGGGAAAGCTGCCCTTTATTCACAGTTTCGCGGTCTTCGCCTCGGGCAGGACCTACGACCAGCTGCGCAATTCGATCTGCATACCGAAGCTTCCGGTCAGGATCTGCGGCTCGAGCGCAGGGCTTTCGGATTTCGGCGACGGCAAGACGCATCAGGCCGTCGAGGACATGGCGATACTGCGCGCCCTGCCGAACATGACGGTTCTCTGCCCGGCCGACGCCGAGGAGACCGCTCTGATGGTCGCCGCACTCGGCGATCTGCCTGGGCCGGCGTATATCCGCGTGAACCGGAACGACGTTCCGATCGTGTGCGCCGCAGGGGATGACTATCGGATCGGCGTTCCACAGAAGATAAAGGACGGCGGCGACGCCGTGATTTTCGCCTGCGGCGTCATGGTCGGCCGCGCCCTCGATGCGGCGCGGTCGCTCGAATCCCGCGGCGTTTCGGTCAAAGTGGTGAACGTGAGCACGCTCAAGCCCTTGGATCGTCAGCGGATTATCGAAGAATCACGAGGAATGCGCGCCATAGTCACGGCCGAAGAACACACGGTGATCGGCGGTCTTGGATCCGCGGTGGCCGAGGCCCTCCGTTCGGAGGCGCATGCGCCGATCGAATTTGTCGGAATCCAGGATCAGTTCGGGATATCTGCTCGGAGTTATGAAGAGATACTGACCTACTACGGGCTTACAGCCTCGGCTGTCGAAGCCGCGGTAACAGGAATATTGAATCGTCGAAGGAGTCGATCATGAAAATAGGAT
This sequence comes from uncultured Treponemataceae bacterium, assembly GCA_964540615.1. GTDB lineage: Bacteria > Spirochaetota > Spirochaetia > Treponematales > Rectinemataceae > CAZXXZ01. The sequence goes on along the minus strand of CAZINN010000039.1, from coordinate 7,196 downwards.
TTATCGGTTTGGGCATCATGGGCAAGCCGATGGCGAAGAACCTCATAAAAGCGGGGCACAGTCTCGTCGTCTACGACATAAACGAAACTGCGGTGGCGGATGTGGTTTCTGCGGGCGCCGAGGCGGGGACTTCCCCGAAGAATGTCGCATCCCGCTGCAATCTTGTTATAACCATGCTGCCGAACTCGCCGCATGTTAAGCGTGTGGTGCTCGGACCCGAGGGCCTGATCGAAGGGGCTAAGGCCGGGGATATGCTGATCGACATGAGTTCCATCGCTCCCGCCGCCTCCCAGGAGATTTGCGCGGAACTGGAAAAACGCGGTGTGGATATGCTCGACGCCCCCGTTTCCGGCGGCGAGCCCAAGGCGATAGACGGAACCTTGGCGATCATGGTCGGCGGCAAGGAGTCTGTCTTCGAGCGGGTGAAGGACGTGCTTCTGTGCATGGGCTCTTCGGCGGTGCTCTGCGGCGGCATCGGAGCGGGCAATGTGACCAAGCTCGCCAATCAGATCATCGTCGCCCTCAATATCGCCGCGATGTCGGAGGCCCTTGTGCTCGCGACGAAGGCCGGGGTCGATCCAGCGAAAGTCGTCGACGCGATAAAGGGAGGTCTCGCGGGCAGCGCCGTGCTCAACGCCAAGGCTCCAATGGTTCTCGCAGGCAATTACAAGCCCGGCTTCCGCATCGATCTGCATATAAAAGACCTGCAGAACGCGCTCGATACGGCTCACGCCGTCGGAACCCCGATACCCTTGACGAGCCAGGTTATGGAGATACTCCAGGCGCTTAAGGTGGAGGGCAAGGAGCTGCAGGACCACAGCGGCATCATTCAGTTCTATGAGCGCCTGGCGAATATCCAGGTCCGAGGCTGAAAAAAGGAAGTTGACATGCGCTTGAACGGTAAGACGGCTGTTGTGACGGGCGGGGCGCAGGGACTCGGTCTGGCTATTTCGAAACGGCTTCTAAGCGAAGGAGCCAGGGTTTTTATCTGCGATATCAACGAAACCGAGGGAGCCAAGGCTCAAAAAAACATCACCGATTCGTTAAAAAAAGAAGTTACATTTATAAAACTGGACGTGAAATTCGAGGACGATTGGAAAAGCCTGTATTCTGAAGTCGTGAAACGCGCCGAAGGGCTGGATATCCTCGTGAACAACGCCGGGATCAATATCCGAAAGAACATAGAAGAAATGGATGCGGCAGATTTAGATGCGATGCTGGCGGTCAATGTCCGCGGCCCATTCCTCGGCATCAAACACGCCATACCGCTTATGCGGAAGCGCGGCGGCGGCAGCATCGTCAACATATCATCGGTATGCGGACTTATCGGGCACAAGTACACGAACGAGGCCTACACAACGACCAAGGGTGCGCTCACGCTTCTTTCAAAGTCGGTCGCTGTCCGGTACGCAAAGGACAATATCCGATGCAATTCGGTTCATCCGAGCACGGTCGAGACGCCCTTGGTGCAGTCCCTGTTCAAGGACCCGGAACGCAAGAAAGAGCGGCTCGACGAGGTCCCGCTCGGCCGCCTCGCCTCGGCCGAAGACGTCGCGGAGGCGGTCCTGTTTCTCGTTTCTCCGGAATCGACATTCATAAATGGCGCAGCCTTACCGGTCGACGGGGGGCTGACGGCGTATTGAGTTTTTTTAGGAGGTGTCTATGAACAGACATTCTAGCATTCGCTGGATCCTCGCGCTTCTTGCAGCGATCTTCCTGCTGCCTGCGGCTCTCACAGCCCAGCAGGTTACACTGAAGTTCGCATGTTGGGATTACGATCTGTACCCGCACGACAAGGCGCTGATCCAGGAGTTTCAAAAGGACAACCCCGACATAAAAGTCGAGGTGATCTCGATTCCGAACGCAGACTACGATAGTAAAGTAAATATTATGACGTCTGGAGGCGAGGACCTCGACGTGCTTTATGTCAAGAGCGTCGCCCTGTTCGGAAATCTTTCTTCAAAGAATCTGCTCGCGGATCTGAAACCTTTCATCCAGCGCGACAAGCTCGACCTCAAGCCCTATGGAGCGGCGATCGACTATTACGTCACGAAAGGCGATGCGATTCTCGGTCTGCCTTATCGCGCCGACAGGTATCTGCTCTATTACAACAAGGATATTTTCGACGCCGCGAAGATCCCCTATCCAAGCTCGAGCATGACCTGGTCCGATATGCGCGAGTTGGCGAAAAAGCTGACAAAAGGAGAAGGAAAAGACAAGATCTGGGGTGCTTTTTTCGCGCCGGCCAACTTCTGCTTCTTGACCCCCGGTCTTCAGGAGGGAAAGGGCGGCTATCTCGACATGGATTTCAATCTCTTCCGCGACGGCTGGAGCAATTTCTACGCCATGATGTTCGAGGACAAGACCGCTCAGGATTGGGCCACCTTGAAGTCGATCAGCGCCGATCAGACATACTTCCTCCGCGGTAATTCGGCGATGATGATGAACGGGACCTGGTTCATGAACTTGATGGTGACCGAAATCAACGCAGGCAGATCGAAAATCCGCTGGGGCGCCGTGAGGGCTCCGGTCAGCACAGCCATGAAAGCCGCAGGGAAGAATGGATCACATGCCGGTATAACGCCCGTTGCGATGCTCAAGCGCACGAAAAACCCCGACGCCGCATGGAGACTCGTCAAGTTCCTTTCGTCCGAAAAGGCGGCCAAAATACTTGCCTCGTACCTCATCGTCCCCGGGTATAACGTCCCCTCGGTCGTCGATGTCATGGCGAGCGTCAAGGGCTTCGATCCCTCGGCGAAAGAAGCGATCAACTCTTCCGGACCGGCGTATCCGATGATGAGCGGCGCCAATCCCCTCGCGGGAGCGCTGTCTTCGATGGTCAACAAACAACTCGAGCTTCTGTTCACGAAGAACCAGGATCTTGACAAGACCATCTCCGAGATGACGCGCCTGCGGAAAGAGATCATTGAACAGAATAAGTAGGAGAGGCTGAAAGATGGGAAGCCCGACGAAGGTACGACGCGTATCGAAACGAGAGATAAGGAACACGCTTTCGGCTCTGGCCTTCCTCGCGCCGAATCTCGCGGGCTTCCTGGCTTTTATGCTGATTCCTATCGTATCAGGTATCGTGTTGAGCTTTTTCCGCTGGGACGGCGCGAATCCGCCCGTCTTCATCGGCATTAAAAACTTTATACGCCTTCTCCACGATTCCGGTTTTTTACACTCGCTCGGAGTGACATTCATCTACACCGCCTTGACCGTACCGGCCACGATTGTTCTTTCGCTCTTCTTCGCCGTTCTGCTTACACGGGACATACGGGGGACGACCTTGTTCAGGGCGGTGATTTTCTTCCCCTATGTCGCCTCGATTGTGGCGGTTTCGATAGTCTGGCAGTTTCTGTACAGCCCGGAGACCGGGCCGATCAATCAGACGCTCATGTGGCTTGGTTTCGAAAATCCTCCTCGATGGACCGCCTCGAAGGACACGGCGATTATCGCCGTCGCGATCATGAATATCTGGAGAAGCGTCGGCTACTACATGGTCCTGTTCATCGCGGGTCTTCAGGCTATCCCGACTTCGTTATACGATGCCGGGCAGATCGACGGCGCAAATGCCGTTCAACGTTTTTGGCACATTACGCGGCCCATGTTGAGCCCAACAACCTTTTTCGTTCTGATCATCAGCATAATAAACTCATTCCAGGCCTTCACCTCTATCTATGTCATGACGGGCGGGGGACCGGGCGAGGCGACGCAGGTTCTCGTGTTCAGGATATACGAGGAGGCGTTTGTCAATACGAACTTCGGCTACGCATCAGCCCAAGCGACGGTACTGTTCTTGATTGTCTTGCTGTTTACCGTTTTCCAATTCAGGTCGAGGGAGCGCCATGTCGTCTACATCGCCTAATACGAAGGATCTTGTCTATAAACAATCGCGATCGATCGGCGCCGTTCTCGGCGCGACGGCGACGAGACGCATAAGCCACGGTTTTCTGTATGCCTTCCTCGTGTTTATCTGTCTTGCGATTTCTTTCCCTATTGTATGGATGATCTCTTCGTCATTCAAACCCGACGCCCAGATTTTCGAGTTCCCGTTCAGCGTCATTCCAAAGAAGTTCTATCCACAGAATTATGCGACCGTCTGGGACAGGCTCCACTACCTGAGACTTTTCGGGAATACGGTCTTCGTTACCTTCTTTGCGACCCTCTTCCAGCTTGTAACTTCGACCCTGGCCGGTTACGCCTTCGCGAAAATCAACTTCCGCGGCAACCGGATAGTCTTTCTCTGCTATCTCGCCACCCTCATGGTTCCCTACCAGGTGGTCATGATCCCGCAGTTCACCTTGATCAGAACCATGGGGCTTACGAATAAACTTTGGGGAATCGTCCTCATCCTCGCGTTCAGCCCCTTCGGGGTATTCATGATGCGCCAGTTCTTCAAAACGATTCCGATGGAGCTTTCGGACGCCGCCCGCATAGACGGCTTGCGTGAGTTCGGTATCTATTCGCGAATCATCCTGCCGCTGTCGAAACCAGCAATCGCGTCCTTGACCATCTTCACCTCGGTCACGGTATGGAACGATTTTTTAACGCCGCTTATCTATCTGAATGGTTCGGCGAAATGGACAATACAGCTGGGACTGCGGAGCCTCTTCACCGAGTTCACCGCGGACTACGGGGCCGTCATGGCCGGCGCAGTACTTACGGTTTTGCCGGTTCTCATCGTGTTCATCGCCCTCCAGCGGCAGTTCGTTCAGGGCGTGACGATGAGCGGAATGACGGGCTAAAATGGGTATCGTCGAAAATCCCGTAATTCGAGGCTGCGCCCCCGATCCCTGCGCGTGCCGAGGCCACGATGGAGCCTGGTACATCGCCGTATCTACATTTGAGTGGTATCCCGGTGTGCATATTTACCGCTCGGCAAACCTCGCGAACTGGGACCTCGTCGCCGCTCCGCTCGATAGGCTTTCACTGCTCAATCTTAGGGGCGAACAAGCATCAGCCGGCGTATGGGCCCCGGCCCTGAGCTGGGCCGATGGAAAGTACTGGCTTTTGTACACTGACACTAAGAGCTGGCATGGGGAGCCGAAAATCGGAACACCGCTTCGCGATCAGTATAATTACCTGACGACGGCCGAGCGCGTCGAGGGCGAGTGGTCGGAGCCGGCCTTTTTGACGGGGGGCGGTTACGATCCTTCGCTCTTCCACGACGACGATGGACGAAAGTATTTCGTCTATATTCGCCGTGATTACCGATTTCCCGCCGAGCGGCTTTTCGAAGGCATCATGTTGCAAGAGTACTCGGTCTCGGAACAAAAGCTGATAGGGGAGGCGAGGGCGATTTATCACGGGGCGCATATACCTATCGATTACTTCATCAAGCAGCAAATCTACGAAGGTCCTCATATCTACAAACGAAATGGATATTACTACTTGATAACAGCGGAGGGCGGCGTCGGATCGACGCATGCGACCTGTATTTCGCGGTCGAAGGATATATGGGGCCCGTATGAAATGCATCCTGAGCGCAGGCCCTTTTTAACGGCCTTCGGATCGCGAGGCCGTTTGAAGCGCGCGGGACACGGAAACATATTCACAGGACCTGATGGACGGGACTACATAACGTTTCTTTGCGCTCGACCGATGAGTTCCCCTGAAGATGCAGGCAAGGAGCTGTCCCCTCTCGGCCGAGAGACCGGTATCGCTCCCCTCGAATGGCGCGATGATTGGCCATATTTGGCTGGCGCATCGGCTGATGGGAAGACCCCGCCAGAATGTTTCGAGCTTCCTGGAACGACAGAGCTGCGCCACTCTACAGTGGAACGATATGAGTTCGGACAACTTCAAGGACTTCCCCTCGAGTTCCAAAGCCTCCGCGTCCCGATCGACGAATCATGGTGCTCCTTATCGAAGGACAGACCGCTCTTCCTCCGCCTTTACGGACGGGATTCGCCCGCCTCGCGCTTTGACCAAAGCCTCCTTGCGCGGAGAGTACGGCATCTGAGTTTTACCGTCGAAACGGAGCTCGAGTTTTATCCGCGCTGCCATCTTCAATTCGCCGGACTTATGCTCCGCTATGACGAAAACTCTTTTTATTATCTTATTGTAACACGAGACGATGAAACGGGCGCTACGGTCCTTTCCTATATGGAGACGCTTGCCGGAGTTTTTTCCTATACACATCGTATTCAGAAACTGCAGGAAAAAGCAGTAAAGCTGAGAGTCGAGTCATCGTCGGGGAAACTTAGATTCTCGGCATCACAAAATGGAGAAGCGTTCATTGACTGCGGTATCGAAAAAGACCTACGGCTATTGAGCGACGAGACCGCCTATCCCATCGGATTCACGGGAGCCTTTGTCGGAATCGCCGCGAGCGATATGCTCGGGGAAAGAACGCCCGCGGATTTTTCATATTTCGAATACCGAGGGCTGGAATAAGGCGGGTTGAGAAAGGTCGGAGCAGCCATATTCACCGGGATGCTCGGCCACAAGCCGCTCGTGAATGCGTTTCGCCGTGTGGCGCTGTTTGAACCGCATACGGCGGTCTTCCTCGAGCCACTGTTCGATCTCGGCTTTCCAGGGATCGCAGGTCCTTGATCTGGTCGATCTGGTTCATCCGAAGCATTCCCTCCCCCCTGTAAGCTCAATCCTACAGGGCTGGACCAGCGTCGGGGCATCCCACGCTTTTCGTGGGGAATTTCAGATTACGATAAACAGATGTGTCGAATCGGTAATGTCTATGCCGACTTATTCAAAATCTTGAACCGGGGATGGGAGCAGCTATCCACGCTCGAGTGGGTACATTGGTTCACTATCGATTTTATCGTACACATAATCCACCCAAATTTGAAATGCTATTTTATTACAGAATAAATAAATACTTCCAATTCATTGAATTCGCGTGATATCAATAAATCTTCATTGAAATTTTACATTAACATGATAGATTCTGATTTAATGAGCTTCCGATTTTTTTTTGGGGATGAATCTAGTAGCAACTACGATTATGAAGGAGGAGTGTATGAAAAAGGGTTTTTCACTTATCGTACTGCTCATCCTGGCCTGTACAGCCTTCGGTCAGATCCAGCTTTCGGCTGGTGGTGGGGCGAGTTATTCGCCGATTTGGATGGTTTCAAAGGCAACCGCTGATGAACCCTATGCTGGAGAGACAGTGACATCGACTGTATCCGTAAATACGCTCAGTATAACTGGTTTTGTCGATGCTACCTATGTAG
>CAZINN010000038.1:0-29434 GCA_964540615.1 uncultured Treponemataceae bacterium | reverse complement strand
CGCGCACCACCACCCAGGCCCGTGCGCCGCTGGACTGCTGTCGCCTTCCTCTTCGAAGCGCTCGATAAACCTACTTCATCCTTCTGGAGCATGTCAAGGGTTCGCGCTTCTCCACAGGTACAAACCAAGTTTTTTTTCCGCTATTCAATCCAAACAGTATCCGCATCACCGAGCCGTCTGTGCTGGACCGCCTCGAGTATATGTTCCGGTTCGATATGCTCCAGACCTTCGATATCGGCGATTGTCCGAGCGACCTTGAGTATCGAATGGCAGGCCCGAGATGAAAGAGAGAGACGATCTACTGCTTTCGCAAAGGCACATGCTGAGGATGCTTTTAATCGGCACCATTGCTCGATGCCCTCAGGCGGTAGAGCGGCGTTTCTTGAAAAACTCAGGGACCGGTAGCGTCGCTCCTGGATGTCGACGGCGGCGGCGATGCGAGTTCGAATCGTCGAACTCGATTCTCCCACGGGGCCCAAAAGATCCTCGGGCTGTGCCGGTTCGACGGGGACCCGAACATCGATGCGATCGAGCAAGGGTCCGCCCAATTTTCTTCGATATCGTTGAAGTTCCTGCGGAGAGCAGAGGCAGGCATGTCCTTTGCGCCCAAGATTTCCACACGGGCAGGGATTGGCCGCCAATACAAGCTGAAATCGCGCCGGGAAACGGGCTGTCAGGCCGGCGCGCACAAGGGATACCAAACCTTCCTCGATGGGCTCACGCAGGGCCTGGAGGACATCGGAACGAAATTCCGCCGCCTCATCGAGAAATAGAACACCCTTATGCGCAAGACTGATCTCCCCCGGTTTCAAAGAAGAACCGCCGCCGATCATTCCTTCGAGCGAAGCCGAATGATGCGGCGCGCGAAAGGGAGGACGTCGATCCAGGGTGTCACGTACTGCGCATCGATCATCATGATCGGTGTTGAGAAGCCCGGCCAGCGAGTATATGGCGGCGACATCGACTGCATCTTGTTCTGAAAGATCGGGAAGAATTCCCGGGAATCGTCGAGCGGCCATGGTCTTGCCCGAACCTGGAGCTCCGAGGAGCAGAACATGATGCCCCCCGGCGGCGGCGATCTCGAGGGCGCGCCGAAGGCGGCTCTGCCCCTTGAGCTCTGCGAAATCGCCGGAACCGCCGGAGACCGAAAACGGCACGGCGCGCGCGCGGACAAGGCCGAGGGAAGCGGGCGGCGGAGGCGAGCCATCCCGCATGAGCGTAAGCATGAGTGGAACTTCGCCGAGACGACTGACGGGGTACACGTGCCCTCTGCCGGCCGCGCAGGCTTCGGCGGTATTCCCCTCGGGAACCAGAAATCGATCGATTCCCGCCGCCGAGGCCGCCGCCACCGCCGGCAGTACGGCCCGGACAGGACGCACGGATCCGTCCAGCCGAAGCTCGCCGAGCATCAAGACGGGACAGCCTGGATCGGGCATGGCTCCGGACGCCGCGAGTACGGCAACAGCAATGGGAAGATCGTAGGCGGCCCCCTCCTTCGGGAGATCGGCGGGAGCGAGATTTATAAGGACCCGATCCAGCGGAAACTCATAGCCCGAATTTCTTACTGCCGCCCGAACCCGTTCACGCGCTTCTTTTACGGCGCATGCCGCAAGACCGACAAGGTCGACGCCAGGAATGCCGCGGCGCATATCGACCTCGACCTGAACCAGCTTTCCTTCGAAGCCGCGCGGCTCGTGGGCAAAGACGATCATCGAATCCTCCGCATCGAAAACGCGGCGGAACCAGAGCCTCGATTGAATAGAAGGAGGGAGAGGCGAGGGAATTGCCAGAGGAAAACCTGAAAACAACAGGGTCGCTGGAGATTCCCTATATCCGCTTGCGGCGGATCATTATTAGGAGAGCGGTGCAGAGGAAAAGATCGGGCAGGTTTGAAAGCAGAACACGGGCCGTCGGAATACCGAAAAAAGAGAAACGCATATCATCGACAAGGCCGAGCTGGACAAGAAACACAAATACGATATCTGCGTAACCCGCGATGACCCCGATGACGATAAGCATCCATGCGAGGTCCCGGGTTCTTGACCACAGAAGAATCGCGAGAAATGCCGCGACAGCGGAAACACCGAGCCGGGAGGCGAGATAGACGACATCGCCGGTACTCATCGTACCTACTATATCGGTGAGCGGCGACGGGTCCTTGACTCTCAAGCAGGATGCTGCGACGGGCACAGTCCGCAGGCGAGCTTATTGTAAGGGGTTTTTAGGCACCTCGATCATGTCGTATCGTCTGAGTCCTTCCATGATCGAATGCGAGCTGTAGTATCGGTTCCGCCCGATCATGCTGACCCGATCGCCGTAGCGCATGCTGTTTCCGCTCCAGTCCGAAGGAATCGGATCATATACGACGAAAGCCTGGCTATCGAGGCTGTAGCCCTTGATGACAATGTAGTGTCCGACGGAGTCGTTGTAGTACTTTCCGAAAAGGTTCTTGTCGGGCCGCTGCTGCACGGTCGGGATCGTCCCCGTGTGAATAAGCACAATAGCAATACTCCCCCGATCGATGGCGTCGCGGATATCCTGCTGTGAGGAAATACGGCGTATTTTCGCGTCGACATTCTGCTTCTTCATCGCGGCGATGAGTTCCTCGAAGCTGGTGCCCCCGTCTCCCTTCCAGCCGATCGCCTGACGCACGTGTATGACCGGATAATCCTGGCCGGTCACATACGAAATGGCCATGGCCGCCGATGCGGGGCCGCAGTTCGACGAAGTACCGGTATTGTATTGTGTCTTGTACCAGTTGAAGTCTTCACGATCGGAATGGATCGAGGGAACGGGGCTGACGAATACCGAAACATAGCTCTGCCCCTTGTCGCCGGTCAGGGTGAGGCCGTAGTAGCCCGCCGTTTTGAACTCTACGGTCGTAAAGGTATCGTCCTCTTCGATGACCTTGAGCGGCGCCTTCTCGATCGACTCATAACCCCAGACACTCACCAGAGAGCCCTCGACCTTGAGCAGGTCGGAAAGGCTGGACAAGGTGATGTACCTGCACTCGAGTCCCTCGGCTGTTGTGCGCGGCTGAGGAATATCGATGTACAAAGGTTTCGAGGCATAAGCGTTGCCCGCCTTGTCCCGCGCGCTCAAGGTAACCGTATATGTGCGGGGCTCGATATACTCGTAGCTGGGATCGGGCCTGAACGAACGATGTCCGTCGCCGAGGTCCCAGACGATGTCGTACAGCTCAGAAGCATCGGGACTGTCGATTCTGAAACGCACCGTCGTGGCCCGCCCGTCATAGAACCGATCGGCGCTTATGAAGACCGGCTTGGTTTTTTTCGCGCCCGCGGAGGGAGGGGCGGCCTTTGTATTCTTGAGTATCTCTGCACGTGCTGCTTCGTTTTTCAGCGAGGGGATGATGATCTTCGTACCCGCGCGGATGAGGTGCACGTCGCGTATCTTGTTGTAATCGCTGAGGACCCGGTAATTGAGGCCGTACGAGTAGGCGATCTCTGAAAGCGTCTCGCCGGGCCTCACGATGTATTCAATATCGACACTACGGTCGATGCTGCTTTCGCTCATGCCGGACCCGGCGGGGATCGGCGCGGCGGCTTGGAGCCGGGCCGCGGCGGCCTGGGTTTCCGCACCCTCGGACGAAGGGGGGAAGGTTTCAAACGAAACGGAAGCCAGCTCTGTTTTTTTGTAATCCGCGCCGGCGGGCACAGCCGGAGCGGTTATTGAGAAGACGACGAGATATACAATTCCGGCACAGGCGGTCACGGAAATCCCGGCGAGGGCGGCTTTGCGAACATCGATCGGAGGTAGTCGGATTTTGTCAACCATCCGCAGGATGGACCGGCCGATATGAAACCGGCCGTGCGTCGACCGTTTCGAGTGTCGTTTCGACGGGCGTTGACGGCCAAGCAGCTTGTCGAAACCGTCTATCATCGATCTCCTTCCCCATTACTAGTATCGAATCGTTGCCGCCTGTAATCGAGCTTTTTCATCGTGACCTGCGGCGACTTACTCAGACATTTCTTCAGGAATACTCGTGCTGTACGACCTCCCTGAATCATCGGTGAAGGGTATGAAATGAACGCCGAGCCCATTGTACACATCGGATCGCGTAAGCGTAACCGCCCCGGAAGCATCGGTTTTCTTCACGATCTGCATAATGGACTGTCTGCTCGGCGGCCCCATGGGGAGCACCATGATGCCGTTGGGGTTCAACTGCTTAAGCAGGGGTGGCGGAATATGATCGATCGCGCAGGTCACGATGATCTTGTCGAAGGGGGCGTACTTCTCCCAGCCGTAGTACCCATCGCCGAGCTTGCGCGAGATGTTCTTGAATGCGGGATACGTAGGAATCAGCTCGTTATATATACGGTCGGTCTCCAGGAATAATGGCTTTATAATCTCGATCGAATAAACCTCATTGGTAAGCGAGCAGAGGATACTCGCCTGATACCCCGAACCGGTGCCGATTTCCAGCACTTTTTCCCCCGGCTTGATCTCGAGGGCGCTCGTCATCATCGCGACGACATCAGGATCTGTTATAGTGGCACCATAGCCGATGGGAAGCCAGGTGTCGCTGTACTCATGCCCCTTGTTCCGCTCGCGCACGAATTTCTCGCGGGGGGCGAGGAGAAAGGCCCTGACATCCTCGGCCCGCCACAGTTCATGGGACTTTACGAAAGAATCGGCGAGAGCCCAGCGCTGTTCGAGGAAACCCCGATCCTCGGAGCGGTTCTTTTCCATCCAGGCGAGCCATACCTCTTTCGAGTCAATGGGCATCGACGCAGCCAGCGCCTGTCCGTCATACTTCACCGCGTACGCGGCGCTCTCGTGCGTCAGCAGAACATCGGATTTCCCCTGGCTGTCCAAGACTTCCTGCGCTTTTTGAAGGGCGGAGCTGATCATTACCTCGTCATAGGTAGAAATTCGATAGTGTTCCGAGTTCATGATCGTGAGGCTCAATGCCAGAATAAACCCGACGCATAGACCTCCGCCGAAAATCGCCACGGTCCGTGCTTCGATCGTGGCGGGCAGGACAAAGGTCTTTTTGTTTCCAGCTGCTGTCTCGTTCTCAGACATCCATATTCCTTGCCCTTGGGCGCGCGCCGTCGAGGTATGCTCACCCGCAGCGTATTTTTTTGATAGTATCCCATCACTCAATGACTTGTCAATTCTAAACAGCCCTCGAAAATATCGATAAATCCTTTTCGGTCCATGAAATATATTGACATCTCCCCCGCTTGTATGCTTTAGTGCCAAAATGGTTGACACATACCTGCTGATCGCGCTCTTCTTTAGTTCAATTGCTGAAATAGCGTATGAAATCATTATCATGCGAATTTTTTCGGTGGGCGGCTGGTCCAACTTCGGCTCGCTCGTCATCTCGACCGCCCTGCTTGGAATCGGACTTTCAGGTATTGTTCTGACCCTCGTCTCGGATTGGGTCAGAAAAAACGCCCGCATTCTGATTTCCGGTCTCTCGATTGCCGTCATCCCCGCCATGGGGCTTGCCGTATACACAGCCCAGCTTGTGCCCTTTAATCCGCTGTTCATGGCGAGCGATCCCAGGCAGTTTTGGTTCATCTGTTCGTATTTCGTAATTTACGGTATTCCCTTTTTCATCGGATCGGCCTTTATCGGCGTCATCTTCATCGTCCTGCACGAGAATGTCCGCAAACTGTATTCCTGCAACCTTCTCGGAGCCGGCCTCGGCGGTTTTTTGATACTCCTTGTGATGTTCGTCCTCCCGACCCAACTGCTCGTGCTCCCGATTCTCGTCGTCGCCACCCTCGCGTCCTTCTTCGCCTGCCTTGAGCGTCCGATTCAAACGATGCGACCCTACATCCCGACAATCAAGCTCGCGGCGATTTCGGCATCGGTGCTTGTCGCCGGCGCGGTGACCCTCGCCTCGGGAGAGATACGCGTCTCTGAATACAAACCGATCAGTTACGTCAGGAAATATCCCGACGCGAAACTCGTCCACCATTCGTACGGGCCGGCCGGCGAGTTCCATGTCTATGCCTCGAGCTATCTGCATTTCGCGCCGGGACTGAGCGACAACGCCGCCTTGAATTTGAGCAAGATGCCGCGCCAGCCCTTCTGGGGCCTGTACATCGACGGTTCCGGGCCGATCGGCATCATGGGCGATATCAGGAACGAAGACGCCGAATACATGAACTACCTGCCGATGGCGGCCCCGTATTCCATCCTGGCCCGGCCCAAGGTCCTGCTCGTGAATCTTGGAGGCGGTATCAACGCCCAAGTCGCCCGATTCCGCGAGGCCCGCTCTATCGACATTGTGGAGCCGTCTGAAGAGATGGTACGGCTGATCAGGGACGACCCGAACGTCTCCCGCTTCACCGGCGACCTGCTCAAATCGCCCGGCATCAACGTCCAGCGCGGCGACCCCCGGGCCCACTGCGTCGCGCATGCCGGCGCCTACGACCTCGTCGAGATCAGCCTCATAGATTCGATCGGCCAGACTGACTCGGGCGGTTATGCGGTGAAAGAGGACTATTCCTACTCGGTGGAGGCCGTCCACGAGTACATGAAGGCGCTGAAAGAAGAAGGCATTCTTTCGATCTCAATATGGGATCGGCTCAATCCGCCGCGCAACGTCCCCCGCCTGCTCAATACCATCGTGACCGCGCTCAGGGAGGCGGGCGTAGAGCATCCCGAGTCGCGTATTTTCGCCTTCAACCTGTACATGTCGACAGCCACGGTGCTCGTGAAAAACTCCGACTTCACCGAGGGGGAGATTTACGATCTCAAAACCTTTGCAGCCGAGCGCTCGTTCACCATGATCCACTACCCCGGCATGGTTTCTGACGGTCTTGAAATCGGGCCGTATCTGAAGGCCTACGCCGCACGTTTTTCCGGCGGACAGGACAAGGAGATCAAGGATTTCAACACCAGCGACTTCTACCGCGCGGCCTTCCGCGAGTTCATCGCCGGACGCAGCGCCTCGGTCGAGAAGGCCTTTGTTTTTGACATCCGCCCCATCCGCGACTCCCGGCCCTACTACTCGGGCTATCTGAAACTGGGCAAGATAGGCTTCTACCTGCCGAAGCTCGGCGAGCTCTCCGAGGAATGGGGCTACCTGCTTATCCTCGGGGTGCTCATCTACGCGATCCTGTTCGGCGTCGCGGTCGTGGCGGTGCCGGTCGCGGTGCGGTGGAGATCGCTGTTCAAGAACCGAAAGGGGACGGCCGGCGTGATCGCCTACTACGCGAGCCTCGGCATAGCGTACATGCTGATCGAGATTTTCCTGATCCAGCGATTCGGGGTCTACCTGTCAAATCCCACATATTCGACAAGCGTCGTCATAACGACCATGCTTATCTGCTCCGCCCTGGGCAATCTCGCTTCAGGGCTTGTGAAAATTCGGCGTGATATACTTGTCGCCGGCGCTGCGGGGCTCGTCGCGCTCATCCTCGGGTTTATGGCCTTCGGACTCGACGCTGTCCTCGCGCCCACCCGCTCCGCGAGTCTGGCACTGCGCTTTCTCGTAGCTGTCGGGATCATAGGGCCGCTCGCCTTCTTTATGGGTATCCCCTATCCGAACGGCCTCGACACGCTCCAGCGGAACCGCCCTCACCTTCTGCCCTGGGCCTGGGGCATGAACGGCGGACTCTCGGTCGCCGGCACCGCGCTCGCGAAGGTCATCGCCGTGTCAGCAGGCTTTCCCGTGCTCCTCGGTCTGGCGGTCGCCTTTTACCTGGCGATCGGCGCGCTCTACCGGGTGAACGAGGCATCAAAAGAAGAAGCCCTTCCGACTGCCGAGACGAGCGCTTCGGCCGGCTGAGCGTTTTCGCGTAAAAAAGGCCGCCTTTCCGGGCGGCCTTTGCCTTTTCCGTGCGTTCTTCGGCTACATAAGCGATTCGAGATCGATCTCGGCGGCGGCGCAGGGCACGACGATGCTCCACTCTTCGAGCACCTTCGGGTGAATCTCGCCGAAGATACCGATCGGATCGCCCTTGTAAAGTATCCGCGCCTGCCTGCCGGATATAAAACGGGGGTCCTCGGCTTCTGCAAGGCCGTATTCACGTCCGAGGAAGAACAGGAGTGTGGCGACAAAGCTCGCCGCTTCGTTGTAGTCGGCCGTCCCGTGCGCGAGGAGGAAGGCGAGCCGCTGGCGGGTCGATACGCCGTAGTTTTCCAAAGGATTGCGGAACGCGACCTTGCCCGCCTCGAAAATGCGATGCGGATAGGAAGCCCGGCTCGAAATCGATTCCGAGCCGAGAAGGTTGGGGATGATCGAGGGGCGTATATATTCGGCGCTCTCGGACATGGGATTCGCGATCCTGACGGCCTCATCGGGGGAGGTCCCCATGCGGTCGATGAAGTCTTTTCGGCTTCCGAGGTAATTGTAGATCATCTCCTGACAGCCGAGTCCGACCAGGATGTTCTTCGCCTTCCGGGTGAAAAGCTCGAGCGCTGAAAGCCTGCCGACGGTGAAATCCCGGGGCCGCTCGGGCGCGAAGGACTCCATGCCCTTGCCCATCATAATGTCTTCGACGATATCCACGGGATGGAGGAAGTCGTTGCGGTACGGCGGCGGAAAGACAGTTACATACTGACCGTGAGAATCTGTGGACGATCCCATGCGCTCGACCGCCTCGCGGATCGACGCGATATCGAGATGGATGCCGAGCATACGCGAGGCCTTGGCCGCTTCGACGCTGACCGGCGTTTGGAAATAAAATGGATATGTGATGGATCTGCCGAAGTCCGTATCGTAGCCGTACTCGACACGGACCGGAGTCACCGTGTAGCCCGAATCGGCGAAATCACAGGCCACGATCGAGGCGGAAAGCGACACCGACACGAGATCGGAGCCGGTCAGCTCGACGA
This sequence comes from uncultured Treponemataceae bacterium, assembly GCA_964540615.1. Lineage (GTDB taxonomy): Bacteria > Spirochaetota > Spirochaetia > Treponematales > Rectinemataceae > CAZXXZ01. The sequence continues at coordinate 20,611 of CAZINN010000038.1, read as the reverse complement.
AGAGTTCGGCGTCGCCGACCTGGACCGCGCCGAGATCGGCGGAGTTTATGATGGGCGGATACGAGAGGATCGCCCCCCTCGAGTCGGTGAGAAGGGGATGCAGGGGCTGCCCTTCGTTGATATGGCCGTACTCGCGGCCCTTCGGATGCTCCTTGAGGATCTCGGTCAGGGTCATGGGACGCTCGCCCTGGAGCGGGACGAAGCGGACGGAGTCCGGAGCGACCGCCGTGTACCGCACCGGCCACTCGATGATGGCGGTGCGGTAGATACCCATCGACACCGTCCGCCGCTTGCGGCCGAAATTCGAGCACAGTTTTTCCTGCGTCTGGATGATATCCTTGAGTATCGCCTCGGTTACGGTCCTCCCCGAAACAACGAAACCGGCGAGGTAAGGCCTCACCCTGCGGACGCTCTCCTCGACGATGACGCGCTTTTCCGTCGGACGATGGTCGTCGGGACGCGAGAAAAAAGGATATTCCGGGCGCTTCCCGGTCGCATGGACACGGAGCGCGCGCGCCAAGCCCGCGGTCGACCAGAGATCGGGCCGGTTCGTGTCATTGAGTTCTATTTTAATAACCCGTTCGTCGGCGGGGCAGTTCTGCTCGGCCTGCCACTCGTCGAGCTCGGCCTTCGCCGCCGTGAGCAGCGTCTCGAGCTCGGAGGCATCCATCCGCCTGCCGAGGAGGGAGAAGAAAAGGTTCTCGTTGACTTCTATCTTGGGCATGACGTTTTCTCTCCTCAGATCGTCTTGGCGCGCGCGATTCTCATATAGTCTTCGCGCGCCGCATGCGAACGCTTTCGATGTCGGGGCTGAAGAGTTCCCGCAGATCGTTGAGGCCGAGGGCCATCAGCGCCATGCGGTCGATGCCGAGGCCCCAGGCCAGGACCGGCACCTTGACCCCGAGCGGCTCGGTGACCTCGGGCCTGAAAATGCCCGAACCGCCGAGCTCGAACCAGCCGAGCACGGGATGCTTGATGTGCACTTCGACCGAGGGTTCGGTGAAGGGGAAATAGCCCGGCACATACTTCACTTCCTTGGCGCCCGCGACCTCGACCGCGAAGGTTTCGAGGAATCCGAGCAGGGTGCGGAGGTTGACGTCCTCGCCGAGGACGATGCCCTCGGTCTGATAGAAATCCGAAAGATGAGTCGCGTCCACACGGTCATAGCGGAAACAGCGGACAATGCCGAAGTACTTGCCCGGCACCTTGGCGGTCGGAAGCTTGCGGGCCGAGAGCACGGTGCCCTGGCTGCGCAGTATGAGGCGCTTGGTGAAGCTGCGGTCGAAGGAGTATCTCCAGCCGCGGCTGCCGGTTGTTCCGCCGTCCTGGTGGGCCGCGGCGACCGCCGAGAGGAAGGGCTCCTCGATGAATTTCGCCTGAGAGGGCTCGGCGACGTAATAGACATCATGGATGTCCCGCGCCGAATGGAATTGCGGCATAAAGAGCGCGTCGGAATTCCAGAACTCGGTCTCGACGAGACCGCCGTCGAACTCCTCGAAGCCGAGCGACACGAGCTTGTCCTTGACGCTCTCGAGAAACTCGACGTAGGCGTTGCGACGGCCCGGAATGAGGCGTGCGGCCGGAGCGTTGATGTTGTACGGTCGGAAGACGGCGTCCTTCCAGGTACCCTTTTCGAGCATCTCCTGGGTCAGGGCGCCGAGTTCCTCGCCCGTGACGCCCTGGCTGCGCAGTTCTTCGGCGGCGGCAAGGGCCGCCGAGCTCAGTCGGTACCAGACCCGCTCGCGCTCGGCGGCCCGGAACGCCGCGTCGCCGGCGCCGCGCTTCCGGGCGATGCCGCCCATCGCGCCTTTCTCGGCGTCAGAAAGCGCCGATTCCTCGAGTGTTCCGCCGCCCGCGGCGGCCTTTGCGATGAGACCGGCGACCAGATCGACCCTCGGAGAGGCTTTCTTCCCCGCGGCGATCGAGACGCGCTTCTCCCCGTCCATCACGAGGACGCCCTCTTTGGAAAGAAGGCCGAAGGCCGAGCCGACGTCCTTTTGCTCGAGGCCGAGCGCCTCGGCGATCTCGGGAAGCGTCGCGCCTGACTTCCTCGCTTCGAGGAATTTCAATATGCGCTGATCGGGCGTGCCTTTTTCGGCGTATTCGCGGCCGAGGGCGGTGAGTTCGTACACAATCCGTACATCACGCCCGTCTTCGACGGCGAGTCCTTTCGCGGAGAGCCAGGAAAAAGCCTGATTGGCGTGGCCCTCCTTGTACTGGAGATCTACTGCGAGCTTCGCCGCATCGAGGCGCTCCTCGGGCCCATACGCGAGGAGGACTTTGACTTCAAGAGGATGCAGGGTCTTGACGAGGGATCGTTCGTCCATGGTTCGGCCATTGTGGCGAAATGGGCGGTACTCGTCAATCTTCCCGGCTCGGTTCAGCGCGAAGAGCGGTGTTTTCGGACGATCGCCCTGCCGCGGCGGCCGTCCATGATAAGCTCAAGCGGCTCCGGAAGCCTGGTTCGGGCGCAGCGCGCCGTGCGGCGCTCTGGCTCGAAAGAATACAGCCAGTCCCAGTCGATACGCCCCCCGCTGCTGGCAAGAGCGCTCAGGTAGCCGATAGTGCGGCTTGTCACAGCCTGAAAAAAGTGAGAGCCCATGCTCGATTCCACACTGAATCCGGGCATGTCGGCCTCGACAATGGCCCCTGCCATCGATATCTGGGAGAAGGCCACGGGAATCCCCAGCCAAGGGTCGCGCGTCCCCCAGCGGCCGGGGCCGACGAGGAGGTAGCGGCGCCCGAGATCGCGCATCTCGCGGTCGAGAATCCCTATCTCTTCGGCGATCGCCTCGGTCTCTGAGCGGTCGAAACAGCGCGGATCGACCCAGATGACATCCTCGATGCCGCGGTCGCAGCCGTTGCCCATGCTCCGCGGTGAAACGATAAAACAGTCCCCCGCTGCGACGGCGTCGATCTCCTCCCCGCGGGGCTCCTCGGTACCGGCGAGAGGCCTGAGTTGAAGCAGGTAGAGTATCGGCCTTCCACGCGGACCTTTCAGATTCAAGGCGTACTCGAACTCGACGGCGCTTCCCATCGCCTTTCCGCAGACATCGAGCAGCATCGAGACAGCCTCGGCGAAGGGTAGAGCGTCGTTTTTGAGAATGTTACCGAAATCGACGACGCGGGGGCCGGCGGCGGCGCTGCCGGGGACCAGGCGCTCGTTCTCCCAATCCCAGGTCGAGACGATATAGTCGAAGCCGAAGCCGCCTTCCGCTTCGGACAGGTCGAGTTCGACAAGGGCGGCTTCCCCTCCTCTGGACAGATCGACATCGCTCCTTTCCACATCGAGGGCGGAGAAGGTTCTTTGACTCTCCTCCATCAAGCGTTGAGCTGGGGCCGACTCGAGCTTCGGATGCGCGGGGCAGAAACGAAAAGCGGCCCCTCCGTTCAGCACATGCGTTCCGAGGCCGAGCGCCGCGACGCAGAGGCCGTCCTCGGGCTTTGAATATGCGAGAGGGTAATAATTGAAGGACTGCGCGGTCCCCGAGGCGTCGGGGTAGAACCATCGGCCCCGCCTGGACCCGACGAGTTCCTGGATGACGACGGCCATCCGCTCTTCCTCGAGCGCGTAATCAGCCGCCTCGAAACGAGCCCGTGCGCGCGGCGAAAAGAGGCTTGCGTAGACCAGCTTAACGGCGGCCTCGAGCTGGGCGAGGCGGAGATCCGGATCCGGATGGGAGTTGGGGAGGAAATAGCTGTCGTAGACGCCCGAAAAGGGAACAAGGATCATATCCTCGAAAAGGCCCGAGGAACGCACGACAAGCGGCCCCGAGACGAGCGATACGAAGCGCCTGAGCCGCTCCGAGAGCATGGAATCGAGCGATGCGGCCAGAAAACGTTCCCGCAGACGCAGATACTCTTCCTCGGTCCTTGTCCGAAAATCGTAGAAGGCGTAGGACCACAGATGGTTCGCCGCCAGAAAGCGCTCGAAGGAATCTATTCCGATGAACGCGCTGCTCGGGACATCGATCTCCAGCGCCCCGCCGAGCCGGGACTCGAAGGCCGCATCGTCGAGCATGCGGCGCAGGAACAGGATGCCCCTGCCCTTCCCGCCCACGGAACCGCCGCCGAGCCGCGCCATGCAGCCGGTCCCGCGGAACGATCGGGCGTCGAAAGCGGGTATCATGCCCCGTGACTTTTCCCTTACGGCGCGTTCGAGGGCGCGGACAAGGACGTCGCGAGCCTCGGCCTGCGAGGGAAAATCCCCCGGCGTGTAGCCGCGCAGGATGCGCGCGACGCGTATCTCGCCGCGGGCGATAAGCCAGGTCGAGAAGTCATTCCGCTCCGCATGACGGATCACGCAATCGAGAGGGAGCTCCTCAAGGCGCTCGATCATCTCCTCGATGCATCGCGCCGAGGCGAGGAGCTCTCCCGACTCGGACGTGAAGAGGAAGGGGCCGAAGCGGAGACTTTCCTCGAGGAAGCGGCAGATGTCGTGCTCGATCGAATCGGAATTCTTGTCGGCGAAGGCGGCGCCGAGCGAAGCCGCGGTGTCGGCCCCTCCGCCCTCAGATTGGACGATTACCGGCAGATCGGGCTTGCGCGAGCGCAGCATCGAGACGAAATCGGCCCCCGCTCCTTTCTGCATGCGGCCGGAGCGGGGGATATTGAGCTCGCATATCGCGGCGAGGAGATACTGCTCGTAGCGTTCCGCCATCGCAGCGGCCTCCTCGTAGCTCGCGGCGAGGAGTATCTTCGGCCTCCCCCGCGCGCGCAGAAGCTTGTAAGTCTCGACCGCGCTCTCCTCCTCGATGAGGGCCTGGGTTTGGCGCATGACGGTCCGATACAAGATCGGCAGCAGGCGCGAATACCAGCGGACCGAGCTCTCGACAAGAAGAATGACGCGCACGAGCCCGTTGCGCGTATCCGCATCGACGTTCCGCAGGTCCTCGATGTGCTTGATCATCCCGACAAAGAGCTTCGAATATCCGTTCCACACGAACACGCGGTCGATATGCACAAGTTCGGGCCTAAGGCGGTCGAGCGACGCAAGTCCCGCGTTGCTCGTCGCAAGAAGAAGTATCTGGATCGAAGGGATCGCTTCCTTCATGCGCTTCGCCAGCGAGAGCGGCCTGTCGTAGTCGAGCCCCGCCATGAGAATCACGAGGTCGAAACGGCCTTCCGCGAAGAGCCGCATCGCCGATTCCTCGCTGTAGGCCGAGGTTATCCGCGGCACCGAGCTGAGGTTGAGCTTATAGTATTCTCCATAGACTTGTTCGTTGAGAATGCCGTCGGCTTCGATGACGAAGGAATCAAAGAGGCTGGCGACGAGGAGTATTTCGCGGACGCGGTGCCGCATGAGATCGTGGAAAACGCTGCGCTCGCGGCGTTCCGCATCGTAGGCCGACACGAATTCGTCGTAGAGCATCGCCTAAGCCTCCTCCGCCTGCTTCAGGACCGCGGCCCTGCCAGAACGGCCGTCCATAAGCAGATCGAGGGGGCGCGGCAGTCTGGTCCGCGCGCAGTGTTCAGTCCGACGCAGGGGTTCAAATGAGTACAGCCACTCCCAATCGACCCCCTTGTCCCGGTCGTGCCATGGCACGGTCAGGTAGCCGATGTTCATGCTCGTCACATTGTGGAAGAAATGAGACCCGAGAGACGACTCGATTTTGAAATCGGGGAGGTCGGCCTCGACGATCGCGCGCGCCCCTGATATCTGCGAGAATGCGACGGGTATGCCGAGCCCCGGATCGCGCGTCCCCCATCTTCCCGGCCCGATGAGGATATATTTTCTTCCCTCCGACCGCAACTCTCGGTTCAGTTCACCGATCTCGCGCGCTATCGCGGGCGTATGCGCCTTGTCAAAACGACGCGGATCGACCCATACGACGTCTTCGATCGCCGCATCGCGGCCGTTGCCCATGCTCCGCGGAGAATAAATGAAACAATCCGATCGATCGACACCCTCGAGATCGACCACGCTCCTGCATTCGCCTCTGTACAAAGGCTTGATCTGCAGAAGATAGAGAGTCGGTTTTGACAAGGGAGATGCGGCTTCGAGGGCGTACTCGATCTCCACCGGAACGCCCATCGACTTTTCCCCCAGCTCGAGGACATCCTCGATCGCTTCGGCGAAGGGCCATGCCTCGTGCTTGAGGATGTTGCCGAGGTCGATGACGCGCGGCCCGGGCGTCGCGATGCCGGGTACGAGGCGGTCGTTCGCCGCGTCCCAGGTCGAGGCGATCATGCCGAATGAGGGATCGGACTCGGCTTCTTCGATCGGCAGGAAGCGAAGCGCCGCGTCCTCGTCCGATGCGAGATCGGGATCGACGTTCTCCATATCGAGGGCGAGAAATGAACGCTGAGAGGATTCAAGGAGAAGGGAAGGCGACACAAGGTCGAGCTTGGGGAAGCGGGGGCAAAAACAGAAAGCGGGGCCGCCCGAGACCACATAGGACCCGAGGCCGAGGGCGGCGACGCAAAAACCGTCCTCCGGCCTGAGGTACGAGACAGGGTAGTAATTGCGCGACTGGGCCGCGCCCGACAGCAGCGGATAGAACCATCTCCCCCTGCGAGCTCCGACGAGTTCCTGCACCACGACAGCCATCCGCTCCTCCTCGAGCGCGTAGCCCGCCATGGCGAAGTACTCCCTCGTCGCCGGCGCGAAGAGACTCGAATATACCAGCTTCACCGCGGTTGTGAGCTGTCGGGCGCGGATTTCAGGATCAGGATGAGCGTTGGGGATGACGTAGCTCGCGTAAACGCCGGAAAAGGGGACCTGCAGCATGTCTTCGAAGAGTCCCGACGAGCGCACGATAAGCGGACGCTCGGTTGAAAGCGCGAAACGACGAAGCCTGCCCTCGAGAGCGTCCGAGAGCTCAGTCTCGAGGAAGGTCTCGCGGACGCGTCTGATCCCCTCCTCGCCCGGGCTCTCGTAATAGGCGAACGACCAGAGCCTGTTCGACTCGAGAAAGAACTCGAATTCGTCGATGCCGACAAGGGCCGTGCGCGGAACCGCGACATCGATGGCTCCTCCGGGGATTTCGAAGAGCGCATCATCGACAAGACTGCGGATGAACGCTATTCCTCGTCCCTTCCCCCCGATCGATCCGTCCCCGAGTCTCGTCATATTCTCTTCTTCGCGGCAGGACGACGCTTCAAAGTACGGTATTTCGGATCTATGAATCTCTTTTTGAGAGTCATCGATGAGTCGGATGATAAAATCCCTCATCGAATCGACGCTCTTAAAGTCTTCGATGTGGTACGGCCTGAGCATCCCCGCGAACCGGGTCCGCCCCCGCGCGGCGAGCCACGTCGAAAAATGGTCCGCCGAGGCGTGGAAAAGAAGGCTCTCGTCGGGAATCCGGGCGAGAAGACGCGAAAACGATGACAAATCAGCGGCCTCGGCGATGGGGGAGCCGTCGGGCATGCGGAAGACGAAGGGCCCGAATCCCAACCGCTCCCGCATGAATGTCTCCAACTCATGCTCAAGAGACTGCGAACCCTTGTCGGCGAATTCAGCCCCGAGATCATGCGCGAGGCCGCGGACGGCGGGATCGCTCGATTGAATCAGAACGGGAAGCTCAGGTATCGCCGCCTTCGCCATGCGGATGAAATCGCGGCCCGCCTCGTTTTCGAGCCTTCCTTTCCGAGGGAAGCGCAGATCGGAAATCACCGTAAGGATGCTTTTTTGGTAGCGACCGAAAAGAGATTCCGCCTCCTCGTAACTTGTCGCGAGAAGCACCTTCGGACGGGCGCGGAGACGGAGAAGTTTGTTGACTTCAACACCCCGCTCTTCCTCGATAAGCGCCTGCGTCTGCCTCTGAACGACCTCGAAAAGCAAGGGCAGATATCTGGAATAATACCGTATCGAGTCTTCGATGAGCAGAATGACGCTTACAAGCCCCGTGCCTGCATCGGCCTCGACGTTGCGCATATCCTCGACCAGCTTGATCATGCCGAGAAAAAGCTTGGAGTAGCCGTTCCACACAAACACGCGGTCGATCGACCCAAGCTCAGGGCGTTCAAGATCAAGGGATGCCAGCGCGGTGTTGTTGGTGACCATGAGGAGGACAGGGACGCCGGGCCATTCGTTCTTGACCGCGACCGCCGTTTTGAGCGGCTCGTCGAAATCGAGGCCGGCGATTATGACGACAAGATCGAATCGTCCCTCGCTGAACATCGCAAGCGCCGACTCTGCGGTGTAGGCGGAAGAGACGCGCGGAACCGAGCCGAGATCCAATTGGAAGTATTCGCCGTATGCCTGCTCGGTCAAAAGACCGTCGGATTCGATGACAAACGAGTCAAAGAGGCTCGAGACGACGAGGACCTCGTGGACGCGATACCGCATGAGGTCGTGAAAGGCGTTGCGTTCGACCCGGGATTTTTCGTAGGCCCTCACCAGGTCGTCGAAGTGCATGGAATCAGTATGCATGCCCACCGGGCCCTCGGCAACGGCGCCCGGCTATACCAGGCCCTGGTCGATCATCGCGTCGGCGACCTTCTTGAAGCCCGCGATGTTCGCGCCGACGACATAGTTGCCGGGGAAGCCGTACTGCCGCGCCGTCGTCGCACAGGCCCTGTGGATATTCGTCATTATCTCCCGAAGGCGGTGATCCACCTCCTCGGCGCCCCAGGTTAAGCGCATGGAGTTTTGGCTCATCTCAAGGCCGGAGGTGGCGACTCCCCCCGCGTTGGCGGCCTTGCCGGGAGCAAAGGGAATGCCCTTCTCGATGAAGAGCTTCCAGGCCTCGGGCGTACAGCCCATGTTCGAGACCTCGACGACCGCCTCGACGCCGTTGGCGACAAGGGCCGCGGCGTCTGTCCCGTCAAGCTCGTTCTGGATGGCGCAGGGCATGGCGATATCGACCTTCCGCTCCCAGGGTTTCCCGCCGGGGATGAACTCAGCACGCGCGAACTTCCGGGCATAGGGCTCGCACCGCTCGCGATCCGTCACGAGCATCCTGGAAAGGTACTCCCACTTCTCCTGATCGCTGATTCCGTCGGGATCGTAGATATATCCGTCGGGTCCGGAAATCGTGATAACCTTGGCGCCGAGTTGGGTCGCCTTGATGCAGGCGCCCCAGGCGACATTGCCGAAACCGGAGACGGCGATGGTCTTGCCCTCGAGACCGAGGCCGCGCTCCTTAAGCATCTCCTCGGCGAAGTACACAGCGCCGAAGCCGGTCGCCTCGGGCCTGATCAAGGAACCGCCGAAGCCCAGTCCCTTGCCGGTGAGGACACCGGTGAACTCGTTCGCAAGCCGCTTGTACTGTCCGAACAGGTAGCCGATCTCACGGCCGCCTACGCCGATATCGCCCGCGGGCACATCGGTATCGGGGCCGACATGCCGAAAGAGCTCGGACATGAAACTCTGGCAGAAGCGCATGATTTCGTTCTCGCTCTTGCCGTTGGGGTCGAAGTCCGAGCCTCCCTTGCCCCCGCCCATGGGGAGGCCGGTCAACGCGTTTTTGAAAATCTGCTCGAAGCCGAGGAACTTCAGCGTCGAAAGCGAGACTTTTGAATGGAAGCGGATGCCTCCCTTATACGGTCCGATCGCGGAATTGAACTGAACGCGGAATCCGCGGTTGACATGATAGACACCCCGGTCGTCCATCCAGGGTACGCGGAACAGGACAGAGCGCTCGGGTTCGACGATGCGTTCGAGAATACGCTGAGATTTATACCTCGGCTCCTGATCGACGAGGGGCGAGATCGAAACGAGGACTTCGTCGACCGCCTGCAGAAACTCGGTCTCCCAGGGGTAGCGCGACCGAAGCTCTTCGAGAACCTGAGCGATATATGGATTCATCCCCCTCTCCTATCGCAGAGCGCGGACCGCCGAGAAAAGTCCGGGCCACTCACGCGCCGGCTCTACGGAAAGTTCAGGCTTTTCTCCGTCCGTTCCGTTTGAAGAAGGGGCGGGCACAATCTCATCTCCGACATTGACCGCATCGAAGAAACCGGAACGCTTCAGCGTGCCTTCGCCGACCTCGTCCCCGAGCCTCGCCGCCGTCACCTCGCCGAGAACCGAGGACGGCGCGTAGCTAAGGCCGAGCCCCTCGGGATTGACCTGGAGTGCACCCCGCCTTACTACCACGAAACGCCCGTCTTTCGAGATGCCGTCGCGCCTGCCCAGGTCGAAGAGGACTCGGTCCTGACTGCGCGCGACAAGCTCGCCCCTCGGCGGAAGAGAGCTCAAGAGGAGGACCGCGATCCTCGAGGCTCCGTAGCGGAGACGATCGTTGCCGCTGCGAAAAGCCTTGAAAGAAACCGCCCGGCTGCCCGTCCTGGCGACCCTGAGGTCAAGTGATATTTCGATATCACGATCAGTCTGGCGGAACGAGACAAGGGCGAAATAATCGGCGCCTGCATCGCGAGACCGCTGGAAGGCGTCGATGAACGAAACGGCCCTGTCCGCGAGGGGAAGCACGGAAACGGATCCCGACGAAGCGAGGATATCTTTAAGATAGGCGACGACGAGAGCTTCTCCGTCGGGGTGCGACTCGTCGGCCGGCCGCGATTGGTACATGAAGACGATTTTATAATGACGCTTCGGCAGCGCCTCCTCGTCGAGACCCCAGGACCTGCCGACCGAGTCCGAGAGCATCGAATCGTAGATCTCGATCGCGTCGAGAATCGCCTGATCCGCCTTCCCGTTATCTTGAAGAAATTTGAGCGCAGAGAGGTAGCCGCCGTAATAGCCGCGCGCCTTGAGTATTCCGGCATACAGCAGCCTGGCTTCCTTCGAATAGGGATAGATATGAAGCGCACGACGATACTCGAAGACCGCATCGTCGTAGAAACTGCGCTCCTCGAAGAGCCTGCCCCTCGCGATGTGCCAGTCGGCGTAGGAGGCCCGCGAAACGTCCTCGGCCTTCGTGGATTCGACGACGGCGCTCTCGAGGGCGAGGCGCGCGATCTCGTCATCGGGCCTGAGCGACACCGCCGTCTTGAGACTATAGACCGCGTCGGCGGCCTTGCCCGCGGCCCGCTGCGCCATACCGAGCGTGTACCACGCGAGACCGTCTTTGCGGTCGCGCGCGACGGCCTCGCGCATCAATGCTATCGCCTGATCGTAGTTTCCGCTGCGATAGGAGAGCGAACCGAGGAGGCGGCCCGCCTCGGAATACCCCGGCTTGAGATCGAGGGCCTTGCGCGCATGGAAAGCGGCGCGATCGAGGTCTCCATCCGAGGCGGCGAGCTCGGCTGCGATATACTGGGTCTTCGGTTCGCTTCCGTGATATCGAAGGGCCCGTTCGATCAAGGCGCGCGATTCTTCGGTCCTGCCCTGATCCGAGGCTATGAGCGCAAGCGAAAGCAGGGCCCGCGCGTTCTGCGGGGAAAGTCGCAGACTGTCTTCGAGCCGCAGCTTCGCCTCGGTCTTTTTGCCCGCAGCGAGGTCGAGAATGGAAAGCCCGAAGCGCGCGTCGAGGTCGTTCGGCAGGACGGCGATCACCGAGTCGAACGCCGCCCTTGCGCCGGACAGGTCCCCCAAACCCACCTTGATAAAACCTTCGAGATTTGCCAGTGCGGCGTCGCCCTTGCGGAAGAGCGCGGCCTTCTTGACATACGAAAGCGCCTGGTCGTATTCGCCGATCTCGTAATAGCAGGATGCGAGTCCCACATAAACCTCGCCGTATGAGGGATTTTTCGCCGCGGCCGCGAGATAGGTTTCTATAGCGGGATACCACTCGCCGGCGAAGCGGAGGCGCTCCGCCTCGGCGTACAGGCTCCGGGCGTCCCCCCCCTCCTGGGCTCCGAGCGGCGCGGCCCCGAGGACCGCCGCGACTGCCGTGAAAAGCATCGCTTTCAAGCCGACCCGCATTTCAGGCCTCTCCTTCCTCCGCCCGTCGGCGGACGATCTTCACGGACGTTATGCGATGTCCCTCGATATCCTGAACAGTGAAGTCGAGATCCCCCTCGCTGATGCGCTCGTAGCGCGCGGGGATTTTTCCGAACAGAGCGAAGACGTATCCCCCGAGCGTCTCGAAGTCCCCTGCGGGCAGAGACAGGCCTGTCTCTTCGTTGAGATCATAAAGATTGACGCGGGCGTCGCAGAGCCAGGACGATTCCCCCAGTCTGACGACATCCTCGCGCTCGTCGTCGAACTCGTCCTGAATCTCGCCGACGATCTCCTCGATGATGTCTTCGAGGCAGACGATACCCGAAACGCCGCCGTATTCGTCGACGACCACGGCGATATGGACATGTCTGCGTCTGAATTCCCTCAGCAGTGAATCGATCCGCATCGACTCGGGGACAAAGTACGGTTTGCGCATAATCCCCGGAAGCGAAAAGTCGCCGCCCCGGACCATGTGCTTGAGCAGGTCCTTCGCGTAAAGGACGCCGATCACAGAATCCATGGTCTCACGATAGACGGGTATTCTGGAATGACCGCAGGAAACGACTTTTTCGAGCGCCTCCTCGAGGGATGCGTCGAAGGGAAGAAAAACTGTATCGATGCGCGGCACCATGACCTCTCTGACAAGGGTCTCTCCGAGTTCCTGGACGCCCTTTATCATCTCGCGCCGCTCTTCATCGCGTTCACGCGCGCGTTCACGCGCGCACTCCTGTGCGCCTTCCATCGGCGGATCTCCGGCCGCGCCGCCGCTTCGCACGGGATTCGCTCCGGCGTCGTCGGCTGCCGGAGATTTCCTGCCCCGACCGCCGAACAGACTTCCGCCCATCGCCCGGATACTGGAAAGGAAAGAGCCTCCGCGGCCGTCTTCTCGAGGCTTTTTTTTGCGGCTCATTCTATGGCCGCCTTGCCGGCCGCTGCCAGGTCACGAAGAATCTTTTCCTGAAGCTCGAGCATAGGGTCGTTTTCGTCTTCGCCGTGATCCATGTTCGAGAGGTGGAGTATGCCGTGAATGATAAGCCGCCTGAGCTCCTCATCCGCCCCGATTCCGTACGCATTCGCGTTCCGCGCAAGAGTCTCAAGTGATATTACTATATCTCCCGCCAAAAAACGGTCACCCCCATCCGGGCTTGTATAGTGTACGCCCTGTTCGAAGGACAAAACGTCGGTCGCCTCGTCGCGGCCGCGGTACTGCCGGTTGAGACTGCGGATGAACGCGTCGTCGCAGAAAAGAATAGAAAGGTCCCAGCCCTCCCTGCCGAGATATTCGAGCACGGCCGAGGAATAGTCTCTTGCGCCTCCTATCCAGAGAGGAGTCTCGACGCCCTCGACCGATATCTCCACTGCGTTCACCGAGTCTGCTCCTTGGTCTTCGGGTACTCGATCCGCGAGTGGAAGTGCCCGGCGAGAATGCGGGCGAACGTGCCGCGGATAGTCTCGAGGTCCCTGAGTGTCAGATCGCATCGATCCAGCTGGCCGTCGCGGACGCGCTCCATGACGAGATCGTGAATAACCTCCTCGAGCCTGGGCAGCGTCGCCTTCTTCAGCGCACGAGTAGCCGCCTCGACCGCGTCGGCGAGCATGACGACCGCGGCCTCCCTCGACGAGGGGGGCTGGCCGGGATAGGAAAAATCGTCGGCGTCGACCTCGCTGTCTCCTTTCTTGGCCTGGTCGTAAAACCAGGAGATGATCCCGTTCCCGTGATGCTGCGCGATTATATCCACGACCTGGTCGGGGAGTCCGAGGGCGCGGGCCTTCTCGACGCCGATTTTCAGGTGACTGCGGATGACAGTAGCCGAGAGCCGGGGATTGATTTCATCATGCTTGTTGTACCCCGACTGGTTTTCGATGAAATACTCGGGCTGTTCGATTTTGCCGATATCGTGGTAATACGCTCCGACACGGGCCAGCAAGGGATCGGCCCCTATCTCCCTGCAGGCCGACTCGGCCAAGTGCGCGACCGTGATCGAATGGCTGTACGTCCCCGGCGCCACGGTGAGCATCCGCTTGAGAATCGGCGCGTTGAGATCGGAGAGCTCCATGAGCCTGAAGCGCGTAGGCGCGTTGAGCGCCTGCTCGAGCACAGGCAGTATGGCCAGAGCGAAGAGGGCGCAGGCGAAACCGTTGATGCCGCCATAAAGCGAAGCGAGCGCGACATGACCTACGCTGCTCGAGCCGGGGGACGAAAGGAAAACCGACACAGCCGCTTCGATAAGTGCGAGCACGGCGCCCGCCTTCACCAGGTCGATGCGCGACGAAGCCTTCCGCACCGCGAAGGTCGCAGCCGATCCCGAGAGAAGGCAGAATAAAAACAACCGCGGATCCAGACCGGCGGCGGACTGCACAAGAAGCGCAAGCGACACCGAAAGGAAAAGCGAGAAGCGCGGCCCCGCGAAGACCGTCGCGACGATCGCGTACAGCGCCGTCGGCATGATGAAACCGAGTTCAAGCGGCGCCGGCTCGGCGAAACGCCGAACGAAGAGAGCTCCGGCGAAAAACACGAATACCGCCGTACCCGCGAGGTATGCCGAGCCTCGTTTGATATGCGTTCCGGTGATCGGCTTGGCGAGCGATAGAAGAGAAAACGCGATGGCGGCGGCGAGAAGTCCGATCGATCCGACCATCGCGCCCCATTCGACGCTCGAAACGGCCCGCCGCGCCGCCGCGAGCTTCGCGGCGTCTGTTTCACTCACGATATCGCCCTTGCGGACGATCCGCTCCCCCTTGGCGATAGTACGAATAACAGGATCGACCGATGTCCGCACCTCCGCCGCCCTTTTTGCGGAAAGCGAAGGATCGAAGAATGCATTCTCGACCGCGAAGCCCTCGACCAAGGCCGAGACCAAGGATGAAAGCGAGCGCGACAAGCGCCGCTCGGCGTATTCCGCTTCGAGGGCCCGCTCGAGCGTGTTCAACGTCACAAGCTCGCTCATCGGCAGTTCTTTCGCCGACAAGGAGCCTGCCTCGGAAAACCGCAGTTCGACAAAATCGGGATTGTAGGCCTCGAGTCCCGACGCAGGCAGGGCGGCGACACCGTTTTCGAGCAGTTTTCTCAGGATGGAATCGGCGAAGGCGAGAGCCTGCGACCGGTGGGGCGAAGATGCGAGCTCAAGTACCCGCGCTTTGGACAAAACACCGGGGAACGCACTCTGGATTTGCAGATAAAGCGTATCCTGCGGCATCCCCTCGGCGCTCAGCCTGGTCATCAGATCGCGGAAATCTGAAAACCGCCCGATCGCCCTCGCGGCCGGCTTCGGATCGACGACGAATACAGGAAGCACGAGTCTGAGCTCGGCCTCGATGCGGAGCTTGGTCGCGGCCTCGTCTATGTAGCTGATCTCGCGTCCGGCTACGATATCCTTCTCGGCGACGACGCCTGCTTCAAGAACCTCGGGGGCCTCGCTCGCGTCGACCGAGCCCGGTCCGAGTATCAAAATGAGGAACACCGCGGCGGCGAAAAAAATCAATATCGATGCCACCGCTTGAGCGTCGATTCTGTCGGTATCGGCGGAAGCCCCGCGCAGGTACGATACGGCGCGGACAATGAACCCGCCGGGTCTCGATGCGTTATTCGGACTCATACGCCTCGATTATCCTCCTGACAAGATTCGACCGCACAACGTCCCGCGCGTCGAGACGGGAAACGAAGACACCTTCGACCCGCTCGAGAAGTCCGAGAGCGTGCACAAGACCGGAATCGCCCTTGCGGGGCAGATCGATCTGCGTAAGATCTCCGGTCACGATCGCCTTCGTTCCTTCGCCGATCCTCGTCAAAAACATCTTCATCTGTTCCTTGGTTGTATTCTGCGCTTCGTCGAGGATGACGATGCAATTCGCGAGGTTCCGGCCGCGCATATAGGCGAGCGGCGCGATTTCGATGGCCCTCGACTCTTCGAGCCTGCGCACGGTCTCGAAGGGGACGAGCAGTTCCATGGCGTCGTACAAAGGCCTGAGATAGGGGCTGATCTTCTGAGTGAGGTCGCCGGGCAGAAAGCCGAGACTCTCGCCGGCCTCGACCACGGGCCGCGTGAGGATCAGTTTCCGCTTCGACCGCGACAGGAGTTCGCGCAGCGCCCAGGCCACGGCGAGATAGGTCTTGCCCGTGCCCGCCGGCCCCACGGCGAACGACAGGTCGTGCATGGCGAGACCCTTGAGATAGAGGGCCTGCGAACGGCTCCTTGGAAAGACCTTGCCGAGGCCGCCGGGTATCTGCACGCACGATTCGAGAAGCTCCCCCCGAGTTGACGCATCGGCTCCGGAGGGCAGGCCCCCCTCGGGCGTAAGATCGGTGTGTACGGCGATGATAAGATCGGGGGTCGGCGGCATGCCGTCGGCTATCGATTCGACGAGCCGCTGAACGAGCAGCCTGAAAAGTTCGCGCTTGTCTTCGTCATCCGATTCGAGAAAGAGCTCGTTGCCCCTGCAGAATATCCTGGCGCCGATGAGCCGCTCCATGACCCCGAGATTGTAGTCATTCGCGCCGCAGAGCTCCGCGAGCACTTTTGTCTTTTCAAGGACAATGCCGACGGTGCCGTCCACAGGATCACTCTACCCGTGCAACTGGAAAAATGCAACCGTTGGGCGGGCGTCAGTAGCTGAGGTCCTTCGACGTGCCGCCCTTGATATTCGCCTTGATGTCGGAAAAATCCTTCCAGGCGAGAAGGAGCGAGAAGGACGTGTCGATATAATACGAACGCCCGTCGTCCGCCAGCGTCGGCTTCGCCTCGACACCGAGCGTGAGCGTCCAGTCGTGAAGGTCCTGCACCGCCTCGAACTTGAGCGCCTTCAGCTTGATGAGCGCGCGCTTGAGCGCATTGGAATCCCAAAGGCTGATCGAGTTCCAGATATCCTCGAGGGGATTGACGTAAAAATCACCGGGGACGAACCCGGCCGTCGCGAGCTCGCTCCTGAACAACTCGGGATAATAACGCCAGGCCGAGGCGTTCCGCGACTGCATCGTCGCCGAGAGCGAAAAACTCGCGCCGATTTTAAGCGAAGCTGTAAAGTCAAACGACAGCGTCGACTTGGAAAACTGCAAAAGATTCTGCGTAAGGCTGAGAGAAGGCGTAAACGACCAGCGTAGCGCCGTGTTTCCCTCTGGACTGGAGAACGAGGGCTTAAGCGCCATCGTGAACTCTGTAGGTCTGAACGACTCATCGTCATTGCCCTGCCAGCCCATCCCGGCCACCGGCGTATAGGATTCTTCCTGCTTCGCCGTGAGGCTCGAGGAAAAAGGCCCCCACGATGCCGTCAGCGAGTCGGACACCGGGATGCGGTCCTCGAGATCGTAGCTGAAGGTGTTCGCGACGACGATGCCCGGGGACGAACCGAACTTGAGCGATGCATTCAGCGGATAGTAAGAAAAAACACCGGCGGAGGCGGCCCGGTAGACTCCACTGTCCGCAGTCAGCGCGGCGAATCCTGCATTAAGACTGAGCGCGGATTTGTACGACTCGTCCATCGGCGGAAGGGCGGCGGTCAGCGTAATGCTTTGAGCGAGATTACCCGGTCTCGCGGAAATCAGCATTGACACGTTATGCGACGAAATGCTTGACTTGTCCCATCCGATGATCGTTTCGTCATAAACGGGATCGCTGCCCGACATTTCCTTGAAAAAACGCTTGTAGAGAACGGTGTTCACATTCCAGCTGAGGCTCGAAGAAGCCCAGAGCCAGGAGCTCGAAAACGGCTTTGTCGAAAGACTTAGGGAACCTGTGAGACTGTCGCTCGCCGCGCGGTAATCCGCAAGCCGATACGAGGCGGCGTCCCCATCATCATACAGATAAGGCCGCTCCTGACCGCGCTTTGCGAATGAAAGTCCAAGAGTGCTGCTGAATATGCCGCCGCCGTACGAGAGCGATCCGTCGAGCGCCGCCGCTATGCTGTACTCGAGAAGGCTGTATTGACGTGAAAAATCGATATCTTCGGGATACAATATATCCGAACTCCTATACCGATCCTCCCAGCGGATCGAGGGAGAAAGACTCCAGTTCGCGGTTCCCGACCAGACGTTCGACGTGCGAGGGATCGAACCGAAGGTTTTGGCGACTCTATACGTTCCAAGTTCTTCCCGAGTCGTGACGCCGGCGTCCGTCCCCTCCACCTGGGCTTCAGTATCACGTTCATTTTCAGTGCTCCCGCCGTCGTCGCGCGCTTCGCCCCTCTCCTCCCAGGGGCTCCGTAATGACAGCTCGGCGGTTTCGGTCTTCTCTTGAACAGATTCAGAGCCGCCTGCCGCGCGCTCGGAAGACGCGGGGACCAGACTGCCCCGTAATGACAGGGCCACGTCAAAGGGGACAAAGGAGTATGGGTAGTAAAACTTCCGGTTTGGATCGACGGCCTGGAGCGCGGCCGCAATCGGATCGACCGGGGTCGGCTTTTCCTTTGATGAGAATGTCATGCTCGACGAATACCGCGTAAGACTTACGGACTGGAGCCAGGGGTCGAGGCCCTTGGGACTGATGGAGAACGAGGCATCAAACTTCGGCTGGAGCTGTGTCCGCAACGATACCGAGGTCTCCTCGGTCTCTTCGGTGCTGAACAGCTTGAACCAGTCCATATCTTCGGACCGGTTTCGAAAATCTCTGTCGAAGTAGGGATCTGAATATACCGGCACGGCGAGGCTCAGCGAAAGACCGCCCGCCGAAAAGCCCGTCGAAAACTCGAGCCCGTACCTCAAGGGGAAGTCCGCCCCGAAAAGGCTCGAGGCATTCCACACGCTTTCCCAGCCGCCTGCAGCAACATACGGAGAGTAGCCGTCTCCGACACTGAAAACGGATCTGCTCAATCCCAGACCGCCGAAGAATGATGTCTTGCCGAGGAGCCCGAGCTTTGGAAGCTCGCCTTGAACGCCCGCGAAGGCGCCGAGCGCGGAATACGCGTCGGCCATGACTTTTATCGTCCCCTCGTCCTTGGGCGCGGGGCCGGCGACCCTTCTCAGGAAAAGACCGTTGAGTTTCGTCGGCTTGTCAGAACCCGAATCGGTAATAGCGAGCAACGTGGTTTTTTCTTCTTTTTTCGGCTTGGCTCCGAGGAGGTACGTCGTCGTCTGCACAAATCGGCCTTCGCGCGAGCGGTACCCGATGACCGGATGAAAGACCAGTTCGTCTCCCGGGTAGTAAAAAAATGGTAACCAAAGCACCGGCACATTCCCCAGCGAAAAAACCGCGTTCGACACCGCCCACTCCCTGTCCCCTAAAAGCCATATCCTTCCGGCTTTGATGGAGTAATGGGGGTCATCGGCGTCGCATCCGCTTACGACACCGTTTTCGAGCACCATTACTTCTGAGGATTTTTTGCGCAGAACATCGGCCGCGATGACGACACCCCGTTCGCCGGCGCCGATGGAAGAAGAAGAAGATGATGATGATGATTTCGATGTCGAAATACTGCGCCGTAACCTGCCGTCAAGGAAAAGACCGGACCAGTCATCGAGGTTCGCGCTGAGCGCCTCGCCCTCGAATATCTCGGTCGAAGCGCCGCTCTTCCGCTCGTATTTCACCGATCCGCGGGCGGTGACCGACGAGGTCGCACGGTCATAGGCGATCCGGTCGGCCGCGATGCGGTGGCTGTCGCCGTTCTCTTCGACGAGGACCAGCACAACACCGCCCGATGCTCGAATGACGCCGCCCTCGTCCTCAACGGCCCCCGAATACGAAGCCTCGCCGGCCCGCTCGATCGTTATCGTCCTCCCCGCCTTCTTTGAATCCCGCGGCTTCTCGATGCCGTAATGCTCGTAGAGACGGGAGCGAAGGTCCTCTGCAGTGCCTGCGTCGGAAAGGCCGAGCTGCCGGGCCATCGCCGCAAGCTCGTAGTAGTCCGCAACCGCGATTTCAATGGGCAGTGCGTCTCGTAGAAGCTGAGATTCGCTTGTGTCATCGACGGGAGCAGTCGTAGGAGGAGAGGCCGGCTGATCCTCTGCGGCGGCGAAGACCGCGAACAGGGAAAGGGTGATGGCGAGACGGAAATTGCGCGTCATCGAAACGAATAGTATACGCCGGCAGCATTCAGAGTAAAGTACGGACGCAGCGCCGCACTCGGCGTGTCTCGTCTGCTGTTCGTCCCGTTAATCACGCGATGCGGAAGCCTTGAGCGCCGGCTTCAGGTACTTCCCCGTGTACGAGCCTTTTATCTTGACAACATCCTCCGGCGTTCCGACCGCTACGATCTCACCGCCCTTTTCCCCTCCTTCGGGGCCGAGATCGATGATCCAGTCGGCCTGTTTTATGACGTCGAGATTGTGCTCGATCATCACCACACTGTTACCCGCGTTCACCAGCCTCTGGATCACCTCCATGAGCTGCTTCACATCGGCGAAGTGAAGGCCCGTCGTCGGCTCATCCATAAAGTATAAGGTCCTGCCGGTGCTCGGCCTGGCGAGTTCGTACGCGAGCTTGACCCGCTGGGCCTCGCCGCCCGACAGCGAAAGCGCAGACTGCCCGAGTTTGATGTAGCCCAAGCCCACCGAAAGCAGGGTGTTCATCTTATGCGCGATGGAAGGAACATGCTCGAAAAAGACGGCTGCCTCCTCGATGGTCATATCGAGGACCTCGAAAATGTTCTTCCCCTTATATCGCACGTCGAGCGTGTCCGAGTTGAAGCGTTTCCCGTGGCAGACGTCGCAGGTGATATACACGTCGGCGAGGAAATTCATCTCGATCCTGATGGTGCCGTCGCCCTGGCAGTTTTCGCAGCGCCCGCCTTTTACATTGAATGAGAAGCGCCCCGGCTTCCATCCCCGCGCCTTGGATTCCGGCAGCGAGGCGAACAGATTCCGGATGTCGGTGAAGACGCCGACGTAGGTCGCCG
>CAZINN010000037.1:0-29456 GCA_964540615.1 uncultured Treponemataceae bacterium | reverse complement strand
GCTGCATGCCGACGGTGATATCCTCGATCTTCGCGTAGGGATCGACATTGAGACCGTAGGTCTCGGACAGGCGGGCGATGCGCTCGGCCGCCGTTTTTAGATCGACGACAAGCCCTTTTACAGGTTCAAGCCCGAGGACGATGTTCTCGGTTACCGTGAAATTGTGAACAAGCTTGAAATGCTGATGCACCATGCCGATGCCGAGCTCGTTCGCGATATTCGGATTAGTGATGTGAACTTCTTTTCCCCTGAGCAGGATTCTCCCCGAGTCCGCCTTGTAAAGGCCGAAGAGAATGCTCATGAGCGTCGACTTGCCGGCGCCGTTCTCGCCGAGCAGGGCGTGTATCTCGCCCTTCTTCAAGCGGATCGTTATGTCGTCGTTCGCCAGCACGCCGGGGAAGCGCTTTGTGATGTTCAGCATCTCGACGATGTATTCCATGGAGCCTATTATATAAGCCCACTCCCTGCGGAGTAAACAAGAAACGCCCGGTCGTCGTCGGTATATTCAGTACGGCATCATGACCGAAATTCGAATGGGGAAGCGGCTGAGCGATCATCCGGCTGCCATGCCGGAACGGAGGTCCTGGATGGTATCAAGCACCATTGAAGACTGGAGGCGGGAGCATCGCGGCGGGACATATTCCCCGGGGAAGAGCTTGCTAAGGACAATTCGCATCTACCAAAGACTAAAAGCGCGGGGAGGCATACGCTTCGTTTTCGCCAAGCCTTTTCTGATTCTTCGGCATAGATTCTGGAGCGCTGTTTCGGGGGCCGACATTCCATTGAATTCAAAGATATCAGGAGGCTTATTGCTTCCTCATCCGAACGGAGTGGTCATCCATCCTGATGCGGTGATAGGACCGAATTGCCTGATCTTTCAGCAAGTGACGATCGGCACAGGATCGAAACCCGGGACGCCGGTGATCGAAGGGCATGTAGATATCGGCGCCGGAGCCAAAATTCTCGGCGGAATAAGGATAGGCGAGCACTCGGTGATAGGCGCGAATGCGGTGGTCATAGATGATGTTCCGAAAAACTCTATAGCCGTCGGAATTCCGGCCGTGATAAAAAGGAAAAAGGAATAGTGTGAGGCTTGCTCAAAACACCTCTGTGTTCTGAACAAGCCCCCTTGCAAAAAACTACCTGAGCAGCGATCCGCGCTCAGCCGATACCGTGATCTTGCCGTCCTTGAGATCTTGGAAGACTTTTGCAACCTGCTTAGTGACCTCGTCGGACAAATTCGGATTCGTCGCGGGGATCCCGATACCGTCGTTCTTCGCATTGAAAGTCAAGGTCTGGCCGCCGGGGAATTTGCCCTCGCGCTCGGCCTTGATCATGTCGTAGCTGGCGGTCCCGATGCCCTTCATGGCGCTGGTCAGGATGATCGACTTGTTCGCCTTCGCGTCGTAGACACCGTCGGCGTACTGATCGACGTCAACGCCGATGATCCAGGCGCTCTTGCCTGCGACTGCGCGGGACTTGGCTTCATTGATGGCGCCGACGCCGACGCCGCCTGCGGCCGCGAAGATCGCCTTGACGCCCTTGTCGAACATCGCTGCGGCGAGCTGCTGCCCCGCCGCTACGTTGTCGAAACTGCCCTGGTAGATGACATTCTCGGCTTTCTGAACGATCGAGGTCCCGAAGGTTTTGTTCGCGTACTGCACACCCTGCTGGAAGCCCCAATTGAACCTCTGCACAGCCGGTATTTCCATGCCGCCGATAAAGCCGATCTCGCCGTCCTTAAGCTGAAGGGCGGCGGCGACACCGGCGATGAAACCTGACTCGTGCTCGGCGAAGAAAATGGCGACCGTGTTTTCGCCGACCTTCTCCTGCCGGGTGTTATCGTACTTGCCGTTGTTCGGCGACCCGTCGATAAGGACGAATTTTGCGTCCTTATACTTGTCCTGGCAGATGAAAATCGCGCTCTCGAACTTATAGCCCGGGCATACGATGAACTTGTAGCCGGCGTCGTAGAGGTTGCCGATTTCTTTCACATAATCGGCCTCGGTGGTTCCGCTCGGCTTGAGGTACTTGGTTTCAAGCTTGAAATCCTTGCCTGCTTTGAGCACGCCTTCCCAGGTACCCTGATTGAAGGACTTGTCATCGATAGTACCCGCGTCGGTGACCATGCCTACCTTAAAGGACTTGGCGACGGCGCCGTCTTTTTTCTGGCAGCCGGTGAAAACAATGGCCGGCACCAGCAACGCGAGCATGATGAACCGCTTCTTCATATAGCATCTCCTTTCTACCTTGACGTGATGATCCCCAGACGAATCATAGTAATAAACAATACGAGCTGCAATACGGGCCCTCTGCGAGTTTGATGCGGCGCGAAGGCGCTGGGCGCCTTCGCGGCGACGAAGCGCCTTCCATGGGGGGGCGCTTCGTCACTCCCTCGGAACGGCGCCGACCGCATACGTTCTGTTTTACTCGGGCAGCTCCGAGACGATTGCGACGCTCGAGCTCGCCCCGATACGGCGCGAAGGCGCTGGGCGCCTTCGCGGCGACGAAGCGCCTTCCATGGGGGGGCGCTTCGTCACTCCCTCGGAACGGCGCCGACCGCATACGTTCTGTTTTACTCGGGCAGCTCCGAGACGATTGCGACGCTCGAGCTCGCCCCGATGCGGTCGGCGCCGGCTTCGAGCATTTTTATGGCGTCGTGGTAACTGCGGATTCCGCCCGAGGCTTTTATCAGCAGCTTGCCGCCCGTCGCCTTACGCATGAGCCGGACGTCCTCTGCGTTGGCGCCGCCTGTCCCGAATCCTGTGCTTGTCTTCACGAAACGGGCGCCGGCCCTGGCCGCCGCCTCGCAGGCTTTCACTTTCTCGGTGTCCGTCAAGTAGCAGGTTTCGATAATCGCCTTCACGATCGCGCCGCCTGAGTTTCCGCAGACCTTCACAACTTCGCGGATATCATCCTCGACCAACTTCCAATTCCCCGCTTTGGCCGCGCCGAGGTTTATCACCATGTCAATCTCGCGGGCCCCCTTCTCGACCGCCAAGGAAGCCTCCGCGGCTTTTATCTCGGATGTATTCGCGCCCAGCGGAAAGCCGACCACAGTGCAGACCGAAATATCCGTTCCTGACAACTCCCTTACGCAGAGCGGAACCCAGACGGGATTAACGCAGACGCTCATAAAACCGTATTTACGGGCCTCGGCGCAGAGCTCGCGTACCTGCTCTTCGGTGGCGATCGCCTTGAGCAGTGTATGATCGATCGTCTTGGCCAGCTCGGCCTTGGTCCACTCTTTCGGCATTGCAGCCTCCTTCTTCTGATTTCCTATATTTCAAAGCGGAGCGCGAGGTACTCCCTCCGCGTCGCGACAAGCTCCCGGAGTTCCTCGAGCATGCGCTCGTCGGCCAAACGGGCGATGGGGAAGATGAGCGCCTCGGTCTCGTCGGTGTAGCGACGTACAAAATCTATATCCGTTACATACCCGAGGCTTATCATGTTGGAGATGCGGTCCGCCGACTTGAGCACCCGCGCCTTGTCGGAACCGAAGCCCCGTATACGCTCCAAAAACTCGGCCTTGGTCTCGATGGGACGACGCGTCACCTCGAGCACCAGCTTGTATACCTCGGTCGACTCATCGTCGATCTCGAGAATGCGTTCACGGTCGAAGTCCGGCAAATCCTCCAGAATATCGTGAATGACCGAGGCCTTGAGCAGGACCGAGTCGATATAACCGTAGTCCACGAGGATGGCGAAAGTGTCGATCTGGTGGCGGAACATGTTGCCCCCCGATCGACGCCTGACGCCGATAAGCGAAGTCGCAAGCTGGATGTAGGGGGCCAGATGCATCTGCTTGAGGCGAAGCATCTCATCGACGTGCATGCCGACGGCCCCCGCAGGCCGGGGCGAAGGGAGGCCGCCGCCTCGATCGCTCATGCAAGCTCCTCGAGGTACTGTTTATATTTATTAATACGCCGTCGCACTTCTTCGAGCTTCCCGCGCTCCTTGGCGATGACATCGGGCGGGGCCGAAGAGGAAAAGCCAGGATTAGCAAGCTTTGCATCCGCCCGCGCCGCGTACTCCTCGTCCTTCGCCACATCCTTACGAAGTTTTTCGACAAGTTTCGCCGCGTCGATTGTCTCTTTGACAAACGCGTAGATCTCGAATCCGCGGCCCACCAGGGCGATCGCGCCCTCGGGCCTCGACGCCGCCTCCTCGACCCGTATTCCGTCGCCGCAGACCGCGCCTGCGAGGAGGCCGATCAGCGCAGCGCTCGCGCGAAGGAACTCGGCGCCTTCGAAGCCGCCCTCGAATCGAAGCGCAAGGCGTATCTTCGCCTCAGGCGCGATACCGAGCTCCCCCCGCATGGTACGCACAAGCCGCACAAGCTCGCGGAGCGCCTCAAAACTCGAATCGAGGGTTGCACTGCGCGGCGCGTACTTCGACTCGGCCTGTGGATAGGGCCGCGTGATAAGCATATCACCCCCGCGACCGGGCAGTTTCTGGTAGATCTCCTCGGTGACGAAGGGCAGGAATGGATGCAGAAGCGCCAATGATTCGGCGAGCACGTCGATCAGAACAGATACAGCGCGGTCTTTCTCCCGATCGTCTCCAAAACGGAACGAGAGCTTCGTGGCCTCGACGTACCAGTCGCAGAAATCGTTCCAAAAGTACTCGTAGACGGCCGCCGCCGCGTCGTTGAAGCGATATGTCGCGAGGGCGGACCTGACGGCCCCGGACGCTGCGGCGAGACGGCCGTATATCCAGCGGTCGATGTCATGCAGTTCGGGCCTCTCCACAAGCTCGCGGCCTTCGAGATTCATAAGAATATAACGGCTCGCGTTCCATATTTTATTGGCGAATTTCGAGCCGAGCTTGAAGTCGTCCTTGTCCATGAGGATGTCCTGCGTGGACGTGAACATGAAAGCTATGGTGAACCGCAGAGCGTCGGCGCCGTAGTCTTCGACGATTTCGAGAGGATCGATGCCGTTCCCCAGGGACTTTGACATCTTCCTGCCCTGCTTGTCCCGGACCAGCGTGGTCATGCAGACATCCGCGAAGGGTGATTTCCCCATGAACTCCATTCCCGCCATGATCATGCGGGCGACCCAGAAAAAAATGATGTCGAAGCCGGTGACGAGCGTCGTGGTCGGATAGTACTTCCGCACATCTGCCGTGTCCTTCGGCCAACCCAAGGTGCTGAAAGGCCAGAGCCAGCTCGAAAACCAGGTATCGAGGACATCCTCGTCCTGGGCGAGCTCGGTCGATTTGCAGAAGGGGCACTCGAGCGGATCTTCGCGGGCGATCACGTCCTTGCCGCAGTGTCTGCAGCGCCATGCGGGTATTCGATGGCCCCACCACAGCTGACGGCTGATGCACCAGTCGCGGATGTTCGTCAGCCAATGTTCGTACGTCGTCTCCCAGCGCTGAGGGAAGAAACGAACCTCGCCGTCGCGCCAGGCTTTAAGCGCTTTTTCCGCGAGCGGTTTCATGCGCACGAACCACTGCTCCGACAGGTACGGCTCAACGACCGTACGACAGCGGTAGCAATGGCCGACCGCGTGGACAATGGGCTTCTCGGCGATATAGAGCCCCTCGGCCTTGAGATCCGCGATGACGGCGGCGCGCGCCTCCTTGATCTTAAGGCCGCGGTACTTCGCAGGAACCGCGCTATTGAGCGTGCCGTCGGGATTTAGGATATTGATACGCGGAAGGTTGTGACGCCTCCCCACCTCGAAGTCGTTCGGATCGTGTCCGGGAGTGATTTTCACGAGGCCGGTGCCGAAGCCGCGGTCGACATAGCCGTCAGCGATGATCGGGATGAGGCGGCCGGTCAGCGGCAGTTCAACCATCCTGCCGATAAGAGCCTTGTACCGCTCATCATCAGGATGAGCCGCGACGGCCGTGTCGCCCAAGAGCGTCTCGGGCCGGGTGGTCGCGATTTCGATATACTCACTTCCGTCCCGAGTCCTCGCTCCATCCGCGAGTCTATAGCGTATGTGGTGCATCGAACCGTTTATCTCTTCGTGCTCCACCTCGTCGTCGGAGAGGGCCGTCCCGCAGGATGTGCACCAGTTGACGAGGTACTCCCCCTTGTACACCAAACCGCGTTCGTACAGCGTCACAAAAACTTCACGCACCGCCTTCGACAGGCCTTCGTCCAACGTGAATCGTTCGCGGTCCCAGTCGCAGGATGAGCCGATCTTCTCCAGTTGTTTCTTGATGATCGCGTGGTGCTCGTTCGCGACTTTCCAGGTCTCCTCGACGAATTTCTCCCTGCCCAGTGCGCGGCGGTCTACGCCCTGCGCGCGGAGCTTTTTTTCGACAACGTGCTGAGTCGCGATGCCCGCGTGATCTGTTCCGGGCACCCAGAGCGTCGGCTCCCCGAGCATGCGGTGATAGCGGATCAGAATATCCTGGAGCGAGTTGTTGAGTCCGTGACCCATATGAAGAACCCCCGTCACATTCGGGGGGGGGATTACAATGACGAAGGGCTTCTTCCCGCTCTCGCCCGCCGGCTTGAAGCAACCCCGCGCCAGCCACTCGGCGTAGATTCTGTCCTCGAAGCTCTTGGGATCGTAGGCTTTCGCAAGCTCGATCGCTTTCATCGCACATCACCCTCCGTCGCCGCTCGCTCAACAAGTTCTAAAAGGGTAGCAGAAACGGGGAAGAAAGTGAACGGGTGTGGGGCCCGCCTTCATCGCATGTGAATCGCCGAGGATGATGGCTGTCATCGGTTTTCATTTTCATCAGGACTGCGTGAACCCTTCCGCAGCAACGATTGAGGGATGCTGCGTGGAAGAGGCGGTATCACGACTGAATACGGATCGATATTTTTCGTAATGACGCAATTAGCGCCTATTTCTGAATGCTCGCCGAGGCTGATGTCGCCGATTATGCGCGCGCCGGGGAAGATCACGACTCCGTCGCCGATCTTCAGGCACGCGGTCTTCGAATATGATGCGATGGTGACGTCATGATAGATCGAACACCCCGCGCCGATTTCTACACGCCCACCGATGAATATATCAAAGGGATGCAGCATCAGTATCCCGGGGCCCATTTTCACCGTATGAGGAAGTTCAATATGGAATATGAGGTAAAATGGTTTCTTGAGGATCCATATCAAGAGGATCAGAACGGGGCGGAGTATCGGAATACGCAGATTGTGAACAGCACTGCTTGCTCTGTATAACCCCCCGATCCAGAATCCCAGGTTTCTCCACCAACCGCCGTATGGGGAATAACGCTTCGCATCGGAACGCAGATTGTCAAGCACAGCCGCCCCCGTTTTTCATATATGCAAAAAAAACTTGAAGTTCTGCGACGCCACTTCAGACCGGTTCATGTTTTCGTTCCACCAACGATACCGCGTCGATGAACGACAAGATGCACAAAAAACAAAAGATTTCCGATGATGTATCGCTTCCAAAGTCTTCGAGGCTCTTGCAAAAACCGGTATACCCACTCGATCCGCATCCTGCGCATCCAAAGAGGGGACCGGGCCACAACCTCGGCGTAGAAATCAAAAAACGCGCCCAAACCGAGGATCAGCTTGACGCCGGCAAGCTCGGTTCGATGCTTGTCGATCCATAATTCCTGGGCCGGCACCCCCATGCAGACGAATACTATCTCGGCCCCGGATGCGACGATCATCCGAATCGCCTCCTCCGAAGAACTTTCGTCGAGGTATCCATTATGACAGCCGAGCACCTTCAACCGTGGTATCCGCGCTTCGAGCTTCTTCCGCGCGAGCTCTGCTACACCGCTCCTTGCGCCTAAGAAGAAAAAACCGCGGTTCGTCTCCGCCCCCCACTTCAATACTTCAACGCCGAAATCGGTCCCATTCAGATTCGCGAGATCCGCGGCGGCATGCATGCGTCCGCCAAGCCAGATGCCGACGCCGTCGGCGAGATTCATCTCGCCGCGTTCGAGAACGGCGCGGAATTCAGGAACAGCCATAGCGGTGTTGACGACATGGGCGTTCACGAAATTCACTTGGAGCGGCGGACGATCCCCCGACCGGAAGGCCATTTCCTCCATACTCACTATTGCGGCATTTGAGTCAGGAAAATCGTGAATGGGAATACCGCAGACCCTCACCTCTCGATGTGCGCTCATAGCATCAACCTCTCGGCATATCCGCGCCGCTAAGAGACGAAACGTCCTGACAACCGATACCGGGAATTGACACCGCCGCGCCCGATGCCGACCGGGCTTCGTCGAGGCTCATTGCATAGCTTACCAGGGCTCCGGTGCAGAGGACGTAGAAAGGATTGAACATGGCGTTCTGAAGGCAATCGATAATAAACAATGCAACGATCAGACAGATAACGAAACTGTCGACACACGGAGCCTCGGCGGATCCGACGTTCCGGGCCTTGGCAAGGCTTCGGATGAACATCAGCGGCCCTGCGGCGAGAATTCCGAATGCGCTTACGAGGCCGAAAAGGCCGAAGGTGCTGAAGAGAATTATCCACAGCGAATCGATCATGCCTATCAGTCTTTCGCCGGTCCTCGGATCTATGGGCCATCCCCGGCTGAAGCCGCCCCATCCGAACAGCGGCTGCAGTCTGGCGCGTGCTCCGAACAAATCCTCCTCGGTCATGCGGGCCAAGGCCGATTGAACCCGCTCGGCATCGAAGTATTTCATGAGCACTGTCTCCAGCCCCGAAATCTGCAAAACGCCGCTCATGCGCAGCGCGACATACCCGACGGCACAGAGGAGAAGGGCCTTGATCAGGAACAGAGATTTCGCCTTCCAGATGATGAAGTATCCGCCGATGCCGAGCAGCATAAGCAAAAGAGGCCCGATCGACTTGCAGAGAACCGTGACTGCTGCGAGGGCCAAGACGACCAATGCCATCGGAACGCCCTTGAGGTGAGACACCGCCTTCGACCTCCACAGCCAGAATGCGGCGATCGCAGAAGCGCCGGACCAAAACGCGACCATCAGCCCATGCTGCATAAAAACGATGGGGCGGAATCCTCCATAACGTATATGCTGAACAAACGAGTGCGGGAAAAAACCGTATACAATCCGCGAAAGCTGAGGACTCATACGGACTTCGAATACAATGAGTGGAAGATAGATCAATCCGCCGACGACAAGCGCCAATGTGAGTTTCCGCAAGGATTCCGCGCTCCCGAAATACCGGCGTCCGGCCCAATAGAACACCGCCCATGACAAAAGATTAATGGCGACGTTCGTCAGACCGTTGTACGCTCCAAGCCCGTTCGAGAGGGAGGTCGCCATAGGGGAGAGAACACACCAGCACAGGACCAGAATATCTGGTGTACAGCGTTGGACCGGGAACAACTTTCGTGCATTGCCGACAAGTTCACCGATGATGAGACTCGAGGCGACGGCTATTACCTTGCTGTATTCCTGGAGAAAAGGCACATCATACGCATACATCGGCAGGAAAAGCACGCCGCCGACAACGACAAGAATGACCGCATCGGCGGGACTTTTTCTCGTGAATGCGGCGATGGAGAGAATAATCCAGCCGAACATCATGATCGGCACTAGGGGCGTCAAGATTCCCCCTCGCGGCTGTTCCTGTCCACTGGGTTAATCCGCCGCGGCCGGACTTTTCATCCCGTATGCTGTTCCCTCACGGAACCGGGAAGTTTTTTGAGCTGCCAATTTTTACTCCACATTTAGTTATAGCAGACAACATGCGGTGGAATTTCACCACCGCCAATATTGTTGTATATCGTACCAGCAGCCGGCGACAGTATCAAGGACCCGCCGCCTCAGCTGCCCCTGAAGGGCGGTCCGCCACGTTCGCTCGACAGACGACGGCCGTGCACGCGTGAACCTTTGTATGGAGGATATAATCTCCCCTGTTCCCTCGATACATTAATTAATCTGGACACTGTTAAGGAAAAAAGAACCTGAATTGTCGAGCCTCCGGACCCTGATGCCGTGCAAGCCCTTATCAAGGGTGACGGAGAAAACCGGCGACGACGTTCCGGAACATGTTTCGTTTGCAATGACTGCCCCGTCCACCATCACCTCAAGAGCGGCGCCGCTCGTCAAGTTGAAATGAAGCTGTATCGAATAAGTCCCCCGTTTCGAAATTCTGAAGATATAACCTCGCCAGGTGGCCCACTGGTTGAGTTCCGTAGCGCCCGCTGTCTCCGCTCCGGACGGCGCCGGATGGCTCCACGGCACACTGCTGATGCTGAAATCGGCGCCTTGAATGATGCAAGGGGCGAGCTTGCCCGCCGATGCTTCCGGCTTCGGCTGGGACAGTATCGTATCGAGGGCACGGAATTTCCGCGTATCAAGATCGAAGGCATTTGTCGTAAATCCCAGGGCCTTCCCGTCATCCTCTCCGCCCGTCGAGACATAGTAGACGAGCAGATCACAGCCGTACTTGTCCCACAGCGCGTGATACCGGACCATGGCGTCCTCGATCCGCGGCAGCTCGTAATTTGCGGCGCTCGTCCAGACCCCGCCTTCGTAGGCGCAGCGCTCCAGTCCGTATATTTTCGCGAGACCGACTTCTTCTTCCTCATAGGCTTCCATGCGGGCGATCTGCGTCACTCCGTCGTCTGTCAGCTGGTCGGGATCATCCCCCGGATTCCCGGGGCTGCCTGTGTAATTCGAGGCGCCGCAGCCGTAGAAGTAGTAATTGACGGGATGCGGTTCTGCGACGTGATTTCCATCGCCGTTGTTGAACCAGTTATGTATGAACTCCAGCCCCCAGATGAGCACGGCATCGTAGCTCAACTGACCCGATGCGATCGGACGCACCCGTGTCATCATCGCCTGATCGCCCCACACGCTGCGCCAAATCGCGCTCATTTCCGCGGCACGTTTTACATAGTACCGCGCGGTCACTACATTCACATCTTCGTCCGTGACCGTGGTCATATCATAGCCGACGGGGCCGCCCGAGGAGACCTCGGCCTGAGCTTTTGAACGCAGATAGGACGAGCAGACGCCCAGCATGTCCCAGGTCGCTTCGTTCGAGTATTCCCAGTAGACCTTGCCCTCGGGCACCGTATAGGTATTTTTTACAAGTGTCGCGAGCTGGCGAATGTACTCATCGTCGGCCCCGAGCGGCATATTGAGCCACATGTCTTTGCCGGTTTCGTTGCAGAACTGGATCGCCGCCTCCCAGGGCATGCCCTTCCCGGCCCAGCCGATCGTCACACCGTTGACGATCGTGTCCGCCCCGCGGTTGTAGGAGCAATAGTCGGGCTTGACCCTGTCGTTCCAGGAGGTCTGCCAGGCGCCGTTCCATGCGTCGACCGCCCACATGAAACGAATAACCTTGAACTTCTCAACAAGGGCCTTGGCCTGATCAGTGAACATGGTGCTCGTACTATATGAGGAGGATGAACCGACAGAACGGGGCCGCATCAATTTGACATTGCGCACACCGCCACCGGTGTTTCGAAATGTCAATAGAAGACCCGATCTATCGGTCGACGTATAGACTATCTTTGCGGAGAAATGTCCGTCGCCGCTGTTATAGGTGAAATTTTGCAGTGTCGCCTTCCCGAATCCGGGTGTAACCGTAGGCTGAGATTTGCTTTCGCCTTCGAGATAATACGTCCCGTTCATGTTCAATAGCCCATTGAAAACTATTGTCTCGGCGTCGACCGTCGGCCAGCCGTTCGCGTCCGTGGCGACCGGAGTGCCGCCTCCGTAACTGCCTGGGACAACCCACTCTCTCGCCGTCTTCATCGCATCCGCAAAAAGCCTGTCTTCATCGAAATCCAGCTGGGCGGCGAAAAGATTGATACCGATGTTATGTCCGCTTTCGCTCTGCCCCTGAGACAAATGGGTACCGATGTTGAAGGGGATGGTACAGGCACCAAGAATTCCTATACATAGTGCAAGCACGCCACCCGCAGCGGCCTTTGAGAAGTTCACGTGACCCATCGTCTCTCCTTGATTTTGAAGCATCCGGCGATATCGATGCATGAACCATGCCCACGGCGGGGAGGGGGTACATTTTTATATTTTATTATTCGGCATAGAAAAAGCAAACGTGTTGAGAATCTCGACACACCACCAGACGTCGAGATGATAACAGTTATGTAATCCATTCATCTATTTCTTGGATATTCACAGATTCAACGGTGCTTGAACAGCCCCCTTCGGTGAAAAACAAACACGCCACGTACAATGGGGAATGCCGCCGGGGCCGAGGTTTTCGATGTGAAAGTACTTGACCCTTACGGTAATACAGAATAATCATCACCCTATCTCAGCATGTATTTGGTTTTATGGAGTACAAAATGTCTTCATTCCCTTCCATCGATATTGTCGTAATCGGCTTGAACTCCGAAGCCACCCTGTCAGCCTGCTTAAAAAGTGTCAAGTCCTGTGCCTATCCTCAGGATAAATTATTGTTGTTCTACGCCGACGGCGGCTCGCAGGACGCATCAATCACCGTGGCGCGGAGTTTCGGTTGCACCTGCGTGCATTCCGATGCGAAGGCGCCTACGCCGGGAGGACAACGAAATGCCGGCTGGCGTCTGGGTTCCGCAAAATACGTCCAATTCCTCGATTCCGATACGATTATGGATTCCGAATGGCTCGGCAAAGCTGTCGCGGCTATGCAAAGCCCGGACGTCGGCGCGGTGACAGGGAATCGGAGCGAACTCAAACCGAAAGCAAGCGTCTTTAATTGGCTCGGCGACCTTGAGTGGAAGGCCGAGCCCGGAGAGACGGATTGCTTCGGAGGGGATGTTCTTGTCGCCCGTGCCGTACTCGAAGAGACGGGCGGCTATAATCCCCGATTGATCGCCGGCGAGGATCCTGAGCTTTCGTACCGAATCCGCCGGGCCGGATACACGATTCTCAAGCTCGACGAGCCGATGACGAAGCACGACCTCGCGATGGTCACGCTGAAGCAATACTGCAGGCGCGCCTTCAGATCAGGACATGCATATGCCGAGGTGCATTCCATGCACAGGAAAGTCTGGCGGGCGGAAGTTCGACGCATCGTCCTCCGCTCCGCACCCATCGCGGCGGCGACCGCAGTCCTGCCGCTCTGCATCTTCCAGCCCTGGATTTCCGTCCTCTGGGCTGTCTGTCTGGCGATTTTGATGCGGCCCAGACTGATACTCGCCGGCAAATTCGAACAACAACTGGGGCTGTCCCGGCGCGAGGCTCGAATCTACGCGTGGCACGCGTCCCTTGTCGTCCTCCCGCAGTTCCTCGGAATGCTGCGCTTCTACGCCGGTCGCGTCCTTTCCCGGCCGCTGACAAACGCCCGAATGCTGTCGCGGGGCGGGACACGGGCGGTCGCATGAGAAGTGCCGCCGCCATGAAGATCGGCTACCTCTGCAGTGAATTCCCCGCCCTCTCCCATACCTTTATTTCAAGAGAAATTTCGATCCTCGAGCGTGAAGGCTTCGAGATTCCGACCGTATCCATCAACATTCCCTCACACGTCGATAAAATGGGGGCCCGGGATCGTGCATACGCCGCGCGTACCTATGCAATAAAAGGAACACCGAAAATCAAGATAGCGGCGCTCATCTTGAAATACATCTTCGAATGCAGACGCTTCGCGCCGACGCTGCTCTATGCACTGCATATCACCGCCCGGTCCGGCCCCAAGAATACTCGAAAAGCATTCGGCTATTTCATCGAGGCTGTCCTCCTCCACTCATGGGCCGGCGGGAACCAAGTCCGGCATATTCACGTGCATTTCGCCAATCCGGCCGCAACGGTTGCGCTCATCGCCGCGAGGCTCGGCGGGCTCACGTTCAGCCTGAGCGTGCACGGCCCCGATGAGTTTTACGATGTGACCGTCAACTGCATCCGTGAAAAGATTGAAGCGGCGGTCTTCGTGCGCTGCATCAGCTATTTCTGCCGAAGTCAGCTCATGAGGCTTTCTCCAATCGAACACTGGGGCAAATTCCACATTATCCGCTGCGGCATCTTCAAAGACGAATTCGAGAGGGCGCGGATGCGGGAGGGGTCGGCGCGGAATATCCTCTGCGTCGGCCGGCTCTGTCCAAGCAAGGGACAGGCGATTCTCGTTGAGGCCGCCGAAATTCTCCGGCGAAAGGGCTATCAATTCCGGATGCTCTTGCTTGGGGGCGGAGAAGACCTCGAAACCATACGGAACATGATCGAAAAACGCAACCTCGATGGCTTGGTCGAGGCGGCGGGACCCGTCGGACATGAACGCGTCAAAAAAGAGCTCGCCTCCAGCGATCTCTTCGTACTGCCCTCCTTCGCAGAGGGAATTCCAGTCGCCCTTATGGAAGCGATGGCTTCCGGCGTCCCTGTAATCAGCACGAACATCGCCGGGATTCCTGAACTTATAGAGAATAGATCGGAAGGAATATTGACACAAGCTTCGAACGCGGAAGAGCTCGCTCGTTCGATTGAGGAATTCATCACCGGAACGGCAGATGTCCGCGGTCTGACCGATCGTGCGGCGCGGAAGGTCTCATCGATGTTCGATGCTGAAAAGAACGCCGTCGAACTTGGAAAGTTGTTTTTAGAATATGGAGGACCGAAGTGAGCATCGCGGTCACGGCCGTCGCGACGGTTCTTTTTTTGTTTTCGCTGCCTGCCGTCGTCGAGCTCAGTCTTTTTCTGTTTTCGCATATCTTCCTGCGGCCGTTTTTTGTGAAAAAGGCTCCGATCGACGGGAAGAAGGGAGGACTCATCCGCCTCGCGATCCTGATACCCGCTCACAATGAAGAAAAAGACATCGCGCGCTGCGTCGCCGCAGTCCTGACCTCGGAAACGGGCGGGCATAAACGAGACGTGATCGTGATCGCGGACAACTGTGACGACACAACAGCTGCACAGGCTCGATCGGCGGGCGCCCGCGTCATAGAGCGCTTCGACCAGGATCGACGCGGCAAGGGAGCGGCTCTCGATTATGCGATATCTCTGCTTATGCCTGAAGACCACGAGGCTTTCGTGATAATCGACGCGGACACGATAGTCTCGGATAATTTCGTTAAATCGATATGCGATCGCTTCGCGGAAGGCGTTGATGCTCTTCAGTGCGTGAACCTCCCCTCGAATGTCGAAGCCTCGCGCAGAATACGCCTCATCAACATAGCGCTCCTCTCGATGAATGTGTTCCGTCCGATGGGCAGACAGATGCTCGGCCTCTCCGTGGGCATCCTCGGCAACGGCTTTGGATTGTCGAAAAGACTTCTCAAAAAGGTGCCGTATACGGCGACTTCGATCACCGAGGATCTCGAGTACCACCTCCGCCTGGTCGAGCAAGGTTTCAAGGTGCGATTCGTATCCGATGCCAGGGTGCTTTCCGATTTCCCCGTCTCGGAGGAGGGCGCGGCGACTCAGCGGGCGCGATGGGAGGGCGGTCGTTTCATGCTTCAGCGAAAGCTGTTCCTGCCGATGCTGCGACGGATCATATCAGGCCGCGTATCGTTGGCCGAGCCTTTCCTCGAGCTCATGTCTCTGCCCTTGAGTTATGAGGTGCTTATTCTCATCGCACTCATCGCGCTTCCTCTGCAGCCCTTCGCGCTGTACGGTGTCGTCGGCATCGGGATAATCGCCGCGCAGACGCTGGCGGCCGTCAGTCTGTATGGAACGAGGCGCGATCTGAGCGCGCTCGCGGGAATACCATCCTACATCCTCTGGAAAATTGTCCAGCTTCCCAAAACCTTGGTAAGCTCACGCAGCGGTTCTTCCTGGGTGCGGACGAAGAGGGATTGAACGATGGGAACAGGGACAGCCAGAGTATCCGTCATCATCGTATCGTTCAATACAAAGCACCTGCTCGGAAGGTGCATCGATTCGGTGCAGGCCTCTGTCGGCGGCCTTGTCTGCGAGACGATAGTGGTCGACAACGGCTCCAGCGACGGATCGGCGGATTATATCCGCGCCGACTATCCATCTGTTGTCCTTATCGAGTCCAAACACAATCTAGGATTCGCGAAAGCGAACAATCTCGGATTTGAGCGGGCATCAGGGGACTATATTGTCCTGCTGAACAGCGACGCCTTTCCGGTGGGTGATTCCCTCAAGGTAGCAGTCGAGCTCATGGACGGTCATCCCGAGACAGGCCTCGCCGGCGGCCGCCTGATCGGCGAGAACGGCGGATGGCAGCCCTCCGCCCGCGCTTTTCCGGGGATCATCAACGACGCTCTGACGATCTCCGGCCTGGCGGCGCGGTATCCACGAAGCAGAATTTTCGGCCGGCCCGACATGACCTACGTAGATCAGAGCCGTGATTTGTACTGCGATTGGGTGCCCGGAGCGTTCACGATCATCAGGCGATCGGCCCTCGAAAATACAGGCTTCTTCGACGAGCGATTTTTTCTTTATTACGAAGAAGTCGATCTCTGCCGAAGGATGAAAAAAGCGGGATGGAAGGTCGCATATTGGCCGGCGGTCGCCGTCATACATATCGGAGGAGCATCGACGGCCATGTTCTCACGCAAGCTGGTCACGAAGAGCGGGATGCAGATGAGTCTCTGGCGCCTGCAAAGCCAATACCTGTATTACAGGAAGCATCATGGCCCGGTCAAGGCTTTCGCGTCCATGGTTTTCGAGAAAGCATTCAATCGACTTCGGCTGCTGCGTAACGCCGCGGGATCCCCTGAAAAAGCGGAAGAATCGCGCGTAATGCTCGACCTGATCGTGCAGGCCTGGAAGAATACACGAGGGGGGCGAGAATCTCCGCCGCGGCCCTGGAAGGGGGTTTGATGTTCTCGAACCTGCGCAAGGATTTCGAAAGCCATAACCGCGAGTTCTTCAACTGGGGATTTCGGGCGATGATCGTGTACCGCTTCGGCAGATGGCGGTATAAAATCAGGCCGAGGCTGCTTAGACTGCCCTTTTCCGTTCTTTACAAATACCTCTTTTTCCGGATGAAGGCCAGGGGGATCGAGCTGCCCTGCGAAGTCGAGGTCGGCGAAGGATTGAGGATCGATCATCAGGGCGGAATCGTGGTTTCAGGTTACGCAAAAATCGGCAGGAACTGCGTTATACGAAACGGCGTGACGATAGGCCTCGCGCGTGTCGAAGAGCCGGCCGCCCCCATCATCGGCGACAATGTCGACATCGGCGCCGGCGCGAAACTCCTCGGCCGTATCACTATCGGAGACGGCGCCAAAATAGGGGCGAACGCGGTGGTCATCACGGACATCCCCCCCGGGGCGACGGCCGTAGGAGTCCCCGCGAAAGTAGTGCGCCGGTCCGGCGATGAAAAAGAGAACAAAATGTGACACAGCCCGATGATACGCCGGCAATACGCTGTCGGCATGCTTTCGGCGGCGCATCGGTCCCGCTGCATTCCCCCGGTTCCGCGGAAGCGGCAGTCACGGCCGATCCGTCATTTCCCCCCGATTGCGAGGAACCTTGAGATTCCGAAGCCATAGTGCCAGCCGAATCTCTGCGCCCGCACCACGATACCGATGCCGTCGACCTGCGAGAAGTCGACCGCTCTGAAGCTGAGCGCCCGATCATCGGGCATCGCAAAATCAGAAGGAGTTGGCGTAAAGAGGGCCCAGCGCTTGCCCGGTGACGAGTTGTTGTTGAAATCCACGAGGGAAATACGCTCCCCGGCTGAAGTATTCCATGAAGCTTCCGAAATGTAGTACTGAACGCCGTTCTGGGTCCTCGTACGGATCACAAAACGCCAGATAGTCTCATCGGCTTCAGAGCCGGCGGTTTCAAGAACCAGCGCCGCCTGCTCCTCGCCCCGCCCGAAGGATACGTTCGAACCGCGGGGCGCATCCATCTGGTCGCGGCGCCATATAAGGAGTGCGTCAAACCGCGTCGGCACGCCGTATCGTGCGCCTTCGGGACGCGAAGTATCCGGCTTTATATCAAGACTGGAGCCGACCCATCCCGCAAGAAGTCCGCCGCGGTAGCCGAACCAAAGGAGTGTTGAAGTATTGGCCGCATTTACAGCCCTTGCCGCCGGAAGACCTGCGACTGCAGGATTTGTCCTCAAAAACTCTTCTTTTTTGAGGGTAAGCGCGAGTCCGCCCGACAGAGCGAAAGGCGAGGAAGGAGCGATCGTCACTGAAGAATCCTGATAATGGGCAGCAAACAAGGGCGCGGCGGGATCGAATGGAATGTATCGGCGCGGCCCCAGGCTCACTACATCGTCAATGAATGACCGCGAAGGCGTAATATCGAAACGGCTGCGATAATCCTCACGACCTTCCGCTCTGTCAAGTTTCGAAAGCGGCAGATTACCGGTATCGAAGAGAATGAGCCGTCCTCCCGAGGTCCCTTTCGGATCCACTGTGACGTCAAGCACGGCGTAATCGGGGTCTCCGTCGCTGTCGGAGATTCGAGCTATAAATAGATAATGACCTGGGATCAACGGAACACCCGTCAAAAGAAACCCTTCTGAACCATCATGTGAGACCGACATGCCTGGAGGTATCTCACCTCCGAGCAAGGCGGATCTCAAAGGGCCATCGCCGTCCGAAGCCTTGAGGAATATCGTGGATGAGACGCCCGCCTCGATCCTGTACTGCGCATTTTTCTCGAAGCGGGGGCTTCTGCCTATCGGGTCGTCCAGGGCTCGGATTCCCGCCTGCCGTTCCGCAAACGTCAAAGCGGCCGCGGCTCGAGGCGCCCTGTCAGGTCCCTCCGTCACATCTTCCCTGGCGCCCCAGTAGCCGTAGTAACCATACGACCCGATATCTGTCCACATGCTCGCGGTTCTTCCGCCGGCGGCAGTCCAGAAGGCCCAGTGTTCCAGGTAAAGCTCCGCTATGAGCGGATGTTTGTGCAGGTTCGCGAGAAATTCCATGAATGCAGCATGAGACGGATTATTCTGATCGCCGTATCCTGTAGCCGTAATGTGCGAACCACCCTCGTACGCGACAAGCGGAACGCCCTCCCTGCGGCACAGCTGGGCGTTTGCTTCCCATGATTGGTATGTATCGTGGATGTCCTTTCGTATTATTTCAGCGGCCTGCCGGTAAAGTCCCTCGTCCGGACCGCCCTTTTTCCCATAGGAAAGCGCAAACAACTGGGACGTCAAGCTTGCACCGAAATATGTCGTGATCGCAAACACTTCCGCGACATCCTGTGCGATCGCCTTCGCGCCGGCCAACACCCGACCGTTGTATTCCGGGGAGAGAGCGAATCCCGAAAGCACGTTGACAAGCTCGTCATCGTCCCTCCCCGCCTCGAGCCACGCCGTCTCGAATGTCTTCAGAGCCGACGCCTGAAGATGTCCCGATCCCCAGCCCTGATCCCTGTTATAACGGCGCCCTTCGGCCTCCGCCGCCTGATACTGAGGAACATAGGGACCGTAATTGTTCCATAACTCATTGGAGAATTCAAACCAGAGCCTGCGGCCCTTTGGGAGATACGCCGCCGCTAAAGATGCGAGCGACTTTAAATACGTGTCTGAAGCGACATGCGGCGCCTGTACCCAAGGATCCTTGCCGGTCCGTGCGCAGAGGTCGAAAAGCCATTCGTAGGGGACCTGGCCTCCGCCTCGAAAATCGACAAGAGCATGACGCCGCCAATTCGCCGGAGAGATCGCGACCAGGCCGCCGATCGTATAGTGCGCCGGCCTTCTGAGCCGCCAGTCGGCGTTCATACGGGCCTTGTCACCCTCAAGACCGTTGATTTCGAGAAAGCCCATGAAACGAAGCACTTGGCTTGGATCTTCGCGCAGATGTTTGAGATATACGGGATGCCACAAAGGTTCGGGCTCGCCGCCGCCCGGCTCAGTGCACCATGCTTTAAGCATACCCGGACCCAGCCGGGATGCATCGTAGTTTGTCAGCTTCACATTCAAGCCCGCTCCTTGATAGAGCGGCGTCCATATCTTGATATCGCGAATGGGATCGGAAGGATCAGGTTTCTCGTACCGAACACTGACACCGCGCGCCGTATCCCGGACAAGCGCGATGACTCGATGATCCCCCGCCTCAAGAATCTTTGTGCCGCGAATCGGATCCCCGTCGTTGATCGTATCGAGCACCTCGAATCGCTGCCCGCCCTTTCTGTCGGGGAGGGTCTTCCCCTTCCATGTTATTACATACAGGCCCGTCAGATTTTCGTAGGCTGCAGAACGCAGCTGCCCGGCCGTCGGATCCGCCTTACGCGCGTAGCGGGGGCTGATCGTTACCGTAACGCCATCGGGCAACTCGCGCGGCCATCCGCTCTCGGTCAGCGGAACTTCGAGGAGACGCGGTTCGGATTGGAACCTGTCCCTCGCTTCGGCGCCGTACGATGAATCCAGTATCCAGACTTCACACCCCAGCACCGCATTGGCATACCGCCATTCGATCGAGGCATCGCCGCCGACATTCGTCTGGAGAATGGGGAGCGAAGAGGGCTGAATGCCGCCCTTGTCGGCCGCAGTCCCCGTCTCGATGCACGCGACAACCGCCGTAGCAAGAACCAAATGGAGAACGTGCTTCTTCATGCAAATCCTCCTTCACAAAAACGAACGATGTCCTACGCGATCCCCATCGACCCCTCGTTAATTCCGCAAACGCCGACGCTCACCGCACAAACAATGCCGACTGGCCGGGTATCCCGAGCCCGATGATAAAGCGTAATCCGATCAACAGACTCAACGCCAGCACGAAAACCGCTGTCATCTCAACGTCTTGTCGTGCGAAAGAAAGCCGTTCCTTCCCCAATCCGATATTCTGGACGATATACGCGGGGAGCTCTCCCAGCGCCACGGCGGCGACAACCGCGACATCGCCGCCCAGGGATTTCGCAAGAGGCAGGGCGGCCGCGAGATATATGAACTTCGCCAGATTTCCATAGGCGTTGTATTTCGGCTTTCCGATCGCCAGAAGACATCCTTCATTCGAATAACGCATGATGATAGGCCACATGCCGACTGCGAGTATGGGAAGTATCCAAGAGGCGGCATGGTACCGTTGGTCGTAAAGAATATTAACCAGGAAATCACTGAATGATACGAAAAGAGCCAAGAAAAAAGCGAGAACAAAAAGAAGGCGGCTTCGAGGATGCCATATCCTGCCCCTAAGCTCGTGACGCGGCAGATGCGAGGACTTCGTGATAAGCGGATAGATCACCTTGCTGTTCAGATAAGCCAATATCTGCTTCGGCAATTCCGCCAATGTGATGGCGATGCCGTAGACACCGAGCCAGCCCACGGTGAAGAGCTTGCCCAAAAGAATCCTATCTGCCTGAGACGCCAAGAACATCATGGCCGTCGAAAACAGTATCCACAGCCCGAAACCGAGCAACTCCTTGGCTGCCTCGCGCTCGATTACGAATCTGTTCGGATGCTCCCTGTTGAGAACATGGCTCCATATCATCCTTATAAGCGATCCGACGAGATCGGAGAAAAGCAGGGCCCAGACACTCCTCATTAAGAAGGCCGCGAGCAACATCGCTGCGAGACTGACGATCTGGATGATCAATTCCATTATCGTCAATGTCTTTTGCTGAAGTTCCCTGCCGAGAATGGCGAGATAGGTCGATTTGAATCCATCAGGCAGGCTGATGACCCCGATGCAGGGGATTATAAACAGGAGTATGGGTTCCTTGTAAACGAGCGACACAGGATAAGCGATGAGGCAGGCGAGAAGGGCGAGTATACCGTTCCTGATGACCTGCAAGGTCCAGGCCGTATTGAGGAAAACCGTGTCATGCGCCCTCGTGCTGCGGATGATGGCTGGATCCAGTCCGATATCGGAGAAAAAACCAAGTCCCATGAAAAAGACCCTGGCTATCGCGATGATACCGAAGGCCTCTGGAACAAGAAGTCGTGTAACCAGGATATTACCTGCAAGCCTGATGAGCTGAGACAGACCGAATCCAACGATGACGAAAAAAGCCGCTTCGACCGCCTTCCCCCCCTGTCGCGGGGCGACGGCCGGAGACACAGACCCTTCGGTTTCTGGTTTTACGTTTATCCCTTCACCCATGCCGGCTCCATACAGGGTTGTCAGTCGATATTCATACGGCAGCGCGTCTCGAGCATCCGCTGTATTCCGACCCGAATATCCGTCCTGGGACTCCATCCCAATTCGGTTCTCGCACGGGTGATATCGAGAACGTTGACCGGCACGTCAACCTGGCGCGCCGGCAGGAAACGGATATCGAGCGAACTGCCTATCTGTGATTCGATTATCCCGGCGATGTCCATGAGGGAATGCCCGATCCCGGAACCGACATTGAATACTGTCTTTTCACCGTCATAACCCAGCACGAGCTGGAACATATCCAGCGCGTCGTCCATGTAGATGTAGTCGCGCACGACGCTGCCGTCGCCCCATATCTCGATCGCTTCCCGCTTCAACGCCTTGTAGACGAAACGTCCCACAACGCCCTGGGGCCGGTCGGACACCTGGCTGGGGCTGTAGGGGTTCGCAAGTCTGAGCACGCAGTACTCAAGCCCGTAGGTATAGGCATAGAGATGGAGGTATTTCTCGATCGTCAGCTTATGGATGCCGTAACCGCTGATCGGCTCATTCTCGTGCGATTCGGGTATGGGAATCACCCGGGGGATGCCGTAGATCGTGCCTCCGGATGATACGAACACGAGCTTCTTCACACTCGATGACCTGACAGCCTCCAAGAGTCCCAACGTGGGAATGACATTCGTCGTGAGGTCCCGCGGCAGATCTCTATTGGATGTCTCAGGAATCGTCGTAGATACAAGGTGAAAAACATAATCGACGCCGTCGACGGCTTCGCGGACTTTCGCGGCGTCGGCGAAATCGCCTTCGACCCACTGTGTATTCGCGCCCCAATCGGGCCGCGGAACCGGCACCGCCCGGTCAAAGCATCGGAGGCTCGCACCTGCACGTGAAAGTCGGGCACAAAGCTCACGGCCTATGTAACCGGCGGCGCCCAAAACAAGAATGCGACTCCCGTCCAGCCCTGCACCGAAGCGCCCCCCCGCGGAGCGAATGTCTTCGATCATGGCCGGCCGACCTTCGCCAGAAGAGCGTGCAGCCGCCGACGGCCGACGATATCCCATGTATACTCTGAGGCCTTTTTCTCGGCCGCGGAGGCCATTTTCGCTCGCACCGACCCATCCCTCACCATGTGCTGGATCGCCGAAGCGAAGGCTTGTGCATCATGAGGATCGATAACCACCCCCTCTTCACCGTCCTCGACTGCTCCGCCTGCGCCCATGGATGAGACTATGCTGGGCAATCCGGCGCCGAGGGCCAGGTATGTCACAAGCGGGCTGCCCTCTTCAATGCTCGGGAGAACAAAAAAATCAGCATCACGGTACAGCGGCGCTAAATCGGTCACATGTTCCCGATATTCGACATTCGGCGTATCGCGCAGGGCCGCGGTGAAGAGAGCCTCAGTTTCGGGGGCGATCCTCCCTACCACAATGAGCCGGGCGTCTGTCGCGGCCTTCTTCCAGGCTTCAAGCAGAAGATGAACGCCTTTTC
The DNA here is from genome assembly GCA_964540615.1 of uncultured Treponemataceae bacterium. GTDB lineage: Bacteria > Spirochaetota > Spirochaetia > Treponematales > Rectinemataceae > CAZXXZ01. The sequence goes on along the minus strand of CAZINN010000037.1, from coordinate 6,158 downwards.
TCACACAGATACGCCCTGCGAACAGAGCGGTGCATCGCCGCCCCCCCGACTGCGGGAGCGGGCTCTCCAAAATCTCGGTTTTTTTCAATCCATAACTTGTCTGGAGAATTCTCTCCTTGGGCAGACCGGCGGCGATGATGGAGCCGGTGACCGCGGGACTGGGACTGAAAATGAGGTCAGAAAGCCCCATGCACTCCAGTTCTTCTTCGACCTGTTCATCGGTGATGCCGTGGGAGGGCGGCAGGCCGAGGCGGCGGAATTCGGCATCCAGGAGAACCATGCTCGTCCCAAGAAGCGTGTTAACTCTTTCGCTTATGATCGTGCATCCCCGCATCTTCGCCTTGCGGTACAGATCAACAGAGGCACCCGGCCAGAGATAGGCGATATCGCCTTTCTCGAGACTCGAAAGGTACCGCCGCTCTGCCATGACGTTGATACGATCGACACTGAAAAGCCTGCGCGTCAGCGCCCATTCCGGGCCGGGTCTGAACGCGTCGCGGTATATCGGCGGCAGCACGCGATCGTCGTTCGCCGGCACATCTTCGAAACGCAAAGGGCGCTTGTAAATATGCATCGTGGCATCGGAACTGAAGCCCATGAGATCAGCCGCGGATTCGCCGCCGTTGAAATACATGACGATGCGGAGCGCCGCCATGGCTATGGCGGTATCCGAGAAATAATTGGGGTAGAAGGCGCGGATGCGGACGGCCCCCCCGGGGGATCGTTTCATTATTACCTTCATTCAGCCATCGCCGTTTTTCAGGAAACGTGCATAAAGCAAAAGTATACAGGCCCCTGCCTAGGCACCGGCTGTCTTTTTTTCAACGTATTTGACTATATTGTCGACACTGTCGAGATTGTCGGGGATTGTCTCGTGTTCGGCCACAGAGATTCCGAATTTCTTCTCCAAATAATCTATAAGCTCCAATATCCCCGTTGAATCGAGAATACCCCTTCCAATCAATGAATCTGCGCCCGCCGGAAGCCTCTGTTCGTCGCCGAAAAGAAAATTGTCCTTGATGAATCCAACGACACCGCTTCGAATTTGATCTGCACTGCTCATTTTTTCTCCTAACTTCTTGCCGATGGTATTTTCAATAAGAGTCACGAGAAAACGTATCCAGCGACCACGCAAACGCAGGAAAACAACATTTTACTCTCAAAACAACTGTTTTTAGGCCTATTTGCCGAATACTAGACTCATTCATGTCGGAAAGTCAATTGCGGGAAGCGGCGATGTGCGGCCGGCCGGGAAAAGCATCCGGGGCGACCAGCGGCACCTGATCTTTACAGCTTTCATTCATTATTGTATAGATAACTCTATAAGGAATGATCATGACAGAAACGCAAAGTAAAAATACCGAACGCTCGCTTATCGATACGATCATCAATTTCTTGGCGATCCTGTGGCGCTATAGGCTCATGATATTGATTACAACGGGCCTCGTAACGCTCGGCGTTGCGGCCTTCTGCGCCGTCAGTGTCATCCTCCCGCCCGAGAAGAGCCCGCTTCCAAACGTCTACGAGGCCGAAGCAACCATCCTCGTTCAGCAAAACACGCAAACCGACGTCGCCTCCTCGATTATGACCGCTCTCGGCGTCCCGTCCGGCGTACAGGCGGCGAATTCCCAAGTTAATTACGGTGAACTCATCATCGAAGTGTTGAACAGCCGTCTGATGCTTGACGCGTTGGCCGGCGAATTCGACTTCGCGCGGAAGTACCGCCTCACGACGAACGTCAAAGGCACCTCGAGGGAACTCGTGCGGAAAAAAATCCGCCATTTCTACAACAGCACCACCGGCGCCATGAGAATATCCTCCCAGGATATCGATCCCGTATTCGCAAAAAATTTCGTCAATAAGACCGTCAGCCTGCTCGATGCCTGGTTCAGCCAGAACCGCGGACTCGCGAAGCAAAAGCAAAGACAATCCCTCGAAGACAAGATAACCGAAGTAAAAATGAGCATCGAAACGCTTCAGAACCGCATAAAAAGCCTGCAGAAGCGCTATGGCGTCCTAAATGTCCAGGAACTCGGCGAGAGCCAGGCGACATCGCTCGCGAATCTCAGGTCACAATTGATACTCAAGGATGTCGAGATCAAGAATTATACAAGTTTTTCCAAGATCGACGATCCGAGGCTCGAACAGCTCAAGGCGGAACGACAAAACCTTCTCGATCTGATCGCGCAGAATCAGCAAAAACTTCCCGAGGCGGAGGCTTACAGCGGATCAGGGAGCGGGGCGCCAAAATCGCTCGCCGATGTCGCACAGGAATTCTCACAACTCTCCCTCGAGCTCGACATTCAGCAAAGAATCTATAACACCCTGTCACCTCAGTACGAAGCGATGAAATTGTCGCCTGAATCCGAACCTGTTTTCCAGGTGCTCGAACTCGCCGACGTCCCCGACATCAAATCAGGTCCGCAGAGACTCGAGATCATTCTGTTCGCCTTTGCCGGAAGTCTTTTCGCCAGCATAACGCTCAGCATGCTGATAAACGCACTTCGCAGGCTCAATCTCCGCAGACTGATCGATTTGATTACGAGAGGCGCGTAGCCGCGGACAGCGGCCGCGGTCGGAACAATGATGAGCAAAAACCTGAGAAACGTCGAGTCGATTCTCGATGATTTTTTTTCGCTTTTCGAGCGGGGGCCGGGCATGAAGCCGACGCCGATCGAGACAGCGCTGTACTTGGAAGATTGTCTCGACATTGTTCTTTCCGATGAAGAGCTGAGTTCATCCAATCTCGAAAGCCCGGAGTCGATCAAACGATTGGTTGAAGGCAGATTAGGAAGTTAGCATGTGCGGCATCTGCGGATTCACGACGACCGGCGCGATCCCTGATAGAAGTCTGATCGAGAGGATGATCGGCCGACTCGCGCATCGCGGGCCGGACGGATCAGGATGGTACAGGGACGAGCGGGCAGCGCTCGGTCACGCCAGGCTCGCGATCATCGACACAATCGGCGGCGCCCAACCCTTGTGCAACGAGGATTCCTCCCTCTGGATCACATTCAACGGGGAGATATTCAACTACGTCGAGCTCGGCGAGGAGCTTCGATCATCCGGCCACCGCTTCAAAACGGCGAGTGATACTGAAGTCATCGTCCACGCCTTCGAAGAATGGGGAACGAATTGTTTCGAACGATTCAACGGGCAGTGGGCCGTCGCGCTGTGGGACAGAAGGTCGCGGAGGCTTGTACTATCGCGGGATCGCATGGGGGTGCGGCCGCTATACTACACGAAAACAGCCGATCGCTTTCTATTCGCTTCCGAGGTGAAGGCGATTTTCGCCGACCCGGAGACAACACGGGCTTTCGACCCCGCCGGTCTCGACGAGACATTCACGTTCTGGTGTCCGGTTGCGCCGCGGACGGTATTTAAAAATGTCAATGAACTCGAGCCGGGCCATTACGCCGTCATCGAGGAAGGGGAAATCGAGACCCGACGGTATTACGAGAGCTCATTCCCGAAAAAAGGCGAAGAAATCTGCCAAAACATAGAAGAAAACACACGATCACTGCGCGAGCGGCTCATCGACGCCGCGCGTCTCCGTTTTCTGCGCAGCGACGTCCCGGTAGGGGCGTATCTCTCCGGCGGCATCGACTCATCGGTGACTGCAGCGATAATCGCACGCTACACCTCGGCTCCACTGCGTACCTTTTCCCTCCGCTTCAGTGACGGCGAATTCGATGAGGGCCGCTATCAGGCCGAGATGGCGGCTCGGCTGGGGACCGACCATAGAGAGGTCCGCGTTTCGTGCGAGGATATCGCGAAGGTGTTCCCTGATGTTGTATGGCATGCCGAGCGGCCGATCCTCAGGGCCGCTCCGGCGCCATTGTTCCTTCTTTCCAGGCTTGTGCGAGAATCGGGCTACAAAGTCGTGGTGACCGGCGAAGGAGCCGACGAGGTCCTCGGAGGGTACGATATTTTCCGAGAAGCGAAAGTCAGGCTGTTCCTGTCGCGCGGGCCGCGGTCTCTTGTCCGGGCACAGGCTGTAGAACGGCTGTACCCCTGGATGGAGCGCTCGCCGGGGAGGGCACCGTCCTTTGCGCAGGCCTTTTTCTCCAAGAACGCCGATCCCTCCGATCCCGCATTATCGCATCGTCCGCGATGGGAAACGACGGGCGCGATCAAACATCTTTTGAGCCGCGATATGAAATCCGCTGTCGACGAACTCGATTCGGCATCGAGTCTTGTCGACCGAATGCCTTTCGACTGCATGGACTGGGATCCGCTTTCTCGTGCCCAGTGGCTCGAGATGACGACGCTCCTTCCCGGCTATATTCTCTCATCTCAAGGCGACCGCATGCTGATGGCCAATTCCGTCGAGGGCCGCTTCCCCTTCCTCGACCCGAATCTGGTCGAGTTCGCGGATAATCTGCCTGCACGACATAAGCTCATGGCCCTCGACGAAAAGCATCTTTTGAAGCGCGCCTTCGCCGATTTGATCCCCGAATCGATTCTCCACAGGCCGAAGCAGCCGTATCGGGCGCCGGACGCGGACAGCTTTTTCTCGGCCCCGGGATATGAACTCATCGAGCGTACCTGCTCGGAAGCCGCAGTGGCCGAAGCCGGATTATTCGACCCGCCGGCGGTCGCCGGTCTTATAAATAAATGTCGGCGGGTCGGAGGCAGGAAAATGAGCAACACGGACAACATGCGCCTCATGGCGGTGCTGTCGACGATGATCGTTTTTGAGCAGTTCATCAAAGCGGACGGCTGGCGAGGCGGACCGGAACGCCCCCCCGGACGGGTGGTCGTATTCGACATGATAGAAAAGTAATTATAACAAGGAGGGCGGAAATGGGCGGGAAACGAGCATACGGATCGGAAGTACTCGCGATCGATGCCGCGAAAGAAGCTGAAAAAATAGGGCGGGGCATCAGGGATTATCTTGCGCGGACACGCAGAAAGGGAGCCGTCGTCGCCTTGTCAGGCGGTATCGATTCCAGCGTCACCGCTTTTCTGTGCGTCGAAGCGCTCGGGAAAGACCGAGTCTTCGGACTTCATATGCCTGAAAAAGAATCATCATCCGAAACCCTGCGCCTGAGCCGTTCCGTGTCGGACGCACTCGGCATCGATTCCACTGTCGAGGATATATCTTCGATCCTCGATGCCGTGGGTTGTTACACGCGGCGGGACGACGCGATCCGACTCGTCTATCCGAGCTACGGCCCCGGATACAAAGCGAAGATCGTTCTGCCGAGCGTCATCGACAACGACGGGTTCAGATTGTACTCGGTCGTGATTCTGACGCCGGAAGGCAAAGAAGAAAAAATCCGCTTGAGCCCCGAAGCCTATTTGGGAATCGTCGCTGCGACGAATTTCAAACAACGTATTCGGAAAATGATGGAATACCATTATGCCGACCGCTTTAATTACGCCGTCGCGGGCACTCCAAATCGACTCGAATACGATCAAGGATTCTTCGTCAAGCTCGGCGATGGCGCCGCCGACTTCAAACCGATCGCGCACCTTTACAAGACTCAGGTATATCAGATGGCCGAATATCTCGGCGTGCCTGAAGAAATACGCAAGCGTCCGCCGACGACCGACACCTATTCGATGCCGCAGTCCCAGGACGAATTTTATTTTTCCCTACCCTATCATTTGATGGACCTCTGCCTATACGGGAAAAACAACGGAATCCCGGTTGCGGACATCGCCGCATCCATCGGAGCCTCGGAGGAATCCGTCCTGAGAGTCTTCAAGGATATCGATCAGAAACGACGGACGACCGAATACCTCCACCTCAAGCCTCAGCTTCTGGGAAGCGTCGCGGAAGTCGGAGGCACATGATCCCTGCGGGCCGCTGAAAAAGGGCTCGGCGGGCTGTCAGCTTTACCTGCTTCATCCGTGCGATTATAATCGCATGATAAATCCGAAAAGAGGTACTGCATGAAAAAAACAACCTTCGCCCTTCTCGCCGCGATCGCGGCATTGTCCCCGATATACGCTCAGCTGGGCTCGACCGCGGTCCAAGGATCGGCGGCGCAGGGAATCGCCACCGTGGAATCGGCCCTCGGAAACAACGAGGAACGCATTCAGCTCGCGATGTCGAGCATTGAATATCCGGTGACTCCGTCCGATGTATACCTGCTTACGTATCGTCAATCCAACGGCGATACGGTGACACGGGCGGTCAACGTCACGAT
>CAZINN010000036.1:0-29855 GCA_964540615.1 uncultured Treponemataceae bacterium | reverse complement strand
CGAGGTGCATATCGAGGGCATCGGCGTTCTGACGAATCCGGTGACCGCCGGCTGAGGAGTGGTGCATCCCCTAGATGGAAGCGAGGGCCGCATCGGCCGCGAGGCGGCCTGTCAGTATCGCCGTAGGGACGCCTGTCGGGCTATAGGCCCATTGCCCCGCCTTGAATACATCGGGAATCGGTGTTTTTACCGCGTCGTTGATACGAAGCATGCTTGAAGTGACGGGAATAGGCTCCTCGAATGACCAGCCTATAATTGCACCCTCCGAACTCCCGACGCGTTCTTCGATGCTCAAGGGGCTGGCGGAGAAAAAAAAGAGCAGGTGTCGGTTCAGACCTGGATAGATGGACTCGGAGAGCACTTCAATTACCTTGTTCTCAAAATACATCTTGAACTCATCATACCATCCATTTTCATGTATCAGTTTCGCCAGCTTATATTCGAAAAGAAGGCTTGCAATTATCCCCGTCTTGCCCGGCGGCGCGGATCCCGGATCCTTCAGCACCGGGATTGAAATCTCATAGGTATTGTATCTGCAAAACTCATCAAGCCATCTCAATACCCTGTTTTTTTCAACTCTGTCCCATTCGTTCAGCATGGAACGCAGCTCGCTCCTATGTATTTCACCTAGGCCTCGTGGTGATGGTGTGTAGAAGAAATGGCCTTGCGAAATTGAAGCAAAGAACTCCGGAGGCAGATCAAGCCCCATAAATACAGTGAACACCGACTCCGCGCCTTTTCGCGAGCAAACAAGTCCTTTCTGGGAAATTAATCGTTCTAAAGCATCCCGAGAAAGTCCGTCCACCTCGGTGATCGAATAGAGAGTCTTGAGGTCTGCGGCCCAAATCAGCTTGTCATACGAGTATCCGTTACCGTACGAATCGCTGATGGTTTTTTCAGCCGCATCAACCTTGACGATTTTTGTGTTGATCTGAAGGCTGCCCCCGAAATCGATGAATTTCTCCTGCATCTTACCGGGAAGAACGCCGACTCCGCCTTCCGGATAAAAATAGTCGGTATATAAGTAAAAATAACTCATAGCGAAAAATGTCGGCGTCGCCCTGAAAAAATGCTGGTCAACGATATCGCGGAGAGAACGATTGATTACAATCGAAGCGAGAGTCGCCTCGACTGGTCCATTCAGCTTCTTGATATTTCGAACGGCACGCAAAAACTTGAACATCCATGGCAGGTAGACACGCACAAAATAGGAGAAGTCCTCCTTGAAGTTCATAAAAAGCGGATTGTCCACCGCGTAGAGGATCTTCATGTCATTCATTACTTTTTTGATAAGCGCTTCCAGCCTTATGAGATCACCGCCGCTGTCGGGGTACATTCGACGCAGAAGCTCTATATAAATCGCCAAGTCGGCTTCGGTATCGATATGAACTACATCCTGTGCGATACCGACAGATACTTTATTTTTTTTATAAGCAATATCAATTCCAAGGTCGGCGAGCATTGGTTTTATGACGCCGGCGCTTTCCAAAGCCCTGACGCCTCCGTCGAATGTGAAACCATCCTTCGTAAACGTGTTGACGAGCCCGCCCGTTCTTTCGTTTTTCTCAACCAAGAGCACATCATCGCCCCGTTTCGCGGCGTATACCGCGGCGGTCAGTCCCGCGATCCCGCCGCCGACTACAATTATTTTATAGTGTCTCATTCCAACAGTCTCCCAAGTTCTAAGCTTTTAGACCACAGCCTTTCAGCCGTCTCCATATCAAGAGCCGGAGGGGCAAGTTCCTCCTGTGTGGTAAGATTGAAAAAACAATCCGTAACATCCTCGACTTCGGGCGACACCCCTAAATAGTACAAAGCTTCGGCGGAAACCTGCGGGGACTGGGAGTAACGATCGATGATGTTTCTTTTATACCATCGATACACTGCGTTGTTTTCATTCCCAGTATTTGTGACAACCATGCCCGGATGCATCGCATTGACGGTGACACCGCTTTCTTTTAACAATCTCGCGAAGCAATGCATCGATAGTATTTGAGCCGTTTTTGCACAGCCGTAGGCCTTTAATCCCGAATAACCGCCCCTTTCAAACTGAAGGTTGTTCAAATCCAAACCCCAGGCAGCAAATCGATAGCCTTCGGAACCGACGTAAATAATCCGAGCGCAATGCTCGCGTTTGAGTTTTTCCAGTAAAAGATAATTAATGACAAACGGCGCCAGATAGTGGACTGCAAACGTTGTTTCGATGGAGTCGACCGTCAGTCTTCTCCGCGATAGGTATACCCCCGCGTTGTGGATAAGAATATCAATGGGCCGCGCGCAATTCCGCAGCTCCCCGGCCGCGCGGTAAACGTCATCGAGGACACGCAAGTCCGCCAGGATGTACGTACAATGAACATTGTTCTCGTTAATCAGCTCACTACAGAGTCTTTCTGATTTTTCACGATTCCTGTTAACAACTATAAGATCTGCTCCGGCCGACGCATAGCGCCGCGCAGTGTAATATCCAATGCCGGAAGTTGCACCGGTTATGACGACAAGCTTCCCGGCGCAGGGCAACGTACATTCTTTAGGAGCTTTTTTATTGTTGAGTATCATCGACCGGACGTTCGACCATTTATACCGCGGCCAGTATCGAAGCACTCGCGCCAAGATCGAATCTTTGCTCATCGCCGTCAGCCTAACCAAATATCCGTTTCATGAATGATCGATACATCCTTCTGAATCCTGGAATATTGTCGAAAATATCTCCCCATAAATCATAGTAATCGCGCTGATCGACGATCTTGCCCCTTTTATTCAGGATCAACCGGCTCGCTCCAAAAATGGACGATGTCCGAGTCTTACGAAATAAAAGTGTCATCACCCATTCCATGTATATGAGGTTTCCCTGCATTACCGCGTTTTTGATGGACATGGACAGTTCGCTCGAGCGTCCGGCGAGACGTTCGGTCAGCTGTTTGAAAGCTGCGATCCCCTGAACTTCCTGGATACAGTCCTTGAAATGAATTGAGCTGGCATAATACGGGATAATGTGGGACCAGTCGGGCTTGCCCCTGCTATTATAGGTCCTGCTCCAGAGCTCCGTAAACTGCTCGATACTGGTGATGACATAAGCATCATCGATCATCGGACCTTCCCTTCATCAGCGCTCTATTCTGCAACAGGCTCTGCGTCCTCAACGTCGTCGATCCCTTCCCGGCTCTCAAGCGCCGCAAGAGAATCGATCGATTGAACCTTATTATTGGCCATTGCGGAAGACGCTTTTTCATCATTAGCTTCGGCGGTGCTGATGCTTGAACCGGCTTTCTTCCCCGCCGCAAAGCGCTCGGCGAGCGCGAGATTCCGCGCGATGCGCGGGTCCCGGGGATTGATACGGGCGGCCTCGCGGAAGCGCAGCGCCGCCTCCTCCTTTCGGCCGAGCTTCCAATAGAGCGTACCCAGGTTGCTCAACGCCATCGCGTCCTCGGGCTCGAGCGACAAAAGACGTTCATAAACGCGGACCGCTTCCTCAAGCCTGCCGTTCGATGCAAGGTAGGCGCCCTTCCGCGACAGACTCGGATAATCGTCGCCGCGGATAGAGGGCGCCGCCTCCGCCGGCGGCTTCGCGAAGGACCTGAATTCGCAGATCATGAGAACGGTATCGTCGCCCGGCGGAGCTCCGATCGAGAAATTCCTGAGCTCCTCGGACAGCGCGGCGGCGAGCTCCGTCACCGGGAGACGCATGCCCGCCCTGATAAAGGCGGCGAGCCGCTCGCGCGAGAACTCCTCGCCGCGGAAGTTGCGGGCGCCCGAGACTCCATCGGTGAAGAACACGAGCCTGTCGCCTTCTTCGAGTCTCCTCTGTCCGACGACGTATGTCTGTTCCGCCGATATCCCCAGAGGACCGCCATCGCTGTCCAGGTTGTCGATCGAGGAAAGCCTGCGCCGCACAAGGAACGCCGGCGGATGTCCTGCATTGGCGTACGAAAGGAAACCGTTCTCGAGATCGAGAACCGCATAAAAGGCTGTAACAAAATTATCGCTTTCTGCAAGGATAGGCACGAGCTCCCTGTTTACGGACCCGACCACCTCCGCGGGATCTGCGTGCCACGAAGCTTTTGACCGAAAAGAGTTTTTCACCATCGCCGAAACGAGGGCTGCGGGGACGCCGCGCCCGGAAACGTCGGCGACAAGAAAGGCGTATCCGTTCTTTCCGGCCCTGACCGCGTCGTAAATATCGCCGCCGGTGTTCCCGGCCGGGATGTACACGGTACCGAATGCCAGTTCGGGCCGCGCCGGCAGTTCTTCCTGTCGGGGCACGATCCGCCTCTGCATCTTCAGAGCCATTTTCGTCTCGCGGACGAGCGCTTCACCGGCGGAAGTGAAATCATCGACGATACCGCTCTGAGCGTCGTCCGCTGTTTTGTCGGCGGCCTCGGCGGCCGCCGCCTTCACAGGACCGCGGTTTTTGATGCTGCTGAACGCGAACAAGACCGCAGAAACCGCGGTTGCGGCTGTGCAGCAGGCGGCGGCGACGGCCCATTCTCCGACTCTTCCCTCAAGTCCAAGCGCAGGGGCGATGAGTTCGAGTCCCGCGGCGAGGGAAGCCGCACCGGCGGCGGAGGAGAGGACTGAGGCGGAAAAAACCGTCGATCGCAGGCTCTCGCGCATCGAGTAATCCTTGTCCGGCCTTTCCCCCGGGAAAGACGCCGCGGTACGAAGGGGATACTGGTTTTATTGTACGATACCGGGAGCGGCATTCCAAGTCCGATATCGAGATTACATGAGATTCACGGGATCGACATCCGGCTCGATCGCGACCGTGGAAGGCGGTCGATACTCCTCGAGGGCGGAAGCGACCGCACGGTGCAGAGGCCCCAGTTCGACCGCCCGGAGAATAATCTGCCATCGATACGAACCCGCGACCATGCCGAGAGGACATTCAGCCGGTCCGAGAATCTCGGCGCCCGAAGGCAGCCGCGGTTGTAAGAAACGGGAGAACTCCCCCGCAGCGGACAGGGCGCGGGTCTTCTCTTTCGATCTGAAGACGATACGCACGAGGCGGGCGAAGGGCGGAAAGCCGAGTTCCCGCCTGACCTCGAGTTCGCGGGCGTAAAAACCCGGAGCATCCATCGCCGCGGCGAGAAGAATGACCTCGTTCGCCGGCCGATAGGTCTGGAGAATGACGCGGCCGTCGGGCGAGAAGCGACCTGTTCTGCCCGCAACCTGGACGATGAGCGAAAAGGCCCGCTCGGCCGCGCGGAAATCGGGGAAATTGAGACTTGTGTCGGCGAGAACCACCCCAACGACCTTTACGCGGGGGAAATTGAGTCCTTTCGCGACCATCTGAGTCCCGAGCAGTATGTCCGCCCCGCCCTCGCGGAAGTCCTCGATCGCCGATTCCAGTTCTCCCGCCCGCGCGGTCGAATCGGCGTCGAGGCGCCGTATGCGCATGTCCGGGAAAAGACGCGCCGCCTCCTCCTCGATCCGTTCCGTTCCGAAACCGACCCAGCCAATGTCGAGCGAGCCGCATTCCGGGCAGGCCGACGGCGGCGAAACGCGATACCCGCAATAATGACAGACGAGGGCGTCGCGGTCCTTGTGATACGTGAGAGCGACCGAGCAGTTGCGGCAGCGGATTTCATGGCCGCAGGTGGCGCAGCGGAAGAAATACGAGAACCCTCTGCGGTTCAAAAAGAGAATTGATTGTCCGCCCTCCGCATACGCCGAGCGCACGGCCTCGGCGAGGCGGCCGGATATGGGACCCGACTCGTTGCGCATGTCCACGATTTCAACCTGCGGCTTCGCCCCGCCGGCGAGTCGTACGGTCAGATGTAATCGTTCAATAACACCCTCGTCCATCAGGCGCCACGCCTCGACCGACGGCGTCGCGCTCCCCATGACCACGCGTGCGCGCTCGACCGAGCCGCGCCGCATCGCCACCTGCCGGGCGTGATACCGCGGCGCGGCGCCCGACTTGTAACTCGCCTCGTGCTCCTCGTCCACCACGATGAGGCCGAGATCGCGCACCGGCGCGAAGACGGCGCTCCGGGCGCCTATCGCGAAACGAGCCTCGCCCCTGAGGATGCGCCGCCATTCCGCAAGACGCCGCGCGCGCGGAAGCCGCGAGTGCAGGACAGCACAGGTCGGACCGAAGCGCCTGCGCGCCGCGTCGACGACCTGCCCCGTCAAGGCGATCTCGGGAACGAGGTAGATGACACCCCTGCCCTCGGCGAGGGTCGCTTCCGCCGCCTGGAGAAAGACCTCGGTCTTGCCGGTCCCCGTAAGTCCGTAGAGATACGAAAGGCCGGATCGATTGCACGTTATGCGCTCGAGAGCGTATTTCTGCTCTGCCGAAAGAGGGAGGGGCGATTCACATATCTCGAGCTCGCCCGTGTCGATCGCCGCTCCGGCTTCGGCCTCACGCCGTCCCGAGGGCAGCATGGCGGCGAGAGCTTCGCCGGGCGAGCAGAAGTACATGGCCGCGAGCCAGCGGGCCAGCTCCACCGTGCGCGCGTCGAAAAGGCTCTCCTTGTCGATCCGACGCAGAATGCGCTTGACCTGTGCATCCTCAAGCGCGCAGGTCTCGGACTCCCCGACGACGAAGCCGACCGCCTCCCGCCTGCCGAGAGGCGCGGCGACGCGTTGGCCGAAAGCCGCCGGGTTTTCAGGATCGTTGCGATAGCTCAACTCGCCCAGGCGGGGAATATCGAAGAGGACTTCGAGATACTCTGCCACGGCGCAGCCTCATTTCCCGGCGAGGAAATCGCGGAGCTTTTTCAAGTCCTCCCAGGCGGGGCGCTTCAGGGACTCGTCACGCAGCAGCGCGCTGGGGTGGTAGGTCGCGATGAGCGATCGCCCCTCGAACTCGCGAAGGACTCCCCGCAGAGCGCCGATTCCCTCCTCTGTCCCCAGAAGGGTCTGGGCAGCTACGCGGCCGACGCACAGGATCGCCCGGGGATTCAGCGCCTCGATCTGCCGCCGCAGAAAGCCGAGGCAGGCCTGTCGCTCGACGGCTTCAGGGTCGCGGTTTCGGGGCGGCCGGCACTTCACTATGTTGGCGATAAAGCAGTTCGTCCGCCGGTCAAGCCCGATGGCGGCCAGCATCTTATCGAGAAGCTGCCCCGCCGGGCCGACGAAGGGTCTGCCGCTTTCGTCCTCCTCGGCGCCGGGTCCTTCGCCGACGACCAGGACGAGGGGCGTGGATGATCCCTCGCCGGGGACGGCGTTCTTGCGCGATGAGGCGAGCGGGCATGCTGTGCAGGAGCGCACCTCAGCCGCGACGAGTTCGAGAGAAGAGCCTCCCGAGGGCGCGGCCGCGGCGGATCTCGCCGCGCGCCCGGACGCCGCGAAATCCGGCTCGGGCCGGAAGCGTCGTGCCCCGCCCTCGAGCCAGTCCTCGATATCGTTCAAGGCGCGCCACAGCGAGCGTCGATCTTCGGCGTTCATGCCGACACCTAACGCACCTCGACGCGGGGCGGCACTTCCTTGTCCTGAACGCTGAGCACGAGGAAACTGCCTGCGGGGAGAAGATAGGGCGCTGTAAAAGTACCGCCCGGGTGATCGACGGTAAGGATTGGCTTCCTGTCGCCGCTCGGGCTGAGCGCCTCCAAGGTCACCTTGAGAGGATAGGCGTATTGCGGGAGATCACGCGAATAGAGGCCGGCGACCATCCCGGAGGCGCGTGCGGGTTCAGTGAGGACAAGCGAAATTCTCGATCCTGCAGGTGTCATCGAGCCGGCGGCCGGCGTCTGCGAAGCGACCGTTCCTTCCTTTTCGCCCCCCGTCGCCTTGCGCAAGGAAAAAGACACGACGAGATTCTCCTGCTCGATGAGAAGGAGGGCCTCCTCCATAGAAAGGCCGGTGAAACTCGGCACGCGGATCTGGGCTTTCTCGGGGCCGCGGCTGACGACAAGCTCGAGAAGGGTGGGGCCGGAGAGCTCTGTCTCGGGCTGAGGTTTCTGTTCGAGAATCGTACCCGCCGGGGCTTTGTTAAAAACATATATTGGCGGTTCCTTGATAGAGAGCAGGGGCCGAGCCCCGGCGAACAGTGTCTGAAGACGGAGTTTCACTTCGTTCAGGTCCTGGCCGATATAATCCCCCACCCGATCGGCGACCGTACCGCGGCTGACCGTGATGTTTATTCGACGGCCCGCCTTGACGATCGCGCCCGGCGCAGGATCCTGCTCGACAATCGTTCCGCGTTCGGCGGGGTTGTCGGTGAAGCGGAGGGAAAGGCGGGGATACAGCTCTTTTTCCTGGAGCTTCACCAGCGCCTGCGACAACTCCATACCCTGGACATTAGGGACCATGGTCTGCTCGGCCCCGCGCAGCGCCAGAAAAAACGCGGTGATTCCGGCGATGATCATGAGCACGATGACCGCACCGAGCCCGTACGCAATGAGACGATAGTGGTCCCTGTCCATGGATTCGATTTTGCGGAGGTCGAGGGGTATGGAGGGAAGACGGATATTCGATATTCTCGACTTAAGCGAACGCAGGTTCATGTTGATTTTCATGCGCGATCCGCATCCTCCGGGGAACGGGGCCCGCAGGAACTCGAGCTGATCAAAACAGAACCTGCCAAATTTTTGACCCCGTTGGCGAATTCCTTATAAGACAATGCTTTCTTGTTTTGCAGCCGCAGTCGTCTCAATGCGATGAGCCCGTCTTTACTTTGTACCATTATGCCTCGGGCCTTGTCTAGGCCGAGAATTGTCCCGACAGGGGTATCCTCATACTCAAAACTGGCGGGGCCCGCCGCGTAGGTGACTCCGGGGAAAGGATAGGATTCGAGGATATCGAGCTTGAGGCCGTTAAAAAAGGTGAATGCGCCGGGCCAGGGTGAGAAGGCGCGCACCTTGGCGTCGATGTGGAGGACCGGCGCATTCCAATCGATGAGGCCGTCCTCCTTTTTAAGCATGCCGCAGTAGCTCGGCTCGCCCTCCTGCGGTGTTGCATGCTCGCAGCCCTGCTCGATTTCGTCGACAACCCGCGAAAGCAAATCCGCGCCCAGTATCGCCGCCACCTCCGCTATATCGTCGGCGTTCTCCCTGCCCGACAGAGGAATACGGACCACGCCGAGCAGATCGCCCGAGTCCATCTCGAGGGCGAGGCGCTGAACCGAAACCCCCGTCTCCGTATCCAAGGCGAGTATCGCCGCCTGTATGGGCGTCGGGCCGCGGTGCCTGGGCAGAAGGCTCGGATGTACATTGACGCCGCCCCGGGGAAACACCGCGAGGAATTTGGGGCCGAAAATGCGGCCGTAGGCGTAGGAAACCAAGAGTTCGGGCTTGAGGGCCGCGACCGCTTCCCTCGCCGCCGAGTCGAGCCGCTCAAAGGCGAGAACGGGAACACGGCTTCCAAAAAGCTCGCCGGCCACCCGGGCTACGGATGTTCCGGTCACGGCGAGTCCCCGGCCTTTCGCACTCTCGGGGTTGGTAAGGACTCCGACAATGTCGTGCCCGAACGACAGCCTGATCAGCGAGGGGACGGCGATATCGGGAGATCCCGCGAACAGGATCCGCACGGTTCACCCCCTCGAAAGCTTGCGGTACTGGAGGAGGGCCTTTTCGCGCTTTTTCGGGGGAAGTCTATCAATAAAAAGGATACCCTCGAGGTGATCGTACTCGTGAAGCATGACACGGGCGAGAAGGCCATCAGCCTCGACCGTGAAGGGCCTTCCCCGCTCGTTCCAGGCTTGTATCCGAACAGACTGAGGCCTGCGAACCTCCATATAGAGACGCGGAAGCGAAAGACAGCCTTCCTCGATGTCCACCTCCTCCTGCGAGGTGAGGACGATCTCGGGATTTATGAAAACGCGCTTCTGGTCGCCCTCGACATTGGTGACGAAGATGCGGAGCGGAAGATTGACCTGGGGCCCCGCGAGTCCGATGCCCCTCCCCCGCTGCATCAGGTCGAACATATCAGACGCGAGAGATGCGATATCGGGCCCTATATCGGCGACCGGATCGGCCTTGGTCGTGAGGACATCGTTTCCAAACGTCACAATCTCCAGCATTTTCATTCCAAATTGAATGTACCTATCCGGAGACTGCGCGGTCAATCGAGCGCCGAGAGATCGACATGATCACCGACCCCGACACCGGCGCGCGCGAACCATCCGCGCGGGACTTCGAGAGCATAGCGGATCGAACGGTCGGATTGGACAGGGGCCAGCGAAAGCGGCTCGAGGTCGGCGATCTGCCGGATAACACCGTTCGACGAAATAAACGCGATCGACAGCGGTATCGTCGTGTTCTTCATCCAGAATGAGACGCGTTGATCCGCCTCGAAGACAAAGAGCATACCCGCACCCTCGGCGAGAGAAGCGCGGAACATGAGCCCCCGCTCGCGCTCCTCGGCGCTTTTCGCCACCTCGGCCTTGACCGAGGCCGAGCCTCCGATCTTCAGCTCGACCGTCGGCAGGATGGGATTGGGTCGTTCGGATTGTGCATCTTTCCCGGCGCAGGAGGCGGAAAGCAGCACGAGCGCGGCGGAAACGAACAAGGCGGCCGGACTCCGTACGGCGGCGAAACCAGACCTGGAACGCGCAGCGCCATCCCGCATAAACATCAGCTTCCCCCTCGAGGCAGCGTCCTCGAAAAAATGAAAGCCGTAGAGGAATCCCCTACGGCTGTCGTTCACGCATATACCGGCGTACGGGCCTGTCAGTATCCGCCCTTGGAATCCTTGGTCTTGCGGTTTTTCTTCAACAGCTTGCGCGCAAGGGCTTTTTGTTTCCGGTTTTTGATCGTGGAAGGCTTTTCATAATATTCGCGTTTCTTCCACTCGCGGATGATACCCTCTTTCTCAACCATGCGCTTGAAGCGCTTTATGGCCTTTTCGAGGGGCTCGCTCTCGTCCACGACTATCTGCTTGATTGCCATCACCTCCCTTCGATCAGGGCACGAATTGTAGTGATAATCAAGGCTTTGTCAAGCAGTGGGTTGGTCGTAAGCGATTCGGGATCAACCATGGAACCGCGGACGCGCAGTTCCCAATGCAAATGCGGACCTGTCGAGAGTCCGGTCGAACCGGAGCGTCCGATGCGTCCGCCTTGCTCGACGATCGCGCCCGGCGCGACCTCGATATCGGAAAGATGCATATACATCGAGTAGACGCCCGGGAAGTGTTCGATGACGAGGGTCCCGCCCGTGATGATGCGCTCGGCGGCCATCACGACCTTGCCGCGGGCGCAGGCTCGGACAGGGGTACCCGCAGCGACGGCGAAGTCGATGCCCGCGTGCTCACTCGTTTCGGACGAGCCGTCCGAGTATTCGTAGATGCGGCGGTCGCCGAAGAATGAACTGCGCCGCGCGGCGGCGGACACGGGAAGGACGAAATTCGAAATATCAGCATGAAAAGCGGCCGGATCGACGCGACACAGCAGATCGTAGAGCTTCTTCGCCTCTTCGTCTTTACGCGCATCGGGCCGCGTCCTGATGGCTGTATTCGTCTCATCGAGCTTGATCGTCTCCGTGAGAAAATTCCGCCGTCCTACGACGATCACGGAGTCCCCGCCGCAGGCTGAAAATTTGTAGTGACCCGCCGGCAGACGAGTCGGCACTGCGATGAAGAAGACATAAACAACGGGACGAGGCTTCGGGCGAGTCCGCGAGACCGGCGCCGCCGGATGTATCATCGAACGAGCGGCGTTATCGGCAAAAAGCGAAGTAGCCGGAAGACCGGGAGCGGACGCCGCAGGTACGCCGTCCGTCCCGATAAGCGCGGCGGAGGCTCCGGCGACCGGCGCCGCGCATACCGCCCATGCGATAAGCAGATCACCCTGACGGACATGCTCGGGCGCCACGAGCAGCGCCGAGTTGTCTGTATCGAAAACAGAATATCTGTCTTGAGCGGAGGCGGCAGGCGCCGCGGCGCAGGCGAGAATCAAAAGAACGGCGCGCGCCGAATTGAGGCTCCGACGAAGCATACCCCACGATAACAAGCCGGCGGTGCGAAGGTGAAGTCCCGCTCTTTGCCGAGGCACGCAGGAATCGCTCGGCTTCCGCGCCCTTCTCCTTCCGTTCCAATGGGAAATGGTCTATACTCGTGGCAATCGAGCCGATTTTAAAAGTCGGGAATTTTTGAAATCGGCATGGATCAAACCGATGCCGGCAGGGACGCCGTAGGCGCGGTATTCGAAACCCTGGAGTTCCGCATGCTTTTCACGACGGGTGACTTCATAACGCTCGGGATCGTCCTGGTCATCCTCTTCATCTACCGCCAGCTCGATCGTGACAATCGCTCGCTCGAGAAAGTCAAGAAATTCACGGACCGGCTCCGCGACGAGCTGTCCGCCTACGTCGACAAACGGTCCGAGGACCTTCAGAGGTTCGGCATAGAGCTCGACGTTCAACAAAAGGCGGCGAAAGTCGCGCTCGATCGGATTCAGACCGTGCAGGCGGGTCTCGCCGAACGCGCCGACGCGATAGCCGGCATAGAAAAACGGCTCGGCGAGTACGACGCCGCCCTCGCGCGCCTCAAGGAAATGACCGTCCGCGTCGACGAAAACCTCGAGCGCCTGCGGGAAGAATCCGAGTTCACGGACACGGTCGCGAAGCGGATCGAGTCCGCGCAAAAAGGCATGGAACTCATCCAGCGCGAGATTCCCGCGCTCAAGGAATCCTTCGCCGCTGACGCCGCGAACTCGCTCGAAGCTTTCAAAGAAAAACTCCTGGCCGAGGTTTCAAGAAGTGTCGCTGAAGCGGCGCAGACGGCGGCCAAGGCGCGCGAAGAGGCGCGATCGAGCCTGCAGACTCTCGAAGCGGGCAGGGCGGCGATCGAACGCGAGCTGAGCAAGGGGCTCGAACGCGCGCGTATCGAAGCGGGCAAACTCGAAGACGCGGCATTTGCGCGGCTCAAAGAAGGGACCGAGGCGAAAGCCGCCCGGCTCAAACAGCTCATCGAGGAGAAATTTTCTCAGCTCGCGGCCCTGGCCAAGGACAAAGCCGCCGAGGCTCAGACCGTGCTCAAGACCTTCAAGACCGAGTGGAAGGCCGAGTCGGACGAGGCCGAAGCGCGGCTCGCGGCGCTCCGCGCCGAGCGAGAGGCCGCCGTCGCCAAGGCAAAAAACGACCGCGACGTGCTGGAGGCGCGGCTCGCGGCCGACGGGGCGGCTCTGCAGGAGCGCCTGTTCGCAGAATTCGAGCGGCGCGCCTCAGAGCATAGTTCCGAGATGGATGCACGCTTCGAACGGCTCGAAGCCGCCGGGACGGGACTCGCCGCGCTCGATCAGGCGCTGCGCGCCTCATTGGACGAAACCGCGCGCCGCCTCGAATCCGAGATCGAAGCCTCTGGCAGGGCGCTCGAGGAGCGCCGGGCGCGTTTCGAAGAAACCTTCACCGCCGAGGCCGACAAGCTCAGGCTTTCGATGCGGTCGCTCGAGGAAGAACTCGAGCGCTTGAAGTCCCGCGCCTACGAGAATGTCTCCGAAAAACTCAAAGTGTTCGAGGACGATTTCTTCGCAGATCTCAAGTCACGCGGAGCCGCGATCGACGCCCGCCTCGAATCCTGGCGCGCCGAACTCGAGCGCACGCTCGCCGAACTGTCGGCGCGGACCGCGGCCGAGCGGGCGGAAGCTGAAAAAACGCTCACCGAGGAGACGCGCGCGCGCCTTTCCGAGGCCCAGGCGCGCATCCAGGAACAAATCGACAAGCTCCGGGAGCGCGTGGAGGCCCTCGTCGACAGCATACATGCGCAGAGCGGTATGGCGGCCGAATCTCTCGCCTCGCTCAAGGAGTCCGTCCTCAAGGACGCGGCGGACGCGCGCGCGACCGCCCAGGCCTATGTCGAGGGCGAGATCTCGCGCTTCTCGCTCGAGATCGCGGGCAAGGTCAAGGCGGCCGAGCGCGAGTTGGAGGCATTCACCGCCTCCACGACGGCGCTCATACAAAAAGCCAGGGCCGAATACGAAGAAGAACGCGACACGCTGGCCGCGGCATCGCAGGCCGAACGAGACCGTATTTCGAAGGAATTGACCGGCTTGTCGGAGCGCACCGCCGAACTTCGCTCGGACCTGTCTTCGCGTATCTCCCAGGCGCTCGACGGCTTCACTCGAGGCTACGACGCCCTCACGGCCGACATCGAGCGCCGCAGGCGCGAGGCCGAGGCCGAGGCGGAACTCCGCCTGCGCGAGTACCGGGACGCCGTCCAGGACCTCGCCCTCAAACTGGAGGCTCAGCGGGCTCAGGCCTTCGGCCGCATCGAGTCCGAGTCCTCGCGTATCGCCCAGCAGGTGGCCGATATCGACAAACAAATGAAAACCTTCCTCGGCCAGACCAAGCTCTTCGAACGTTCCGACGAACTGCGCGAACGCCTGGAGGCGAGCATCGAGGCGATGAACGCCGATCTCTCCCGCCTCGAAGGAAGAAGAGCCGAGGTGGCCGAAATCGAGAACCAACTCGGCCGGGTCAAACGGCTCGAAGACGAGGTCAATCAGAAGATCACGCGATTCCTTGCCGAAAAGAAGCGGATCGACGCCCTCGAAGCCGATTTCGCGAAGCTTTCCGAAGTATCGGAAAGTGTGGATCGCAGGCTCGAAGAGCTTACAAGCCAGTCGGACGCCCTCACCGAAGCGCAGGCCGCCATCCGCAAGGTACTTGAGCTGTCGAAAGAAGCTGAAGCGAAGTACGAGCGCCTCGAGAAGAAGACCGGCGTGCTCGACGCAACCGTCGAAGCCATCGACAAGAACTTCCAGGCCGTGCGCGAAGTCGAGAAGACCGTCTCATCGCTCAATTCCGAGCTTAAGCGCCTTCCCGATCGCGTCAGCGAGCTTCGACGCTCGGTTGACGCACTTGCCGAGGACAAAGAGCGCATCGACGAGGCGGCCGGGAAATTGAGCGGCCTCGGGCAGGCCATCGCCGAGGCGGAGAAGCGCATCGCCGAGGTGCAGAAAGCGCGCGAGTGGATCGCCCGCGCCGAGACGCGGTTGGAGGAAATCGACCGGCGCGCCCAGGAACAGCTCAAACTGCTCTCCTCGCTCCTCAAGGACGAGGAAGGATCAGGCTCCCGGCGGGAGCGCGGAGCTCCGCCGTCGAGCGTCCAGGATACGGTCCGCAAGCTCGCGCGCCAGGGTTGGAACGTCGACGAGATCGCGCGCGCGGTCAAGATAAGCCGCGGCGAGGTCGAACTCATCCTCGAATTGGGGGTGAAGAAGTAGGCGCTCGACTCGGAATCGATTCGCGGCCATCGATCACGGCCGGACGCGATCAGGTGACGATCGAGGACTCAAGCATCCCGGGCGGCAGGCTTTCCAAAAGATCGCCGATAGCCCTGCGTCCGCACATTCTGCGTACAGCCTCGGCGAAGATAGGCGCGGCCGACACAATCTTGAAGCGCTCGGGATTCAGAGCTGTCCTCTGCGGCACGGTATCGGTGGCGACGAGGAATTCAAGCTCGCTTTCTTCTATCCTCCGCGCGCCGCGCTCGGTGAGCGGCAGGTGGCTCAGACAGGCGTACACCCGCCTCGCACCCCGCGCCTTGAGCGCCGCGGTCAGCTGGGCGACGGTCCCACCCGAGATGCTGAAATCGTCGACGATCAGCGCATTTCTGCCCTTGACCGATCCCATGACGTCCAGTATCTCGGCGTTCTCGTCATGACAACTGCGCGTTTTATCGGCTATCGCGACGGGCAGCCCCAGGCAGGAGGCGAATTTCCGCGCATTCTTGGCATAGCCCGAATCGGGCGCCACGACGACGAGATCCTCGAGCCCGAGTCTGCGGATATAGGCGGTGAGGAGGGGTCGGGCCAGCAGATGATCGACGGGCTTTTTGAAAAAACCCTGTATCTGCGGGGCGTGAAGGTCCATGGTTATGATCCTGTCTGCTCCCGCAAGCTCGACGCATTCGGCGACGACCCGCGCGCGGATCGAAACCCTCGGCTCGTCCTTTTTATCACCCTTGGCGTAACTGAAATACGGCACGACGGCGGTTACATACTTCGCGCCCGAACGTTTGAACGCGTCCATCCAAAAAAGAAGCTCCGCGAAATCGTCGTTGGCCCGGCCGCAGGCGCCGATGGGCTGAACGAGGTAGACCTCTTCGTCGCGGACATGTTCTCCGATCTTGACATAGGTATTGCCCTCGGAAAAGGTGATGGTCTCCGAAGGTCTCGGCTCTATGCCGAGGAATGAACACATCCTGCGCGCGAATTCCCTTCCCGAAGATCCGGCGAAAATCCGTATATCGCTCATCGCGTCCATGAAGCCGCCCGTATGACATTACTCGGCCAGAGCGGCCGCGAGGCCCAGTTCCACCATCGCGTCAAACGTCCGTTCCCGCTCCGCCGAGCTCGTCTCCTCGCGCGTTACAAGATGATCGCTGACCGTCAGCACGGCCAGGGCGTCGACGCCATACTTGGCGGCCAAGGTGTAAAGCTCGGCGGTCTCCATCTCGACGGCGATGACACCGAACCGAGCCCAAAGCTTCCACTGCTCCGGGTCCTCGGTGTAGAAAGAGTCGCTCGAAATCACCCTGCCGACATGAACCGGAAGCGAGCGGACGAGAGCCTCGTCGTAGGCGGCTTTGAGCAGGCGGAAACTCGGGGCCGGAGCGTAGTCCATGCCCCGGAAACGCACCTTGTTCACAGCGGAATCGGTCGAGGCGGAAATGGCCAACACGATATCCCGCACCTTGACATCGACGGTCAGGCCGCCGCAGGTCCCGACGCGGACGAGACTTTTGACCCCGTAGTCCCGGATAAGTTCGTTGACGTAGATCGAAAGGCTCGGCATGCCCATGCCCGTCCCCATGACCGACACGCGCCTCCCCTTATATGTCCCTGTGTAGCCGAACATGTTGCGGACCTCGTTGAAGCGCTCCGGCGAATCGAAAAACTTCTCGGCTATATGTTTGGCGCGCAAGGGATCGCCGGGGAGCAGAATACTGTCGGCGATGCGGCCCTGTGGTGCGGCGATGTGGATGCTCATGAAATACCTCCGGGAAGTCGGCGTTCTGCGGCGGGGGAAAGCCCGCTCGGCGTCGATAAACATACAGAAACAGGAAATTCCTCGACGACCCGCCGGCTATGCTATCACAGCGAAGGGAATCGGGGGAGGCCTGTCATCGCGGAGAACGACGGCGGCGTATACGCCGAAGAGAGCGGGCGCCGCCGCGTGTCTCAACAGGCCGCCGGACACGCTTTCGTGCTAGAGTATAGGGAAAGGGAGAAATCGTGACGCCGACCCATACCGTGCTTTTCGAGGATACTGAAATGCTCATTGTAAATAAGCTCGGGCCGATTCCGGTTCAACCCGACAAAACAGGCGATCTCTCTCTGCAGGAACGCATTATTGCAGACTCGGCCGCCCGCGGCGGCCGGTATCTGTTTCTGGAGGCGGCCCACCGCATCGACCGCAGAGTCTCGGGGATTGTGCTCTTCGCGAAGACTCCGAAGGCGCTTACGACCCTCGAAGCGGCATTCCGCGCCCGCCGGATCGAGAAAGAATACGTCGCCTGCGTCGAGCGCGAGCCGGAGCCTCCGGAAGGCGAACTTGAGCACACGCTCGTGTGGGACAAGCGGCGCAATATCGTCACAGCGTCGGAGAGTCCAAACACCCTGCAGCGCGGCAAAAAAGCCGCTCTCGAGTACCGTCTCATCGGACGCTCCGAGCGCTATTTTTTCCTGGCCCTCCGGCTCATCACCGGTCGTCACCACCAGATCAGGGCCCAGCTCTCCGCGATCGGCTGCCCCATCCGCGGCGATTTGAAATACGGGGCCCGGCGCAGTACCGGGAACGGCCTCATCATGCTGCATGCGCGAAGGCTTGTCCTTGACCAACCACGGACAGGAGCGAGGATTGAATGCGTAGCCCCATTTCCAGAAACCGAGGCGCTTTGGAAGTGCCTCGAAGATTGTTGAAAACTGTGAACCGTTTTACATAGAATACGGCGCAACAAGGTTCGAGGCAGATTTTACGGTAATCCTCGCCGCCCCTTCAAATCTGGGAGTTTTAGCGACAACATGGATCGTGCCTTCTCCTGTGGCCCGGAGCCAAAACGCCGACGCGCCGCCCATCAGGGCGAACTCGGCGGGTCCGACCAGGATTCCCGGCCCCTCGATCGATATGCGGACCGGGTCGAAGGCAAAGGGAAGATGATTGCCGAAGTGGTCGACCAAACGAAGGACGATACGGGTCGCATCCCAGGCTTCGCCCTCGCCTTGAGCAAAAAGCCTGTCATCGTCGGGTTCGAGCAGTAAAGCGACTGGATGGGGATCCTTCGCGAATTTCCGTTCGATAAGGGCTTTCCCTTTCGCATAGCCCGTAAATACGGCGTCGCCCCAGGCCATGCCCCAGACGCCCTCGTCGGTGTCCACGACAATTGGAGGGTGAGCGAGGCCGGCCCAGGCAAGCCGGTCCGGCCGGAAACGGCCCTTATCGACGCCGTCCACCATAAGGCCGACTTCGTCGCAATTCGTCATGACGACGAGGGGCATGACGCGGCACTCGCTCCGCTCGCCGCGGGCCCAGACGGTCAAGGGCTCGAGCACGGGCCCCTCCGACAGTTCCCGCTGCGCCGTGTAGACCATCGCCGCGAACTTCGGGATGCGGAACATATCCATTACGCCGTGGTAGCACACACGGTCGCCGGCCCCGAATTGGTAGTGGGTGTTATAGTCGGCGAAGACCCAGGAAAGCGCCCCGGCTTTGTCCCCGTGCAGTGCAGCCGCGTCGTGAATCCGTGCGTGTCGAAGAGCATGCTCGACCAAGCGCTCCTCGTTGTCGAATCTGCGCGCCGGGAACATGTGGCCGTTGTTCTCGGTGACGATGTAGGGGACGTTGCGCGAAAGACCCGTGACCTGTCGCTGGAAACGCAGCGCGGTTTCGCCCGAGCCCATGATGAAGTCGTTCATGGCGTAGACGTCTTCCAGCAGCTCGGACTCGGTGATGCATCGAATCCCCGTCGTCTGCCGAGTCGGATCCAGGCTTCTCGCGAGGGCGTTCGTTCTGGCGTAGAACGAAGAATCATCGGCGGATTCGTTGATCCTGACTCCCCAGAGGAAAATCGAGGGATGAGCCCAGTCTCTGACCACCATGGCGCGGACATTTTCGACCGCCCGGTCTTTCCACGCGGCGTCGCCGATGTGCTGCCAACCGGGTATCTCTTCGAGCACGAGAAGGCCGAGTTCGTCGCAGGCGTCCAGGAAATGACGAGACTGAGGATAGTGCGAGGTGCGGACGCAGTTGAGCGCCAGCTGACGCTTGAGAATTTCCGCGTCCCGCCGCTGGACTCGTCCGGGCATGGCGTAGCCTGCGTAGGGGAAGGCTTGATGCCGATCCAGCCCGCGCAGCACGAGACGCTCTCCGTTCAGGTAAAACCCATCAGGCTTTACGACTGCATCACGGAATCCGATACGGACCCGTGCTGAATCAAGCTGGAATGACTCGGAAGAGAGTTCGACATACAACTCGTAGAGCGCGGGATCGGTGATCGACCAGGGCAGAATGTCGTCCAACGCGCCGAAATCGATCTCGACCGGAAGCGAAGGCGCGTCTCCATGGGCCGAGTAGCTCTCGCCCCCGCCTGCGCTGATCTCCGCCCGCGCCTCGGCGCAGGCGAGAACAGCGCCCGCCCGCCTGAGTTCGGCGCGGACCTGCACACGGACATCTCGTCCGCTTGTGTTCGCGGCGTAGACCGAAGCCGAGAGCGCCGCGCATCCCGAGCCGGCGGCCCCCGAATCGATCCTCCACCGCGGCCGAGGTCGGATATTGGCTATGAAAACCGAGGGCACGACGCGCAGAGAGACCTCGCGGTATATACCGCCGTAGGTCAGGTAATCGATGACATTGCCGAAGGGCGGTACCTCCGGCCGCTCGGTCGAGTCGAGTTTGACCGAAATCAATACTTCGCGGCCCGCCCAGGAGCTGAGGTCGACGCAAAATGGAGTATAGCCGCACTCGTGCGAGATGACCTGTTCACCCTCGACATACACATCCGCGCATGATGCTGCGCCCTCGAAGTCCAGGTAGACCCTGCCTCCGTTCGGAGGAAGAGATGGAACTCGAATTCGTTTCTGATAACAGGAGACGAACTGGAAAAGCCTCTCGTCGAAATTATTGAAGGGCAGCTCGATGTTCGTGTGAGGGAGGTCCACAGGCTGTCCGCTCTCGGTCGTGTCGAGCGGTTTTCTGATCCACTCGTCCTTCCAGGAAGGCGCAAAGCGCCAGCCTCGGTTCAAGGGGGTCGTCGTTCGGTTCATGGTACCTCGACCATAAATGCCCGGATGAGTATTAGGCAAGAGCGAGGCATCCGGGACTTATGTCCCGCCGCGGCGGAATGCCGTACGGATTCCATCGCCGCTTCGGACCTGCGGGTCCTTCCCGACGATCGAGTCATCGACTACTATCGGCATATATGCGATCTCTTTACGCTCCGCTCGCCGTCGCCGCTCTGGTTCTTGCGACACTCTTTCTCTCATCCTGCTACGTCGTGACGCAGGGACTTCGCTATCTCTCGATCCGCTCCGAAGCGGTGAGCGTCGAACGCGCGCTCGCCGACCCAGGCACAAGTCCCGAGCTTCGCAGCCTTCTCGAGCGGACGCGGTCGATCCGCCTTTTCGCCGTCGAAGAACTCGGTCTCAAAGAGACCAAGAACTACAGCACCGTCGTCACACTCGACTCCGACCGGCTTGCGACGGTTGTTCAGGCCTGCGCCGAGCTGTCCTTCGAGCGCTGGCTTTGGCGCTACCCATTCGTCGGACCTCTACCCTACCGCGGGTACTTCGACCCCGCAGACGCGGAAAAGGAGGCGGAACGACTGCGCGCGAAGGGATTTGATGTGATCACGAGGCCGGTCGACGCGTTTTCGACGCTCGGGTATTTGTCTGATCCGCTCTTTTCGTTTATGGCCTCGTACGACGAGGCCGAGATCGCGGAGCTCATAATCCACGAGATGACGCACGCTACGGTATTTATCAAAGGCCGCCGCATCGATCCTGATACAGGCTCACGCATCGATATCGAGTCCTTCAACGAGGAACTCGCGACCTTCGTCGGGCGGGAGGGGTCGTTGCGCTACCTCGAGCGCAGGCACGGGCCGCATTCGCCTCAGGTCGAGGCCGCCCGCTCGCGCCGCCATGATGCGGAAGCCTATGCGGCGTTTCTACGCGGAACGGCCGAGGAACTCGAGACACTTTACCGCTCCGCTCTGGGCGACGATGAAAAACGCCTCCGCAAGGCCGAAATCATCGCCGCACGCGCGGCTCTCTTCTCCCAAATCTATAATGATCTTTTCGAGACCGACTCCTACCGCGACGCGCCCATGGCCGGGATCAACAACGCCTATCTCGATCTCTATCGACTCTACGAAGGAGAAAGCGGTCTTTATCGGGAGTATTTGGAGAAATCCTGCGCGGGCGATCTGAAAATTTTTATAACATCAATCTCGCGCATCGCTTCCGGCAGGGCCGATCCGAAGGCCGTAATGCGACGCGAAATTGAAGCGGCGCCGGTCGAATGACTCAGCCGCAAAGGGACGGGGCCTCACTCCATGAGCGCTTCAAGCGACTGCAGCACTGAGATCACGTTTTTGTCGGTCTCGGTCCTGAGCCTGCGCGACACGACGCTTTTGAGCAGCGAGGAGGGGAAGCCCTCGAGCACGGAGGCCGCGTACTCCATGACCTGCGCGTCCTTCGCGGCGTCGAGTACGGCGCCCGCCGAGGCTTCGCTCGGATTCTGCGAGAGAGCGTAGATGAGGCGGCGCTTGAGCGAGGCGCTCGCCGGCGACGCGGTAATGACCGCCGCAAGCGAGGGAACTGCCGAGTATCCCATGTCAGAGAGCGCCTCGAGGATCCGCACCTTGAGCTCGATGTCCTCGGTCTGGGCGAAGGACGCGGCGAGCGCGGCTGCGGCGTCTTCCCCGACGGAGGGCAGATTCTTGAGCGCGGACACCGCCTCTTTCCGAAGTTCGACATCTGCGTCTTTCGTCGCGATCCTCGTCAGAGCGGTCACGACCTGGGGCTTGGCCTGGCCGAGTTGGCCGAGCGAGCGGACCGCGTAGAAACGGAGCATCGCGTACTTTTCGCCGCGCATCTGCGCGGTGGTGACCAAAGTCTGCCAAAGATTGAGCTGCGCGGTGTCGAGTCCGAGCGCTCCGACCGCCCGCGTCGCACAGACGCGGACCGCGATCGATTCATTCTCGTTCGTTATGAGCTTCGCGAGCTCCTCGACTACTTTAGGATTCGAGGGATCGGCGATGCGGTACAGGGCCCAGGCCGCGTTCCGCTTGACCTCGGGCAAGGGCTTCTGGAGAAGGCTGAGCAGCGCGGGCACCGAAGTTTTGTCGGCCAACGTGGCCAGAAGAGCCGCGCCTTCGACGAGGAAATTCTCGTCCTGACTCAAGCCCAGACTCCGCGTGATGCTTCCGACCACGAGCTGCTGATTGGCGGGATAGAGTTTGCGCAGAGTCCCGGCGGCCGCGGCCCGGACCGCCCCGTCCCCATCCGCGAGATTTTCGACGACCACGGCTACGGCGGTCGATCCGTTGTAGGCATCGCCGATCGCGGAGAGCAGGGCGATCCTGAGCGCGGGATCGAGATCGCGCTCCTTGAGCGCCTTTGTAAACGCGGGTACTACGGCGTCGCTCTTCTGACCGGCCAGCGCGGAGACCGCGGCGATGCGCACCGCCACGTCTTTATCCGATGCGAGCACGGCGAGCAGGGATTCCAGCGAAGCGGAGCTCTTGAAGGCCCCGAGTCCGGCCGAAGCCGCACTCCGTATCGCGGGATTCTGGACCGTCGACAATTCCTTCAGCGAAGCTTGGATGCGCGGATCGGTGTTGCCCTTTTGCGCGATGCCGGAAAGCGCCTGGACGGCCGCCTCGAGCAGGTCGTCCGGCAGGCCCGAGCGGTTCTCGGGCTTGACGAGTTCGAGTATCGCATCGAGGCCCTCGGCGCCGCCGATCTTGCCGACAGCCTGGAGCGAAGCCTTGCGGAGTTCGCTCTTGGCCTCGGCTGTGAGATGCCGGGCGAGGACAGGCACCGCATTCCTGTAGCCGATGTCGCCGAGAGCGCGGATCGCGTCGACGGCAAAATCACCGCCTGCAGCGAGTTCGACCAAGTACGGAGCCGCTTCGGCGGATTTAAGCTGCCCGAGCGTCCGTATAGCGGCGCGGGTCCTTGCGGAGTTCGCCTTCGATTCGTTGAGTACGATGCTGAGCATGGCGGTCGAGAGCGTCGCGCGCTCGTCGGCGGGCAGATCCTCGGGGAAGGGATAGCCTTTCTCGATCATGCCGAACAGCCCGTCGCGGGCCGACAAAAACGCGGCTTCGTTCTTCTGACCTTCCTTTTTATACGCGTCGGACATGGTCGTGATATAGCCGCTCATCTGAGACATCGCCTCTTTCAGAGCCGAAGGCGTGAGATACAAGAGATCGCCCATGGCCTCGCGGCGGCGGATCGCATCGTCGACGGCCGCTGAAAAATCGATGGCGATGAGAGAATCTATGGTCCCCGATGTCGATTTGACGGCGGCCTGCACCGCTTTCAGCTTCGCCGCGGTCACAAAACGCCAGTTCACGATAATACAATCGAGAATCTCCTGAGCCTGGAGCTGGCCGTCCCTGATCCTCGACTCAGGTATCGTCTCGTCGAGATCCCCCGCCTGATCGTACTTGCCGTTCGCGTTGAAATCGATATATCCAGAAGCAGCCTCGGGGAAAATCTTGACGAGCTGCTGAGAAAGGGCCGACGGAACAATCTGTACCTTCGACTGAGAATGCAAAAGAAGCGGAGCCGCGACGAGTACGGCCGCCGCCATCATGCCGGTGCGTGCGCTTCGTGTCATGCGGCCATCCTAGACCACTGAGGGGAGGCTGTCAAAGGCCGCCGCGCGATGGTGCTTACTGGGTCAGCTTTGCTTTAACGCGCGTCTGCCCGTCGAGAGCGTCCTGATAGCCGGGACTCAGCGAGAGGGCTTTGGCATAGGCATCGCCGGCGCGCTTCCACTCGCCGAGCTGTTCGCAGGTGTAGCCGAGCCTGTACCACCAGCGGGGCATGGTCGGCTCGAGCTTGACCGCGGTCGAATATGCGATATCCGCGTGCGCATACCTCTTGAGCCTGAGGTATGCCTCGGCCATGTAAAAATACGCCGTGGAAGAACGGTCGCCCATGTCACCGACCACTTCGATGTATTTCTGAAGCGAACGGAGACAGTCGTCGAAGCGTTCCAGGAAATAATACGACTCGCCCATCACCTCGACGATCCTCGCGTCGAAGGCGACTTTCAGCGCCGTCTGGCCGTTGGATATGACCTCGGCGTGCCGCCCGAGGCGGAACAGGCTCCAGCCTCGGACTACATAGGCTTCGATGCGGGAGGAATCGGCGGCGAGTTCCTTGTCGCACACGGCGATCGACTGCGCAAAAGCAGTCTGCGCCTCGGCTGTTCGGCCGGCGGCCTCCAGATCGCGGCCGCGGCGATACAGGACGAGCGCGTCCTGCTGAGTCTTCGGAACAGCGGGCTGAGCCTGCGCCGGCTGAGCGACTGCGGGCTGAACCTGGGTAGGCTGCGCGGCGGGCTGTTCGGAAGCCGACTGAGGCGCCGCTGCAGTGAGCGGGTCGGCCGCTGCGCTCTCGGTCTGCTCGGTCCCGGGCTGGGGGGGGGGAACATCCTGCGCCGCGGCGGACATGCCCATTACGGCGAGGAGGAACAAAAGAAATATCCGACCAGAGACAACGCGCAACTGTCGCATGGGCGGTATTATGTGACGGGGCGGCGCCGAGAGGCAAGGCCCGGCGTTAATGATGAGCGCCGAGCGAGACCCCCGCGAACAACTGCACCTGGAAAGCTCCGACCTCGTAGCCCGGAATCGCCGTCGCAGGAAGCCTGCCCTGCCAGGGCATGGCGCTGATTTTGGCGCCGATTCTGAAACTGTCGAAGTTGAACGCGAGGCCCGCGCCCGCAAAGGGATAGATGGAGATCCCGAGCCTGTCCCCTGAGATATACCGCGGACCGAGGTATACTCTTCCTGCGCAACCGAAGCCGGCGTCGATGAAGGGATCGATCGTCGCGCCGCCGCCGAGGAGGTGACAGCTTGCGAACAAAGGCTGAGTCTCCCAATTCAACCACCACGAATCGTTCTCGTCAGGCTCGAAGAGGACAAGGTAGGCGCCGCCGAGCCCGAAGCGCCGTATGACCACCTCCCAGCCGACACCGCCCAGAACGACGCTGTCTCGAAGCGACGAGAACACCTGCTCGACTGTCGGAGCATCAACAAAATCTTTGCCGATGATACCGACGATATTGACATTGACATCATTCAAGGGTTTAAAAAAAGGCGTTTCATTATTGATGTCGATGTCGATATCGACATCGACGCGGTGATGGGCGGATGCGGGGACAATGCAGAACAAAACAGCGGCTACAAAAACGATAGCTTTCATCGGTATCCACCTTTACGATACGATGCGATAGTCCGTTGAACCGCCCGAGGCTGTTCAACGCCGTACGAAAAAGCTCTCGTACAGGAGCGTCACATGTTTTCTATAACCCGTCGCCGGCGCACGAGCGACACCGAAGCGGCGCATATTCTCTTTATCCCGGAGTGTCACGATCAAAGCCATGGCGTGTTTAGATCAATGCGGGACGCGAGGTAGCCGTGCTTGACGTCGAAGCTCTTTACAAAAAGTACGGCCCCATGGTCCTGCGCAGGTGCAGGAGTCTTCTCCACGACGAGGAAAAAGCTCTCGACGCTATGCAGGATACCTTCGTGCGAGTTCTGCGGAGCGCGGACAAACTGACCGGCGACGCGCCATCGAGCCTTTTGTATCGCGTGGCGACCAACGTCTGTCTTAATATCCTGCGCGCCCAGCGAGTCAGGCGCGAATCCGCGGACGAGGACGCCCTCCTCGCGGCCGTCTCGTCAGACGACGTCGAGGCCATAAGCGAGGCGCGGCACCTGATCGACTGCATCTTCGAGCGTGAGGACCCTTCGACGCGCACCATGGCGGTGCTTCACTACGTGGACGGCCTGACACTCGAGGAGACGGCCGCGCGCTCGGGCCTTTCCGTCTCCGGGGTGCGAAAGAGACTTGCGGGCCTTAAGGCGCGGAGCCGCAAGAAGGAAGGGGGAGAGGTATGAAGGCTGCCGAAAGACGCATACCTGATGTGATCCTCGAACAGTACATGCTCGGAGAGCTGCCTCCCGACGAAGAAGTCCGGCTCCGGACGGCCATTGAATCAGATCCCGAACTGGAGCGCCGGCTCAAAGAAATAGAAACCTCCAATAAAGAAATATTGGAAACATACCCGCCCCGCGATATCGCCGCCCGGATACTGGATCGACTTGGTCGTGAAAAAAAACATAGCGATGAAGAGGATCTTGTCCTCCCCCGCCCCCTTTTGAGGAGCCGCGCCGATACGGCTGTTTTCCGCCGCGCGGCCCTTCCGATCGCGGCCGCTCTCGTAATCTTCGCCGGAGCGATCTCATTCCACGGCCTTTTCCAGCCCCGGAGCTCCGATCTCGAAATCACGAGGGCTAAAGGCGGCGTTTCGCTGCGCGTTTTCCGCAAGACGGCGGGCGGAAGCGAGGAACTCCGCGACGGCGCGGCGGCCGTGGGTCACGACATAGTACAGCTCAGGTATTCCACGGGCGGTCTTCGCTACGGCACCATCCTCTCGATCGACGGCCGCGGCACCATCACGTTCCACGTGCCGCCGGCATACTCCGGCGGCACGGCGGAATCCCCCGAACTCGACCAGAATCCGGGCGCGACACTCGATTCCGCGTACGAACTCGACGACGCGCCCTCGTTCGAACGTTTCTTTCTTGTTTTGTCGGATGAGCGCTTTCCGCTGTCCGAGGTCTACGCCGGCGCGAAAAAACTCGCGGAGCGCGCCGACGCCGCACGCGATTCACTGCCCCTCGGCCCGCGCTTCCAGCAAAAGTCGTTTTTGCTGAAAAAGAGCGGAGGCGGACGATGAAACACCGCACTGCATTCGGCGCAACCGCCGTCCTTCTCATCGTTCTGCGGGCGTCGATCCTCGGCGCTCAGGATTCCGGCCTGGCGCAGCCCGCATTCAAACGCGTCGCGCTGGTCATAGGGGCCAATTCGGGCGGCGAGGGGCGCGCAAAGCTCAAGTACGCCGCTTCGGACGCCCGAGCTTTCGCCTCAGTGCTTCTCGAGCTCGGCGGCGTCCAGCGCGAAGATCTTTCGCTCCTTATCGATCCAAGTCTCGCCGATTTTCGCAACGCGGCCGTTCGTCTGCGCGAATCGGTCGAACGATCCTCGGCCTCCGGACAGCGCTGCGAATTATTCTTTTATTACTCAGGACATTCAGACGAATCAGGGCTCCTCCTCGGCAAAGAGCGGCTGCCCTACGACATTCTCCGCTCGGACATAGAGAAGGTCCCGGCGGCAGTCCGCGTGGCGATACTCGATTCCTGCTCCTCGGGCGCGATCACCCGGACGAAGGGCGGAACCATGCGGCCCGCTTTCCTCTACGACGCCTCGACCGACATGAAGGGCCACATGTATATCACCTCGAGTTCCGCCGACGAGGCCGCCCAGGAATCCGATCGTATCGGAGCGTCGTTTTTCACGCATTATCTCATCTCGGCCCTGCGCGGCGCCGCCGATACTGCCGGCACCGGCAGAGTCACGCTCAACGACGCCTATGCCTTCGCCTTCCGCGAGACGCTGGCCTCGACCGAGAATACGCAGTACGGCCCCCAGCATCCGGCCTACGAGATCAGCCTGACGGGTTCAGGTGATCTTATATTCACCGACCTCCGCTCTTCCGCGGCCGGTTTGGCCTTGGCCGAGGACATTTCAGGCAGGATCTACGTCCGTGACTCGCACGGGGCATTGGTCGTCGAGCTCAATAAGAGCTTCGGCAAGCGCATGGAGCTCGGACTGCCGCCGGGGAACTATGTCTTGTCGTTCATGGACCGCGATCTGCGGTACGAGGCCCGCGCTTCCGTAATCGCAGGAGGGCGCAGCACCGTCTACTCGGGTGATTTCAGGCGCGCGTCCACATCGCCGACGATCCCGCGCGGCGGCGAAACGGACATCGACGAGGGCTCCGCCCCCGTCGAAACGGCTTACGTATTGAACGCCCCCGCAGAGGACACGCCGCCCGCCGAAGATCCGCCAAATGTTACAAAATCATCCCCCATCAGCTTCAGCGCCTTCGTGTTCCCCGATTTTTCAAAAGGCATTTTCACCTCGGAGACCGACAAGATCGTCGGCATCAACGCCTTCTTCGGCATGACAGGCGACCTGCGCGGCGTCGAGCTGTCCACCCTGCTCAACGCGGCCTCGGGGCGGACATCAGGCGTCCAGTTGTCGGGAGCGGCCAACGCCTCGCAGGGCCGTCTCGCCGGACTTCAGCTCTCGGGAGTTGCGAACCTTGCGCTCGAAGGAGGCGGAGGGGCTCAGATCAGTTCGATCCTTTCCCTCGCAAAGGGCGATTTTTATGGAGCCCAGGTCGCTTCGACAAATGTCGTGGTCGGGCGATTCATCGGGGCGCAGGCGGGCTTGGTCAATTTCGCCAAAACGATCGGCGGACCTCAGCTCGGCCTGGTGAACGTCTTCGAAGAGGGCGTCGGCGCGCAGGTGGGATTGGTCAACGCCTGCTATGAGATACGGGGTGTGCAGATCGGCCTGGTCAACGTCGCACGACACATCGACGGCGTCGCCATCGGGCTTTTCAGTTTCGAGCGGAACGGCATACTCGACGCCGAGGCATGGTGGTGCTCCGACTCGACCCTAAGCGCGGCCTTCCTGGCCGGCACCCGCTACACCTACACCATCGCGTCCGTGGACTGGAACACCGGCGAGACCGATTCCCCCGTCTCGCTCGGCCTGGGATTGGGCGGCCGCATCCCCATCGCCCAAAACTATATCGATCTGGACCTGTCCTGGCGCTTCATGGAGGTCGGAAGCGACACGCTCCACTCGCTTCCGCGACTCCGCGCGATTGCGGGACTTCGTACGAAGGGACCGGGCATGATCATCGGCGGCGCGGTAGACGCCTTCATGCCGGGATTATCGCGCGACGGGTCGGGCGATTTCGTCTCAAAGTTCAAGCTCGAACCCTGCCTTATCGTGGGCATTCATCTCTAGAAGCGGGCTCGGGCAGGCGCACTTTCAGCCGAGCAGTTCGTTTATCGCCGCCGCCGCCCGCCTGCCTTCTCCCATCGCAAGTATCACGGTTGCGGCGCCGAGGACGATGTCACCGCCGGCGTACACGCGGTCGATGCTCGTCTTCTGCTTCTCGTCGACGATGATGTGGCCCTTGCGGTCGATCTTCAGGTCGGGCGTCGTGCGCGCAAGCAGTGGGTTCGATTCATTCCCGATCGCGACGATCACGGTGTCGAATGGAACGATCCGCTCGCTTCCCTTGATCGCGACCGGACTCCGCCTTCCCGAGGCGTCCGGCTCACCGAGCGCGAAGGAGACGACTTCGAGAGCCTCGCACCTGCCCTCCTTGTTCCCGATGACGCGCGAAGGGCTGGAGAGGAAGTCGAAGATCACGCCTTCTTCCATCGCGTGCTCGACCTCCTCGGCGCGGGCGGGCATCTCGTCCCTCGTGCGGCGGTACAGCACGCGCACCTCCTCGGCTCCGAGTCGCAGAGCCATTCGGGCCGAGTCCATGGCGACGTTGCCCCCGCCCAGGACGGCGACGCGCCTCGAGGGGTAGATAGGCGTGTCCGCGCGGCCGCGGTCGTAAGCTTTCATGAGATTGGCGCGCGTCAGGTATTCATTGGCCGAGAAGACACCGACCAGGTTCTCGCCCGGAATGTCCATGAACTTCGGCAAGCCCGCGCCTGCGCCCACGAAGACCGCGTCGAAACCGTCCTCGGCGATGAGATCGTGCAGCTTCCGCGTTCTGCCCACGAGGAAATTGAGCTCGTAGCGGACGCCCATCTCGGCGAGCGTCGCCGACTCGGCGGCGACGAGGCTCTTGGGCAGC
>CAZINN010000035.1:0-30699 GCA_964540615.1 uncultured Treponemataceae bacterium | reverse complement strand
TCGCGCCGGTTATGACCAAGGCCCGCTTCTTCGACAAGGACACCGAGCTTTCCATTCTGCCGGTGAAGTGGGACGAGCAGGCGAGCTGAGCCATACTCATCGGTTTTTCGGTTTTTCCAAAAAAGAGCCCGTCCTTGCGGCGGGCTCTTTAGTTTCATATAGTTAAGTGGTGCCTATAGACATAGCTGAGGAAGTCTCCGCGCTCATACGCGAGACGAAGCGCGTTGAACGCGAAAGCGAGACGCTGTACCTTGAATTCGGCCGCCTATTCCCTCGGCTCTCCGAGGAGATGCAGCGGAGCGCCGATATCGCCGAACAATCGATTCACGGCCTGGATGAGCTCGAATCCACGGGGAAGCGGGCCGGCGGCCGCACCTTCATCGAGGATGCGCGCTCGTTTTTTCAATCACTTTACGCCCGCGACTCGGCTTTTCTCTCGGTCGTGACCGAGGGCATCAAGCGGCTGTCCTCGCTCGAGGAGATAATCTCGCATGTGCGCGCCGATTCCGAGGAGATGGAACTCATCTCCCTGAATGCTATGACCTTCGCCCTCAAATCAGGGACGGTCGGCAAGGCGTTTTCGGTCATCACCGACGAACTCAAGCGGCTCGCGGGCGCGACGATCGCGCATTCCGAGCGGATCACGATCACGGGCCGGACGCTGCTTGACTCGTTCACTGATCTGCGCGGCCGGTTGTCGGAACTGGGCGAATTTCAGCAGAATTTTTTTTACGGGCTCTACGAGTCGATCGGTAAGGGATACGAAACCATAGAATCGAGTCTTTCCCAGGCCGCGGTCTTTTTCGCCTCGCTTCTTGCGGAGGCCCGGCGCGTGCGCGAGCCCGTGCTCAGGGTGATGGGGGAGATCCAGCTCCAGGATATCATCCGTCAGTCGCTCCAGCATGTGGCTATCTCGCTCGGCGAGGCCGAAGCGGCATCGGTCACGGGTGAGAAGCGGGATTCGGCCTTCATCGCCGCGGTCGCCGAGCTCTCTGAGGATCTCATCGACGATATTGCGGGGAAAATCGATTCCAGCGCAGGAGCCTTCGCCTCGAATTTGGACACGATACGCGATCTTGTCGACTCGTGCGAACGCCGGAGATCGGATTTCCTTTCCGATCAAGGCGGTCTGCTCGACGCGGTGGATACCGAATCGTTCGGCCGCGGATCGGAGCGGTACCTCGAATTGAAGCGTGAGGTATTGGAGAAGTCTTCGCGTCTTGCCGCTCAGGTCAAAACCCTCGACGAGAGTTTCAAAGGGCTCGCGACTTTATTGACGCGCTTCCAGAATATCGTTGTAGCATCGCGCATCGAAGTGGCCAAGACTCGGGCCCTCGCCGGGGTGGCGAACACCGTCGCCGGGATGGTCGAATTGACGGGGCGCATCGCGTCGGACGTCGAAACGGCTATGGAGATGACGAAGGAGTTCATCAAGCTGACCCACGGAGCCTTCGACGAATTCTCCGCGGGCGAGGAGGCGGACGACGCGCGTCTTCTTTCCGTGCTCGCCGTCCTCGGCGAAGGCATCACGGCTCTGCAGACGCGGCGGGACACGATCCGCGGGGCCGTCGGTTCTTTCGCTCTTTACACCGACGATTTCATATCGCTCGTCGAGCGGGCGCGGGGGGATATGAAGAGTCTGCGCCTTCTCGGGGAAGGTCTCTTGTCCGTCGGGGGCCGTCTGGGTTCTCTGAAGAACGCGCTGAGGGAGGGGCTTTCCTCCGCCGAAATCGAGCCCGAGCCCGAGCGGATGCGGAAGATGGTCGAGCGTTTCACCATTTTCACCCACAAGAAGGCGGCCGCGGACATCGGAAACTTCGACGTCGAGGAGGGAAGGCAGTCGGGAGAGGTGACTCTCTTTTAAGACCGGAGTCGGTCGTGTTCAAACACGCTGTTTCGCAGTTCGAACAAGAGGTCGTCACGATCCACCCCGGCGAATACTACGCCACGCGTGATGATACCATAATCTCGACGGTATTGGGTTCCTGCGTCGCCGTCGGCTTTTTCGACGAAACGCGGTCGCTCGGGGGGCTCAACCATTTTATGCTGCCCGGCGAAGTAGGGCGGGACGATCTTGTCCGCAGTCCCAGCGCGAAGTACGGAATGTACGCCATGGAACTGCTCATCAACGATCTTATCAAGATGGGTGCGAAGAAGACCGAACTCAAGGCAAAGGTTTTCGGCGGCGCTTCGATATTGAGTTTTTCGGGCGTCAGCGCGGCGCGCATTCCGCAGAGCAATGTCGATTTCGCTCTTGCATACCTGAATGCGGAGGGCATTCCTGTCGCGGCCTCGGACGTCGGCGGCCGGGAGCCGCGCAAAATTTTCTTTTTCGCCCGAAGCGGCAAGGTGCTTTTAAAACGCATTCCTCCGACACTCGAGAATCTCGTCGAAAAAGAAGAAGAACGCTACCTCTCTTTCCTGAGGGAGAAACAGCCGGAAGGTATTATAGAGTTGTTTTAGTGATCAACCTGTTGTGCAATTGCTCGAAACCCTTCCGGTTCTCTACGCAATTGCAACAATAAAGAAGCTGCCGACAAAGGCGCTTTCGCCTTTGTCGGCAGCCTGCCAAGGCCTCCGCTGCGAAACCGTCTTTCGAGGGAAGCCGCGCAGATCGGAGTATCTGCAGCACGCGCTGCGTCCACCGCCGAATATGCGCGGCCCCCGCCGCCGAAGATCACGCCTCTGAGGACTTCGATGCTTTTTTCGCTTTCTTTTCGGCGCGTTTTTCCTTTAGGGTCTTCTGAGGTTTCTTCTTCTCTTCGGACTTCTGTTTGTCTTGGCTTTTCATGCATGCCTCCTGAACGAGATTCACCACGGGACATTATACCCGTCCGTGCGCCGCAGTAAAGAGAGAAGATATCTTCGCTCGCCGCTCAGCCTCCTCCAGCCCTCGCTTCGACCCGCGCGAGATGCTCCCCTTCCGGAAGATAGACCTTGGAATGCGGAGGGACCGATTTTGTCAGCCATACATTTCCGCCGATGACCGAATCTGCGCCGATGACGGTCTTTCCGCCGAGGATGGTCGCTCCGGAATAGATAGTCACGCGGTCCTCGATGGTCGGATGGCGCTTGGTCTGCCCCTCCTCCTTCTTGACCGACAAGGCGCCGAGCGTGACGCCCTGGTAGAGCTTTACGTCGTCGCCGATGACCGCCGTCTCTCCGACGACGACTCCCGTGCCGTGGTCGATGAAGAAGCGCCGGCCGATCGTCGCGCCGGGGTGAATGTCGATGCCGGTTTTCGAATGCACGTGTTCGCTCATCATGCGGGGTATGAGAGGAAGGCCGGATGCCCAGAAGTAATTGGCTATCCGATGCACGACGATCGCCTCGAGCCCCGGGTAGGCGAGGATGACCTCCTCGACCGTCTTGGCGGCGGGATCTCCGCGGAAGGCCGCTGCGACATCTTCCATAACCAGAGCGCGCATGCCGGGAAGGGCTTCGAAAAAGCCGGCGACAAGGTCGCGCGCCTCGATCTCGATGGCTGCGGGACAGCATGCAGCGGGTTTATCTTCGATGCGGCGTTTGTAGCGCAGGGCGCGCGTGCATTCGGCTACGAGGACCTTGGCCGCGCGGTGCGCGAGCTCGCCCGCCACAAAACCGATATTCGAGTCGTCGATGTCGACATCCTCGCGGAATCCGGGGAAGACCAGGGTCAAGAGATCCGACAGGGCGCGGACCACAGCCTCGCGGCTGGGAAGGTCGGGGCCCTTCGAGTGGTTCACTCCGCCGTCGCGCTTGTATGATTCAAGAAGCCTGCCGACCGCCCGTTCGATCGAATCCATATCAGGACTCCTTCACCGCAGCGTCGCTCTGCGGCGTTTCGGAACTCTCGCCGCGCTTGACGAAACTCATGACGACGAAGGCCGCGAACATGGCGACGGCTGCGACGATAAAGATGCTCCGGATGCCGAGCCGGTCGGAGGCGTATCCGGTTATCGGCGGTGAAATAATGGATGAGGATTCTTTGGCGACATAGTACACCGCCGTGTATATGCCCATGTCGGCATACGTCGCCATCTGCCAGAGCATGGGGAAGGAGTTGGCTACAACCGCGATCCAAAATACTCCGAAGACGAACATCAGGCCGAGGAAACTGTAAAGGCGCGCAGCTCCGGAGATGCCGAGCGCCGCCGTCGCCGGTTCGTGGGAAAAGATCGCGGCCATTACGAGCACGATTCCCAAGAGTGAGGCGCGGATGACCTTCCTTCTCCCGATCTTCGCCGCCAAGATGCCCGAGGGCAGGCCGAAGGCGATCATCGCCAAGGCGACGGCACCCATCGCGTACGCGGTCTGGCCCTTCGAGACGCCGATGACGTCGAGCATGTAGGTGCTGATGCAGGGCAGGACGCCCTGGTACCCGAAAAACCAGAGGAAGATCGAGACGAGGATGAGGAGGGCGCTCTTGTCCTCGGCGAGCGCGATCTTCCGCAGCGACGCGAGGATGGGGGCGCGGGTTTCCGCCGCGCTGGAATCCGCACGGCGCT
The DNA here is from genome assembly GCA_964540615.1 of uncultured Treponemataceae bacterium. Lineage (GTDB taxonomy): Bacteria > Spirochaetota > Spirochaetia > Treponematales > Rectinemataceae > CAZXXZ01. The sequence goes on along the minus strand of CAZINN010000035.1, from coordinate 26,212 downwards.
CCTTCACGAGTATGAAAAGGAGGATGACGCTGAGCGCGACGAGGAGCGCGGCGATCAAAAAGGGCGCTTTCCCCTGGGTGGTCCCGAAGAAGGGCAGCGTGAGGATGGGATCCATGAGTCGGGCGAGGAAGAGCGTCGCGATAATGCCGGCCAGGGCGCCCGCCGTATTGATGACGCCGTTCGCCTGGGATCGGTACTCACCGGGGATTATGTCCGGCATAAGCGCGACGACGGGGCCGCGCGCGCCCTGTTTGAAAACGTTGAGCGCCAGTATCACGGCGAGGAGCGTCACGAGGGATGCGGCCGCCGCGAAAGGAAGTGAGGCGAAGAGAATCGCGCTCATCGGGAGCGTGACGAGGATGAAGGGCATTCTACGCCCGATGGGGGTCCTGACCTTGTCCGACCAGACCGAGAAGAGCGGAATGAGGAGGAGCGCGAAGTAGTTGTCGATGGTCATGATCGTGTTGCGAAGACTCATCGACGGGATGTAGTCCTTGAGAAAGAGCGGCACGAAGTTGTCGTAGAGCGGATCCATGAGGCCCATCGTGAAGAATCCGAGGCTGATCAGGAACGTGGTCCCTGTGTATTTCCCGAACCTTTTTTTGTCTTCGCTCACGTTTTGGACTCCTTTCGCGCTTACAAAGCGCATCGTCCGGCGGGCCGCTGAAATGCTCGAGGCCCTTCAACGACCTGCTAGAGGTCGATCCTGAGGGCGCCGCGGTCTCGGACCGACATGCGGCGCGCGCAGCCGGGGCCGAAATAGCGCTCCATGAGCGCCGCGTAGCCCTTCCAGAGGCCCTCTGGGACGAAGGCCTGAATCGTCCCCGCGAAGCCGCCGCCGTTGACGCGCCATGCGCCTTTCCTGCCGATGTACATCGAACTCAGTTCGAGCGCGAGCGGTATCCCCTGTTCGGCGGGTGCGGCGGCTGGATAGAGATTCTGCAGCAGCTCCCACGAGGATCGGCCGGACTGCTTCGAGAGCTTGAGAAAGCATTTCAGGTCGCCCGATTCGAGGGCCTCGGCCATCTCGGTCACGCGCGCGTTTTCCGCGGTGAAGTGGAAGGCGCGGAGGAGGGCGCGGTCGCCGCAGGCGGTGCGGATTTCGGGGCCGCGGGAGACGAGTATCGCGGGGTCGACTTCACGCAGATACTCGGCGCCGAGGAAGGCGGCGACGGCCCTCATCTCGGCGGGTATGGATGCATACTCGGCGGTGAGATCCGCGTGACTCCCGCCCGTGTTCACGACGGCGAGCACAAGGCCGTGATGCTCGAAGTCGAAATCGATCCGCCTGAAGGCCGGTTTTTCGGGATCGGCGAAATCGAGGCGGATGATACCGCCCAAAGCGCTGGCCGCCTGATCCATGAGCCCGCAGGGTTTGCCGAAGTACTCGTTTTCGGCGTACTTCCCCGCGCGTGCGACATCCATCGGATCGAGGGTGATGCCTGCAAGATCGGCCATGATCGTTCCCAGGAGAACTTCGATCGCCGCAGAGCTGGAGAGGCCGGAGCCGGGCGTCACCTCGGAATGGATTACACACGAGAAACCGCGGGGTCGGACGCCGCGGTCCGCGAGGGCGCGCGCCATCCCCCGTACTAATGCCTCGGTTTTCCCGCGTTCCGAGTCCTTAGGCTCGAGGTCCCTGAGATCGACAAGAATCGGATCCGCATAGCCTTCGGAAACAATGCGGACGACGAGGTCGCTGCGCGACGCCGCGCAGGCGGCCGCGTCCAGTTCGACCGCCGCACACAGGGTCTTGCCGCGATTGTGGTCGGTGTGGTTGCCGCCGAGCTCGACGCGCCCGGGGGCTGAATAAAATCGATACTCAGTGCTTGTGCCCGTCGAATCCGGTGAGCTTTCCTGCTGAGTTTCGAGACGAGCGGCCAGGCGGGCGAGGCGTTTCGCATGTCGTTCCACCTTGTCGCGGCCGTAGAGCATCCGCAGTTCGCCCGCCGCGGTCTTTCCGGCGAGTTTCCGCTCCCAATCGATTCGTTCGGACATCGGCCTCACTCCTCGGGATCACCAATCGATACAGTATACAAGCAGTATGTCCGGATTGTAGCTGATAGCGGCGAGGAGGTGGAAGCCCGGCCCGCCGCGGCGCTGGAGCTGATCGTTTGACACGATGCGCGCTATGTACTAGGCTCAAACCGACGAAAATCGAGCCAATCGTCGTGCGCCGATATCCCGAGGGACAGCGGTTGAAGATCCGTCAGGGCGCAGGACGGGGAAACAGGAGTCCGTATGCTGCTGAAAAGCCTTGAGGACATCCTAGTAGGCGCGGCGTCCGGAGTCGGACGGCGCTGGATCGCCAAGATCCGAAAGGCCGAGAACCTGGCCGGCCTGAAAGCGTTGTCGGATGGGGAGCTCGCTTCCGTTCACGGCGAGATCATGAGGAAGCTCGGAAGGTGGTTCGACAAAAGTGCGGACAAGAACGAGATCGGAGCTTTTTTCGTCATGATGGGCAAGGAATACTGCGCACAGGGCGTCCCGCTGTCTGAACTCACCTATTCGCTCAATCTCGACCGTAAAGCCGTCACTGAGTATATCGTCGACAGCGAAAACCTGGAGGGTGCGCATCGGATATACGCGCTTATGGAGTCCCTCGATCAGGTTGGAGACTTTTTTTTCTTGGGAGCGTATTATCTGAGCAAGGGATTCCTCGAAGAGACCTTTGTCCGCATGAAGTACGACCAGCGCCTCGACGACGAGACGCTCAACCGATACTTCCCCGACGATTTCTTCTTCAAGGATTGAGGTTGGAGTTATGCATTCCATGGTGATCCGCGGCGTGACCGCGATCGCGGTCGTTCAAGGGGCTGTTGCGCTCGCCGCTTTTTCCAACTCGGGCCGTGCGGCCGCCGTCAGCGCCCTTGTCGGACTCGTCGCGCTCGGCCGCTACGCCGCCCTCTCGTCTTTTGCGTCTTCCGTGTGCCTGCGGCGGGATCGGGCGGGCCGGCGTTTCGCCGTCTCGGCCTGGATCCTGTCCTTCCTCGCCCTCGGCGCGGTCATCGCCGCGGTCGGCGCCGCGGCGGGCGATCTTCTGCCCTGGGCGGCCGCGGCGGCCTTCGCCGGACCTGTATTCTTGTCGATCTTCGCCTTCGGGTCCGGCCTCGGCGCACTTGCCCCGGAAGGGAAACGATGAGCGACACCGTCCACGAAGCGGCCCATGAATCCCTTTCGATCAGCGAGCGGATCATCGAGGGCATGGGCATCAAAACCGTATTCACGATTCATATCTCCGGCCTCGAAATACCCGTCTCCGACACCGTCATTTCGACCTGGATCGTCATGGCGGTTATCATAGCCGCGGCCTTCATCCTCACGCGGAACATGCGCGAGATACCCAAAAAGCCGCAGCTTCTTCTCGAAGCCTTCATCGGTTTTATGGACAATTTCGCCAAGGAGAAGATAGGGCATCATGCGCGGACCTTCCTGCCCTTCCTTGGAACGATTTTTATTTTCCTGATCGTCGGGAACCTCGCTCCGATGCTGACGCCGGTGGGGGCCGGGGTGTATTTCGGCGGCGGCATCGAGCCGCCCTTCGTCATAAAGCCGCTGACTCGTGATATAAATGTTACCGCAGCCCTCGCGGTGATCGTCATCCTGACGGTTCTCTTCTCGAGCATCATTATCCGCGGTCCCAAGGGCTTTCTGAAACACCTTCTGCATCCGACGCCGGTCATGCTTCCCTTCAATATCATGGAGTACGCGATAAAACCGATGTCGCTCTGCCTGCGGCTCTTCGGCAACATTCTCGGCGCCTATATCATCATGCTTCTCATCGAGGCTGTCGCGCCCGTCCTCGTTCCGCCCATCGCGGGGCTCTATTTCGATCTTTTTGACGGCCTCATCCAAGCGGTCGTCTTCGCCTTCCTCTCGACGATTTATATCGCCGAGGCAGTCGAATAGCATGTGTTAGGAGGAATCATGGACGTTCAATCTGCTGCAATGATCGGCGCCTGCATCGCCGTCCTCACCGGGCTCGGAGCGGGCTTCGGCATCCCCCTCGCGACCGGCAAAACCTCCGAGGCTATAGCGCGTCAGCCCGAGGCCTCCGGCAAGATCACCGGAGCCTTCCTTCTCGGCATCGCCCTCGCCGAGGCGACCGCGATCTACGGCCTCGTCGTCGCCCTTCTGCTCATCTTCAGCAAGTAGGCGGGACCTCGATCTGACGGAGATATGACGTGCTCAACTTCGGTGTCACATTCGTCTTCACGCTCGTCAATTTCTTCATTCTCTTTTTGGTGCTCCGCAGGCTCCTGTTCAAGCCCGTCACCGCGCTCATGGACGCGAGGGCGAAGAAGATCAAGGATTCGCTCGCCGAGGCAGCCTACCTGAAAAAGAAGGCCGAGGACGACGCTTCGCGCTATGAAGCCCTCATGGCCGAAGCCGAGACCGAGGCCGGGCGCATCGTAAAGGAAGGGAATGAACTCGCCGCCGCCGAGGCCAAGGCGCTCATCGATAAGGCTAAGGCCGAAGCCGCCGAGGCGCAGCGCCGCGGTGAAAAAGCCGTCGAGCGCGAGCGCGAAAAAGCGATGCAGGAGCTTGCAGCCGAGATCGCGCGCCTCGCTTCGGAGGCGGCGGCCAAGCTCGCCGGCCGCGAAGCACGCGCCGAAGACGAGCGCGCGGCGGCCGCGCTCATACGAGACTTGGAGGCCGGCCGTGTCTGACAGGCGGCGCGCCTGGGCCCGCGCTTTGTACGAGGCGGCACCCGACGCGGCGAGCCGCGCCGCCTACGGCGAGGCGCTCGACGCCCTCGCTGCGGCGATGCAGGCCGACTTGGATTTGCACGAATTTCTTGTTGATCCGGCGGTGAGCCGCGGGCGGAAAAGTTCTCTTCTCGAAGCCGCGCTCGCCCCGGGGTCCGGCGTCGCTGTCTCAAGCGAGGGTTCCGCGGTTTTCAGTCGTTTCTGCGGTCTTCTCGCGGACAAGCACAGAATCGCCTTGATACCGCAGATCGCCCGCACGTATCGGGCGATCAGAGATGCGGACGAGAAGATCGCCCGCGTCGAGATCGAGTCGGCCCGCGAGATTCCCGCCGACGTCGTCGAACGCATCGCCCGCGCATGGGCCTCGTATTCCGGCGCAAAATCGGCGGTCGCGACCTCGCGGATCACACCGGCGCTCATCGCGGGCTATCGGCTGAGATCAGGCTCGCTGTGCATAGACTATTCGCTCGCAGGCCGGGCCGAGCGCCTGCGGCGCGAGCTCGCGCGGCCCCTGGATATCTCCGGGACCTCCGCGCGGGGGGAAGGATGATATATGCCGTTACGACCCGATGAAGTTACCGCCGTTCTCAGGGAGCGCCTGCAATCCTTCGAGGACCGTCCGGACAGGCAGGAAGTCGGGACCGTCGTCCAGGCGGGCGACGGCATCGCCCGGGTGTACGGTCTCGACGCCATCTCCTACGGCGAACTGGTCGAGTTCGAATCCGGGGGCTGGGGCATGGCCCTCAATCTCGACGAGGACGACGTCGGCTGTGTTCTGTTTTCCGGCCAGGATTCGGTCCGCGAAGGCGAGACCGCCCGCCGCACCGGCCGCATCGTCGAGGTTCCCGCCGGTTCCGCCCTCCTCGGCCGGGTGATCGACCCCCTCGGCGTTCCGATCGACGGGCAGGGGCCCGTCAAAACCGAGAAGTCCATGCCGATCGAGCGGCGCGCGCCCGCGGTCATCGACCGCAAGGGCGTCGGCGTCCCCCTCCAGACGGGCATCCTCGCCATCGATGCGATGATCCCGATCGGGCGGGGCCAGCGCGAACTCATCATCGGCGACCGGCAGACCGGCAAATCCGCCATCGCGATCGACACCATCATCAATCAGAAGGGCCAGAACGTGATCTGCGTGTACGCCGCGATCGGCCAGAAAGCCTCGACAACGGCGCAGGTCGTCGAGACCTTCAGGCAGTACGGCGCCCTGGACTACACGATCGTCGTCGCGGCGACCGCCAAGACGACGGCCGCGCTCCAGTATATCGCCCCGTATTCCGCCTGCGCGGTCGCCGAGTATTTCATGGACCAGGGCAAGGATGTCCTGGTCGTCTACGACGACCTGTCCAAGCACGCGGTCGCGTACCGCGCCCTGTCTCTTCTCTTGCGCAGACCTCCGGGGCGCGAGGCCTATCCCGGCGATGTATTCTATCTGCATTCGCGCCTCCTGGAGCGCGCCGCACGATTGGCGCCGGAAAAGGGCGGAGGATCGATCACCGCCCTCCCGATCGTCGAGACCCAGGGAGGCGACATCTCGGCATATATTCCGACTAACGTCATTTCGATAACCGACGGCCAGATATTCCTCCTCGGCGAGCTCTTTTTCTCGGGTCAGCGTCCCGCGGTCGATGTCGGTCTTTCGGTGTCGCGCGTCGGAGGAGCGGCCCAGTCGAAGGCCGTGCGCAAGATCGCCGGACGCGTGCGGCTCGACCTGGCGCAGTACCGCGAGCTCGCGGTATTCGCCCAGTTCGGCTCCGACCTGGACAAGGCGACCCAGGACCAGCTCGCTCACGGTAGAAGGCTCGTGGAGGTGCTCAAGCAGCCCCAGTACGCGCCCATGCCCCTTTCGGAGGAGATCGTCGTGCTCTTCGCGGCGGTCAACGGTTATCTCGCCGATATCAAGGTCGAGAACGTCCGTCCCTGGCTCGAACAGGCGCTCAAGTACCTGCGGTACAAGCAGGCGCCGCTCTTGGCTGAGCTCCAGGCGAAAGGGGAGCTCTCCGCCGAGGCCGAATCCGCGCTCCGCGCGGCCCTCGACGACTTCAAAGGGCACACGAAGGCCGACTGAACATGGAGACGATGCGCGATATCCGCAACCGGATAAAGTCGGTGCGCCAGACTCTGCAGGTCACGGGCGCGATGAAGCTCATCTCGACCTCGAAGCTGCGCAAGGCGCGGCGCCGGCTCGAGGACACGATGCCCTATTTCCAGGGGATCGCGGCCGCGATGCGCGACATCATCGCGCACTCGGAGGAAAGCGGCCAGAAGTGGTTCGACGCCCGGGCCGAAAAGCCGGTCCGCAGGTCCGCGACCGTCGTCATTACTTCGGACAAGGGTCTCGCGGGCGGCTACAACCATAACGTCATCCGCTTTGTCGAGGAGTCCTGCCCGCCCGGGTCGGTGCTTCTGCCGATCGGGAACGTGGGCAAGCGGTACTTCATGGAAAAAAACTATATCCTTTTCGAGGATTTCGCCGTTTCGAAGGAGCCCTCGGTCTACGAGGCCAAGGACGTTGCCGCTTTCGCTGTATCACAATTTCTCGCCGAGAAGATCGACGAGTTCAGGGTCGTCTACACCGATATGAAGTCGATCATCAAGCTCGAGCCGACGATGCGTGTTCTGCTTCCGCTCGACGCAGGCGCGCTTATGGAATCCGGACGGAGGAGAACCGACCACGAGGAGTACCGCTACCTGCCGGATGAAGAAGGCCTCTTCGACGCGCTCGTGCCGCAGTATCTCAAGGGAATCATATACGGCGCCCTCGTCGACGCCTTCGCGAGCGAGCAGGCCGCGCGCATGACCGCCATGGACGCGGCGACGAAGAACGCCGAGGAAATGCTCGGTCGGCTCGGTCTCATATACAACCGTGCGCGGCAGGCCGCGATCACGAGCGAGGTGTCCGAGATCGTAGCCGGCGCGGCGGCACTGGAGGATTAGCACCCGGGTGGCTTAAGCCGCCGCGACGAGGGCGCGGCGGCACTGGAGGATTAGCACCCGGGTGGCTTAAGCCGCCGCGACGAGGGCGCGGCGGTGCTGGAATACTAAGGAGTTTCTGTATGGGCGAATGCGTAGGAACAGTGGTCCGCGTCACGGGGCCGATCCTCGATCTCCGCTTCGAGGGAGGCGATCTGCCCGCGATACTCGACGCTGTTGTCGTCGATAAAAAGGGCGGCGGCTCGGTGCTCGCCGAGTGCGTGCTCCACATGGGCGACGGCGTGGCGCGCTGTGTCGCGATGGAGGCGACAGAGGGGCTCTCGCGCGGGCTTCAGGCGAGGGGGACGGGAGCTCCTCTTTCTGTGCCCGTCGGCAGGGAAGTGCTCGGCCGCATGTTCGATCTCGCCGGAAGACCGATCGACGGCGGAGGCCCCATCCAAGCCCAGCGCGCGCCCATCCACCGCGAGGCGCCCGCGCTCGAGGAGCAGAATCCGACGGCGACGATCCTCGAGACCGGCATCAAGGTCATCGACTTGATCGCGCCCTATGCCAAGGGCGGAAAGATAGGGCTTTTCGGCGGAGCCGGGGTCGGAAAGACGGTCATAATCCAGGAACTCATCCGCAATATCGCCGCCGAGCATTCAGGTTATTCGGTTTTCACGGGCGTCGGCGAGAGGAGCCGCGAGGGCAACGATCTGTGGAGAGAGATGAACGAGTCGGGCGTCATCAAGAACACCGCGCTCGTTTTCGGGCAGATGAACGAGCCCCCGGGAGCGCGTATGCGCGTCGCGCTCTCGGGCCTGACCATGGCCGAGCACTTCCGCGACGTTCTTGGGCAGGACGTCCTGCTCTTCATCGACAATATTTTCCGATTTGTCCAGGCCGGGTCCGAGGTCTCGGCGCTGTTAGGGCGCATCCCCAGCGCTGTCGGCTACCAGCCGACCCTGGCCAACGAGATAGGAGCCCTCGAGGAGCGCATAACCAGCACACGCAAGGGTTCTATAACTTCGGTTCAGGCGGTCTATGTCCCGGCCGACGACTTGACGGACCCGGCTCCGGCGACCACATTCACCCACCTCGACGCGACCACCGTTCTTTCCAGACGCATCGTGGAAAAGGGCATCTACCCCGCGGTCGATCCCCTGGCTTCCAGTTCGCGGATACTTGATCCGCGTGTCGTCGGCGACGAGCACTATCAGGTCGCCACCAAGGTCCAGGAGGTGCTCCAGCGCTATCAGGAGCTTCAGGACATCATCGCCATCCTGGGCATGGACGAACTGGGACCTGAGGACAAACTCACCGTCTACCGCGCGCGAAAGATCGAAAGGTTTTTCTCACAGCCCTTCCACGTCGCCGAGCAGTTCAGCGGCATACGAGGCACGTATGTCAAGCTTCCCGACACCATCAAGGGTTTCAAGGAGATCATCGAGGGAAGATGCGACGATATACCGGAGCAGGCATTCTTCATGGCCGGAACCATCGACGAGGTCCGCGACCGTGCTAAGAATATGTAACGGGAACCTCTGAAAACCCGGTTGGTTTTCAAGGTCAACCTAATGTGATATCGGCGGGGATGCAGCATGGCTGTTGACTTTATCTGCGAGATACTGACGCCCTATCGGCGTTTTTTCTCAGGGAGGGTCGAATCAGCGACCTTCACGACGCATGACGGCAGAATCGAGATTCTCGCCCACCACGAAAGCCTTGTCGCCCCCGTCAAGATCGGCCAGCTCAGGCTGGTCATCGGGGGCAAAGAGCGGAGGGCCGCCGTAACCGAGGGCTTCGCCCGTGTCAAAGAGGGCAGAATGGACATATTCGTCGGAGCGGCGGAGTGGCCCGAGGAGATCGACCGTGATCGCGCCGAAAAGGCCCTGGGGAGGGCGTTGAAACGCTTGTCGACCGAAACGATCCCCTGGCGCATCGAGTCCTCGAAATCGGCGATCGCACGGGCGCAAAACAGACTTGCTGTGTCGAACGGCAGACCTGATATCCCCGATCTCGCGTCGAGCAGCGATCTAAACGCATAGCAGGCTGCCGACAAGCATCGAGTTCGCCGTCAACCTGCCAGCCCCCCCCACTCGGCGCGGATCGGGCTTTACTTTATGCGGAAAGTTCTGTGATGTATCCAGTCCGAAGGCAGGTGTCGAAGAGCTCCCGCGAAAGGAAGTCCTCCTTTACGTCGTCCCAATCCACGTGCCGGTGCACGATGCGGACATAGTAGCCGCCCTCGGTCTCGTCGACGAGCTCGAGAAGGGATGGATCCGGGCCTTCCGATTTGATTGCGAACTGCTTCATAACGGTCTCCTTACGCTGTTCCTGTGGACGGTCGGCGTAGAGCCGCAGTCCACATTTTTAGTATCGGTCCAGCCCGAAGCCACTTTAGGCGGAGCTCTCGTTTATGGGGGACTCCGAAAAACTGAAGTTTTTCGAGGTCCCCTTATTTGAATCCCGGCTGCACGCGGCGACCGTGACTCTGAGCTGCTGTGACGCCCCCAGGCCGCCTTGACATCTCAGGCGCGCGCACTATAGAAGTGATCAACCCGGAGGCGCCGATGAACCCGCTGGCCGTAGAGCTCAACGAGATTCTCAAAGGAACGATCGCCGAAAAACTTCTGTCCCGGATGGGGGAGCGTATGCACTTTCCCAAAGGCATCATCTCCCAGAGCGCCGAGGCGGACGAAAAAGCGTATCGATATAACGCGACTATCGGCATGGCCTGCGAGAAAGGCGCGCCGCTCATCCTCGATTCGATACACGAGGGATTGCCTACTTTGAGCGCCGCGGAAGCCGTGGCGTATTCGTCGACCGGCGGCAACGCCAGCCTGCGCAAGCGCTGGCGCGCCGAGCTCGATCTCAAGAACCCCTCGCTGCGCGGCAAGCGCAGCTCGGTTCCTGTGGTCGTGCCGGGGCTTACCGCCGCGATTTCCTTCACCGCCGATCTCTTTGTGGATGAAGGCGACGAGGTCGTAATGCCCGACATGTACTGGCCCAACTACCGCCTCATCGTGGTCGAGCGCAAGGGGGCCGAAGGAGTCGTCTTCCCGTCCTTCGCCGAATCGCTCGAGGGATTAGGTTTGAATATCGCGGGGCTGGAGTCCGCCTTACGTTCGAGCGCCGAACGTGCTATGACCCGCTGCGGGAAGGCCAAGGCGGCCTGCATTCTCAACTTCCCCAACAACCCGACCGGCTATACCCCGACGCTCGCCGAGGCGGATCGCATCGTCGACGCCCTCGTCCGGCTCGCCTCGGAGGGGATATCGATACTCGCGATCGTCGATGATGCCTATTTCGGACTTCAGTACGAAGAGGGAGTTCTCCGCGAGTCGATTTTCGCGCGGCTTGCTGACGCTCATCCGAACATTCTCGCAGTCAAGGCCGACGGCCCGACCAAGGAAGACTATGTCTGGGGCTTCCGAATCGGCTTCCTAACCTTCGCGTCGGCGGGATTGAACGAAGCTCAGCTCGAGGCGCTGGTCAAAAAGCTCTTGGGCGTCATTCGATCCTCAGTCTCAAATTCCTCAACGCCGGCTCAGAATCTTTTCCTGAAGGCCTTGGACGATCCACGCAGCAAGCGTCAAAAGGAAGTGTTTTTTGATCTCATCCGCAGGCGCTATGCAATCGCAAAGTCCTTCCTCGCCTCGGGTTCCGTACCGTCCTGTTTGAAGGCTCTGCCCTTCAATTCAGGGTATTTCATGAGCTTCGACTGCAAGGGGTTTTCGGCGGAGGATCTTCGGAAGAAGCTGCTTGCGGAGAAGGGGATCGGCCTGGTGTCCATCCAGGACCGCTATCTGCGGGTCGCTTTTTCCAGCGTGGACGAGGATGGGATCGAGGATTTGTACCGGAACATCGCCGAGGCCGCGCGCGAGTTGGCTTCGAGCTGATTCTAGGGGACCTCTAAAAACCCGGTTGGCTTTTAAGGTTCCCTCCATCCTTTACGGGCGCCGCCGAGAGGCATCGGGCTTGTCATCAACCTGCTGTAGCCTGTTTCGAAGATCGGAAGAAGAACCGATATTTACTATGTGAAACAGCGCCTGCTGCGGATTTCGGTCCTCTCTCTCTTTTTTTTCTCATTCACCTCGGCGGCGGCCCAGGCTCAGGAGGGCGTCGCCTCCTGGTACGGCCCCGGTTTTCACGGTAAGCGCACGGCGAGCGGCGAGATCTACGATAAGGAGGCCTTCACCGCGGCGCACAAGAGCCTGCCCTTCGGAACCTATGTGCGCGTACAGAGCCTGGACACGGGGGCCGGTGTCGTCGTCCGCATCAACGACCGCGGACCCTTTGTCGAAGGCCGGGTTCTCGACCTTTCCGAGGCGGCCGCGCGGGTTATCGGCATGATCCAGAGCGGCACCGCCCGGGTGTCGTTCAAGGTTATACCCAAGGATGAGGCCCTGGCGTGGAAGGGCGCGAATCCCGACGGCTCGATTCCGCGCGAAATACCCGAAGGTCCGGCCTCCGCCAAGCCTGCACAGGCCGAACAGCGGGTGCGGATTCAGGTCGCTTCGTACGCGCAAGAAGCGAACGCCAAGGCGACGCTTCAACGTCTCGCCTTATCCGGCATCGATGCGCGAATCGAAAAATCGGGGCCGTATCACCGCATCGTCGTCGAAAATCTGAGCGTCGCCGCTTCGCGCGAGCTTGCGCAGCGTCTTGAGGCTCTCGGCTACCGCGGCTTTCTGATCACCACGATCGCGCCTTGAGGCCCGTCAACTCGGTTTATTCCAGAACATACGAGGCGAGGGGCGGGAAGCCGTTGAAGCAGACCGATGAGTAGCTCTGCGTGTAGGCCCCAGCCGTCAGGATGTAGACGCGGTCGCCGATCTTGGCCGAATCGGGCATGGTGTAGGTCCACTTTTCGTAGAGAATGTCCATGCTGTCGCAGGTCGGGCCGGCGATGATGATCTCCTTGGCCTTGCCCGTTCCCTCGAAGTAGATCGGATACTTGATCGCCTCGTCCAAGGTCTCGATAAGTCCGCCGAACTTGCCGACGTCCAAAAAAACCCAGGGGTAGCGCTCGTGCACCGATTTTTTGGCGATATTGACGATCTCCGAGACGATGACGCCCGCGTTGCCCGCCATCGAGCGCCCCGGTTCGATGATGATCTCCTCGGGCTTGTTGTCCTTGAAGCTGTTGTCGATGAATCGGGCGATGTCCTCGGCGTACTGAGACAGGGTGTCGGTCGGCTCGAGGTAATCGGCGGGGAAGCCGCCGCCCATATTCATCATTTTGAGCTGGATGTTCGCCTCCTCGCGCGCCCAGCGGAAGAGCATGCCCACCTGCGTGATAGCCGATGACCAGGCGCCGACGTCGCGCTGCTGCGAACCGGGGTGGAAGGCGATGCCGTAGGGTTCCAGTCCCAGTCTGACCGAAAGCTTGACGAGCTGGCGCGCGAGGTCGGGGTGACAGCCGAATTTCTTGGACAAAGGCCAGTCAGCGCCCAGTCCTTCCGCGAGGAGCCTGATCGAGACCTTCGAGCCCGGAGCCGCCCGTGAAATCTTGTCGAGATCCGCGGGGGAGTCGGTCGAGAAGAGGCGGACGCCCTTCTCGTAGAAGTAGGCGATGTCCCGCTCTTTTTTGATCGTATTGCCGTAGCTCATCCGCTCGGGCGGAATACCGAGCGCAAGGAGCTGATCGAGTTCCCAGCGCGAGGCGACGTCGAAATACGAACCGAGGTCCCTGAGCGTTTCGACGACGCGGTTGTGGGGGCAGGCCTTTACGGCGTAATAGGGCGTTGCGTACGGAAGAAAAGTCCTGAGCGCTTCATAGTTCGCCTTGATGACATCGAGATCGAGGACGAGAAAGGGGGTTTCCTTCCCTTCGGCGAAAGCTTTGATGCGCTCGAAGCGCTCGCGGCTCATGAAATTCTCGAGGGGGAAGGAGTAGGGCTTCTCTTCCACCGGCGCGCCTCCGTCGAACGGATTGGCTGCCGATGGCTCGGCCGCCTGTTTCAACCATAACGGCGAGCTTGCGAATGTGTCAAGAATAGGCTATACCGCTGGCATGATCGGATTCTTTATCAAGAAGGCCTTTTTCGACGGCTGGGACAATCTCGTCTCCCTGATGCTCATGAATCTTGTGTTCACCGCGCTCTTCGCCGTAGGCGTGGCGCTGCCCTCTACGCTCGGAGCTCCGACCTGGCTGCTCGCAGTCTGCGGCGCTCTGACGCTCGCCGCTTCAGCTGTCTGGTGGTCGATCTGTGTGTACAGTCTCAACGTGGTCGCCGATTTCAAGGGCTTCCGCTTCGCGGACATCCGCTCGTCCTTCAAGAGCGCCCTGGTTCCTGGTCTGCAGATCGGCATCCTGCTCGCCCTCATTTTCGTCATCGTCACGACCGGGCTTCCCTTCTATCTCTCGTACGGCGGCTTCTTCGGCGTGCTTGCCGCAGGCCTCGTCTTCTGGTGCGGCTTCGTGATTCTGCTCGCGCTCCAATACTACATCCCCCTCCGTTCACGGCTGGGCGGAGGGCTTAAAAAGAACCTGCGCAAGTGCTTCCTGCTTTTGCTCGACAATCCCGGCTTCTCGCTCTTTCTGTTTATCTACAGCATTTTCAACTCAGTCATTTCAATCTTCACGGCGGGGCTGCTCCCCGGTCTCGCTGGTGTAGCGCTCGGCGCCGACGTCGCGCTCAAACTCAGGCTTTATAAATACGATTGGCTCGAGGCCCATCCCGAAGCCGATCGGAAAAAAGTGCCCTGGGACGAGCTTCTGGAGGAGGACAGGGAACTCGTGGGCACGCGCACGCTCAAGAACATGTTCTTTCCGTGGAAAAACTAGGGTAGAGAAAAGCCGATGTGCCGGAGTTCCGGTCTTGGCGGGGAGCTGACAGGGTCGAAGGCCGCTTCGTCGGCGCCTTCCTCCTTTTTTGAGGGACGCGGGAGAGCGATGGAGATTCGGGCGACTCCCCGCAAGACCGGCGGCGGGCTTCGATTGCTCCATACATCGGTGAAGTCCCGGCTTTTATTCTCCAGCGTATCTATAACGTTTTGTATTCTCCTCTGTCTCGCGGGCCTGTCGTTTCTGACCGTCCGCGACTATCTCCGCTCGAGCTTGATCGAAACGACTCGTTACAAACTGCGCATCGCCATGGCCAATATCGACCGCGACATCGACAGGATCGTCCAGCTCGTCAGCTGGTGTTCTGTGACGACCGAGACGACGGCGTTCATCTCCTCTTCGGACGCCTATCCCGAGGACCGCAAATTCAAGGCTTTGGCGGCCTACCGATCGGTGCGCGACGCTGTCTACGGCAACGGTCTCGACGCCTACTTCGATAAGCTCATCATCGCGTCCCTCGACGGGCGGTCGATTCAGCTCGGTCTGAGCCAGGGTCATCGCAGCGACGCTCAGGTCGCGCTCGCCCAGTACCGGCTCTCGGGCGAGACCGTGGACTATCCCTACGCCTCGGCCGGCCTCTTCGAAACAGCCTTCACCTTTTCCTCGGGGCAGCTCGCGATCCCGATCGCGAAGGCGGTTCGGAGCGACGATGAGTCGAGCCGGCCGATCGGTTTCGTATTCGCCGCGGTCAACCAGGAACCATTGGCGCGTTACTTGGCGGACTACGAACTCGAGCCCGGATCGAGGCTCTTTGTCGTGCCGGGCGGCTCTGTGTACGGTTTCGGACCGAATCGCCGGCTCGTTCCCGGAGCCGCAGGCGAAGCCGCGGATACGATCGTGGAAGCTGTCCGCAGGGGTGGAGAATCGGTCGATGCGCGTATATCCGGAACATCAGAAACCATCATACTGGCGGTTGGAAGCCGCTCAGGCTGGGCGCTCGCGCAGAGCCTTCCGCCGCTCGGCGTAGTCCGTGAGGCCCTCGCTCTCGCGCCCATGCTCGCCGTCATCGCCCTGCTCTTCGTCGCCCTCGTACTGCTTCTCCTCGCGGCGGTCAATCGGACGATCACCAGGCCCATCGAGCTCATCAACCGCCGCGTCGCTATCGTGTCGACGGGCGACTTTTCGCCCGATCCGGGAATCGAGTGGGACAACGAACTCGGCAACATCGGACGCGCCATAAACAGGATGTCGCGCGACATCGCGGCCCTCATCGAGCGCAGACTCAAGGACGAGGAGACGAAAAAAGCGCTGGAGTTCCGCGTCCTTCAAAGCCAGATAAACCCGCACTTCCTGTACAACACCCTCGGCGCGGTCAAGTGGATGGCCGAGATACAGAAGGCTGAGGGGATAGCCCAGATGGTCAGCTCGCTCGCCTCGCTTTTGAGGCACGCCGCGCGCGGGACCGACGACCTGGTGCCGCTCGAACTCGAGCTCGAATTGGTCCGCGAATATTGCACGATCCAGAGGCTCCGTTCGGCGAACCTCTTCGAGCTTCAGACGAATTTCGCCGACGATTCCCTGAAGCGCTGCAGAATCGTGAAATTCACGCTCCAGCCGATCGTCGAGAATGCGATCATGCACGGCATCGAGCCGAAGATGGCGGGCGGCGTCGTGCGCATCGAGGTCTCGAAACCCGAGCCCTCGGTGGTGCGCGTCGATGTGATCGACGACGGCGTCGGCGTCGCCGAGGACAGGCTGAGGACTATCTTGGAAGAGCACGCTCAGGACCGCGAGGCCTTCAATTGCATCGGACTGCACAACGTGGACGAGCGCCTCAAGCTCGCCTTCGGCGCTGATTACGGACTTAAGGTCGAAAGCCGCGTCGGCGAATACACGAAGGTCTCGGTTTTTCTGCCCTTCACCCTCGATGAAACTGGACGAGGAGAGCCGTAGGAGGAGAATGTACACAGTACTGATCGTCGACGACGAGCCCTTGTCGCAGGTGGGCCTGAAGTCAATGATCGATTGGGCCGAGCTCGAGGTCGAAATCGTCGGAACCGCTTCGAATGGACTTTCCGCGCTCGAAGATATCCGCCGTCTCAGGCCGGACATAGTCATCGCCGACCTGCGCATGCCGATGCTCGACGGCCTCGGCCTCGTCGAGCGCTGCCGCGCCGAGCCGGACGGATGTCCGGTGTTCGTCGTGGTCACCGGCTACGCCGACTTCGATTCGCTCAGGCGCGCGATGCGCGATTCCGTCGTGGATTATCTGGTCAAGCTCGAACTCGACGAATCATCGCTGCGCGCGGGGGTCGAAAAGGCGAAAGCCGCCGTGCGCGAGCGCAGGCGCATCGGGCTTTCGCCGCAGTCCGGCGCGATCGCCGATCCCTTCGCCGAAACGGTATTGACGCGGCTGCTGACAGGATCGTTCAGCGACGACGACGAGGCCGCGGCCGCTCTGATGCGTTCAGGTGTTTCGCTTAGGGGGGCGGGTTTCCGCGTCGCCCTTTTCGATGTCGAATACGCCGGCGAAGGCCGATTGTCCGAGGAGGAGCGGCTCAGGGCCTATCGCTGCGCGGTCGATATGGTGAAGCAGATTGTCGGACGGGAAATGCTTGTCATGGTGGTCCCCTTCGATACCACATCCTTCGCCGCTGTCTTGTGCGCCGGATCCTCTGATGCCGAGGGAATCTCCGCCCCGGGCTCCTCGGATGGAAAGTGCGTCGAGACTCTCGAGGGCGCCCGGGATGTCGTCGAAAAATACTTCGGCCTGCGTCTCCGCGCCGGCGTGGGGCTGGAGCGCCGCAGGGCCATCGAGGCGGCCGAATCGTACCGCGAGGCGCGGGCCGCTCTCGCCGTAGCCTCGAACGTGTCGCCGATCGTCGTTTTCGAACGAGGGGGGGCCTCGCCGCGCTCGTCTTCACGCTTGCTCCGCGAAGAGGTGATCCGCGCGCTGAGGTCGCGCTCGGCGGCGGCGTTCCGCTCGGTGTTGAATGAGGCCCTCGCGGAGCTCGACCGGCCCGACATCAGTCTTACCGAATCCTTGGCCCTCTGCTGTGAGTTCTTTTACCCCGTTCTCGAGCATCTCGACGGCGCGCGGTCCGTCGTCGACTCGGTGTTTTCAGACGAGAGCGAAAACCGGAGATCGCCGTTTTCAGCCCGGAATCCCCGCGCCGCCTCCGCCTGGTTGAAGCTCTTCGGCGAGGGCGTATGCGCATACATCGAATCGGTGGAAATCCGCGGCCGCAATCCCCTCGTCGCCGGGGTCAAGCGCTATGTCCGAGAGAACTACGCATCGCATTTGTCTCTGGCCGAGATCTCGTCGCGTTTCGATGTGTCGCCGAATCATCTCTCCACCGTGTTCAAAAAGTACGCCGGCATCGGTTTCGCCGAGTATGTCGCCGAGGTGAAAATCGAGAAAGCCAAAGAATTGATCGCCTCAGGCCGCTATAAGATGTTCCAGGTCGCCCAGTTGGTGGGATTCGAAGACGCGTTTTACTTTTCTAAGGTATTCAAGCGCGTTACAGGAATGTCTCCGCGTGAGTTTTACCTCAGCCGCTGCGAGCGGGGGCCCTCGATGTCCGCGGAGGATGGCGAGGGGTGTGAGGAGTGAATATTCCATCTTTTCGTAAGAAATCTCAGGCGCGGGGTGTTTGAACACAGGATCGGCGGCACAGAAGCCCTGCAGTCGGGCAAAAATCCGTAATTGTCGGCATGTCGCGTTTTGAAAAACAGCCTTAGGATTGTCATACCAGAAGGAGGCAATGAAATGAAACGTCTTTCCATTACAGTGGTTTTGTCGGCTTTCCTGATGTGCGCGCTCTGGGCGGCCGGCCCTGTAAAGCTCAAAATGGTCGTGTGGGATCTTTCCCAGACGACGTATATGCAGCCTATGATCGACGCCTACAAAGCGAAGAATCCCAATGTCACGATCGAGTTCATCAACATCCCCGCCAATGAGTACACTCAGAAGCTCTCGGTGATGCTCGCCGGCGGAGACGACAGCGATATCATTTCGATCAAGGATATTCCGAGCTACGCGGGCATGGTGTCGAAAAACCAGCTCGAGCCTTTGAACAGCTACATCACAAAGGACAAGATCGACCTCAAGCAGTACTCCGGCGTGACCGACCAGATCACGGTCGACAAGACGCTCTACGCCCTGCCGTATCGGAGCGATATCTGGATTCTGTACTACAATAAAGACCTCTTCGACGAAGCCAAGGTCCCCTATCCGACCAATGACATGACCTGGGACGAGTACGCCGCCCTCGCCCGCAAGGTCGCTCACGGCGAAGGCGTCGATCGTGTCTACGGCTCGCACTACCACCTCTGGAGATCGACGCGGCAGCTGCCCTCGGTCCAGGACGGGAAGAATTCGATCATCACGACCGACTATTCCTTTATGAAGCCGTACTACGAGCTGGTGCTCGGCCTGCAAAAAGACAAGACGGTCATGGATTTCGCCTCGCTCAAGGTCGGCAACATCCATTACTCGGGTCTCTTCTATAACGAGCAGATCGCCATGCTTCCCATGGGTTCGTGGTTCATCGGCACGCTGATCAGCAAGATCAAGGACGGCACCGCGGACATGAAGTGGGGCATCGTCAAGTATCCGCATCCGAAGGGCGTGAGCGCAGGAACGACGGCGGGCACGATCACCTCGCTCTCGATAAACGCGAAGTCGCCGAACAAGGCGGCGGCCTGGGATTTCTTGAAGTTCTTCTGCGGCCCCGAGGGCGCCGCGATACTCGCCAAGAACGGCTCCATCCCCGCCATCCGCACTCAAGCGGTGCTCGACTCGATCAAAAAGATCGAAGGCTTCCCCCAGGACAAGAACTCGGCCGAGGCTCTCGTCACCACGACCGTCCGCCTCGAGCTGCCCATGCACCCCAAAGCCGCGATCATCGAGAAGATACTGAACGAAGAGGATGAACTTATTATAACAGAGTCCAAGTCCGTCGATCAGGGCTTGGCCGACATGTCGCGGCGGGTCAAGGAGGCGCTGGCGGCGCAATAACTGTGCACAACAGGGGCCTCGAAGAGAACTTCGAGGCCCTCGACAGGAGAGCCCGATGACCGCCGCTGCGCGCAAGTCGCTCAAGAACAACGCTATCGCGTACTCATTCATCCTCCCCAATCTGTTGGGATTCGCCGCTTTCACCTTGCTTCCTATGGCGTTTGCGCTGGGTCTTTCACTTATGGCCTGGGACGGGGCGAATCCGATCAAATTCGTGGGACTCGACAATTTCGTCGAGATGTTTCATGACGAGACCTTCTGGATTTCCACCTTCAACACGATTTACTACGTCGTCGGAACCGTCCCGACCACGATGGTCTGCGCTCTTCTTCTGGCGGTGCTCTTGAACCAGGGTATCCGCGGCAGGAATGTATTCCGGGCGGTTTACTTCTTCCCCTATGTCGCCTCCCTCGTCGCCGTCGCCGTCGTATGGAACATGATGTTCCATCCCTCGATGGGACCGGTGAACAATGTATTGCGCGCGCTCGGCGTCAAGAATCCGCCCGCCTGGTCGGCGTCGACGAGCTGGGCCATGCCGACGGTCATCGGCGCGAGTATCTGGCGGAACGCGGGCTACTACATGGTCATCTACCTCGCGGCTCTGCAGGGCATACCGCGGGAGCTCTATGAAGCGGCCAGAATCGACGGAGCCTCGAGTTTCCAGTCCTTCCGCAAGATCACCATCCCCCTTTTGACGCCGGCGACTTTCTTCGTGACGATCATGCTCACCATTCAGGGCTTCAAGGTTTTCGATCTTGTCTACGTCATGACCGGCGGCGGTCCGGGGAGGGCGACCAACGTCCTCGTCTTTACGATTTGGGATCGGGCTTTCATCTATTCGCAGTTCGGTTACTCGAGCGCCGTCGCCATGGTGCTGCTCGCCATCGTTTTGTTCATAACCGTCGTGCAGTTCAGGATGGAGAGGAAATGGGTGAGTTATCTGTGAACCGCCTTTTGCAGCCGCCGCGGGCGGGAAGAAACGCCCTCGTCACGGCCCTCATGTACGCCGCTCTGGCGACTCTCGCCCTGGCGATGCTCGTCCCCTTCGCGTGGATGGCCTCCGCTTCCTTGCAGATGGACAAGGATGTCTTCCGCTTCCCCTTCAGATGGATTCCGAACAATCCGCGCTGGCGGAATTATGAGTTGATATGGAAGCGCGTCCCCTTCATGACCTTCATTCTGAACACCTTCAAGCTGACGCTGATAATCACGAGCCTGCAGATTCTCACATCGAGCCTCGCCGCCTATGCCTTCGCGCGCCTGCGGTTCAAGGGGCGGGATGTTATTTTTCTATGCTATATCGGGACCATCGCCATCCCATGGCAGGTCTACATGGTCCCGCAGTTCATCATGATGCGCTGGCTCGGCCTCAACGACAGCCACCTCGCGCTCATCCTTCTGCAGGCTTTTTCTGCCTTCGGCGTTTTTCTGCTCAGGCAGTTTTTCATCGGCATACCGAATGAGCTTTCGGACGCGGCGCGCATCGACGGTCTCGGCGAGTACGGGATTTGGTGGAAGATCGTCATGCCGCTGTCAAAGCCGGCGATCGCGACCCTGACTATTTTCACCTTCGTCGCCGTATGGAACGATTTTCTCGGGCCGCTCATCTACCTTTCGAGCGAGAAACTGAAGACCATCCAGCTCGGACTTCGGATGTTCATCGCACAGTACTCGGCCGAGTACTCGCTCATCATGGCGGCGTCGATTGTATCCCTGGTTCCGGTCATCGTGGTTTTCCTGGCGCTCCAGCGCTTCTTTATCGAAGGGATCGCGACCAGTGGCGTCAAGGGTTAGGGCCGAGGCGCTGATTCCAGCTCCCGATCTCCGTCTGCGGGTTTTGCAATCGCAAAGCCTTGCGTCCTATCTTCGAGAAGTCCGTGAGGAGGCCGATGCGGCGCGTGTGCATCCGATGCCGGTCCTCCCCGGAAACGGCCGCGCGGCGTTTCTGCGCAGCGGCGACCGGCTCGGCTTTGAACGCCCCTACTTCGAACGGCGCCGCGCCCTTGTCGCCTTGGCTCTCGCCTCCTGGCTATGGCGGGATGCGGCGGATATTCGCGCACTCGAAAACTGTATCGCAGCGATCTGCGGCGAAGAGCGCTGGGCTCTGAGCGCGCATGACGAAGAGATCGATCTTTTCGCCT
Source organism: uncultured Treponemataceae bacterium (assembly GCA_964540615.1). GTDB lineage: Bacteria > Spirochaetota > Spirochaetia > Treponematales > Rectinemataceae > CAZXXZ01. The sequence continues at coordinate 4,639 of CAZINN010000035.1, read as the reverse complement.
GCGAGACCGCATCCGCCCTTGCGGAGATCGGATCATGTCTGGGAGGGGATCTCGATTCTTCGGTCGCTGAGCGGGCGGAACACGAGGTCGGACGTCGCGTTCTCGTGCCCTTTCTCGATCGGCGCGATGAATGGGCCTGGGAGCGGATGCGCAACAACTGGTGTGCGGTGTGCGCCGGATCGATCGGCGCGGCCGCGATCTACCTCATCGACGATGCGGATGAATTGAACGCGGTTTTGACGAGGATCGAGCCGACGTTATCGCGCTATATCGAAAGTTTCCCCGACGACGGCGCCTGTCTCGAGGGACTGGGCTACTGGACCTACGGTTTCGGTTTTTTTACGGCCTATGCGGATCTGCTGTATCGCTATTCCGGCGGGCGCTGCAATCTTCTTGCGGGCGCGAAAATCGAACGCATCGCATCCTTCCAATCAAAGGCTTACCTGAGCGATTCACTGCCGGTTGCATTCGCGGATTCCTCCGCCCGTGAACGATACCGCAGAGGTCTCGCGAACTTTCTCGCGGGGCGTTTCGCCGACGCCCCTGTGCCGAGCCCCGCATCGGAGGCCTCTTTCCGCGATGACGAGTGCGGACGGTGGTGCCTCTCGTTTCGGGATCTGGTCTGGTCCGTCGAGAACGAGGGCCGGCGCCCCGCTTCGAATTTGAAAGCCGCCGACCCGGGCGGGAACTCGGCCCTTGTTTCGTGGTTTCCTACATCCCAGTGGCTTGTCTGCCGCGCCTCCTCGTCGCGAAACCTGGGTTTCGCCGCGAAGGGCGGAAACAATGACGAGCCGCACAACCACAACGATATCGGTTCTTTCCAGCTCGCGGTCGATGATACTCAGTTCATCGCCGAGCTCGGAGCGGGAGAATACACGCGCGACTATTTCGGCGCCGCGCGGTATACAATTTTATGCAATTCTTCGTTCGGACACTCGGTCCCGATCGTCGAAGGGCGAGGCCAGGAGCCCGGTCCCGAACGGCGAGCGGAACGTGTCGAGTGCGAAGTCGGAGCGAAAAGCGTCCGGCTTTCGATGGATCTGGCCGCGGCCTATGCCGAGCCGAGAATGCGCCGCCTCGAGCGTTCGTTCGACTTCGACGGCTCGACGACTCTCGCGCTTCGGGACGAGTTCGAATTCGAAGGACCTTCCCTCGGCGTCGTCGAGCGTTTTATTACCGGTCTGCCGGGATCGTCCATTCGGATCGAGGGCGCGTGGGCTGTCCTCGAGGCGGAAAAAGGCAAACTATATATTACCTGTTCTGCGCCGAATGCCGCGCCGCGCCTTGTCCTGCTCGATCATCGTTCGCACGATGGATCGCGCATCGATGTCGCCTGTCTCGACTACGAGCTGCCGCGGATCTGCGGTGCGGCGTCCATCGAGTTCGAATTCAGGCTTTCGGTGTAGACTAAGCTGTCTCGTTTTCAAGTTTGACGGAACACTCGCCCCAGACGATCCGAGGGCGCAGGTCGTTTTTGTCATATTCGAGGCGCGGAGGCGAAGCCCATTCTTCGATAAGCCCGTCGCCTGAAAGTCCCGCAAGGACGGCGCAGGCGAGGATGCTCCTGCCTCGAGGCAGCCGGCCTCTGAGAATCGGAATACGCACTTTGGGATGAAGAATATTGAGATTCGGCTCGGGCTTATGGAGTTGGGCGCTTCGTTTCTGAACGGCGCCGCCTGTCTGCGAGCCTATATCGAGGATGCCTCCGTACGCCCAGGGGAAGCGCGCGAGCAGGGCCTCGTCGCGCGCCTGTTCGAGTTCGGGCCGAGGCGGCAGGCCGGGAGAGGCGAGCTCCGGCAGCGAGAATCCTCCCTCGACACATTCAAGTTCGCGGGATGAGTCGACCTCGTGGACGCGGACCTGCCAGGGGCCCAGGGGGAGAACCCAGCTTGTCACGCTGACGTCGGGCCAGGGATTCCAGGTCGAACGCACCCACGAGAGGGATGAGCGTCGGTCATGGCTTTGGCGGCGCTCCCGCCAATAGCCGTCGCCCTCGGAGAAAACGAGGCTCGAATCGCAGCCGACCTTGGGCAGGTCGTATGAGGAGTGCTGGACGCAGAAACCGAAGCGGTTCGAGTAGGCGAACTTCGCGTATTTCGCGGCGGCGTGGACCGACTCCCAGCAAGGGTATTGCCCCGCGTTGAGGAGGTACACGTGCTCGGAGCGGCCCGAGCCCGCGCGGCAGGCCACAAGATGCGGCGGCGCGTTGTGCGACACCGATGGAAGCTCCGGGAGGGGCTCTTCCTCGGCCTTCCAGAATGGATGAGTCTCGGGCAGGGCGAGGACGAGGTAGGTCTTGAGCGCCCAGTAGGGCGAGGCCGGAGAATTGTACTGCTCGGCCATGACGAGATTCGGATAGCCGCAGCCGACGGTGAGAAGCCCTTCGCCGTCGAAGATGGGGCGCGATAACCAGTGGCGCAGGTTGCGCAGTATAAGGCCCTTGAGGACCCCCCAGCTCAATAGCTCTTCATCGGCGAAGGCGCAGGCCGAGAAGAATGCGGAGGCCGCGAAGCGGTAGGTCAGGGATCGCCCGAAGGGGACCGATGAGCCGTCCCGGGAAAACCAGGGCAGGTACTGCGGGGCGAAAAGGCGGGCGCGTTCTCGGAATCGAGCGGCGCGGTCGGGGTCTTCCTCTCCGGCGAGGCGGGCGTAGACCAGACCGAAGAAATGAAAGGCCATGGGATTGTACAGATCGTAGTTGGTCTCGTCGATGTACCATCCCTCGCCGCGGTAGAGCTCTTCGATCGACCGCAATCCCGTCTCGAGGCGCGATTCGTCGCAGACGCCGGTCCTCCGCCGGAGCGCGAGATTCACGATGAGGCGGAAGCATTCCCAGTTTGTCGGCGGAAGCTCCACCTGGTTGATCGTCCCCAGCCAGGCGGCGAGATTCGTTTTGGCTTCGCCGGGCAGGGGGTCCCAAATATCCTCCGGAGCGATGAGGAGTCCGAGGGCGATCGCGGCCATTTCGACATAGCGTTGATCGCGGTCGCCGCCGATTCCCCAGTAGCCGGCCGACCGCGGATCAGAGCCTTCGGCAAGGCCCGAGCGTACGAGCCGGATCGCCTCGGCGCATACACCATCGGGTTTTTTATTCCCGGCCCTCCGGCCCGCCGCGTAGGGCGCCAAGCCCCAGAGCGGCCGGCTTAAGCCTTCGAGGAGCGTCGCACTCTCGTCGTAGTGCGCGGCGGCCGCCCCCAGCCGAATCCCGGCGCCCTCAGGTTCGAAGCGAGGCAGGAGCGGCGCGATGATGCGCTCGAGACTCGATTCGAGGTCGTGACGCGTCGCAAGCGCGTTGGCTGAAAGAGGGGGCTGTGTCTGGCGCAGGACCGGCTTCACCAGTAGCTCCGTCTCGAGAGAAGAAGATTCGCGAGCAGTTCGAGGTAAAAATAATCTCCCCAGATGCAGCACTCGTCCACGCCTTCGCCCGCGGGTTTGTTGTAGACCCCGTGGAGCAATAGGCCGTTCGAAGCGTCCGCGGCGGCGTAGTGCTCTACAAGGGATGCGGCGATCGAGACGGCTGCGTTCTTGAAGTGTTTTTTCCGCCGGTCTGCCTCGGGAAGCGCCCGCGCCAGCTCGAGAAGGCCGCAGGCCGCTATGGCCGCGGCCGATGAATCGCGCTCCTCTCCGCCTTCGGTGAAAACGAGGTCCCAATAGCAGATAAGATCTTCGGGCAGCCGGTTCAAAAAATAGTGGGCGAGGCGCGCGGCCGTTTCGAGAAGATCCGGATCGCGCAGATAGTGGAAGTTGAGCGCCAGGCCGTAGATACCCCAGGCTTGGCCGCGCGCCCAGCACGAGGTGTCGGAATAACCCTGGGCGGTCCTGCCGTACAGGGGCTCTCCTGAGTCGACATCGAAGAAGAAGGTGTGGTATGTCGAAGCGTCTTTGCGGATGAGATTCGCGTTCGCCGCGGCGAGATGACGGGCCGCGGCTTCGCGGTAGCGCATGTCGCCCGTTTCCCCGCTCGCCCAGAAGAGCAATGGAAGGTTCATGGCGCAGTCGATGATAATCCGGCCGCGTTGGGCGGGATCGTTCAGGTCGCCCCAGGCCTGGATGACTCCGGCTTTTTCGAAATAGCGCTTCATAAGCAGAGAGGCCGCGTCGAGGGCTGTGTCACGTGCCGTTACATCGCCTGCGATCTTCCAGGCCGAGACGCAGGAGAGCGTATAGAGAAAACCCAGGTCGTGCGTATCGACGGCGATTCTCTTGTCGAGGCGGCCGCGGAAGTCGGAGACACGCGAAAGCGCCTCGGTACGAAAGACTTCGTCGCTGGAAAGTTCATACGAAAGCCACAGGATTCCGGGCCAGAATCCCGCGGTCCAATCGGAATTGTCGATAGCAGGGTAGAAAAGCCCCTGGCTTGAAGGGGCCGGGTACCGGCCGAGGGGAAAGCGGATGAAATTCTCTTTGACGCGGCTCAGCGCTTTTTCCGCGGCGCGGCGCCAGACCGTCCTGTCCGCGCCTGACGGCGCTGAAAATCTTTCAGGCGATGCGAGACCTTCGTCGTGTATGTCGTTCATGCCGAATAACTCCACTCGACCAGTACGTCGCAGACGATCCCATCATATCCATCGAGAGTGAAAATGCAAAGCGCGACCATGCCTGTCCTCGATTGACCCTCGACTCGGGCTACTCTATTATC
>CAZINN010000034.1:0-30835 GCA_964540615.1 uncultured Treponemataceae bacterium | reverse complement strand
GACCGCCCCAAGCTCTGGTCCGAACTGCTCGACGGTTCGGTCATGCCGGGCATTCAGGGCGGGCCGCTCATGCACATCATCGCCGCGAAGGCCGTCGCTCTCAAAGAGGCGCTTTCCCCTTCGTTCAAGGTCTATATCGAAAAAGTGCTCGCCAACGCGAAAGCCATGGCAAAGGCCCTCGCCGAGGGCGGCGCCAGGATCGTCTCGGGCGGCACCGACAACCACCTCATGCTCGTCGATCTCACCGGCTTCGGCGTGACCGGCAAGGAGGCCGAAAAATGGCTCGACGAGGCGAACATCACCGTCAACAAAAACGGCATCCCCTTCGATCAGAAAAGCCCTATGGTGACCTCGGGGATCCGCATCGGCACGCCCGCGCTCACCACGCGCGGCATGGGTGCGGGGGAAATGGCCGAAATAGCGGGATATATTCTCGATGTGCTCAAGGCAAAAGGCGATCCGAAAATCATCGCCGGCGTGAGGGAGAAGGTGCTCCGCTTGACCGCGCGATACCCTCTTCCGTGACCGGGCCGCCGGTCGGCTTCAATTGACAGTGCGATTCGGCCGATCCTATACTTATCACAGCCGACCGCAAGGAATTAAGCAGGAAGGACGATGGACAATCCGCTTCAGCTCTCGTTCGTAAACTTCAAAAAGGACGCATACATAATCGTCGAGGGCAAGCAGAAAGCCGATCGCTTCTTCATCATCCGCTCGGGCAAGGTGCGGCTTTTCAAGATGGTCGAGGTGGTCGAGGAAGAAGGCGGCAACATTCTCGGCCCCGGGGACTCCTTCGGCGTCGAGTCCACCATGTCGAACCACAGTTACATCGAAACCGCCCAGGCCGTGACCGACTGCACCCTCATCTCGGTGCATCGCGATCAGTACGGTCCTCTTATCGAAAAAAACACACCCGTCGCGATGAAGATCATCATGTCGTTTTCGAAACGCATGCGCTATCTCGACGAGGCCCTCACCAGGCTCACGCTCAAGAACACCGCCGAGGTCGATCCCTCGCATCTGTTCCGCGTCGCGGAATACTATCTCAAGCAGAGCCAGTATAACTCGGCCTATTTCGCGTATTACCAGTATGTCAAACTATGCCCGCGCGGCGCGCATGCGGCGGTCGCCAACGAGCGCATGGCGAAGATCAAGCCCTATTCGAAGGCCGTCTACCTCGACGGCGCGACGGACGACTTCAACCGCTACTACCCCAAGGACACGATGATCATGTCCGAGGGCATGCCGGGCCTCGAGCTGTACATCATCCAGAAGGGCTCGGTCAAGATAACGAAGATCGTCGAGAACAGCGAGGTCCTCCTCGCCGTGCTCAAGACCGGCGATATTTTCGGCGAGATGGCCCTGCTTGAAAACAAGCCTCGTTCGGCCAACGCGATCGCCTTCGAGGACGCGTACCTTCTCGCGGTGAACAAGGCGAACTTCGAGCGCATGGTCGCGTCCCAGCCGCAGATCGTGACCAAGCTGACGACGCTGCTCGCGGAACGTATCTGGCTCATCTACAAGCAGCTCGCCAACACACTTCTGCCCGATCCTCTGGGGCGGCTCTACGACGCGCTGCTCATCCAGATCGAGAAAAACCGCGTGCCGATACGCCCGGGCACGCCCTATACCTTCGACTTCGGTCCCAAGGAGCTTGTCGGCATGGTCGGCTTCTCGCCGAACGAGGGTACGCTTTATATTCATAAGCTGCTCGAAAACAACAAAGTCAGACTCATCGACAATAAATTCTCGGTGACGGACGTCGCGGAGATCGAAAAGGAAACCGAGATCTACCGCAGAATGATGCGGCGCAGCGAGAAGGCGAAACGGGACGGTCAATCGGCCCGCTAGCGGCCGCCTCCACCCCCTGCCCGACCGAATATCCGCGTATGGCGTACAGTTTGATCCCGCCCGAGGGCGGCGGCGGAGAAATTTGACGCGGCCGCCCGCATACCCTAGACTGAGGTCATCGGGATGTCGGCATCGTCTTTGCCGGCCATGTCCGCTGCAGGGGGATGGAGTATGGAAACTTCGAACATGAATCAGTTCCTTACATTTACACTTGATAACGAGCAGTATGCCATCGGCGTCTCAAAGGTCCGCGAGGTCCTCGAACATACGAAGATCACAAAGCTCCCGCGTACCGCCGAGTTCATGAAAGGGATCATCAATCTCCGCGGCATGGGCGTGCCCGTCATCGACCTTCGGCTCAAATTCGGCCTTCCCGAAACGCCGATCACGAAGGATACGAGCATCATCGTCATGGAGGTCGAGGGCGAAGACGGGAGCGTCGTGGTCGGCGCCCTGGCCGACGCCGTGCATGAAGTCGTCGATATCGAGGCCTCGTCGATAGAGCCCGCTCCGCGTTTCGGGACCCGTCTCGCGGCCGAGTTTATCAAGGGCGTCGGCAAGCGGGACGAGAGCTTTATCATCATTCTCGATATCGACCGCATCTTCAACGCCGACGAGATCACGGTCATCGCCGCGTCGAAGCAGCACGAAGCCCAGGCTGCGGCGGTCTGAACTGGAGGTTGCGGACAGTCCTTCTCCTCCTTTACAAACCAAGGCCGATATTCGATAGTCGGCGCGATGGATATCTCGGCCTATGTCAACAAGACGGTCCCCTTCAAATTCAGCGGCGCCGAGCTTCGGTTCGATCTTTCGCACGCCCTTTTTTCTTCGTTTGATATCGACCGCGGCACCAAATTGCTTTTGAAAGCCGTGGCGCACGATCCCGTTCTTGCGCGTTCGCGCCGGGTCCTCGACGAGGGCTGCGGCGTTGGCGTTATCGGGCTTTCGATCGCAGAGGCTTTTCCCGGGACGCATGTCGTCCTGCGGGACCGCGATAGCCTGGCTGTCGCCTTCACGGAACGCAATCGACGTGCGAACCGGATCGGACAAAGAGCGGCCGCCGCGGTCGCAGGGGAGGCCGATGATGTCTCTGCGCGCCCCGTCCCCTCTGCGCTTTGGGCCTGTATTGCTTCGCGGATTTCCGCGGGGAATTTCGATTTCGTGCTGTCGAATCTTCCGGCGAAGGCCGGCGGTCCCGTGCTCGCGTCGTTTTTTTCCTCCCTGACAGGCTCGGACGGAGGATCCCCTCTTCTTGCACAGGGAGGTAGGGCCGCCGTCGTGATTGTCGAACCCCTCGCCCTCCAGGCCGAAGCATGGATAGACAGCGCCCGCCTCAGGATACTCGAGCGCGCGCGCGGCGCCGATCATGTTGTTTTCGTCATCGAACCCGCCGATGCACTCCCGAGGGGCGGCGCTGACGGCGCCGCTTCGTCGTTCGAGGGAACTGCGAACCTCGGCGCCTTCGATCTGGGGCCGTACAAGAGGTGCACCGCGGACTTTGCGCTGGCGGACCTGCGGTACCGTGCCGCGGGTTTTTGGGGCCTTCCCGAGTTCGACACCCCAAGCTTCGCAAGCTCCGCGGCCGCCGAACTCGCCGCCCGAGTGTTTGCGGGGCCGCGTATCGGCGACCTCCTCGTTATCGATCCTGGTGTCGGGCATTTTGCGCTCTGGGCCTCGCGCAGCGGCGGATGCCGCAGCATCACGGCCGCTTCACGAGATCTTCTGGCGCTCGCCGCCTCGGCCGCGAATATCGCCGATCTTCCGCCGACTTTCCGGCCTCGGTTCGCCGCGCTCGATGAGCTCGAACTCGACGATCTTCCCGAATCCTCGTTCGATGTTATCGCTGATTTTTCCGTCGGCGTTCCCGAGCTCGATCAGTCGCCCCTTGTCTGGGAACGCGCGTCGCGGCTCCTGAGAAGCGGGGGCATATTCCTCGCCGTGCGCGGACCGGCCGAAATGGCGCGCCTTGAGCGCCGCCGGCCGACGGGACGTTTCGCGGCGGGGCCTTCGGGCCGGCCCCTCCCGCAGTGGACCATGCTGGGGAGACGCCGCAAAAGGACAATGACGGCTGCGGCATGGCGCATGATCTGAGCTTTATGTCCTTCGATGGCACAGTCCGGGTTCCGGCCCGCCGCCGCGATGAACGCATCAGACCCGCTAACAGGTTGATGACAGGCTCGATGCTTGTCATCTAACGCGGAAAGCAGGCAACGCGGCCTCTTTTCGAGGGCGGACAGAGAGGGGGACTCCCTCGGGTAAAGTAAATTCTTCTTCATCAAATTTGCAAAGATTGACAATGAGGTCTATTATTGAGATATGACCAAGGCAGAAAACGCGATTTTGGCGTCGAAGACGCCCGAGGATTACATCGATCGTTCGCTCAAAGCCAAGCTGACTCCTGCGGCGAAGGCGAAGCTCGCCCGGATATGGATGGAGTCTACGGGGTATTCGAAAGACGATATTCTCAGGGCGCGCAACCGGCATCCGTATTGGAAAAAGAAGAAGATGGAAGGCTCGGCCGAGCGGACCAAAAAGCGGCTCGCCGCCCACGATTATTCGGGTGGATCGGCCGTCCAGTGGGACGAGCGTCTTGTCTCGGAGTTCCTCGGCCTCAATAAAAAGGGGCCCGACGGACGTTATGCATATAAGGATTGGCAGCTCGCAGAACACTTCGGGGCGACCATCCCGTCGATACAATATATGCGCCGTAAATATAGCAAAGCCTCGAAGCTGCTTGGATCGCAGGCCCCGCGGTCGAAGATGATCGAGTACCTGCTCAGGGCGGAATCGGTTCTCTCGCGCGGCAGGCGGGCGGTCGAGGATCTGAAGTCTTCTGAGAGGACCCGCGGCGCTGCCGCGCAGAAATCCGCGCCGAAGGCGGCGAAAAAAAAGACCGCCGGGTGGAAACGCAGCGCAAAGCCTGTTGCAAAGGCGGGTGTCTCGCCGGCGAATGCAAAAAAGAGAACGACTGCGAAAAAAAAATGACGGGGCGGACATCAAGGGCGGCGGAGCGCTGTGAATGCACCGACGCTTTGTTACTGTCCGACGGCTGATGATTCCCCGAAGGGATTCGCGCGTTCGAGTACGTTTCTAATGACTGAATTCGTCGAGTGCAAAAAACCGGGATCAGCCTCGACAAGGGCGAAGGCTTCGACGCGGGCATCCTCGAGGACCAGGGCGTCGCGGACCGGATCGGCGATGGACAGGCGGAGATAGCCCGACTGGGCCGTGCCCGCGATTTCACCGGGCCCTCGTATCTTCAGGTCCCGCTCGGCGATCTCAAAGCCGTCCGAGGTCGATAGCATGGCCTTCAGCCTCGCTTTGGCCTCCTCGGTGACCGGTTCCGAATAGACGAGAAAGCAGTAGGATTGCTCGCTTCCGCGGCCGACGCGGCCGCGCAGCTGATGGAGGGCGGCCAGTCCGAAGCGCTCGGCGTGCTCCACAACAATCGCCGCGGCGTTCGGCACATCGACACCGACCTCGACAACGCTCGTGGCGACGAGGACGGACAGCTCCCCCCGCGTGAAGGCATCCATGACCGCGCGCTTCTCTTCCTCCCTCAAACGCGAATGGATGAGGCCGAGCTTGAAGCCAGGGTAGATATCCCCTTGCAGACGCTCGTACATCGCCTCGGCGTTTTTCAGCTCGAGCTTTTCCGATTCACCGATGAGCGGATAGACGAAATAGGCCTGGCGGCCGGCGGCGAGGAGACGGCGGACGAATTCATAGACTTTGGCGTCGTTGCCGGCTTTTGCGAGATGGGTGATGACGGGTTTTCGTCCCGGCGGCATGGTTTTAATGACCGAAACGGCCAGGTCGCCGAAGACAGTCAGGGCCAAGGTGCGCGGTATCGGTGTCGCTGTCATCATGAGGAGATCGGGGAGCGGTCCCTTGCGCGCGAGCGCGAGCCGCTGGAGAACGCCGAATCGATGCTGTTCGTCGATCACGGTCAGACGCAGGTTCTTGTATTCGACATCGTCGGAAAAAAGGGCCTGGGTACCCAGGACAAGATCGACCTCTCCGGTCCTGATGGCTTTGAGAAGGGACGGCCGGGCGGCGTCGTCGATGTTGCCCGACAGGTAGGCAAGCCGCAGGCCCAGCGGTTCGAGAAGCCGTGCCGCGGTGGCCGCGTGTTGGCGTGCGAGCAGTTCGGTCGGCGCCATGAAGGCGGCCTGTCCTCCCGCCTCGATCGCATCGAGGCAGGCGAGGAAGGCGACAAGAGTCTTTCCTGAGCCGACATCTCCTTGAAGGAGCCGCGCCATCGGACGGCTCTCGGCCATGTCCGCGGCTATCTCGGCCGCAGCCTGGACTTGTCCGCTCGTAAGTTCGAAGGGAAGGCGCTCGATGAGCCGCCTCTTGAGAATGCCCGCGGGGGCGCGGCGCTCGACCTGGCGTTCGCGGCGGCGGAGCGCGCGGCGCGCGATCGCGATCTGAAAATAAAATAACTCTTCGAAGATCAGCGTCGAACGGGCCTGTTCGAGAAGCTCGGCGCTTCGGGGAAAGTGAATCTGGCGCAGGGCCTCGCGCTTGTGCAGGAATTTCCGCCGCTCGACCAGTTCCGAGGGGAGCTCGTCCTCGACCTTCGATCCGTATTCGGCGAGGGCGGCGTGGACGAGCCGCCTCAGCTGCCCTTGCTGAAGCCCTTCGGTCAGGGGGTAAACAGGGAGGATACCCGATTTCGGGAGCGTTCCGCCCTCGGCGTTCTCGATCTCGAACGCGGAGGATTGGATTTCGCCGTAGCGATACGCGAACTTGCCGGTGACGACGACGCGCGAACCGATGGGGAACTGCTGTTCAAGAAACGGTCTGTTGAAGCATACCAATGTCGCGGGACCCGAGTCGTCCTTGACATGAATTTTTAACGTCCGCGTTCTCCCATAGCCGAACCAGTCGTGTGCGATCACCTCGGCGTTGGTGTGGACCCGCTCGGCCCGCGCGAACGCCGCGAAGGGAACGATCGCGGTGCGATCGTCGTAGTCCCGGGGATACAGGAGAAGAAGATCGGCGACCGTGTAGACGCCGAGATGCGCGAGACGCGAGGCGACTGCGGGACCGGCGCCTCGGAGAACTGTGACCGATTGCTCAAGTTCGCGGAGAAACAGAGTCCGCTCCTTATTCCGACGCCCTGCGCACCGCTTTAAGAGCTTCGGCTCCTGAGACAGTTTGCTCCGGCCGGAAGTGCAGACCGTCGGGGAGAGAAAGTATCTCGCGCTCGACGCAGCCCAGTGCGGCGTCGAAGAACCAGGAGCCCGGATCTGCGTCGGGCACCGGTCCCCGGCCGCCGGTCGGGTAGCGGGAACTGTACATGGTCAAGAGCGCGCGGTTCTCTTCGCGGATCGACGTGAGGCTCCACAGGAAAAAGGCGACGCGGGCCCTCGTGGCGGGATCGGCGGCCTTGATATCGCCGGGGCCGAACAGCCCGGAGCCGGCCAGCCGCGCGAAGAGCGGCCCCGGAGCCCATGATTCCGCGCCGGTCAGATAATCGAGCAGATCCGTGCTCTCTTGCGTGATGACCGCGAGCCCGAGAAGGCTTACGGGATTCTGGGCGGCGTAGACGGCGGCTCCGGCGGGCGCGTCCTCGAGGTCCTTGAGCGAGAGCGCAAGCTCGCGCGAGGGCTTATAAAGCGCGCGCTCCTGTCCGCCTAGACGGGGAAGGGCCTCGTCGAAAAGAACGATCGCCTCGCGGTAGCGGCCCTGCTTGACGCGCAGCTCTCCGAGCTCGGCTTTGAGGACGAACGAAGTCGAGGCCTTGGCGATGCCGGCGGAGAGCGCCGCCTCGGCATCGGCTTCCTTGCGCGCCAACCGCGAACGCAGGAGAAACGCGCGCTCTTCGTCCTGCCGCGCCGATTCCGCTTCGGAAAGAGCGGCTTGGGCCGCATTCCGGTCCCCGGCGAGAAGAGCGAGATCGCCCGCCGTGGCAGCGAGCCGCGCGCGGTAGCTTTCGTTGAGCGGCTGATTTGCTTTGAGCGTCGCGGCTTCGGCGCGGGCCGCGGAAAGAGCGGCGGCGTCGAGCGCGCCGGCGGCGGCCTGCAAACGAAGAGCCGCGCATTTTTCCGCGAGTTCGGCCAATCGCGCGAAATCCATCTCGTCTGTCACCCCGACATAGCTGTCCTGCTGGATCGTCGCACAGGATGAAGCGAGCGCCGCCGCTGCGACAATCAAGGCCGCAGAAACCGCGGCGCCCGGCCGCCTCGTCCGCGGACGGCGGACCTCGGCGCGCCGTAAACAGACCTTCACGTTATGCGATGCTGATCTCATCGGCAACCTCCACCCTCAGCGGATCGCGTACGCGTGGATCGTGTCGTCGATCCCCCCCGATATTATCTCGGGGCTCCCGTCGCCGTCGATGTCGGCCAAGGCGGGCGGCCAGGCGCCCTTGGCGGGGAATCCCGGTACAGGATCGAGATCGGTCGTAAAAGCGTACAGAGCGTCGCCGGAACCTGCGGCGAAAAGCACCTCGCGGCCGTCTTTATAGGGGGCGGCGACGGCGAGCGAGATTTCTCCGCCTCGTAAGCCCTCCTCGCGGCGCTCGGCGATCACTTCGCCCGAGGCCGATACGCGCATGATGAGCCCGTCGGAGTCGAGGATGTAGAGCGAGGAGCCCTTCAATTGAGCGGCCGGAGCGCTTACGTACGAGCCGCCAAGACGGAGCGGGAAGCCGCTCAGCATCGTCCCCTCGACGGAGCGGAGAGTCAATTCGCCGGCCTGTGTCAAAAATGCCACGAGACGATCGGAACCGCTCCGCACGAAGACGGGCGAGCCGAACGCGATTCCGCCCGCCTCGACAGGCCATCCGTCCATCATCTCGCCGTTTTCATTCAGGAGCAGGATCTTGCCGTCGAAGGACTTCGGATAGACGGCGAACATCCCTCCTGCAAAGGCAGGGGGCGAAAGAAGCGCAGGCTCACCTGGAAGCTCGATCTTGTGTTCAGCGCCGTCGGCAGTGACGAGCAGGAAGCCCCCGCCTTTGACGCCGAATACCAGACGGGGAGCGGCGCCCGATATGGGGGCGAGAGCGGGAGGACTCGAGGGCCGCAAGCTCGCCGCGATGGGGAAGGGGCGGATGTGTTCGAGTTTCGAATCGAATCGGTAGATGGTTCCCTGTTTCGTAAGCGCCCAGACAAAGGGCTTTCCTTTTTCGTCGACCGCGGCGCGGAGCCATGCGTCGCCGTCGAGCTTCGCCTCGATCGTAGATCCGCCGCCCGAGCCTCCCGAAAGCGGCTTCGCGACGAGACGGGCGCCGGAGAGCGGGAGAACTACGACGGCATTCGATCCGGAACCGAGGACGAGAGGCGCTCCGACGAGTCTGCCGCCGGCGGCGATGGGGAAACCGGGAAGTTCACGGAGACCGGCGGTCTCGGCTCCACGCAGCGCGTGGAGCGAAATACCGAGCGCCGATGAGCCGGTTCGAATGAAGAGAGCGCCGTTCCGGTACAATCGCAGAACACGCTCGACAGGACTCGACCCGTGCAGGAAGAATGGAAGGCCCCGTTCGAGTGAATAAAAAACAACCGCCGCCGCGTCCGCGCCCGATGAGCCTATAAGCCGTCGGTATCCTTCGGAGCGCACGAGCGTTTCGCCCGAGGAGTGCGATTTCGCGACTGCGCGGAGCGCTTCCGCCGATGAGGAGGCGAAGAGAAAACCCCGCTCGACGATCCAATACGGCTGGGGTATGTCTGCATCGACCAGCTTGAGAATATCGCGTACAAAGGACGGCAGTACGAGTCTGGGGATGCGCATATCGTCGACCACAGTCGAAAGGTCCTCGTTGATGAATGCCGAGGAAACAAGTTTGTCGAAAGCGGCTTTACGCGCCGACTCGTTTGAAATGCGGATAAAGAAGACCGGTTCCGGAAATTTTTCTAAACCGAAGACGCCGAATTCATCGCCCGCCCATGAGAAAAGAAGCTCATCGAAGCCGACGCCGATGGCCATGCTGCAGGCCGCCTCCGCCGAGGTATACCTGTCCCGTCCTGCTTTATCGAAATACCGGAGAGCGGTCTCCATGAGTGCAGCGGGACGCTCCATCGCCGCGATGCTCGCGTAGACGGTCGATGCAGGAAGGAGGGGCAATACCGAGGGGACTCCGGAGCGCCGCGCAAGAAGTGCCCCCAGACCAGTGTCGGAGGAGGAGACAGGGAGCGATGCCTCGAGCGAGACCGCCTCGTCGGAGATGTCGAGGTCGAGAACCGCTTCGCGCGGGAATGAAAGATTTCTGAAAACGCCGCTCGTGAAGACATCGGACCCGCCGAGGCGCGACACGAGCCCCGAGATGTCCGCGACGATCCTGATCGCGCCATCGCGCGGCGCCGAGAGGTCGAGCCCCGCAAGCCGCGCCCTGGCTGCGAAATTCGGCGCGTTTTCCGCTTCGAACGGCAACTGCGCGTCGTGCGCGGTGCCCCGCGCTATAGCTGCCTCGAGGTCTTCAGCCGAGGTCGACGCCACGAGTATCCTTCCAACCACCGCGAGTCTGACGAAGGACGGAGCTTTGCCGATTAGGATGCGCGAAACGCCCGCGCTGTACTCATAGGCGATATCTTGTATCCTGATAAACGGGGCCGCGATCGGCAGAAGACGCGCCGCCGCTCCTGCCAGGCCGAGATCGACCGCCGCGAGGACATGATCTTTTTCGACAGCGATGTGGACGGGGACGCCGGCTAGAAAACTGAACAGACCTGATGACAGCAGAGGCGTCGATCGCGCCGTCACCAGGAGTGCTCGGATTTCCGCCTCGCCGGGACCGGAGAGCAGTTCGTCCGCCGCCCTGAGTCCGGTAAGACGCGTCACCGCCTCGCTCAGCGAGCGGATCGATGCGTACGCGTCGGGCCGCGGCGGAAGAAATGATACGGGATCGCGCCTGTCGATGGCGTTTATCGCGAGGAGGACAGGGATCGCCGCGGCGATCGCCGCCACAAGGACGGCCAGGGCGATCAACGCTGCGCGGAAGGGTCTTTTTTTATGCTTGCGGACACCGACGGCGTCCGTCGTTTCGAGGGACTCTGACATGGGTATGACTATAGCAAGCCGCCGGCAAAGGCGAAAGCATCTTTAGGGAACCTCTAAAAACCCGGTTGGTTTTTAAGGTTCCCTTGCAATTCCCTTGCGGGAATTGCATTTTCAAGAGGTTGACCTCGAAAAACTGAAGTTTTTCGAGGTCCCCTTTATCGACGCTTTCTGCGCCTTGTTCTCAACCATGGTGGAGTGTTACGATTCGTCCCATGCGCACGGAACTTGAGCGACTTATCGAGATTGACAGAGAGATCGGTCTTCTGATCCATATCGGCGCTCTTCTCGGCTGGGATCAGGAGACATACATGCCTCCGAATGCGATCGCCGAGCGTTCCGAGCAGCTGGCGCTCATCGAGTCGCTCGTTCACGAACGATTCACCAGGCCCGAGGTGGGGGAACTTCTGTCCGCCCTCGGTTCCACCGACGGCGATCCCCAGGGCGATGAAGGGCTCCCGGCTCAAGAACGCGCCTACCTCAGGGCCTTCAGACGGGAGTACGATCAGAGAACGAAACTGCCGGCAGATCTCGTCGCCGATATCGCCCGTGCGACGAGCCTCGCCCAGCAAGCCTGGGCCCAGGCTCGGCGGAAGAACGATTTCGCCTCGTTTGCGCCCCACCTTGCGACCGTCGTCGATCTCAAGCGGAAGCAGGCTGCATATCTTTCTTCGGGGGGCGCCCCTTATGACAGCCTCCTCGACCTCTTCGAGCCTGGAACCACGGAGGTATCTCTGAGACGGACCTTCGGGGCGCTCAGGGAAGAGCTTGTCGGACTTCTCGACGCGATTCGATCGCGCCCTATCATCGCGGCGGCGTTTCTTTCGCGCCCCTGCCCCGCGGAGCGGCAGAAGGCGATCAACGAGTGGCTCCTCGAGTTTTTACCCTACGACCGGTCAAGGGGCCGGCTCGATACGGTGGCGCATCCCTTCACCACGACACTCGGTTCGGACGATGTTCGGATAACAACGAGATACATAGAAGACAATTTCGTTTCGGGCATCTTCTCGACCATCCATGAGACCGGACACGCGCTGTACGAACTGGGCATCGTTCCCGGAAAAGAATACATGCGGACGCGCCTGTCCGAAGCTTCGTCGATGGGCATTCACGAATCGCAGTCGCGGATGTGGGAGAACATCATCGGCCGGTCACGCGCGTTTTGGATGAAAAACTATGCGCGTCTTGTCGAACTCGCCGGACCGACGCTCGAAGGTGTGAGTCTCGAGGATTTTATCAGAGGAATCAACAAGGTCGAACCTTCTCTCATCCGCACCGAAGCGGACGAAGTGACCTACGGCCTTCATATAATTCTACGCTTCGAACTCGAATCCGCGCTTATCGACGGCGGACTCGAAGTCCGCGATATCCCAGCGGCGTGGAACGAGCGGATGAACGAGCTTCTCGGAATTGAGCCTCCGGACGACAGTTCCGGCTGTCTGCAGGACGTGCACTGGTCCGCCGGACTTTTCGGATACTTCCCCAGCTACGCGCTCGGCAACCTCTACGCCGCTCAGTTCTGGGACGCGATGCGCGCCGATATCCCTGATCTCGAACAGCGCATCGAGGCCGGCGATCTTGCTTCTCCGCTCGGCTGGCTGCGTGAAAAAATCCACGCACAGGGTGCGGTCTTCCGTCCGGACGAGCTGATTCTGCGCGTCACAGGGACAAAGCTCGATCCCGGTCATTTTGTCAGGTACCTTCGAAGCAAATACTCGAGTGTATATGGATTCTGAACCTGCCGGCGCCTTCGGGGCGGTTGCGGCCGATCCCTGGCTGTGGATCGGCGCCGCGGCATTTTTCTTCGGACTCGCCCTCGGCCAAGCCCTCCGGGCCGTCCTGCCTGCACGGAACCTGACAGCCGTCACGGCACGCCGGAGATCGCGACGCATCGCCCGCGCGGTCGCCTATCTCAGCCTTTCGCTGCTCTTCGCGACCTGCATCCTCATTATCCCCTCGAACGATGTGCTCGATTCCTCTGTCGTCGACATGGATGTCCTCGCCTCCTATGCCGCCGCAATCGCCGGAGCAGGCGCCCTTGCCGGAGCCTTTCCTCTCGCCTGCGGCCTTCCACTCCTTGCCATCGCCGCCGCGCTCGCCCTTGCGATCCGCGCCGCCCTCATGGATTGGACGCTCTATCGCGGGCCGAGCACCGTTGCGCGACTGCTTCCCTACGAGGTCGGGGACTCCTCGTTTCGCGGCGAGCTCGAAGTGCTGGTGCCGGGTGCGGCCGTCGGCACAAAAATAGTCTCGATGGACTCGAATTCCGCTTCGATCTGCGTCGACATACTCGAATTCTCGGGCCCCGCGGCGCTCACCGCACGAATTCTGGGACCTGAGGCCGAACAGGGGCCGTACACTCCACTGCGACGTTTCTATCGAGTCGCGGCGCTTGTGTCCGAGAGCGCAGCCCCTGTTTTCCTCGATCCGCCAGCGCATCTCGGCTGGATCGAGACCGTGCTTCCGCTTCCCGAGGATGCGGGCCTTAAGCCCGGCGCCGCGCCCACCCGGACGGAAGCTATGGGGTCGCTCATCGTTCGATTCCGGTTTTCGGGGACCGGAAACAGGCTTTCACCACTCCAGCCTATGTACCTCGACTTCGTCGACGACGGCCCCCTGCGACTGGAGACACGAACGCGAGCGACCTCACTCTGGTCTGATCAATAAACAGCGACGGCCTCGATCTCGACGAGCGCTCCCTTGGGGAGTGCTGCGACCTGGACGGTCGAGCGGGCGGGGTAGGGCTCTCGGAATACCGAAGCGTACACCTCGTTCACTGCGGGAAAATCTCCTATATCCGCAAGAAAGAGTGTCGTTTTCGCAAGATGGTCGAATCCGAGACCTGCGGCGGACAGCAGCATCTCCATGTTTGCCAGCGCGCGCTCGGTTTGAGCTTTGACCCCTGAGGCCAATTCGCCAGTAGTCGGATCTATGCCCAGCTGGCCGGAGATGAAAAGCCATCCGCCGGCGCGGATGGCGGGCGAATATGGACCGATCGCCTTCGGGGCCGAAACAGCCGCTATGCATTCAGTTTTCATATTCCCCTCCTCAGCGAAGTCCGCAGTTCAGCGGCGCGGGCGTGGGCTTCCAGACCTTCGATGCGGGCGAAGGCGGCGGTTTCGGAGGACAACGCACTCGGATCGTCCATCTCCAGCCAGGTTCTCGCCCTCAAGAACGAGAGAACCGAAAGTCCCGCGGCGAAACGTGCGGCGCCGCCCGTCGGCAGGCAGTGATTGGGGCCGGCACCATAGTCGCCGAAGACCTCGGCAGAACCCGGACCGAGAAAGACTGCGCCGGCGGTTCTTATTCGCTCCGCCCATGCCTGCGGCTCGGGCGTGAAAATCTCAAGGTGTTCCGGGGCGAAGCGCTCCGCGGCTTTCAATACTTCATCTTCATTTGCAGCGACAAAGAGCCAGCCGTTCTGTAGAGCGCGGCGGGCGACAGTCCGATTAGGTTCAGGCAGGGCGTCGAGGCGTCGGGCTAGGCTGGAGTTGAGTGATGTTGAAAAACTCCAAGCGTTGACGTCTCCCCGAACGCTTACTTTCGTCCTATCGCTTGAGACATCGCTATTGTTTTGCTTTTTCACAGCGTTTGAGTATTCTCCAACGTTTGAATAATTTAAAACGTTTGAAGTGATTCCCTTGTTAACAGAATCTTCAAATCCCAAAACAATCACCGCGGGTATAGCTACTACATCGTGCTCGGCCTGAGCAAGAAGGTCGGCTGCGACAATCTCGGGGTCGGCGTCCGGCGAAGCGATGACCAACAACTCCGAGGGGCCGGCCGGCGCCTCTGTCCCTATGACGCCGAACAGAAGTCGCTTCGCCGCCGCCGCATACCGTCCTCCGGGGCCGACAATCACATCGCAGGGGGGGACTCCGGCCCCGAAAGCGAGCGCCGCGATTCCCTGGGCTCCGCCCGCAGCCAAGAAGCCCTCGGCCCCGGCCAGAGCGGCGGCGGCAAGGGTCGCAGTCGAGGGCTTTGGACCCAGGCACCAGACCGATCCGACACCGGCCGCTCGTGCGGTGCAGGCGGTCATGAGTGCGCTGGATGGAAGCGGAAATCTGCCGCCCGGCGCATAACAGCCCGCACGGCCTACTGGTATAAAACTATGCCCCGCCCTGCCTCCGGGGACGGGGATATCAATATCGCGCAACGCGCCCCTCTGCGCCGATGCGAAGGCCGTGATCCGGTCCCGCGCCGCCTCGAGGATTTTCCGCGTCTGAGAGTCGATGGATTCGAGGGCTTTCTCAAGATCTTCTTTGTCCAGTATCAGGCGGCGACCGGAATCTATGTCGCCGAGTTTGACCGCCCACTCGCGCACCGCCGCCTCCCCGCGCGATGCGACATCGGCGATTATGCGGGACGCCGACTCTTCCGCCTCCGCATCCCGCGCCCGCATACGTGAATCTTTTATATCATCAAGCGAGATCCGTCTGAGTAAGTCCTCCATCACGAACCTCCGATTGTGTCGGATCCGGAACCTCTGAGGTACGCGGCTTTTGCGTCTCCGCTGCGCCGGCTCACTTTCAGCGACCTCCGATCGAGTTCCGCCTCGATCGCAGCGAGGCTCGATCCCATGGCGACAGCTTTGACGAGGGCGAAGTAGATGAGGTCTGCCGCCTCGAACGCCGCCTCATCCGCGTCGGCCGCCCTGTCGAGTTCGTCCGCTTCTTCGCGCAGCTTCGAGCCGAGCAGTGCAGGGTCGTCGAAGAGTCGTCGGGTGTAGGAACCGGCCGGCGCTTGTCGTTTTCGCGCTTGAAGCGTCCGCTCGAGCCGCTCTATGCCGGAACCGTCGTCGAAGCAGCTGCGGCGTCCGAGATGGCAGAAGCCGCGACCATGCTGCCGCACAGTAAAGCGGAGCGTGTCGCGATCGCAGTCGGCAGCGATGCGGACAAGTTCTTGGATATCGCCGGAACTCTCGCCCTTCTTCCATAATCCGCGGCTTCGCGAATGGTAAACGCCGCGGCCTGACTCGATCGCCGCGTCGAGGCTTTCGAGGTCTGACCAGACGAGACCGAGGGCGCGGCCGCCCTCGTCGCAGACAACTGTAGGCCAAAGCCCGTCGTCGCGATCCGAGTTGAGGCAGGATGCGAGGGCCTCAGCGAGGCGCATCTTCCCGAGGGCGATCGCCGTCCCCACTTGGACATCGGCGCCCAGCCGGTCGAGCGCGCCTATCTCGGCTGCCGTCGACGCGCCCCCCGCGAAGGTTATGCGAACTCCGCCCGCGGCCGCGATGAGGGACTTGATCCGGTCGGTATTCATGCCCGAGAGACTTCCTTCGGTGTCGACGAAGGTGACGAGGAATCCGGACACGTAAGGCGCTAAAATCCGCATCCGCTCGTCGATGCTCCTGCCCGTCCCCTTGGTCCAGCCTTCGACGACCACCTCTCCGGCCTTCTCGTCGAGGGCGGCCATCAGGCGCTCGCGCGGCAGTCCTTCCAAAAACTCGGGCTCGGCCTTGGTGCCGATCATGACCGCGCGCGCTCCTTTATCCAGGTAGTCGAGCACCGCTTCCTTTGTGCGCAAGCCCCCGCCGACTCTACAGGGGTGACGGCGGATGATACGCTCGACAATCGAACGATTGTCACCCGTGCCGAGCGCGGCGTCGAGGTCGACGACGGCGATCTCGCCGAGGCGGGAGTAGCGTTCGGCGACGACTTCGGGGTCGCCTACCTCGAGGACAGGATATTTGCCGCCCGTGGGCTTGCCCCCGCGCAGTTGAACAGCCTTGCCGCCCATGATGTCGATGCTGGGAATAATCACGTTCTGACCTCCATGCCGGCCCGGGCGAGGCTCCGCTTGACCTCTCCGATCGAAAGCTCGCCGCGGTGGAAGGCTCCTGCCGCGAGAACCGCGCGCGCCCCGGCGCGGGCGCCGTCGACGAAGTGCTCGAGCTTCGACGCACCTCCCGAGGCGACAACGGGTATGCCGCAGGTCTCTGTTACGGCGGATAAAAGATCGAGATCGTAGCCCAAGCCCGTTCCGTCGCGGTCGATGGAGGTGAGGAGTATCTCGCCCGCGCCCCTTTGCGCTCCCTCGCGCGCCCATTCGACCGCGTCGCGGCCCGTACCCCTGCGTCCGGCCTCGATCACGACTTCCCACCGGCTCGTAATGGGCTTGTCACTTTCTTCATTGATAGCCTGTTCGGTGTTGAGCCGGCGGGCGTCGATCGCGAGAATGACACACTGCACACCGAATCGGAGGGCGAGAACGTCGATGAGATCAGGATCGCGCACCGCGGCGCTGTTGACCGCGACGCGGTCGGCTCCGGCTTCCAGGATACGAGCGGCGTCTGCAACGCCGCGTATTCCCCCGCCGACGGCGAGCGGAATGCCGATCGCATCCCGCACCGCTTTGATTGATTTAAGCGCGGTGTCCCGTCCCTCGATCGTCGCGGAGATATCGAGGAAGGCGATCTCGTCCGCCCCTTCCTCTTCGTATCGAAGGGAAAGCTCGACGGGGTCGCCGGCGTCCTTCAGGTCGACGAAACGCGTCCCCTTTACGACTCTGCCGCCGTCGACATCGAGACAGGGGATCACCCGAAGCGCACCGATTTTGTTCATCGTGATTCTCCCCTTTCACTGTCAACGCCGAGCCATCGTTTATACAATCCAAGGCCCCAAGGACCTGAAAGTTCGGGATGAAATTGACAGAGCAGGAGGGCGGGACCTCCCCCGGACGAAGAACGTATCTCGGACTCGAGCGCCGCTATAAACTCATCACCATATACCGCGCGGCTCGCGAGGAATCCCTCGGGCGCGTCGAGTATACGGTACGAGTTTGCGAAGTACGCCCAGCCGGGCCGGATCATTCCCTCTGAGGAGCCCTTGCTGTCAGGCGTCACGCGGTTCCAGCCGAGCTGAGGCACCGGCACGCTCGACGGAAACCTCCCGAATCGTCCTGGAACGACTGCGAGCCCCGCGGCGCCCGGCGACTCCTCGCTCGACTCGAAGAACACCTGCATTCCCGCGCAGATACCCATGGTCGGAGCGCGGCGCGTTATGCGATTCTTGATCGCCTCGTCCATTCCCGATGAGCGCAGCGTGTCCATCGCGCTGCCGAAGGAACCGACACCAGGAACGAGGGCGAAGGGCGAGCATGCAAGCTCGTCGGGGTCGGCGGCGATGAAGGGGGCGGCTCCGGCCCGCCTCAGCGCGGCCAGGACCGAGGCCAGGTTCGCGACTCCCGTCGGCGCGAGGGCGACGGAGATCCGATCCCCTTCGTCCCCGGAAGATTTAGACAGTACCGGCATTGCGTTTCCTTAAAAGTTCGGTCTTCGCCTCGGCGAACACGTCGTCGGTGATTTCCACGAGTTCTACGGACCCTTTCGCGCTGGTTCCCGCGGCTTCTCCGGGCAGGGCTTTCTCGATTGTCCCCGACCCCGCTGTACTGTCCGGTTCGAGCGCCTCGCGGAAGGCTCGGGCGAGGGCCTTGAATGCCGCCTCCGCCTTGTGGTGCGAATTTTCCCCGGCGAGGACGTCGATGTGGAGGGTCATGCAGGCCGAGGATGCCAGACTCGAGAAGAAATGAGCGATGTTCTCGCCCGCGAGATCGCCGATGCGCGCACCCCCGAGGCCGAGTTCCGTCCTGCAGAAGGGCCGTCCCGAGAAGTCGATCACCGCCCGGGCGAGGGCCTCGTCCATAGGGACGCAGGCCGAACCGAAACGGCGCGGCTTTATACCGGCCGACCGGCCCTTTGCGACTGCGCGGGAAAGAGCCTCGCCCAGAGCGATGGCGCAGTCTTCTGCGCTGTGGTGCTCGTCGACCTGGAGGTCGCCCCGGCAGAGAAGCGTGAGCGACCATCCCGCATGTATCGCGAGCGAGCCGAGCATGTGATCGAGAAACCCAATACCGGTGTCGATGGAGGCGTAAGCCGATACAGGATCGAGCTCGAGCGAGACGAGAACATCGGTTTCTCGGCTTGTACGTCGTAGTAATACTTTTCTTACTCCTGTCGAATTGCCGATGCCCATGAAGGCCCCCTTTCTACACTTATGGAACTATCTGTGATATCTCGGAAACGACGATATCGCTGCCCCCGCGGCGCTTTATCTCGGGGATGAGGCCCGCGAGCATCGAGCGCGGCGCGGCGACGCGCACGGCGAAGGCTTCGCCTCCTTTAAGCGGCGAAATAGTGGGTGATTTCATATAGGGCAGCACCTCGGTCAGCTCGGCCAGACGCTCGGCGCTCACGTTCACCTCGAGCATGACCCGCTTGCGCGCCTCGAGCACCGAGCTGAGGAGGAGGGCGAGGGTTTCCGCCGCCTCGCGCTTGGCGGGGTCGGCCATCGCCTTTCGGGAAGCATAGAGCCGCGTCGAGCTTTTCATGATTTCGTCGACAATCTCGAGGCCGTTGGCCTTGAGGGTCGATCCCGTCGCGCAGTTGTCGACGATCGCGTCGGCGTCTTCGGGAGGGAATACTTCGGTGGCGCCGTAGGATCGCACGAATTTGGCTCCGGGCGCGTTGCGCGAAATCCATTCCTTCGCGAGGTTTTCGTATTCCGAGGCGACCACGAGCCCCGGACGCGCCGGCAGTTTGCCGTCTACGAGGAGTCCGGCCGGAGCGGCGACTACGATCCGCACCGGGTCGAGGCCGGTATCCAAGAGTTCGACCGCCTCCGAACCGAGTTCGCGATTCCAATCG
This sequence comes from uncultured Treponemataceae bacterium, assembly GCA_964540615.1. Lineage (GTDB taxonomy): Bacteria > Spirochaetota > Spirochaetia > Treponematales > Rectinemataceae > CAZXXZ01. The sequence continues at coordinate 11,334 of CAZINN010000034.1, read as the reverse complement.
GCCCCCGCGAAACCCACATCGCGGCTGCCGAGATCTATCATCTCGACGATATTCTGAGGCTTTAGGAATTTCGCGTCGAATCGGGGCGCGCGGGCGGCGAATCCTTCGGTTTCGTCGCCGTTCCCTGCATGGCCGATCACGGGCCGATAGCCGCGTTCGTCGGCCTTGACGGGCAGACCGGCGTCGGCCATGAGCCTGAGGACCTCCGCCTGCATGCGGCCCTTGGGAAGGCCCAATTCCAAGACTGTTTGGTTCATATCGGTCTCCTTTCATTCGGGCGCGTGGGACCCGGTCGGCCGGCGCTCGATCCCCGAAAGGATCCCCTAAAAACCGAAGCGCCGGCCATTAGAGGCCGGCGCTCCCGCAGACTGCGCTTTTTCGAACAGCGCTCAGACTACGACACCGCACGGCCCCTCGATGTGGCCGTGATGCCGATGGCTGAGGCTGGTCCGATCGCTGCGCGTCCTGGCGTCCATGATGAGTCGAGTGTGCGCGAACACGAGGTTTTTGTCAATAGTATCCGAATCGACGGGGCGGCTCGACAGCTACAAGGCGGGGACCTGCGGATCGCCGCAGGGCGCCGATTCCCATCAGGATATCCTCCCCTTCGGTCCTCGGTTCTTTGTCAATCCCCCACGGTCTTTTTTTCTGCGCGGAGAATGCCTGGACACTCTCATGGGTATTTCGGTATCGTGTCCGCGATTCATCAGCGCCGGGCCCGCGCACTGTCGACGGACCACGGCCGGCTTTACGGAGAAAATATGGATCTCAGCTGGGACTTCATCGTACGCTTCCTTAACATTACGTTGATCGACTTGGCCCTTTCCGGTGACAACGCCATCGTCATCGGCATGGCCGTCGCGACCCTGCCCAAGAATCGGCGCAACCTGGCTATCATAATCGGCGGCGGCCTCGCGATCGCGCTTCGAATATCACTGACCGCCGTCGCCTCGTACATTCTTCTCATTCCCTTCCTCTCGGCTATAGGCGGGCTCGCCCTCATCTGGGTCGTCTATAAGCTTCTCAGACTCGACGATGGCTCCGAGGACCAGACGAAGAGCGCGAATAACTTCAAACAGGCTATCGGTCTCATCATCGCCGCCGATTTTATGATGAGTGTCGATAATGTGCTCGCGGTCGCGGGCTCGGCTCACGGTAACATCGTTCTCTTGATCGCAGGTCTTCTTATCAGTATGCCGCTGCTTATGGTCTCGGGAGGCTTCATCTCGACACTGATGAACAAGGCCAAGTGGCTCGTCTACGTGGGAGCCGCCGCTATCTCGTTCACAGCGGTCCGCATGATTTTCGAAGATAAGATGGTGGCGAGCCGCCTTCCGCTCGCGTCAACCATCGTCGTCGTCGTCGCCCTCGTCGGCGCCGTCATAATCCCCGGCTTCTTCGTCGTTCTGAACAGGACTCTCAATAAAAAGACCGAGGAACTCGAGAAGAAGACGATCGAGGTCGCTCACAAGGTTCAGGACGCCGCAAAGGGCGCGGTGACCAAGGTCAAGAGCGAGGTGGCGGGCGGCGCCGCCTACGCTCCTGATACCGAATAGCTCCGTATGTGATTGACCCCGGGCCGAGCCGCGCGTGATACTCAGTCGGGGAGGGGCTTGCCGTGGGCTTCTCGACGATCGTAGCGACAGCTTTCGGCGTTCTCATTACAGCGGCGGTTCTCGTCGCCCTCGTGCGTTCTCTCGTCACGCGGCGCGCGCCGCCGCCGCACATGCCTCGCGATCCCGGCTGCTTTGCCGCCGCTGCGGGTGTGGAAGAAGTGCTGTCCGCTTTGATCCGAAGGGCGACGGTCTCCTTCTACGATCATTCCGCGGAAGACGGCGCCGCCTTCAATGCGCTGAAGGCCGATCTTCTGCGTCTCTTCCCCCGATTCCATGCGGTCGCCCGCCGCGAAGAATTGGGCGATCGCGCTCTTCTATACGAATGGAGGGGGTACGACGAATCATACGCCCCCGTTATTCTCTGCGCGCACTTCGACGTCGTACCTGCGGAGGATGCTTCCTCCTGGAAACACCCGCCGTTTTCGGGCGATATCGCTGAAGGCGCGGTATGGGGACGCGGATCGCAGGATATAAAGTGTACGCTCGCAGCCCTTCTGCATGCGGCCGAGCGTCTGATCTCGGACGGCTTTAGGCCGAAGCGCACCGTCTACCTCGCCTTCGGAGGCGACGAAGAAACAGGCGGCGTCCGCGGGGCGAAGCGGATCGGGGAGGTCCTCGCCTCTCGGGGGGTCAGAGCCTCCTTCCTCCTCGACGAGGGGGGGGCCGATCGCCGACGGTTTGTTGTCCTTCGCCGACCGACCGCTCGCTCTCGTCGGCATATCCGAGAAGGGCTATATGGATGTGCTTGTTGAGACGAGCGGAGCGGAGCGGGCGGCCATGCTTCGATGCCTCCGCGCAGGACCGTTGTCGGCGATCTGGCGCGCGCCGTCGCGGCTGTCGAAGGCTCGCCCATGAAATCCCGCCTGGGTTTCACCGTCCGCGCGTTTCTTGAAGGCCTGTCTCCCTATGTCCCCTTTACGATGCGGTTTTTGTTCCGGAATCTCTGGCTCTTCGGACCGATCGTACAAGCATCCTTGCGCGCCGGGCGGCTGACAAACGCCTTAGTCAGCACGACCTTCGCCCCGACGATGCTCACAGGCGGTCCGAAGGAGAATGTGCTGGCCGACCGGGCCTCGGCCAACATCAACGTGCGCATTCTTCCAGGGCATTCTTCGGCTCTTGTGCTTAAGCATATTGCCGGCGCGGCAGGCGCCGCGGCGGTCCGTCCGGCCCATCCTGAGGCGGTGGTCGAGCCTCTGCCCGAGTCCCCGGTCGATCATGAGGGCTTTCGTGCGATCGAGAGGGCGCTCGCAGCGTCCTTTCCGGAGGCGGCGGCCGTTCCCTTCCTTTTCAGCGCCGGCACCGATACCAAGCACTATCGTCGCGTCGCGGACGCGATGTACCGCCTCACGCCGCTCAGACAGAGGGCGGCGGACCTCGAGGCTGTCCACGGCCGCGACGAGCACGTGGCCGTGGACAATCTGCGCCGCTGCGAGCTCTTCTACGCGGCGTTGCTTTCTTCCTTATAAAATGGATTGCGTTCTTGTCCATCACGCCGCGTTAGTGATACGATTCGCCCGCGCCGCGCGATCGTCGGCGGCTTGACAGCTTGATGACAAACTCGATGCTTGTCATCAACCTGTCAAGCATGAACTACAGCGAGAGGCCCCGATGAACAGTCTCGGAATCAATGTCGGCTCGTCGAGCTTGAAAATTGTCTATCTCGAAGGCGAGGCGCTCTCGTGGAGCGTCGTCCTTCCGCACGAGGGCGACTTCCTCGCCGCGGTGCGAAAGGCCTTGGAGGGCAGAAACGCGCCGATCGGGATGCCCGCTCTGGTGACCGGCAACGAGGGCAGGGGGCTCTTCGCGCTCAACAACACCATCGAACCCTTGTGCATCGAGGCCGCCCTGAAGGCGACAGGCGAGAAAGTAGACGCCGTCGTCACGATGGGCGGAGAGGACCTTATCGTCTATACGGTGAACGAGCGCGGCACTATTGTTAATAATTTTTCAGGAAACAAGTGCGCGTCCGGCACGGGAGAGTTCTTCAAGCAGCAACTCGCTCGCATGGACATGAGGCTCGAAGACGCGTCGAAGGTCGGGCCCGAGGCAAAGGTCCTGCCCTTGTCCACGAGGTGCTCGGTCTTCATGAAATCCGACTGCACGCACCGACTCAACAAGCGGGAGGCGACGAAAGACGACATTGTTCTCTCGCTGTCGATGGTCATGGCGACCAAGGTCGTCGATTTTCTGAAGCGCGCGAAGATCAGCGAGGGCCGCGTCATGCTCACCGGCGGCACCACGCTCAATCCGCACATACTCCGCTTCATCCGCGAGCTCGCGCCTCAAATCGAATTCGTCGTTCCAAAGGAAGCGGCGTATTTCGAAGCATACGGGGCGGCCGTCATCGCCCGGTCCTCCGGCTCGCCGTTTCCGGGGGCCGAGCGTCTCTTGAAGTCCAACGAGATCCGTTTCGACCGCCTCTCCCCCCTCTCCAGCGCCGCCGACAAAGTGAGTTACTTCGAGTCCGCGACAGGGCCGGTGCGGGCGGGACGCGAGTATATTCTCGGCGTGGACGGCGGATCGACCACCACAAAGGCCTGTCTCATCGATATCGAGACCGACGAGATCGTCGCCTCCCACTACGGCAGGACGCACGGCGACCCCGTCAAGGCCCTGAAGCTCTGTCTTGTCGAGATCGCGAAGAAGGTTCGATCCGATCTCGGTCTCGCCGAGAACGCTGATTTTTCGGATGCGATCAAGATCACGCTGGCGGCGACCACGGGGAGTTCGCGGGAGATTCTGGGCGTCTTCCTCGAGAACGCAGGAGTGTACAACGAGATCATCGCCCACTCGGTCGGAACCACGCATTTCACCGGCGACGTTGACACGATCTTCGAAATCGGCGGCCAGGATGCGAAATACGTATTACTGAAGAACGGCGTGCCCATCGATTACGCGATGAACGAGGCCTGCTCGGCGGGAACGGGCAGCTTTCTCGAGGAATCGGCCCAGGGAGACCTCAATATCCGCAGCGCCGCCGAGATCGGCGACATCGCGCTTTCCGCCCGAGCCCCCTTGAAGTTCGGCGAGCACTGCTCGGCCTTCATCAACTCGGATATCCGCAAGGCCGTACAGCAGGGCGCGACCCGCGAGGACATCACGGCGGGTATCGTTTGCTCGATCGTCGCAAATTATCTGAACCGCGTCGTCGGCAATCGAACTATAGGAAAGAAAATATTCCTTCAGGGTGGAGTCGCGAAGAACAAGGCCGTCCCGCTCGCGTTCGCGATGCTCCTCGGCAAGCCTATCCTCGTTCCGCCCTCGCCGGAACTCATGGGCTGTTACGGCGTCGGACTCTTGGCGAAGCAGAAAAACGTGGACGGCCTGCTCGAGAAGTCATCCTACAATATCGTCGAGATAGCCTCCCGCGAGATCCTGTACGAGTCTGTTTTCAAATGCCGCTCCTGCGAGAATCTCTGTCCCATACAGGTGCTCGAAGTGCGCGGCGCCAAGTACATGTTCGGGGGCCGCTGCAACAAATACGCGAACATGCGCAAGAAAAAGGCCGATGTCCTCGTCAACGACTGGGTCAAGGAGAGAACCGAGCTGCTCTATGTGCGCTCCGCTCCGAACCCGGCGGATTTCGTCGCCAAGCGCAATTTCGTCGTGGGTATCCCGAAATGTTTTTCGGTACACACGATGTACCCCTTCTATTCATGGTTCTTCCATGCACTCGGCATCAGGACCTTCCTCTCGGAGGAGGTCGATCACGAGGGTGTGGCGCGGGCCGAGTCGACCTATTGCTTCCCGGCCGAGATCGCGCACGGCGCGGTGCAGGATGTGCTCGACAAGGGCGCGGATTACGTTTTTCTGCCGCATTTCCGCGACATGCCCAGTTACGAGAAGGACGTGCACGCCAACTTCTGTCCGATCACGCAGAGCCTGCCGTACTATATCAGGAAGGCCTTCCCCGAGGTCGATCCCGAAAAGTTCTTGGACGTCGTCGTGTCATTCAAGTTCGGGCGCGCCAAGGCACTCGAGCATTTCATCAAACTAGGCCGCAGGTTGGGCATCGAGGACCGCGAAATCGAGGAGGCCTTCGATCTCGCCTGCTCGAAACAGGAGGACTATTTCAACAAGGCCTCGGAGATCGGACGGCGGGCACTCGAGGAGGCGAGAAAGGACGACAAGCCGGTCATCGCGATTCTCGGGCGGCCCTACAACGCCTATACCGCAGACGCCAACATGGGCATTCCGCGCAAGTTCACCACGCGGGGCTACTCGGTCATCCCCTTCGACTTCCTCCCCTTCGAGGACGAGACGATCTTCTCGAACATGTACTGGTACTACGGCCAGCAGGACATGAAGGCGGCCTCGCTCATCAAGGACGAGCCTAATATTTATATAACCTACGTCTCGAACTTCTCCTGCGCGCCCGATTCGTTCATCCTTCATTACATCAAGTGGATGATGGGACAGAAACCATTTCTCGTCCTCGAACTGGACTCGCACTCGGCCGACGCCGGTATCGACACCCGCGTCGAGGCCTTCCTCGATATCATCGACGGCTATCGCTCGAAGCTCGGCGAACTCAAAGAAGAGCGCTATGACAACGGCCTTAGGTTCATGAACGTGAAGGGCCAGCCGCTTCACGTCCTGGACACGAGGACGGGCGAGAAGCACGAGATATTCGGCAATAAGAAGATCAAGATACTCCTCTCCAACATGGGCGAGATGGCGACCGAGCTCATGGCCTCGGTCCTGCGCGGCATCGACGTCAACGCCGAGGCACTGCCGCGCGCTTCGCGCGAGACCATCCAGGTCGCCCGGAGCCACGCCTCGGGCAAGGAGTGCGTCCCCTCGCACCTCGTGCTCGGATCCGCCCTGCAGTACTTCGCATCTGAAAAGTATCGCAAGGACGAAATATACCTTTTGTTCGTGCCCATTACGACCGGCCCCTGTCGGACCGGCCAATACTTCGTTTTCTACGAGAACCTGTTCAGGGACTTGAGGCTCGAGAACGTCGTGGTTTTCACCATGAGCGCCGACAATTCCTACAACGAGCTCGGGCCGGGCTTCTCGAAATCCATGTGGTGGACCATAACCATCTCGGACTATCTGAAGGACGTCCAGACCGCGCTGCGCGCGACCGCCGCGGATCCGAAGTCCGCGATGATCGAGTTCGGCCGGATTTGGCGCGATATTCTGCACGTCGCCGAGACCGATATAAGCAAAATCAAGCCGACCTTGAAACAGATATCGAAACGCATAGCGGCCATCCCCGTCGCGAAGCGGATCGACGAGGTGCCGCGCGTTCTCATCGTCGGCGAAATCTACGTGCGGCGCGACGACTTCGCCGTGGACGAGATCGTCGATCTATTCTCGCGCAAAGGAATCATCGCCAAGGTTTCAGGCATAACCGAGTGGATACGCTATCTCGATTTCGTGCGCGAGTACGACCTCAAGAAGCGGCTGCGGCTTCAGCCTCTCCTGAAGCGCCCTTTCAGCGTCGAGGCGAAGAAGCTCATCCGCCTTTACATCGAAACGCTCTGGAAAAACTGGGTCGAGCACGGAGTCAAGCGCAGCCTCGCCGAAACGCGCCTCGTGCCCCCGAGCCCCGAGGACATGAAAAAGATCATGGCGATCGCCGAGAGGCACTTCGTCAATTTCGAGCTCAACTCTGAGATCGTCATTTCGTCGGCCTCGGCTGCTGCTGCGATGGAAGATGGCTACTCGGGAGTCATAAACATCAGCCCCTTCGCCTGTCTTATCGGCCGCGTCATCGAGGGCATCTACACGCCCTGGGCCCGCGAGCGGAAGTACCCGGTCATGTCGGTCGAGGTCGACGGCAATCTTCTTCCGCCGAACATCGTGAACAAGCTCAATATCTTCATGGTGAACGTTCTGCGACACGGGGGCGGGGACGGCTCGCACGTGCTCATTGAAGAGACCGAAGGTCTCGAAGTCTAGCAGACTGTCTCCGGACGGGGCCGGGGAACCGCACAGCGCGCTCGGGCCGGCGGCGCGGGCCGGGCAGGGAATCCTCTTCCGCCGGGCCGACATCTGGATGTATACTCCTTTTCATAGCCATGGCCGAGTTCGTCCACCTCCATAATCATTCAGACTATTCTCTTCTCGACGGGGCCGCATCGATTTCCTCGATGGTTGCCAAGGCCAAGGAACTGGGGATGAAGGCCCTTGCCTTGACCGATCACGGTAACATGTTCGGCGCCGTTAAATTCTTCGACACGTGCCGCGAAGCCGGCGTCAAGCCGATCATCGGTTCCGAATTCTACGTCGCCGGCGGTTCGCGTCTCGACCGTACGGGCACGGAGAACGGGAACAAGTACTGGCATCTCATACTTCTCGCCGAGAATGAAACGGGGTACCGCAATCTTCTCAAACTTTCCTCGGCTTCGTTCACCGAAGGCTTCTACTATAAGCCGCGTATAGATTTCGAGCTTCTTTCGAAATACTCGAAGGGTCTCATCTGCAGCTCGGCCTGCATCGCGGGAGAAATTCCGAGCCTTATCCTCATGGGCAGGGAAGACGAGGCCGAACGCGTCGCCGGACGCTACGCCGAGCTCTTCGGCAAAGAACGGTTTTTCCTCGAACTCCAGGATCACGGCATCGAGGAGCAGAAGCGGGCGAACCGCTCCTTGATCGCCATGTCGAAGCGCTCGGGCCTGCGGCTTCTGTGCACCAACGACATGCACTATCTCGAAAAATCGGACGCCGAGGCTCACGACATTCTTTTATGCATCGGCACCAATCGAAAGCGCTCCGATCCCGACCGTATGCGCTTCCCGGGTTCTGAGTTCTACATGAAGAGCCCTGACGAGATGGCCGCGCTTTTCGCCGAGATTCCTCAGGCCGTCGCGAATACGCTTGCGGTCTCGGAGATGGTCGATCTCGAAATCAAGTACCCGGGGCCGCTTCTGCCCGAGTACGAAGTTCCGAAGGACTTCGGAAGTCCCGAAAACTATCTGCGCCATCTGACGCATGAAGGGCTTAAAACCCGCTATCCTTCGGGCGGTGACGAGATCCGCGCGCGCGCGGACTACGAGCTCGATATCATCATCAAGATGGGGTTCACGGGTTATTTTCTTATAGTCTGGGACTTCATCGACTGGGCGAAGCGCAACGGAATACCCGTCGGTCCGGGGCGTGGTTCCGGCGCGGGAAGCATCGTCGCCTACGCGCTCAGGATAACCGACATCGACCCCCTGAAGTACAACCTTCTCTTCGAGCGTTTTCTCAATCCCGAGCGTATCTCGATGCCGGATTTCGATGTGGATTTCTGCTTCGAGCGCCGCGGCGAGGTGATCGACTATGTCACCCGAAAATACGGGGCCGAACGAACAGGACAGATCATCACCTTCGGAACGCTTAAGGCGAAGGCGGTTATCAAGGACGTCGCGCGGGCTCTCGACATACCCTTCGAAGAGGCGAACAATATCGCGAAGCTCGTGCCCGAGGACCCGAAGATGACCTTGGCGAAGGCCTTCGAAGACGAACCGAAGCTTCGAGCTCTCGCCGAGGATGTAAAATACCGCGATCTTTTCTCGATCGCGCGCAAACTCGAGAACAAGAACCGCCACGCGAGCTTCCATGCCGCAGGCATCGTTATAGGAAAATCCGCGCTTTCTGACTTCGTCCCCCTGTATAAGGATCCCAAGACCGGCATCGTCTCGACGCAGTTCACGATGGACTACCTCGAAAAATGCGGCCTCGTGAAGATGGATTTCCTCGGCCTTAAGACCTTGACGCTCATAAAGCACACGCTCGATCTTTTGAAAAAACGCGGCGTTGATATCGATGAGTCGAAAATCCCCGAGAACGATCGTAAGACATTCCAACTTCTCGGAGAAGGCAAGTCCACCTCGGTGTTTCAGTTCGAATCGAGCGGCATGCAGGGCATCCTCAAGCAGGCGAAGCCGGAGAGCATCGAGGACCTCATCGCGCTCAACGCGCTGTATCGGCCGGGGCCGATGGATTTTATCCCGAAGTATATCGATTCGAAGATGGGACGCAGCCCCATCACCTACCCGCATCCCTCGCTCGAGAAGTATCTCAAAGAGACCTACGGGGTCATCGTCTATCAGGAGCAGGTCATGCAGGTCGCGCAGGAGGTCGCGGGCTACTCGCTCGGCAAGGCCGACCTTCTGCGGCGCGCGATGGGGAAGAAGAAGAAGGAGATAATCGAAAAAGAGAAAGGACCATTCATCGAGGGGGCGCTCAAGCGGGGGTACACAAAGGAAAAGGCCGAAGAAATTTACGAGATACTGGTTCCCTTCGCAGGCTATGGTTTCAACAAATCTCATGCCGCGGCTTACTCGATCATCGCGTACAGGACCGCGTACCTCAAGGCAAATTACCCTGCCGAGTTCATGGCCGCCAACCTGACGAACGAAATATCCGATACCGACAAGCTCACCGAATACATAAGCGAGGCCCGCTCCATGGGTCTCGAAGTCCTCCCGCCCGACATCAATCGCTCCGAGTCTTTTTTCTCGGTTGTCGACGGCAGGATTGTATACGGCCTATTGGGAATCAAGGGCGTCGGCGAAGGGCTTGCCGCGGCTATCGTCGCCGAGCGCGCAAAGCGCGGCAATTTCACGTCCTTCATCGAATTCATTGAGCGGCTCGGCACTCAAACCATGAACAAGAAGACGCTCGAGTGTCTTATCAACGCGGGTTGTTTCGATTCGCTGGGAAACACCCGCAGAGAACTCGCTCTGGAGATCGAACGCGCCGTGTCCTATGTTCAGGCTAAGGAGGAGTCGTCGCGTTTCGGGCAGGCGAGCCTCTTCGATGGCACGGGCGAGGATGAGTATCCGCCTTTCGAGCTGTCGAGGTGCGAGGACTACCCGCGGGCCGAACGACTCAGATTGGAGAAAGAGCTTTTAGGTTTTTATTTTTCCGGCCATCCCATGGACGAATGGAAGCATCTGTGGGAACGATCCTGCGACCTCGATCTCGCTCATCCCGAACGCTCGAGCCCCGACAGGACATATACGCTCATCGCCATGCTCAAGGAGTTCCGTGAAGTAGTCACGAAAAACGGCAGAAAAATGGCCTTCGGCGCGGTCGAGGATCCCAAGGGCGGTATCGAGATCGTCGTGTTCGCCGACGCGCTGGAACGCTGGAGGGACAGGTTCATCGTCGATTCGGTCATATTCGCGCGGGGGAAGGTCGATCTCTCGCGCGGGAATCCGAGTTTCAAGCTCGACGAGCTCGTCGATCCAGTTTCGCTTAAGGAAAAATCTTGGCGCGAGGTGCATGTGCGGCTCGGGTCGGCGCCGGCCTGCGAGGACGAGCTTTACGAACTGCGCGATGCGATTTTCGACGAGCCCGGCCCCTGTGGTGTGTTTTTTCACATCCCCTCCGGCTCGAACGGAGAGGAAGTGGTCAAGGCGCACGTTCAAATCACCTGTTCGGCGTCGGAAGAAGCCTTGGACCACCTGCGTTCCCTGCGCTCGGTGCTCGAAGTGTGGAGGAATTAGCGGCGGCGCATAACCGCGCGCAGCCGTATCCACGCCTTAGGACAGCGCGAAGTCGACGAGCCGGGACCAGTTGAAAAACGTGAAATCGGCTTCGCTGGCGCGCCGACGGGAGACAATGGCCGAAACCATGCCGGCGCCGCGCGCCCCGACCGCATCGATGGGCCCCGAGTTCCCCACATACAGAATGCGCCCGGGATCGATGCCGAGCGTTTCGGCGAGCATCATGAACGGCTCGCGCGCGGGTTTCAGAAAGCCGGAATCCGAGGAGC
>CAZINN010000033.1:0-31442 GCA_964540615.1 uncultured Treponemataceae bacterium | reverse complement strand
CGACGTTGCCGGTCTTTCGGAGCCGCTCTTCGTAGAGCGCGTAGACGCGGCGCATGTCCGGCGAGGAAAAAAAGGAATCGAGTGCGGGCGAGTCGGGATCGAGGCCGTAATCCTTGGCGCGCGCGATGGCCTGGACCATGCGGGCGCATTCCTGGCGCGTGTTCTGAGGCAGGGCGCCATGCAACAACGTCGTGGCGTCATCGTCGTCGTAAATCGTGAAGTTCGGGTCGAGGCCGGCGGCCTTCGCGTTGCGCCGCAGAAGCCAGGCGCCGAAGGAATGGAAGGTCCGTATCATCGTGCGCGAGCAAAGAGCTTCGATAGACGCGGCGCGGTCGCGCATCTCCCGCGCGGCCTTGTTGGTGAAGGTCACGGCCAGGATCGACTCGCTCTCCACGCCGCGTTCGCGCACGAGATAGGCGATCTTGGTCGTGATGACGCGGGTCTTGCCGGAGCCGGCCCCGGCGAGGATTAAAAGCCCTCTGCCCTCGTGCCGGACCGCGGCGAGCTGCTCCGGGTTCAGGCAGGCCAGATAGGGCGGAAGTCTATCGCTCATGACGAGGCCGCCGTTCCGAGCGGGAGGGCGTCGAAATCCACGCCGGCGAGACGGAGGACCCGCACCCGGACGACCGTCCCCGGCTCCACGCGGCCCCGTATGACCGTAAGGCCGTCCACCTCGGGAGCCTGATTCCAGGCCCGGCCGATGGTCAGTTCCTCCTCGTCGGGCTTCCCCTCGGGACGCTCGAAAATCTCCTCGGCGAGGACATCAAGCTCCATGCCGATAAAACGTTCAAGCCGTTCGCGCGTTATGCGCTCCTGAGCTTCTTCGACGGCTTTTCGACGCGCCGAGACGAGCGAGGCGGGGACTCTGCCCTTCAAGGAATAGGCGGCGGTCCCCTCCTCGCGCGAGTAGGCGAAACTTCCCAGCCAGTCCAGGTTCGCCGCGTCCTGGAAATTACGCAGTTCCTTGAAGTCATCGTCGCTTTCACCCGGAAATCCGATAAGGAAGGTCGATCTGATCGCGGCCTCAGGGAAGATGGAACGTATGCGGGCTATGAGATCGAGATAAACTTCGGCGTTTCCGCGGCGGTTCATGGCCCGGAGAATCCTCGGCGAGGCATGCTGAAAGGGCAGGTCGAAGTAGGGCAGGACGCGCGGATCGGCGGCCATGGCGTCGAGAAGCCCTTCAGGGAAGTTGTCGGGATGCAGATACATGACGCGGACCCTGAAGTCCCCCTCGATGCGCGAAATCGCCCGAATAAGATCGGGAAGAAGGGGTGAAGATGCGGATGAAACGGAATCACGTCCGAAGGAACCGAGGTCCTGGCCGATGAGCACCAGCTCGCGGATTCCGCGGCCGACCAGGGTCCGGCATTCGCCGGCGACATCGTCGATCGGACGCGAGCGGAGCGGACCGCGGATCAGGGGTATGGCGCAATAGCTGCAGTTGTTGGAACAGCCCTCGGCGGCCTTGACGTGGGCTGTGCCGGGGAAGTCGAAGAGCCGCCTCCGAAGGACGGCCGCGGAGGAAGAGGGCGGGGGCGGAAGGGTGATGGGACGTTTCCGCGCGAGTGTATCCTCCGCCGCCGCGGGCAGGACGGAGAGGTCCGCATTGCCGACAAAGCCGTCGGCCTCGCTGAGCTCGGCGGCGAGATCCGCCGCGTACCGCTGCGAAAGACAGCCTGCGACGAGGATGCGGGCGTCGGGACGGCGCGCGCGGATCGACAGCACCGCGTCGATGGATTCTTGTTTCGCATCTTTGATGAAGCCGCAGGTGTTGACGATGACGAGCTCGGCTTTTTCGGCGCTCTCGACGTACGTATGACCCGCGGCCTCCATGCGCTCGGCGATTTCCTCGGCGTCCACCTGGTTCTTCGCGCAGCCGTGATTATCGATGAAAAAGGTCATTGTACCTGCGCGGGCGCGCCGTGCTAATCGACATCGGAGGCATTGAGCGCCCAGGTTCCGGTTTCGGTCTGAGCCCAGGCGATGCGCTTAACCGACACGGCGCCCGCCCCGCCGAGATCGAGATCGGCGCTCTTGCCTCCCGAGGCCATGATCGTGAGCTTGGCCGACTGGGCGTTCGACGCCCATATTTTTATCGAGTTGCTCGCGTTCACGGTGATCGTCTCGCCCTTGCGGTAGTAGCGCTCATCGCGGTCGCGCTTGTCGGCCTCGTATCGGAAAAGGCAGGAGCCGCGGAAGCTCACCGACACGACGAAGGGATGCGGACTCTTCGTCGCTTCGAATATGAGGACGCTTTTGCCCGCTGCGGCCGCGGGAAGAGCCGCCGCCGCAGCCGGCGCGCCCTGGTCGGCGGGAGGAGTCTCCGCGGCCGCGGCCGCGGCGACGGCGGCCGCCGGCGCCGGTCCGCGGGACAGCTTTATAAGCACGCCCTTGCCGGGGTCGCGCTTCGCCAGGTCGCTTACGAGGACGCCGAGGTCCGGCTGGTTGTCCCGGTCGAAGTCGATCGTGCCTTCCTCGCCGAGCATGAGACGGGACGCGCCGGCCGGAGTTTCGAGCGTGACGGCGTCGTCGATACGGGTTATTATAATCTTATAACTATCCTTGTCGGAGAGGACGACTATCGAGTCGCCGACGTAGAACCGCTTTTCGAGCGATTCTCCTTCGAGGCGGTGCTCGACCGGCTTGCGGTCGGCGGCGGCCGCTTCCTGAGTCTTCCCGCGGCCTCCCGGGAGGACGAGGGCGAGGACGATCGCGATGACGACGAGAGCTCCTGCCGCCGCTCCGATTACGAGGGGGCGCGAAGGACCGCGGCGCGGCAGAAGGTCCTCAAGCGGGACCGGCTGCTCTTGAATCCGCATGCTTTTGAATGATGCGACGAGTTCGTTCGCGGAAAGCCCCAGATAATCGGCATAATTGCGCAGAAAGCCGATGGCGTAGGGATCGCCGGGGAAGACGGAAAAATCCTCATCCTCGAGGGCGGCGAGATAGCGCTTTGCGATATTGGTCTCGTCGGCGACCCGGTCGAGTGTCAGTCCCTTTCGTTCCCGAGTCGAGCGAAGCTGTTCTCCGATTGCTGTCATGGCCCTTCGCCCCTTCCTTTCGCTATTCGGATTTGAAGAGGAAGTTGTTGTAGACGTTGGCCGATGCCGGCGAATCATACTGGAACCGCGAGCTCGGGATGCCCGAGTTGATCTTGATGTTCTTGTAATCAAAACTCAACATCTCGCCCGAGAGCGTCCAGCCTTCCATCCGCCGGATGAGTTTCGTCGCAGGGTTGACATAGAGCTTGATGGTCTTGAAGCCCTCGGCGACCGTCGTGCGGGTCAGGACCAGGACCACCGCAGTCTCTCCCGCGGCCCCACCCTCAAGCGGCACCGGCGTCGGGTCCTTCTCGAAGGCGAGGCCGTAACTTCGTTTCATCATTCTGAGTCCCTCGCGCGAGGCGAGTCCCGCCGAGCCCGCGCCGGCCCTGCCTCCGGTGCTCTGCGAGAGAATGGCGCGGTAACTTGGGATATAGACGGTCAAGGTCTGTCCGTCATACGCTATCACCTGATCGGCCGGCTCGGTGAAATCGACGCGGAGATACGTGGGCGACTTGAAGTAAATGGTGCCCCGCATCGTCTCCTTGCCGGAAAGGATTTCGAGCGAGGCCTGGTAATCCTCGACTTGAGCGTAGCGCTCGGCCACCTGGTCGAAGAACTGCGCGGCTGTGATGATATCCTGGGCCGCCGCTATGGGCGCTGCCGCGATGGCAAGAACAACGGCAAGGTATTTCACGTGACGTCCCCGTCCGACGGCTGTCGGGTGATTGTGGAATACTACTCCTCCAGCCGCAAAAAGACAATCCCGGCCGCGCATCCGGGGCGGGAAACTTTACAAGGATTTCGCGCGCCGAAGACTTTCGCGGACGAGATAGCGCAGTCTGTCGTCGAGGAGCTTGAGCGTCGAGCCGCAGTCGGGGCAGGTGAAGCGCTTGTCCGCGAGATCGGCCTTGCGGCAGGCGATACAAAATATCCTGCCGCAGTCCGGGCAGGCGCCCGCGGGCGAGTCGTCGGGCGGCATGGCTCTGATGCTCGATGCGCTCTGCGGCGGCAGGACGCGGGGAACGCGCCAGATGCGGCCGCAGGATGCGCAGGACAAGGCCTCGGTGGTCGCCTCCTCGATCTCCGCGATAAGCTTTGCGGAGCGTTCAGGGTCGGAATGCTCAAGAGAGCGTGCGAGTTCGGTCGCTTTGTCGGTCTTTTGCAGGGCGAGGTAGCATCGGGCGAGGCCGGCCGTCAGCGCCCCGTCGCCCGGGCTCGATTCCAGACCAAGCCGATATGCAGCTTCAGCTCTCGGGAAATCGCCGTACACCATGGCCAAATTCCCCGCCAAAAGGAGGGCGCGGGGCGTGGAACCCAGATCGAGGGATTTTCGTATCCGCTCTTCCGCATCGGAGTAGCGTTCGAGTTCGAGATAGACGGCGGCGAGATTCGCCTGATAGTCGGCGTTCGAGGGTTCCAGATTTACGGCGCGCAGGTACTCGCGGGCGGCTCTTTCGAGAAGCTCTTCGGCCTCTCCGTCCGTCGCGGCCTCTGCGGCCCGGGCGAGAACATTGCCCGCCTGATTACGACAGGAAGCGGTGTCGGGGAAGGCGGCGAGACAGGATAAGGCCCCGTCGAGATCGCTCTCTCGCGATGCAAGCTCCGAAAGATTGACTGCGATATCGGGGGAGGAGGGGAGGGCCTCGCGGGCCGTGTTCAGGAACTGTCGTGCGGCGGACAGATCTCCCCGCGCGAGCGCCTCCTGGCCGGCCAGGTTCATGATCCAGCCGCGGAGCTCGCCTTCGGCTGGAGCGAGCTCGACCGCGCGGGTGATTGCGCCGGCCGCATCGCGCCCCGAGAGGAAGAGCCGCTCGGCGTAGCGGAATGCGTAGAGCGAGTACTCGGGCTCGAGGCGGAGTGCCTCCTCGAATTGTTTGAGAGCCGCCTCGGATTCGCCCCGTTCGGCGAGGCAGAGCCCGTAAAGGTAGTGGAGGGCGGAGTCCTCGGTCCCCTTCTCGATGAGGGCGGCCATGAGCTTCGCCGCCTCCTGTTTTTTCCCGGCGCGGAAGAGGGCCTTGGCCCTGATCGCCTTGACCTCGGAAGAACGGGGTCTCAGCTTCTCAAGCCTGAGGAGGGCGATTTCGAGGTCGTCGTCGGCCTCCTGTGCCGAGAAGAGCCTGGCCGCCTCGAGATAAGCCTCGGCGGCTTTTTCTGTGTCGCCCGCCTGGTCCCAGGCGCGCGCCTCGTTCATCCTGAAGATCGGCTGGTCGGGTTCGAGCTCGGCGGCCGCCCGGTACTCGCGGGCCGCAGTCTCGTAATCCCCGAGCGAGAAGCGCGCGTGGCCCGAGAGGTCGGAAAGGCGCGCGCTCAAGGGGCCTTTTCGTTTGAGATCGTCCAATGCGTTGCGCAGTTCGAGGTAACGCCCGCGCAGGTACAGGAGATTGATTTTTTCCTCGAAGGCCTCGGATCTGCCCGGATCGAGTTTCAGGCAGGCCTCGAGGGCCGTTTCGGCCTCGTCCTGCAGTCCCAGGCGCAGAGAGACCTCGGCCTTGAGAAAAAGTTCGTCCGCGTCGAGTTCCCGGCGACGCTCGATCTTGCGCAGCTGCACGGCGGCCGGCAGCCACTCACCCATGGCGAAAAAGGTGCGCGCGAGATTCCGCCTGGCCTCGGTCGGCGGCTGCAGGTAGTAGTTTTCGCGATAGTAGCGGGCTTCGACCTCGACCGGCCGGGAATCGATGATGCATGAATGAAGGGCGAAGGATGCCTTTTCAGATTCTCCGTAATTCTGAGCGGCGAATGCTGCATACCCCGTGCGGAATGTATCGTCTGCGGCCTCGCCCGCCCAGCCGCCGTCGACCAAAACAGTGAAATGGCCGCCGCGGGCTATGACGGCGAGCTCGCGATAGCGACCGCCGTCCTCGTTCACGCCTGAAAGTTCGGACCATGCGATGAGCGGCCGGGGGCTGCCGTTGAAGACGCAGTCGAGGCGGAAAAAACCGCGGTTCGATACAAGGACAGAGTAGAAGTTCGAATCGTCCTGGTATCGGAAAAGAAAACCGCAGGCCGAGTAAGGATTGTCGGGCGGAAACTCGAGCCCGCCTTCAAGAACAAAGTCCGAGTAACGGTAAAGCGGCGCTTCGGTCCAGGCGAAAAGATTGCGGCGTTCGAGGATCAACTGAAGGCGGGGGGTGGGATCCTCCCCGCCTTTTACCGGTTCGACATAGGCCGCCCGATACGATTCTTCACTTCTTTCGAGAAAGCGCCCGCGCCTGGGTCCGTCGAGTTCTGCGATCCAGAGTTCCTCGACGATCGATCCCGGCTCCGGCTCGGGCGGCCGGCGTCCGAAGAGTCGCCTCAAAAAACCAGGCATGCGTTGACGGCTCCGCTACCGCCCGCCCTTTTCCAGCATGAGCGTAATGGTGGGGCGGTCGGTGATCTCGGGCGGACCGAAGTACTGTATTCCGCCGGGCAGGCGGTAGTCCGAGCTGATGGCCCACGCGTCGCGCTTCGCCGCGAACTCCTTGAAGGGGGCTCCGTCCAATTCGACCAGGGCTTTCTTGATGACCGGCTTGTCGGCGCCGTGCCGCCGCTCTATGTTCATCATCGAGACGAGGGGGATGCCGCCCGCCTCCCAGGTGTCGGCGGCTGCGGTGAGGTTGCGCACCGACGAAAGGTAGCCGGTCAGGCCCGATGCCGCGAGAAGGAAGGCGGTGTAGCCGAGGGAGTAGCAGTAATCCGCGTCGAAATTCGAGGGGAAGCCGCATCGTCCTTCGTAGCCGAAGAAATGAGTCTGATAATCGAACTTGCCTTTGTATGTTCCTTTTGCCGCGAGTTCCTTGAGTTTGTTCCGTGTCATTTCGACCAGGAGTTTTTCGGTCTCGATGCGCGATACCTGGACATTGCCGTGGGGGTCGCGGTCCCATAAAAGCTGTTCCTGGATACCCTGGGGCAGGCTCTCGAACAAAGCCGCCGAACCCGCGGCCAGGCGCTTGAGAATGAATGCCTTCTGGTCGGCGAAGGCGGCGAGGGACTTGAACTCGGCCGCCGAGGCTGCGAGAAGATCGTTGATCTCGCCGATAAGCGTCTTCACTTCGGGGACGAATTCGATGAGCCCCTCCGGAACGAGGACGACGCCGAAGTTCTCTCCCTTCTCCGCGCGGGCAGTCACTGATTTCACGATCTGATCGACGACCTGGCTCAGACTCATCCTGCGCTCTTCGATCTCTTCCGAGATAAGACAGACATTCGGCCGGGTTTGGAAGGCGCATTCGAGCGCGATGTGCGAGGCCGACCTTCCCATGAGCTTGATGAAATGCCAGTACTTGCGGCTCGAGGCGGCGTCGCGGCAGATGTTGCCGATAAGCTCGGAATAGGTTTTCGTCGCCGAATCGAAGCCGAAGGAGGTCTCGATCCACTCGTTCTTGAGGTCTCCGTCGATCGTCTTGGGCACGCCGATCACGGAGATGGGCGTTTCCCCCGCTCCCGCGGCTTTGACGAAGTACTCCGCGAGGAGGGCCGCGTTGGTGTTCGAGTCGTCGCCGCCCACGACCACGATCGCGTCGAGCCTGCGGCGCTTGGCTGTCTCGAAGGCCTTCTCGAACTGTTCTGGGGTCTCGATCTTTGTGCGGCCCGAGCCTACCAGGTCGAAGCCGCCGGTATTGCGATAGCGGTCGACAAGCTCGGCCGTAATATCCATGCACTTGTCTTCGACCAGTCCTCCGGGGCCGCCGCGGAAGCCGAAGAGCTCGGATTGGGGATTCCCCGCCTTAAGTCCGTCGAAGAGGCCTGCGATGACGTTATGGCCTCCCGGCGCCGGTCCTCCCGACAAGATGACGCCGATCCGCATGGGGCGTTTAGCCTGCGGAGTGTCGCCCGACCGAAGCTCCACCCTCGGAAGGCCGTATGTTCTAGGAAACATCTCGCGAAGCCGTTCTTTGTCGACGGCCGGTTCGGCCGCCTTTCCCTTGACTGCGGCGATTTTGTCTACGCCCGCGCGCAGAATAGAGGGGAGCTTGGGCGCATAGGCGAAGCGTGCGCTCTGGAGCGGGGAAAAGTCCATGCTGTCAGTCTCCTTGCGGTGTTCGGATTTCGGAGGGATTGTATCGAAAAACGCATAGTTCGAGTAAGTAGTGAAGTCCCCCTTCCCGGGAGGGCTTTCAACCCTGTGTTGTCTGAGCCTCGATCTCTTCTTTGCTCAAGGGCCGGGCGACGCGCGTTCCGGTCTCGCTTGTTTTGACGACGACGTCCTTGCCGTCGGGGGTTCGGACTCCGATTATCTGCACGACGGGATAGCGGGGGTTGTCGGGATTGACATCGACGACGATCGCGCTCTTGTTGTTCGTGAGCAGGACGCGCGTGCCGATCGGATAGATCGAGAGACTGTACACCAGGGCGCGGATGACGGTGTCGTCGTACTGCTTGCCTTCGTTTTTCAGGATATCGACCATGCCCGAGTAGCCGTCCTTCGCCTCTTTATACGGACGTTCGGCCGTGACCGCGTCGTAGGAGCAGGCGACCATGATGATCTTGGAATACAGCGAGATTTTGTCGCCCGTCAGACCCCGGGGGTAGCCCGAGCCGTTCATGCGTTCGTGGTGCTCAAGGGCGGCGAGGCAGACGGCCAGAGGGATTTGACGTTCTTTGAGAAGATTGTAGCCGAGCAGGGGATGGGCGGTGATCGACTTTTTTTCCTGTGGCGAAAGGCTTCTCCCCGACATATAGAGCAGCGGTGGAAGTCTCACCATGCCGATCTCGTGGAGCGCCGCAGCCGAGCCGAGCTCGATGAGCTTAAACGAGGGCAGCTTGAGCGCCGAACCGAGGATTATGGAATAGACTGAACTGCGTACCGCATGCGAAACGAGGTAGTTCTTGTGCTGGGGGGCGATCGACTGCGCTCGCAGGAGAAAGCGGCGGTTCTGCGATACGACCTGCACGAGCGCCTTCATCCGCTCACTGAGTTCCTTGTAATCGAGCTCGCTCTTGGTGACGAATTTGGTGTACAGACCCTCCATATACCGCGCGAAATCGGTATAGAAGGCGAGCACTTCATCGATCTTCTCCCGCTCGCCCGCCCCGTCTTTCAGGGCGCTTTCGGCGGCCTTGCTTTCCGTCGCGGTTTTGTGCTCGTCCTCATCCTCCTGAGCGGCGTCGAGAACGGTTCCATCGGTCCGTACCTCGCGGAATTCCCAGACCGTTAATCTGCGCAGGAGGGCCTCGTCCACCGGTGTCTCGGGGGCGAGCAGCACATAGCCCTCGTCTAGAAAGAGGGGCTTGGAGAAGAATGTCTGCGGTTTTAAGTCTTTCAGCGCAATGGTATTCATATCCCGCCCATTGACCCTGGTATGCCCGGATGCTAGTCTTAAAAATCGGGCTTAGCAAGCCGATGACGACCTCACCGCCGCCCTTATCGGCATCCAGTCTATTTCCTTCTATATATTATAGGAGCCTAAATCGATGAAATTTAGAACTATTTTCATTCTTTTCAATGTCGTTATTCTGACTTCTTTCGCTTTTGTCTTCCTCATGCCGCTCATTGTTCTCGATTCGGGCTCTTTTTTCGGGTTCTGGAAGGAGAACTGGTATCTCGCGCTGTTCTTTATTCTTCTCATTGCGGGCCTCAATTCGTTCTTTCTTGTGAATCGCAAGGTCTTTGTTTTCGTCGAGCGCGAGGATTGGAGCGGCCTGACCGCCTATCTCGTCAAGACCATGTTCGGCGCCACCCCCGCGCGACCGGCGCGATTCCGCTCTTCCCGGGTCAGGCTCCTTATCAACGCATATCTTCTCCAATCCGACGCGGAGGGCATCGCCCGCCTCGAGGAGGCGCTCGCCGCGCAACGCCCCGATCTTCTGAGAAAAAACGCCCTTCTTTTCGGCGTGACGCGGCTCTTGACCGGGCGCAATGAGGAGGCGGAAGCCTTCTTTAAAAAGTACCTGGACGCCAAGGACGCCGACTCCGCGGATTGGCTTCGGTTCGACTACGGTTTCAGTCTCATCATGCAAAAACGGATCCGAGAATCGCGGCCGTATCTCGAGGAAGCCCTTTCCTCATCCGACGCGGTCCTGCGTGCGGTGGCGGCCTATCTCCTCGGCGGTCTTTGCGCAGACGCCGAGACGACGGAAGAGGACCGCGCTTCCGCCCGCGCCAGGGCCGAGGAGGAGCGCATCCGGCTCAAGAAGCGCTTCGATGAGCGGCGTTGGCGGAAAGAAGTGGAGCGCGCCAAGAGCGAGGTCCATATCGTGATCCTTTCGAAGCTCGTGGACGAGGCCGGCCGCTGGCTCAGGGAGGAATGAAAGTTCTTCAAATTTTGTTCTATTCGATCAGGAGAGGCCGCAAGGTTCAAGGAACTCATAAATAATCAGTCCGCTTTCTCCGATATTCGGAACGGATGACCGTCCTTTCGCGCATCACGTGCCTTGTGCCGCGCTTTCTCCTCGCGGCGGCGCTTTTCCTTTCGGTATCGCTCTCCGAGCATGGCTTCTGCGAGAGTGCGAATACCTACCATGTTCTCAAGAAGGGTGAAACTCTTTATTCCGTGGCGAGAGCCTACGATGTGAGTCCCCGGGCCCTCGCCGCGGTGAATGGGATATCCGATCCTTCGAAACTTCAGATCGGGGCTAAAATTCTCATTCCCCGGGTCCACCGCGTGGTCAAAGGCGACACGCTTTTCGGTATCGCCAAGAGCTACGGCGTGCCGCTCGAGTCGCTCCGCGCCGTCAACGGTCTTTCGGAGGGGGCGCTCATAAAACCGGGCGACAGCCTTGTTCTTCCTTCGAGCGCCGCAAAGCCCTCGGCGCCGACAGCGGCTCCCGCCGCTGTCTCTTCATCCATGGTTCCACTCCCCGACGCCGTCCGCCTGTCGTCGCAAGTCGTGAACGTCAAAACAACTTGGCCCTGCGCAGGCGAGATCGCGTATCTCGACGGCAAGGCCTACGGCGTAGTCATAAAGACGAGTTTAGGAGAATCCCAGCGGGCGGTCGCTTCGGGTACTGTCATTTACGCGGATATTTTCCGAGGATACGGACGGGTCGTCATTGTCGAATCGCACGCGGGATACATTTATGTATATGCTGGAAACGAAAGCACATCGGTAAAAACGGGCGAAAAAGTCAAAAGCGGTCAGGAGCTCGGCAAGGTCGGTATGGACGCCAAACTCGGCGGGCCGGCGGCATATTTCCTCGTTTCGAAAAGCGGCGAGGCGGTCGATCCAGCGAAGGCTCCACGGGATTGAGACGCGGAATTTGAAACATGTACGGGAATGCGTAGACTTATTCTCTCAGAGACGATGATTTCACGCGAAGGTTGCTTGTGGGTTCAGCGGCATGGCGGATCGGTTGAATCGTGGAACTGATGGTAAGGTGGAATCGGTGACGGAAAAAACGAGCCCGAAAAAGCCCCCTGAGACTAAAAAAAGACCGAAGACGGCCTCCGGCGGCAAAAAAAAGTCGAAATTCCCGAAAGAGACCGATCCGCTCGCGCTCTACCTCAAGCAGATATCCCGCTACGCCCTTCTTTCCGCCGATGAAGAAATGCGCATCGGCGAGCTTATTCAGAGCCTTCGAGCCCGACTTCAGCCCCAGGTCGAGGGGGGATCGGGAGAATCAGCGGCGGTTCTCGATAAAGACGAGCGCGAGCGCCTGGAACAGGAGTTGGTGGCGGCCAAGAACCGCATGATCACCTCGAATCTCAGGCTGGTTGTTTCTATCGCCAAGAACTATCAGCATCGAGGTCTTTCGCTCCTCGACCTGATCGACGAGGGCAACATCGGCCTCATCGAAGCGGTCGAGCGCTTCGATTATACCCGGGGCTGCCGCTTCTCCACCTACGGCACCTGGTGGATCCGTCAGGCGATTATAAAGAGTCTGGCCGACAAGGGACGCGTTATCCGAATTCCTATACACATGCTCAACACGATCAAAAAGTGTTATTTTGTCGCCAAACAACTGACGCAGGATCTGGGCCGGGATCCCAAGCCCGAGGAACTCGCCGAAAAACTCGGTATGGATTCGAAGCGCGTCAAGGAGATCATGAAACTTTCGCAGGAGACGGCGAGCCTGGATACGACCGTCGACGAGGACAATGTCACGCACCTGTCTGACCTCATTAAGGACGACAGTGTGACCGAACCTTTTGAAGAGGTTTTTTCGCTCGCTCTCCAGGATACCTTGGGCGATGTCTTGAAAAGCCTGTCCCAGCGTGAGATAACCATCATCAAGCTGCGGTACGGCCTGGACGGCGAAAGTCCGCGGACGCTCGAGGAGACCGGGAAACTACTGGGAATCACGCGCGAGCGGGTTCGCCAAATTCAGGAGAAGGCCGTGCAGAAGCTCAAGGAACTCCAGGAGCTTTCCGATTTCCACGGCGGCGCTTGAGCTATGATTGTCGGATCTTTGCTGTCCCCTTCGCCTGCTTGGCGCGCGGCGCTCGAATCCCTCGCCCGGGAGCATGCAGGCCACGAAATAATCGTCGAGCGCGGGATGGCTCGGGAAGTCCTGCACCGGCTCGACCTCATCCTCGCCTCGAATCTCGACGAAGAGACGCTTGCTCGGTCGGTGTCGCTGAAAGCCCTGTTTGTCCCCTTTGTCGGCGTGGACCATCTTCCTGTCCAGAGCTTGCTCGAACGGGGCGTGCGCGTGTTCAACACCCACGGCAACGCCGAATCGGTCGCCCAGTGCGCCATCGCCATGACATTGGCCTTCTACGGCAGAACCATCGAGTACCATAACGATCTTCGCCGATCGATCTGGCATGGCTTCTGGGTCGGCGGAGGCGACGAGGATTTGTGGTCGTCGATCTGGGGTCGAAGCTGCGCAGTCTTCGGAACAGGGGCGATAGGGCGCTCGATCGCCCGGATCCTTAAGGCCTTCGATTGCACTGTCGTCGGTTATCGGCGGCATCCTGAAACGGGGACGCCGCCGGGATTCGACCGTATCGAAAGCGACCTGCGTGCGGCCGTCGATTCCTCCGAGCTTCTTTTTATCGCCCTGCCGAAGACGCCGGCGACGACGAATCTTTTCTCGAAGGACATCCTTATGTCCGCCCGAGACAAATTCCTCGTCAACGTCGGCCGCGGGGCTGTCGTCGACGAGGAGGGGCTCTACCTCGCGCTTAAAACCGGCGTGCTCAAGGGCGCGGCGATCGACACCTGGTACAGCTACCCTCCACGAGGCGGGACGGTTTGCGCCCCCTCGCGCTTTCCGATCCATGAACTGCCGAATGTCGTTCTTTCGCCCCATGTCGGCGGCTCGACGCACGAGGCGCAGGCGGTTTTGATTGCGCAGACCTGCGCCAACATCTCCCGCTTTCTCCGGCTCGAGGACTGCGAAGACGAGGTCGACCTGCGCGAGCTTTATTGAGCTTTCCATGCGGGCGAAGTAGACGGAGCCGCGCCGCCGTGCTCGGGCTCCTCCCGCTCGTAATCCTCCGGAGTGTCCAGATCGGCGAGGACCGTTCCGTCGGCCGCCGTTTCTTCGATATCGACACGACGGGCGTCGAGGAAGCTGCGGGCCGTCGCCGCCCCGCAGAGCGCATCCCACAGCGCGCGGCCGATCGACCAGGGATGCCCCCTGCGGCCGCGATGGACGGGCACGACGATGGGCGCCGCCGACCGCTCGGAGGCTTCGATCACGAGGCGCGCGGCCTCTACGCTCAGCTGAGGCTGGTCGCCGAGAACCACAAGGGCTCGTTCGACTCCGGGCGATAGTTTTTTCAGGCCGACTCGGAGGCTGTCCATCATTTCGCCGTTACGGTAATCGGGGTTGACGATACATGCAGCGCGCATGCCCCGGCATCGCCGCTCGACCTCGACGCGGATACGATCTGTTTCTGCGCCGGTGATCACCGCGAGTTCCGGATTTCGATCGCCCATCGCGTCTGAAAGCGTCGTCAGGACCCGGCCGATCACGCTTGTGCCCGACCAGGGCAGAAGGAGCTTCGGCCTGCCCATCCGCTCCGACATGCCCGCCGCGAGAAGTACGATGCCCCATGTCATACGGTCCAGTCTTCCTTTTCATTTGAGCCGCGCTCAGAAGGATGCTAGAATCAAAGCGTTCGCTTCAGCATTCCTGCAAGGGGAACTCCGATGGTGATAGACGAACTCGCACGCCCGGCCGATCTCGATACCGCGCTCGATCTTGTTCGGAACGGGCATGGAATCGCAGTGGGCGGCGGTCTTTGGCTCAGGATGAGCGCCAAGCGCATCAAGCTCGCCGTCGACCTCTCCTGTCTCGGTCTTGAGTATATCCGAGAATCGGGCGGCGCCATAGAGATCGGCGCAATGACGAGTTTCAGGACGCTGGAGACATCGCCGTTTCTCGCCGAGCGCTTCGGAATGTTCTTCCGCTCGGTGCTCGGCGGCGTCGTGGGCGTTCAGTTCCGGAACATGGCGAGTGTCGGCGGGACGGTGGCCGGCAGGTACGCTTTCTCTGGATTGAACACCGCCTTTGCGGCGCTCGGCGCGCAGGTCGTCCTGCGGGGCGAGGGCGGGCGCGACATCGGCGCCTTCCTCGCCGAGACGCGGAGCGAAGCATTTCTCGTAGAAAAGATTGCGATCCCCTCTTCGTGCCGCGCAGGTTATTCTTCTATCGCTCTGACAAAGGGCGATTTCTGCATTCTGACGGCCGCCGCGGTTTTCAGGGACGGCGCATGGCGCGTGGCGGTGGGCGCGCGGCCCGGGGTCGCCCGCTTGTGCGTCGATGCGATGAAGCTTCTGGGCTCCGGTCCGCGGCCTTCGGCGGCGGCGGTTGAAAAGGCCGCCGACGCCGCGGCGCTCGAGCTTGAGTTTTCCGATGACATGCGTGCGAGCGCTGAGTACCGCAGAGCCGTCTGCCCCGTCCTCGTACGGCGCGCGATATCGGAGGCGGTCTCATGACGGCGACAATCATCGTGAACGGGGCCGCCGGGACATTCAGCTTCGAGCCCGGCGATATGCTCGTCGATGTTCTGCGCGCGGCGGGGCACGTCGAGGTGAAAAAGGGCTGCGATACGGGCAATTGCGGAGCCTGCACTGTCCTCGTGGACGGCGGCCCCGTCCTTTCCTGCGCCTTTCTCGCGGCCCGCGCAGAGGGCCGGTCGGTCACAACCATCCGCGGTGTCGAAGAAGAGGCGGCGCGCTTCGCCTCTTTTCTGGCCGACGAGGGCGCGGACCAATGCGGTTTCTGCGCTCCGGGTTTCGCGCTCACGGTCATCGCCCTGTCGCGCGAACTCCCCGATGCGACCGATGAGGAAATTCGGAATTATCTGAAGGGCAATCTCTGCCGCTGTTCCGGTTACGAGGCTCAGCATCGCGCGGTCAGGCGCTACCTGGAGGCGACGCATGCGCGGAAAAAGTGATAATGCAGACGCCGTTCCATCGATGACAAGCATCTCTTCTGATAAAAAATTCACGGTTGTCCGCAGAAGCTTTCCCAAGATGGACGCCGAGGGCCTTGTGCTCGGCAGGCCCGCCTACACCGACGACCTCGCGCCGCCCGACGCGCTGGTCGTGAAATTCGTCAGAAGCCCGCACGCCTTCGCCCGCATTGTCTCGATCGACGCGTCGAAGGCGCTCGCCCTGCCTGGTGTCGCCTGCGTCCTCACGTGGAAGGACTGCCCGCGGACGCCGTACACCCGGGCGGGCCAGGGCTATCCCGAACCGAGCCCCCGCGACAAGTTCATACTCGACGAAGTCGTCCGCTACGTCGGCGACGAGGTCGCCGTGGTCGCCGCCGCGGACGAGGCGACGGCGGTTAAAGCCGTATCGCTCGTCCAGGTCGAGTATGAGGTCCTGAAGCCGGTGCTCGATTTCGAAGACGCGATCGATAATCCCGTCGTCGTTCATCCCGAGAATGATATCTACGAGAATTTCCCCATCGGCTTCGAACCTAAGCGGAACATCGCCGCAGCCTATCACATGGAGATCGGGGACGTCGAAAAGGAGCTGGCGGGCTGCGATGTGCGGACCGAAGCAGTATGGTACACCCAGGCCCAGTGCCACGTGGCGCTCGAGCCGCACGCCGCCTTCAGCCGCCTGGATATCCACGGCCGCTTGGTCATTGTCACGTCGACGCAGAACCCCTGGCACACGCGGCGCATCCTCGGCATGACCCTGGGCAAGCGGCTCGCGGAGATCCGCGTGGTCAAGCCGCGCATCGGCGGCGGCTTCGGCTGCAAACAGCATATTCACCTCGAGCCCTTTGTCGCGCTGGTCACGTTGAAAACCGGCAGGGCCGCCCGCGCTGTTTTGACGAGAAAAGAAGTTTTCCGCGCGACGTTCACGCGGCACCAGATGCGGATCGGCGTCAGGCTGGGGGCGACGCGCTCGGGCGAATTGCGGGCTATTGACATGTCCGTGCTGTCCAACACGGGCGCCTACGGCGAGCACGCCCTCACGACCTTCATGGTCGCGGGCTCCAAGACCCTGCCCCTGTACAACAAGGTGAAGGCGGTGCGGTTCGGCGGCGAGGTCGTGTACACGAACAAGGTCTCGGCCGGCGCCTTCCGCGGTTACGGCGCCGTTCAGGGTCTCTTCGCCCTCGAATCGGCGGTCGATGACATGGCCGCTAAGCTCGGCGTTGATCCAGCCGAATTCCGAAGGAAGAATATGATCCGTGAAGGCGAGACGAGCGAGGTCTTCCGCATCATGGGCGAGGGCACCGAGGGCGTCGCGATGACCGTCGAGAGCTGCAAGCTCGACTGGTGCGTCAAGCGCGGCATGGAGCTGGTCGGCTGGGATCCAGGACGGCTGAGGTGGGAATCCGCTCCGGGCAAGGTGCGCGCCCGCGGCATGGCGGTCGCGATGCAGGGATCGGGCATACCCCTCATCGACATGGGCTCGGCGAGAATCGAACTGCAGGACGGAGGCTCGTTCCTACTCCATGTCGGCGCCACCGACATCGGAACGGGAAGCGACACGATACTCGCGCAGATCGCGGCTGAGGAACTCGGCGTCGAGCTTTCGGATATCGTCGTACACTCCTCGGATACCGATCATGATCCCTTCGATGTGGGGGCTTACGCTTCGAGCACGACCTATGTCTCCGGTTCGGCGGTGCTCAAGGCCGCCCGGGATCTCAAGGCGAAGATGATCGAGGCCGCGGCCGAGAGGCTCGGAGTCGCCGCGGACGGGATCGAGTACGACGGCGCGGTCTTCAGGACGAAGTCGGGTTCGGCTTCCTTGAGTCTTTATGAGTTATCTTTCGATACCCTCTACCGCAGCGGCGGGAATATGCGCGCCCTGTCGGCGACCGCCTCGTTCACGGGAAGCAAGTCTCCGCCGCCCTATCTCGCGGGCTTTGTCGAGATCGAGGTCGATGCCGAGACGGGGAAGGTCGATGTCGTCGATTTCACCGCGGTGGTCGACTCGGGCAATCCGATAAACCCGAACCTTGTGCGCGTCCAGGTCGAGGGGGGCATTCTGCAGGGCATCGGCATGGCGCTCTGCGAAGATGTCCGCTATTCCGAGGGCGGAAGGCTGCTCAGCGACAGTCTCATCGGCTATTCGGTGCCGACCCGGGCGGAGGTCGGCCGCATCCGCGTGGAGATCGCCGACAGCTACGAAAAATCAGGCCCCTTCGGCGCGAAGTCGGCGGGCGAGATCGGCATCGATACGCCTCCCGCCGCGATCGCGAATGCCTTGTACGCGGCCCTCGGCGTGCGACTCTACGACCTTCCCTTCACGCCGGAAAAAGTTCTTGCGGCTGTCAAAAAGCGCGCCGTATGACGCGCGCCAATCCTGAATTGATATCCTCGGGCGCGAACCAGTCGGGATTCGAGACGAGGAGGCAGGCGAGGCCGTGGGCCTTCGCCCAGAAGCCCAAGAGAACGTCCCGCTCCGAGAGGCCGGGATACTTGTCCAGGAATGCCGAAGCGGCCCGCCTCAGCGTCAGGAAGCCGCGGTCTTCCTCGGGCGCGAGCGCGCGGGGATCGTTGCCTTCCGCCTTTTTCGCGCGGAGAATGGAGACAAGTCCGGACTGCGCGGCGGAGGCGGAGCCGTTCAGAAGATTGAAGAGCGTGAGTATTTCTGGATTGGCGAGGTAAAAGCGGACATAGGCTTCGCCGAGGCGGTAGAGGTTCTCCTCATCGTCGCCCTCGATGACGACGCTTGCAAGCAATGCCTTCTCGAAGCTCTCCATGCTTTCGCGTACGATTTCCGACAGTAGTTCCTCCCGCGAAGAAAAATGACGATAGGGGGCCGCGTGACTTACGCCGAGCTCTTTCGCGAGCGATCTGAGCGAAAACGCGGCCAGCCCGTCGCGGGCGATGAGCGCGAGTCCGCGATCAAGGAGTTTTCGGCGAAGGTCGCCGTGATGATAGGCCTGCCTTCGATTTTTTCGACCATCCTCCGCCCGCCGGAATCCGTTTCTGTTCATGGGCTGATCATAGCAAAAGATGTTGACGCTGCCAACATTGCGCGGTACTTTATCGAGGGACATGTTGACACTGTCTACATGGAGGTGTTGATGAGAATTCTGTATCTGTACGATCGGGACGAGCCCGACCGCCGCGAGGCGGGGTCGGCGCTCGCCGCCTGGGCCGAGAAGCGGGGGCATGAGCTGCGGCTGATGCCCGCGCCGTCTCTTAAGCCCTGTCTCGGCTGTTTCGGCTGTTGGGTAAAAACCCCCGGCCGCTGCGTCGTTACCGGGGACGAGTGGGATCGCGTCGTCGAATCGCTGTATCGGTCAGACCTCGTCGTGCTGGCCGGCGCGACTCCCTACGGTTGCTTCGCGCCGCCGATCAAGGCCGTGTTGGACCGGGCGATCGCGCTGCTCCTTCCCTACTTCCGGATATTCCGCGGGGAGACGCATCATATTCCGCGCTATGCCCGTCTGCCGCGGATAGTTTCAGCGGCCTTCGACGGGGCGAGCAGAGCCGAGGATGAAACGCATCTCGAACTTGTCCGTTCATTTTGCGACAACATCGCAAGTCCCCGGCAGAAAAGCCTGTTCCGCTACCGAGGCGAGGATCTCCCGCTGATCTTATGGCTCGAGGAGGAGCTCGCATCATGAAAATACTCCTCGTCAATGGTAGTCCCCGGCGCGCCGATGCGAACTCGCACATCGTTCTCGACGAGCTTTGCCGGCGCCTGGGAAATTCTCATGAGTATCGCATGGTCGAAGCCGTGAGCGGCGAGGCGGGGCCGGAAGACATCGATATCGACTTCATCATCCTTGCATTTCCGCTGTACATCGACAGTCTGCATTCGCGGCTTCTTTCGTGGCTTGTCTCGTATGAAAAACTGCTCGCATCAGAACGAAGCTCAGGCCGTCCTCGGAGGCGGATCGGATTGATCGCGGTGGCAAACAACGGTTTCTATGAAGGCGGACAGAACAAGTGCGCCCTCGATATCATTCGCAATTTTTGTATAAAGACGGGAATCGAATGGAAGGGTGGACTGGGGATCGGAACCGGCGAGATGCTGAAAGATCTCAGATCGGCGCCTGATTCTATGTTCATAAAACGCCCTGTCGGCCGCGCCCTCGACGCCATGGCGGAACGTGTGAGAGGCGGAGCACTGGATGATCAAAGCCGAGAGCCGCCGCACCTGTACACTGCACACGCCTTTCCCCGCATCGCGTATACCTTTATGGGTAATGTTGGATGGAAGAGGCTCGCGAAGGCGAACGGTCTAAGCCGGCGGAAACTGCGCTCACGGCCGCTTCTTGAAGGACGGTGACATCGCCGATCGACTCAGCTCTTTGAGAAGGCTCACATAGCGGTCCTTCACTGAGAGCTTCGAAGTTCACGGATTACGGCGCCGACCGCCTCTGCGGGGTCGGCGCTTTTTGCGACGGCGTTCCGGGCCGCGTCGACGAGTGCTGAGCCGACGATGGCGCAGTCGGCGCCGCCCTCCAGCGCTTCGATCTGCGCCCGCTCGCGGATGCCGAATCCCGCGGCGGTGAACTTCCCGCTTTCGATCCTGAGACGCTTCAGCCGTTCGAGGCCCGCGGAATCGAGCTCGGTTTTCCGTCCTGTGACCCCGAGTCTGGTCACGACATAGAGAAAAGGCGATGAAGAAATCTTAGCAAGTTCGCGGGCTCGTTCGATGCTCGTGGTCGGAGCGATGAGCGGCACGAAGGCGAGTCCCGCCTCTGCGCAGAGGGATCGCAGGGGGGGATCGACCTCGTCGTCGGGGCAGTCGGGCACGATAAGGCCGTCGATCCCTTCCTTCGCGGCCCATTCGATCAGCCGTTCGGCGCCGTAGGCGAAGATGGGGTTGAGGTAGCTCATGATGAGGATCGGTATTCCGGTCTCCTTTCTGAGGGCCGCAAGATCATCGAGGCAGTCGCGCGTCTTCGAACCAGCGCGGAGCGCGGCGTGGTTCGCCTCGACGATCAGTCTTCCGTCGGCGGAAGGATCTGAGAAGGGAAGCTGCGCCTCGATGATATCCGCCCCCGACCGGGCCATTTCGGAGAGGATACGGCGCGATCGGCCGCGGTCCGGGAAGCCGCAGACGGCGTGGGTCATGAGTTTGATTCTCGATCCGCCGGTTGTAAACGCGCGCGTTATGCGATCGACACCGTTCATCGAAGCCCCCCCGCCTTCAGCCTTTCAACCTCGGACTCGAGGAAGGCCAGCCAGTCGGCCCCGTCGAAACGCGGCGCCGTGATAAAAAGATCCTTATCGCCGCGGCCGGAGACATTGGCGACCACGAGACAGCCCCGCGGCATGCCGGACGCTTCGCGGAAAACGGCCGCGAGGCCGTGGGCCGATTCGAGGGCGGGCACCACCCCCTCGGCCTTTGCCGTGCGCAGAACCGCCGCGAGGGCCTCTTCGTCCGATGAGGTGACGAAGCGGATCCTCCCCGTCTCGCCGAGATGGGCGAGCTGAGGACCGATGCCCGCGTAATCGAGGCCGGCGCTGATCGAATGCGTCGGCAGAAGCGAACCATCCTCGTCCTGGAGAAAGAGCGATCGATAGGCTTGCACCACGCCGATCCTCCCCCTTCCGCCCATGCGCGAGGCGTGCATGCCCGGCGCAAGGCCGCGGCCTCCGGCCTCGGCTCCGACAAGCTCGACCCTGTCTTCGAGAAACGCATAAAAAGCGCCGATCGCGTTCGAGCCGCCGCCCACGCAGGCGTAGATGCGGTCCGGAAGTCTGCCCTCGAGTTCCACGATGCGCGACTTGATCTCCCGGCCGATGATCGACTGCAATTCTCGGACGATGGCGGGGTAGGGATGACCGCCGAGCGCCGATCCGATGACGTAGTGCGTATCCTCGACGCGCTCGGTCCAGTTTTTCATCGCCGCGTTGACCGCGTCGGTCAATGTCTTCGTGCCTTCGTCGACCGCCGTGACGCGGGCGCCGAACATCCTCATGCCGAGGACGTTCGGATGCTGGCGCGCCATGTCGATCGAGCCCATGAAGACCTCGCACTCGAGCCCGAGCTTCGCCGCGACGGCGGCGGTCGCAAGTCCGTGCTGGCCCGCACCTGTCTCGGCGATGATCCGCTTTTTCCCCATTCGCTTGGCGAGGAGGGCCTGGCCGAGGGCGTTGTTGATCTTGTGCGCGCCGGTCTGCGCGAGCCCTTCGAGTTTCAGATATAATTTTATACCGAGCTCAGAGGAGAGGCGCTCGGCGAGGCAGAGCGGAGTCGGCCTTCCCACATAATCGCGGCAGAGCCGCTCGAATTCCTTCCAGTAGGAAGGATCACTGCGCGCCGCTTTCCAGGTCGCTTCGAGTTCTTCGAAGGCGGGTCTCAGAACCTCGGGAATATAGCGGCCGCCATAGCTTCCATAGTAGCGCTCGTCGTGATGCGCCTGTACTCGATTCTCTTCATGCATCGTCTTTCTCCTAGCCGGCGCGTCGCACTTCTTCGAAAAGGCGCCTGAGTTTTTCATACGATTTTTCCCCCGGCCTCGCCTCGACGCCCGAGCTCACATCGATACCGTCGGGAGAGAGCGCGCGGATGATCTGGGCCGCGTTGTGCGGCGTAATTCCCCCGGCGATGAAGAACTTTTTGCCCTGGGCCCGAACAGCGTCGCGCGAGACCTCCGCCGCGCCGGTATCGACGCGGCGTCCGGTGCCGCCGTAGCCTGCGAGCGAAAACGCGTCGACAAGAATGCGGCCGCAATTCCATCCCGCCTTGATCAGAACGGACGCCTCATGGGCCGAGGCGATTCTGAGCGCGCGGTACCAGGGGAAGGGAAGGGCCGCGCATGCTTCGGGGCTTTCGTCCCCGTGTATCTGGGCTATGTCGAGTCCCGTAGTATGGAGTGTTTCGGCCATACGATCGGGATGGGCGTTGACGAAGACGCCGACCGTCTCGCGCCCTTCCAGCATTCCCTCGTCGCGGAGGCGCGATATGATGATCCGTACAGTGCCCGGTTCGACCTGCCGCGGAGAGTCCGCGAACACGAATCCCAGGCAGCCTGCGCCGAGATCGAGGGCCCTGCGGGCGTCTTCGTAGTTGGTGAGACCGCAGATTTTTACGATCATAGGACAGATCCATCTTGTGAACTTTTAGTTTCAGTTACCAACCCGGATATCGCGTCGACGAATGCCCTCACGGTTTCGGCTGGTTTTGCGGAAGAAGCCAGGGCTTCGCCGATCAAGAAACCGCGGTAACCGGCGGCTTTAAGCGCCGCGGCTTGCTCCGGGCGGGTAAGCCCGGATTCGGCGACCGGAAAGGGATGTCCTTTCAGCAGGGATGCGAGGGCCGCAGCCCTTCCGTGATCGACGCCGAAGCTGACAAGATCGCGCGCGTTCACTCCGATCGCGATGGATGAAGAAAGCGCGGGGAGTCTCGCGACAAGATCGAGTGCGGTCCCGATCTCGTTCTCATCGTGCGTTTCCGCAAGGATCGAGAGCCCCAGGCCGCAGGCCGCCTGCGCAAGCTGTAAAAGTCTCGAAGAATCGAGCGCGGCGACGATAAGCAGGATCGCGTCCGCGCCGATCGCCCAGGATTCGAGGACCTGGTACTCCTCGACGATAAAGTCCTTGCGCAGCACAGGGAGCCCTATTGCCGAGCGTACGGAGGCAAGGTGCGCGTCGGAGCCGAGAAAGCGGTGCGGTTCGGTAAGCACGGAGACCATGCCCGCTCCGCCGCGTTCATACTCGCGGGCGAGGAAGACAGGGTCGTAGCTCTCGACGATGAGGCCGCGCGAGGGTGAGGCTTTTTTGCACTCGGCTATGAGCAGAGTCCCGCCGGCGGGCACGGCTTTTCCGAAGCAGGGCCGCGGCGGGCTCGCGGTCCGTCTGAGGCTCGACGCGGGTCGCTCGCGCGCGGCGCGGGAAGCGTCCTCGGCGCGGGCGCGGCACAGCTCTTCAAGTATACCTGACACCATCAGTCAGCCTTTGAAAGTTCGCGCAGTTTCTGAAGCACAGTTTTCGCCGCGCCCGAGTCGATCGAGGCTGCGGCGGCGTCGAGCGCCGCATGCAGATCCGGCGCGAGGCCCGCAACGTAAATCGCCGCAGCGGCGTTGAGGAGGACCACGTCCCGCTTCGGCCCCCGGTCCCCCGAAAGAACGCGCTCGGTGATGCGCGCATTCTCGGCCGCGTCGCCGCCCTTCAGGTCGGCGCCCCCGCAGAGCTCGAATCCGAAGTCCTTCGGATCGAGGATGAAGGTCCTGAGCCAGCCCTCGCGGAGCTCGGTGATCTTCGTGGGCGCGGCGAGGCTTATCTCATCCACGCCGTCGAGCCCGTGCACGACCAAAGCGCGTTTTACGCCGAGATTCGCCAGAACGCGGGCGGCGATCTCGGTCAGTTCAGGGGCGTACACGCCCATGACCTGGGCCTCGGCCCTGGCGGGGTTCAAGAGCGGCCCTATCATATTGAAGAGCGTCCTGAAGCCGAGTTCGCGCCGCGGCCCCATGATGTTCTTGAAAGCGGGGTGGTAACCGGGGGCGAAGAGAAAGGCCATGCCCGCCTTTTCTATCGCATTCGCGGCTTCCTGCGGACCCATCTTCGTCGATACGCCGAGCGCTTCGAGAACGTCGGCCGAGCCCGAGCGTGATGTAATAGAACGATTACCATGCTTGGCGACCTTCGCCCCGGCGCCGGCGAGGACGAAGGCCGCCGTCGTGGAGATATTGAAGGTCCCTGAAACGTCGCCGCCCGTGCCGCAGGTGTCGACCGTCGCCATGCCCTCGGGGACAGGAACTCTCAGCGCCCGGTCGCGGAGGGCCGAGGCGAAGCCGGTGATTTCGTCGATCGTCGGCCCCTTGAGCGTCAGCGCCGCGAGAAAGGCCCCGACCTGAGCCGGCGTGACGCTGCCTTCGGCGATTTGATCCATGAGACTGCGGGCCTCCTCGCGGGAAAGCTCCTGGCGTAAGGTCAGCTTCTTGAGCATGGCCTTGGCCGAGGGGACCTCGCGCACGCCGGAAAGGAAGTTGCGCAGGAGCTTCAAGCCCTCTTCGGTCCCGATGGATTCGGGATGGAACTGCAGTCCCTCGATTCGGTGCTCGACGTGACGGATCGCCATGATCTCCCCGTCCGACGACGTCGCGCTCACCTCGAATCCATCGGGAAGGGTCGATTTGTCGATGGCGAGGGAATGGTAGCGGATACCGCGCAGGGGATTCGGCAGATCGGAAAAAATGGTTTTCCCGTCGTGGGAGATCGTATCGGATTTTCCATGCATGATCCTGGCCGCGCTGACGATCTTCGCGCCGAAGGCGGCTCCGATCGCCTGATGCCCCAGGCAGACGCCGAGTATGGGCTTACGGCCGGCGAAACGCTTTATAAGCTCGATCGACAGGCCTGCGTTCTCGGGCCGACCCGGACCGGGCGATACGACGAGGCGGTCGAAGTCCATCGCCTCGGCCTGCTCGATCGTTATGTCGTCGTTTCGAACGACATTGACGTCTTCGCCGAGCTGCATGAAGGCCTGGGCGAGATTGTAGGTGAATGAATCATAATTGTCGATCAGAAGAATCATCTAGCGCCTCCCCCGGCCGATGGCCGACAGCATAGCCTGCGCCTTCTCGGCGGTCTCTTCGTATTCACGCTCTCCGACCGAGTCGTACACGATACCCGCGCCGGCCTGCACGCAGATTTTCCCGTCCTTGACGAGGGCCGAACGGATGGTGATGCAGGAGTCGAAGCCGCCCGCATAGCTGAAGTATCCGACCAAGCCGGCGTAGGGGCCGCGCCTGTCCGTTTCGATCTCGTCGATGATCTCCATCGCCCGTATCTTCGGGGCTCCCGATACCGTCCCCGCGGGGAAGGTCGCGCGGATGACGTCGAAAATGTCCACGTCGGGCCTTAAGCGGGCCGAGACCTCCGACACGATATGCATGACATGCGAGTAATTTTCGATCTCCATCATGCGGTCGACCGTCACCGAGCCCGGCACGGCAACGCGGCCGAGATCGTTCCGCGCGAGGTCGATCAGCATGATGTGCTCGGCGCGCTCCTTCTCGTCGGCCAGAAGCTCCACGCGCAGGGCGGTGTCCTCGGCTGCGTCTTTGCCGCGGCGCCGCGTGCCCGCCAGGGGCCTGAGAAGCGCCTTGCCGTCCTCGACCCTGACCATCACCTCGGGCGAGGCCCCGAGGAGCGCGAACTCGCCGAAATCGAGGAAGAACATATACGGCGAGGGGTTTATCGAGCGGAGCGCCCGGTAGATATCGAAGGGGGAACCGGAAAACTCCGCGTCGAAGCGCCGCGACAGGACGACCTGGAAGGCGTCCCCCGCTCGAATGAGCTCTTTCGCGCGGTTCACGCCCGCCACGAAGGCATCCTTGTCCATGTTTGGCGCGAGCGGCCCGGCCTCGGGGATTTTGCGCGGCAGATCGCGGTCGGCGTCGGCGCGCTGCACCGCGTATTCGATCCGTTCGATTTCGCGTATCGCGTCGACGTAGTCGGCCTCGGGATCGGCTCCCACCCGCTGGTTGCAGACGATGCGCAGCCCGTGCATGAGATTATCGAAAATTAACGTAAAGCGCGTGATCATGAAGGAGCCGTCGGGGACGTCCGGCCCCCGCTTCGAGGACACGTCGGGGAGCCTCTCCCAGAGCCGGGCGATGTCGTAACTCAGGTAGCCCACCGCGCCTCCCGGGAAGGGGCCTAAGTCTCCATCGGCCGTCCAGGGACGGGAGCGAAGAAGGTCGCCGATTGCGCGCACAGGATCGGGCGCGCGGAACGAACGCGCCCCCTCCTCATCCTTCCAGAGAACTGTATCGCCCTCGATCTTGAGACTCGCCACCGGCTGGACGCCCAGGAAGGAGTAGCGTCCGAAGGCGCCGCCCCCGGCGGACTCGAGGAGGTACGAAGCGCCGAGTGCGTAGTAGGCGTCGATGGGCGTAAGCCGGTCGGCGCGGATATCCTTCACGATGGGGACAACATGGCCCTGTTTGGCCGCTTTTAGAAAGTCGTTGCGGGATGGGCGTACCACGGAAACTCCTTTCGATGTTACTATAAGTAGTAACGAAAGGGAGTGTATCGGGTTCCTTGTGTATCTGTCAATAGTAACCTGAAAGAAGTTCCTCGAACCTTGTTGAAAGGTCGTGTCGATGCTTTTAATAGAAACAGTAAAGTAACTCAGCATTTTTATTATTCACAACAAGCTTCGAGGCACTCATAAAGGAAAAAACGATCGATTCAACATTTTTTCATATCCCACAAAGCGTTATCTAAACTATAAACCTTTCCATGAAAACTACACATATTCGGGTTTTTGTGGTGGTGTTTTTTGTTGCAGCTCTGTCCCTGCCAGCGGTATCGCAGAGCGATACACCGAAGCAATTTGAGGTAGGCGTCAAAGGAGGTCTCGCCCTACCGGCTTTTTTCTGGACCGGGGACGACTACTGGAATCCGGTGACGATGTTCGCGTTTCAAGGTGCGGCATACGGCTATGCTTGCTTGAACTTCAGTTCAAGCTTCGCCCTTCAGGTCGAAGCCGGGTATAAGGGAAAAGGATGTAATGTCGATGCGAGCGATGGACACGCTCGTTGGTATATGGACTACATTGAAGTGCCACTCTGGGCCAAGTGGTCCATGCGGGAAGGAGCGAATTCCAATTTCTATGGTGGGCTCGGCGCCTATGCCGCGTATTTTTTGGGCGGGCGCTACGATTTTTCGACGGGGGAACCCGGCCTCGACGGATCAGGAACTCTTGTCCGAGGAACCGAGGAAACACCCACGACGGTCCGTCCGCTCGATTTCGGCATTGTTTTGATCTGCGGGATGGAAGCGCAGCGCTACATTTTTGAAATTCGTATGCCGATCGGTGTCGTGCGGTCGATGCAATTTACGCCGCCTCCGGTGTTCGGCGGGCCTCGCGGAACCCTGAACAGCGGCATAGATCTGCTGGTCGGCTATCGGTTTTGACTGAGCGATAAGACGGCAGGCCCATGCGGCCTGCCGTCTGCACTTCTATAAACCCTAGACCTTTTCCGCCATTCCAGTAAATACTTCTGCCATCCGGAGGAGTATATGAGAGTTGGCATCGTCGGATGGCGCGGCATGGTCGGTTCGGTCCTCATGCAGAGAATGAGGGAAGAAGGCGATTTCGAACTGATCGAGCCGGTCTTTTTTTCCACTTCACAAGCAGGTGCCGCCGCACCCATGGGCGCCGGTGTTTTAAAGGACGCCTCGGATTTGAGTGAACTCGCGAAGACCGAGGTCATCATCAGCTGCCAAGGCGGCGACTACACGACGGCTACGTATAAACCACTCCGCTCCTCGGGCTGGAAGGGATACTGGATCGACGCGGCTTCGACGATGCGCATGGAAAAGGATGCCGTCATCATCCTCGATCCCGTCAATCGCAAGGTCATCGACCGCGCCCTCTCCGAGGGGAAGCGCGATTATATTGGAGGCAACTGCACTGTCAGTCTCATGCTCATGGCCCTAGGCGGCCTTTTCGAGGCCGGACTGGTCGAATGGCTCAGTTCCATGACCTACCAGGCCGCCTCGGGCGCGGGGGCGCCGAACATGCGCGAGCTTCTTCTGCAGATGGGAGTCCTCCATGATTGCGTCGCATCCGAACTCGCCGATCCCGCCTCGGCGATACTCGAGATCGACCGCAAGGTCAGCGAGGCGATACGCTCGTCGTCATTGCCGACCGCGGCCTTCGGCTTCCCCCTGGCAGGCTCGGTCCTCCCCTGGATCGACAAGGAGGTCGAGGACGGGCAGAGCCGCGAGGAATGGAAGGGCTTCGCCGAGACGAACAAGATACTGGGGACTCAGACGCCCATTCCGGTGGACGGCATCTGCGTGCGCGTCGGCGCCATGCGCTGTCACAGTCAGGGCATCACGGTGAAACTGAAGAAGAACGTCCCTGTCGACGAGATCGAGGCTATACTTGCCTCGCACAACGATTGGGTCGAGGTCGTGCCGAACACCAAGGCCGAGTCCCTTGCGCGCCTCACTCCGGCGGCCGTATCGGGAAGGCTTACCGTACCCGTCGGTCGGCTGCACAAGATGCGCATGGGGCCCGAGTACCTGGCGGCCTTCACCTGCGGCGACCAGCTCTTGTGGGGCGCTGCCGAGCCTTTGCGCAGGATGCTCAGGATTATTTTGGAGCGTTGATTCGCAGCGCCGTCGGCGGCGTATCGAAGGACGAATGCGTTCAAGACTTGTTTTCGGGACCTATTATCACAGCCATCTGGGCACGAGGCCGCGGCGGTCTCGCCGTCATGAACGGCGACAGGGTCACGCGCGTCATCCACGATATCAGCAATACGCAGTTTCGAAGCAAGTTCGACAATGATCTTGCGCGCTTCCGGGGCGGATGCGCATCGAGTTTTTTTGCCATCCTGACGATCTCACTTTCCCGTTGAATCCCAGGTCTCGACACGATTTTTCTGCGTCGACTGCCTTGTGTGCTACAATCTTCAGCAGGTTGATGACAAACTCGATGCTTGTCATCAACCTGCTGCACACTTGCTCGAAAACCCTTCGGTTTTCTACGCAATTGCAGCATTAAGGAAGCTGCCGCCAAAGGCGCTTTCGCCTTTGTCAGCAGCCTGTTAAGTTGAAGGGAACAAGTACGACGACATGAAGAACGATCCCGCACGATACGGGAGTGTCGATGCCTTGACCTCCGAGGTCGCCGGCCGGACACTCCCGTTCGATTTTTTTCTTGAACTGATGGACAGCATAGATGATTTCGTGTTCCTGACGGACGAGAGG
Source organism: uncultured Treponemataceae bacterium (assembly GCA_964540615.1). Lineage (GTDB taxonomy): Bacteria > Spirochaetota > Spirochaetia > Treponematales > Rectinemataceae > CAZXXZ01. The sequence continues at coordinate 2,408 of CAZINN010000033.1, read as the reverse complement.
CTGTGCATCATCAAGGCGAATCGTACGGCGAGTCTGCAGCTCGGTTTTTCCGACCTCGAGTTCAATACTAAACATCTTAAAGAAATCATCGCACCGCAGGAACGAAGAAAAATGCTCAGGCGTATAAGGCCGATGAGAGGACGATACGGCGGTGAGACGATTCTGATGACAAAATCGCGCGCGGCTCTGCGTGTCGGCTATAGTATCAGCTATCTTTCCAGTCGAGACGGAAAAAACAAAAAATACCTCTTTGTATGCAGACCGGCGGAAATAGTCGATCTTGGCGAGGACAGGTCCGGTACATATAAACTACGCAGAAGAATCCTGGACAGCATCGGCGAGCCTCTCTTTGTCATCGATTTTCCGGCGCGCATAATATGCGAATGCAATCAGTGCGCTGTCAACCTTACGGGCTTTAAAAGCTCAGAACTCATCGGCCGGAGCATGTTCGAGTTCATGAATTTCGGAGGAGAAAATCACAGTGTCGACTCGATGATCGCCCGCGTGAACGAATCGTACGCTGAAATGGGTTTTTTTCAGAGCAGGGTGTTTCTTGCCAGGAAAAAGGGGACGCCTATCCCCTGCGATTGTTTCAGCATCCCTTTTTTCAGAGACTCAGGCCGCGCCGATTATACGATTCTCGCTCTCATAGACCGTTCTGTCGAAGAAGGGCGGAAGATGCTGCTGTCGGAATTCGCCGCGAGAGCGCGGTCCTTCGCCGAGGATCTTGCGGGCTTCGCGGCCGAGGAGGGAGGCTTGACCGGAGGGAAACGATTGTCCACGCAGGGTTTCACGCCCCGGCAGATCGAGATAGCCAGGCTTGTTTTCGAGGGTCGCCCTTCCAAGGAAATCGGGCGTGCGCTCGGCATTTCCGAGTCGACGGTGAAGAACCATCTCGCGGTCATGTACAAAAAAATCGGAGCCACATCGCGGATCGATTTTCTTCACAAGCTCATCGAGGATCGTATCTGGATCGCCTAACGTTATAGAACGTAAGTACTACGGACTAGACCAAGTCGCTATTTGTGCGGTCGAAGGCCATGGTGGAAGCTTCCATACCGTGCATGTGTGCATACATGCGCGGATAGGAGCTCCCATGAGCATGAGAATCAAGATCGGCCAGAAAATCATCATATCGTTTATCGCCGTTGTCGCTCTCTGTGTCTTCGTCGGAGCGATCGGAATAGTACAGATACGGCAGATCGTCCAGGACGATACATATCTTTTCGAAAAAATGACCGTTCCCCTCTCCGAGCTTATTACGATAGCCCAGGATTTTCAGAAGGTCAGGATACAGGTCAGGACGATAGCGACCATGTCCGACGATGCTGGAACAGCCTCGGCGGAGCGGGAGATCGCCAGATTAAGGGCGGAAATCGACGCGGCCGTGAAGAGCTTCGAGACGACGATCGTCTCGCAGAAGGGCCGCGAGCTTTTTGACAATTTCAAGCGTGAGCGCTCCGAATATCAGCTCGTTTCAAATGAGATTATCCGCCTGGTCAAGAACGGAAGTCGAGATGAGGCGCTTGCACTGATGGAGGGGAAGGGCGCCGAAATCGCCGCAGGGCTGCAGGCCGCCGTCGATGGAATTGTTACAACCAAAATCGAGCTGTCGCGGCAAACCGCGGACTCGAATGCAGTTGCAGGATCAAGAGCCATGACTCAGATGATCGTAGTCATGGCTCTTGCAGTCGTTTTTGCGATAATCCTCGGCATTGTGCTTTCGCGTTCGATATCGAAGCCCATCGGGCGCATCGTCGTCTTCACAAAAGCCATGTCGAAGGGCGATCTGACCAAGGTGGTCCACGACGATATGCTCAGGCGGAGAGACGAGATGGGCGAACTCGCCGCGGCGTTCAAGGAAATGCAGATGAGCCTGAAGGAGATAGTTGTCGGAATACAGTCCGCGTCGCGGCAGGTCTCCTCGGGAAGTGTTGAAATCAGTTCTACGGCCCAGGAGATGAGTCAGGGCGCGACCGAGCAGGCCGCGAGCACCGAAGAAATATCGAGTTCGGTCGAGGAGGCAGCCGCCTCGATCAAGCAGAATACCGACAACGCGGCCGCGACCGAACAAATCGCCTTGAAGACGGCGGCGGACGCCGAGGAAGGCGGCAAGGCCGTCGAGAAGTCAGTGGAGGCGATCACGTTGATCGCCGAGAAGATCGGCATCATCGACGAGATCGCGCGCCAGACGAATCTGCTCGCGCTCAACGCCGCCATCGAGGCCGCCCGCGCGGGCGAGGCGGGCAAGGGCTTCGCCGTCGTAGCGAGCGAGGTCCGCAAGCTCGCCGAACGCTCTCAGACAGCATCGCGTGAAATTTCTGATCTTTCAAAAGACACTGTCGAAACGGTGCGCAGGGCCGGCGAAGTGATCAAGGTCATCGTTCCCGATATCAAAAAAACAGCCT
>CAZINN010000032.1:0-32785 GCA_964540615.1 uncultured Treponemataceae bacterium | reverse complement strand
GTTCGTTGAGGCGCTCGCGGACAAAGTCGGTGAAGGTCGAGGCGGCATCCTCGAGAATTTCGTTGAGGATGGCCTCTTTGTTTTCGAAGTAAAGGTAGAGCGTCGCCTTGCTGAGTTCGGCTCGGTCGGCGACCTCCTGCATGTTAAGGCCGTCGATACCGTGCTCGAGAATCAATTCCTTTGCAATACGTAAAATAAGCGCTTTTCTCTCTTCTTTTTCCCGGTTTTTCCGTTCGGCGATTCCCATCGGTAGAGCTCCCGAAATGAATGTTGGTAATATAATAACCATTGGTCAGAAAAAAACAAAGAGTTTAGCGAAATTTCTCACACGAAGTTCCTCGAACCTTGTTGAGAGCCGGGACCTTCGACGGACAAGCTAAAAAGGTGGAGCAGGAAGTCATTGATAAAGAGTGCAACAAGGTTCGAGGAAGCTCATAGCGGTTTTTCGCTTTATTTCAGCTCCCCTGCAGCGCTTATCGGCAGCTCAATTCGGAACTGCGCGCCCTTTGAGGGGGAATCAGCTACGGACAAGGAGCCGCCGTGTTTTCGTACAATAATATCGTAGGAAAGAGCGAGGCCGAGACCTGTGCCCTTGCCCGGCTCCTTGGTGGTAAAAAACGGATCGAACACTTTCAGTTTTATATCGTCGGGGATGCCCGGGCCGTCGTCGGCGATGGTGACGACCACGCGATCGCCTTCGCGGCCTGTCGAAATGCGGATCCTGCCTTTGTCCCTTCGTTTCTGAGACTCGATCGCCTGGGCGGCGTTGACGAGAATGTTCAGAAACACCTGATTCACCTCGCCGCCCAGGGCGGGAATGGTCGGAAGTTCGTGAAGGTCGAGTTCGACCTCGGCGACGTACTTTATCTCATTGCGCGCCACCACCAGGGTGCTCTTCAAACCCTCATTCACATTGTAGGGGCTCATCGTCTGGCTCGAATCGATACGCGCGAAGCTCTTGAGGTTCTGCACGATATCGATGATCCTACGGAAACCCTCGTCCGATTCGGAAATAAGTGAATCCACTTCCCCGAAAATAAAATCCAGATCGTAGCGCTCGCTGATGTCGTCAATCTCCTTTCCAAATCGAGCACGCGCTTCAAGGCAGGCGCTCCGCAATGATTTGAGGAACGAGGTCATTGTCCTGTGGTTCGAGTTCAAAAAGCCCAGTGGATTGTTTATTTCGTGGGCGACTCCGGCCGCGAGTTGTCCGATCGACGCGAGTTTCTCCTGCTGGACAGCGAGCATCTTGGTCCGCTTCAAGGCTTCATTAGCCTCGGCCAATTCGAGGTTGGCCTTCCACAGTTCGCGTTCGCTCGCGATCCGATCCGATATGTCCTTGACGATGCCCTGAATCTCGATGATATCGCCGAGCGCGTCCTTGACAGCCGTCGCAGATTCGAGGCAGAAGACCGTCGATCCGTCCCGGCGGCGGAAGACGCACTCGTAGTCGACAACGTAGCCCCGGCTCCGGATGCGCTTGAGAAAATTCTCTCGATCGCCGGGAGAGAGGACGTGGTCGGCGAAGGGCCTTCCGACCACCTCGAACCTATCGCTGACACCGAGAAGCGCGAGTCCGGCGTTGTTGATGTAGGCCACCACATCGTCCGCGTTCGAGCTGTAGATCATGTCCCTGGATTCCGCGAAGAAGGTCCTCAGGCGTTCCTCGCTTTTGCGTAGGGCTTTTTCTGCTTCGCGGCGGACGTGCCGTTCGTGCGACTGTCGTTTCCGCATGAGCGCCTGGACGGAGAAAGACGCGAAGGCCTTTTCGAGAATACTGTGTATATCCGAAGGGAAAGGCGTATGGTTCCTGCCGACAACGACGAAGCCGCAGCCCTCCTCGCGCGCGACGAGCCGAAAGACGATCGGATATCGTATCTGCGAGAACAACATGGACGTTACGGTGGGTAGTCCGGTCGAAGCTGCCGCCGCCCGCTCGAGACGATCCTCTTCGCTGCTGCTGATATTTCTTATAACCGTGGTTCCGCAGTCGTGTACAGCCGCACGCAGCAAATTCAGTTCATCGTAGAAAACAACGGCCATCGAATCGATGCCGAGGAGAGGAAGTGCGATGAGCGATTCGACGACCGCGGAATATGCTTCATCGTCGTCCTCGCTCGAGCCGAGCGACTTGAGCAGAGCGTTTCTGATCTCAAGCTCCAATGTCCTTGCCGCGACCGCCCGCTCAAGTTCAGCATTCAGATCATCCGGTAATTCCACGCTGAGTTCCTGTCAGATGAACGAAAAGAAATCCGAAAAGCCCAGGACATCGAAGACGGCCTTGACGCGCTCGCGCATGTTCTTAATGAAGAGGAATGTTCCGCGGCGCCGGGCTTCGGCGAGAAGCGTCGTGAGTGTACCGACTCCGGCGGACGAAATGTAATCCAGCCTCCCCAGATCGAGTATTAGTGAATCTCCACCTTCTACAGCCTCGAGGGCCATGGATGCAAGCTCGCGAAAATCGCGGCTGTTATTGTTGTCCAGACTTCCCGAAAGGACGAGGCAGAGTCCGGGCGGTGAAGGTGAAAGACAGGCGGCTATCTCAAGTTCTCCGATTTTTCCGCCTCGGCATGCTATGTTTTCTCGGACGATGGCTGGAACTTCGGTCATGTTATGCGCGCGGTCAGAATCGTAACATCGTCGTCGAAATCAGCGCGTTTCCCTGCCGCAAGCGCCTTTTCGATAAGCCGCTTGTGAAAATCCGCTCCATAGGGCACCTGGGCGAGGATATCCCTGGCGCTCAGCTCGACGCATCCTCCCTCCGCCGTGCGGATCTCGACAAGTCCGTCGGTGAAGGCGACAAGCACTTCGCCCGGGTTCAAGTGCTCGACACGGTCGATGTAGCTGACCGAAGCCGCGAAGCCGAGGCTCGAGCCCGAGGCCGGAAGCTCGCGGAGATTTTGGTCTCCGATGATGAATGGATGGGTATGGCCCGCGTTCGCATAGGTAAGCGTTCCTCCCTGAAGGTCGAGGAAACCGGCGAAAAAAGTTATTATGATGCCCGAACTTCTGCGGAGTTCGAAGTTCATTCGCTCGTTCAGCCAGGAAAGAAATGCGGCGGGAGAGAAGGCCTTCCCTCTCGCCGCTTGAAGATATTCTGGATAGATGACGGCCTTGAGGATGCCGGTTATGAAAGCAGCTCGTATTCCGTGTCCCGCGACATCGCCCAGGAGTATGAGATAGCGGCCCGGTCCCATATCTACGACATCGTAGTAGTCGCCGCCGCAATAGAGACCAGTAACAGGTCGATAACTTGTTCTGAACTCGACCCCTTCGGAAGAAAGAAGACGCGGCTTTAGGAGAGCCCTCTGCATCTCCCCGGCCCAACGGAGCTCTTCATCGACGATCCGCGCCCGTGTTTCCGACTCGTCGCGCAACTTCTTCGCCTCGATGGCTTTTTCTATTTCTATCCGGAGATACTCAGAATCCCAGGGTTTCAGAATATAGCTGAAGATGCCGGCCCGCACCGCCTTCATAAGCTCCTGCGCCTCGGAATAGCCGGTGAGCAGTATCGTAATGATCGATGGATAGAGCCGCTTTACTTCAAGAAGGAAATCTGATCCGAGCATCTCGGGCATCTTCAAGTCCGAGACGACGAGAACTGTCTTTGAGGCCGCTTCAGCGAGGTGCTTAAGCGCCTCACGGGCGGAAATCGCCGTTTTAAGCTCGTACGAGTTCTCCCTCGCCCAATCGTGAAGCTCCCGTTTCAACGCGTTGAGTATGTTCTGTTCATCGTCGACAAACAGAATTTCACGGGCTGTTTGAGTGGTTTGTGCCATGGAACCAAGTATACGCAGTACAAACTATAATGCCAGATGGTTATTTTTTATATACGTTGTACACCTTCGGATCGGCGGTACCGCTTCAGCCGCCGCCTGGGAACGATGAGTTGGACCGCCCTCGGCGCGATCGAAAGCTCAAGGGGCAGAACCGAGCCAAGCTCGCCGTCGATCTGGGAATAGGCGTGCTTCGAGGACGAAAGCCTGAGACTGTCGCTGCGATAGATCTTGATGCGCTGAAGGCCGATCGGAGGGACGGAAAGATCAGGATTCATGAGGAAGCGGAAAAGGTAACGCAGGGCGAGGATGAGGGTGTTCCACCTCCCCGTCTCGCGGAACACGAAGATATCCAGCTTGCCGTCGAGGGGAGAGGCGTTCGGTGTGAAGGAGAAAAAATCTCCGTAGAGGCTCGTGTTGGACACGAGAACGAAACTGCCCGAATCCCTCCGGCCGTCGGGGAGCTCGACCGTTATCGTCGGATAATGGTACCGCGTGAATGCGCGTATACCGGCCACGGCGTAGGCGATGACGCCGAGCCGTCGCTTTAGGCCCTGGCCTTGGAGCTGCTTGAGGGAGTAGGCGTCGACGCCGACACCGATCATGAGCAAAAAGCGCCGGCCGTTGCAGATTCCCAGGTCGAGGGCCTCCGAATCGCCGTTGAGCACGAGACGGCACAGGGCAGGAATGCTCTTTGGAAAGCGCATCTCGGTCGCGAAGACATTGCCCGTGCCCCAGGGCATAATGGCGAGCTTTTTCGAACTCCCCGCGATGCCGTTGATGACCTCGTTGATGGTGCCGTCGCCGCCGCCGGCGATGATCGCGTCGGCGTCGCTCAGGGCCGCCTCGCGTGCGAGAGATTCGGCGTGGCCGACGCGCTCGGTGTAGCGGACCTCAATTTCGTGGCCCCGCTTGCGGAAAAAGCGGAGCACGGAATCGACCTCGCGCCTCGCCGCGCCGCCGCCTGAAACCGGATTTGCGATGAGGATGTAGCGCACTTCATAAATATACAGCTTACTTAATAGAAACGGCGAGTGTCGGGTCCTCCGAATGTGCCTCGACAAAGGCGCGCAGAGCGGGACCGGCTGAGGCGAAACCCCTGAGCCAGGGATCGCCGCCGTCGCGCTGGTACTGCCAGTACAGGCCCCCTGCGTAACCGGAATCATAGAGGATACGAAGAAGCTCGTTCACGTCACCGGAATCACGCAGGCGGTTCGAGGCGCGGGTCTCGGGACTCCAGCTCGACGAGGGCATTTCACCGACGACAATCGGCTTGTCAACGCTCCAGCTTTCCGCGTCGTTCGCGAAGGGCGAGACCGAGGGGCCGTTCCATCCGTAGTAATGGATCATATAGAAATCGAGCGTTCCATCGTCGTCGCCGCCCGCCTTGACGAGGGCCGCGTCGGAATACCAGTCGAGCTTGTCGGCGCTGACCGTGCCGGTCGAAACCAGAACGCCCGGCACGGTCCGTTTGATCGCCCCGGCCATACGGTTTGTAAAGCGCTGAACATCGTATTTCGTGATCCGCTCGGCGGTCCAGCCCACGAACTCGACCATGCCCTCAGCCTCGTTCGCGATTTCCCAGCACAGGAGATTGGGGTTATCGCCTACCGCCTTCACGAGCGGGATCAATGCTCTGTCGATATAGAGAGCGAGGCCCTGATCGGTCGTGAGCATCTTCCGATTGAAAGCGAGGTTCGCTCCCTGAGAGGCCTGCAAGAAATTGTGCGTGAGAAGAACCGGCATCAGAAACAGGTCGTTTTCACGGGCGATCTCGAGCATGCGCTTGACATTGGCGATCGTCTTCGAGCCGAGGCCGGAGACCCATCCATCGGCGCCGAACTTCGGATCCCGCGAGCCGTTGGTGGACAGCCACACGCGGATCGTGTTGCCTCCGGCCGAGGCTATATCCTGGGCGGCTTTCCGGAAACGGCGCTCGTCCAAGGGCATGTCGCCCACATCGTTTGCGTAATTTATCCAGGCGAGGTTGAAACCCGTGACAAAGACCCTTCGGCCGTCCGGAAGCGTAATCCGGTTGTCGAAGGGAAGCGCGACGAGCGACAGCGAAACTAAGAAAAAGAACAAAATGAATGAAAGCTTGCGGACCATTTCGGCTCCTCCCCCACAGTCTTCATACACCAACCTGGTAGTGAAACAAGGCTGATTGGAAATCGGTTTCGTATTCACTCCTCGTTTTGTACCCTATGAGCAAAGACCGAGTCTAGCGCTTCGCCGCGAAAAAAGTCATACTCACATATCAATCGAGAGGAGGAAACTATGGCACGCCCGCGCATAGTCGATGAAATCAAACGGGGCCGTATCCTCGTATCGGACGGGGCATGGGGAACATTCCTCCATAAAAAAGGGCTGAAACTCGGCGAGTGCCCCGAGATCTGGTGCCTCGAGCGGCCGGAGGACGTGCTCGATATCGCGAAACGCTATGTCGCCGCCGGCGCGGACATGATCGAGACCAACAGTTTCGGCGCCACGCGCATCAAGCTCAGGCATTACGGCCTCGACCATAAAGCGGCCGAGTTGAACGAGGCGGCGGCCGCGATTTCACGGAAAGCCGCGGGCGACGCAGCCTGGGTCATCGCCTCGATCGGGCCCACCGGAAAGATGCTCGCCATGGGCGACGTGACCGAAGACGAAATGTATGAAGCCTTCCGCGAACAGGCCGCGGCCCTCGAGCGCGGCGGCGCCGACGCGGCCTGCATCGAGACGATGAGCGATGCGACCGAGGCCTGTCTCGCGATAAAAGCCGTCAAAGAAAACACGAGCCTCGAGATCATGGCGACCTTCACCTTCGACAAGACTCAGCAGGGATGGTACCGGACCATGATGGGGCTTTCGCCCGAGGACGCGGCTCTCGCGGCGGTCGAAGCGGGGGCCCAGATCATTGGGACCAACTGCGGCAACGGAACGGAGCGAATGGTGGACATCGTCCGCATCATGCGTCGGGCTGATCCAAAAACGCCGATCCTCGTTCAGGCGAACGCGGGGCTGCCCGTCACCGTGGACGGCAGAGACGTTTTCCCGGAAAGCCCCGAAACCATGGCTGCGCTCGTCCCCGCGCTGATCGAAGCCGGCGCGAATGTCATCGGCGGATGCTGCGGCACGACGCCCGAACACATAGCCGCCATCCGCCGCGCGGTCGATACGGAGCAGTCCCGGCGGAAGACCCCCTGAATGGCTTCACTGAGGCCCTCCATCGACACCCCAGCGGCGGAATGCAATCGGCCGGCTGTATCGCCGAATAGGACTGTAAAGTAGTATTTTACGGTCATGACACGTTCAGTGAGAATTCCGATCGGCGGCATGGGCTGCGCATCCTGCGCACGTAAAATCGAAAAAACCGTCGCCGCTCTTCCCGGCGTCGATTCCGCTTCGGTCAATTTCGCCTCGGAGACGGCGTCGATATCCTACGATCCCTCCCTGGTCAGAATTTCCGAAATAAAGCAGGCGATCATCGATGTCGGTTATCAGCCCCTCGCCTCTGATGAAGGCAAAGCGGCGGTCCAACTCAGAGCCGCAAAGGAGCGCGAGCTCGGAAAACTCAAAAGAAAGTTGATTACGGCCGCCGGCTTCGCTGTGGTTCTGTTATACCTCTCGATGGGAGGCATGCTCGGGCTCCCCTTGCCAACCGCTCTTGATCCCGAACTCCATCCCCTCTCCTACGCTCTTCTTCAGCTCATTCTGATACTCCCGATTATCGGATCAGGCCGCATGTTCTATATCTCGGGGTTCCGCTCGCTCGTAAAACGAGCGCCGACCATGGACAGTCTGATCGCCCTCGGCACCTCCGCGGCACTCGGTTACAGTCTATGGTCGGTTGTTCGTCTTGCATTGGGAGACGCTTCAGCTGTACATCATCTGTACTTCGAGACCGCGGGCGCGATCATCACGCTTATTCTTCTCGGCAGGCTCCTCGAATCGATCGCGAAGGGCCGCACTTCGGATTCGATCAAGAAGCTTCTCGAACTGAACCCCAAATCCGCCACCGTCGTCAAAGATGGTACAGAACTGGTGCTTCCGGTCGAGGACCTGGAAATCGGCGATCTCATCCTCGTGCGCCCAGGCGAACGCATCGCCGCCGACGGCGTCGTCGTCTCGGGGAATTCAAGCATCGACGAATCCATGCTTACGGGCGAAAGCATGCCGGTCGACAAAAAACCGGGTGATGCCGTCACGGGCGGGAGCGTCAACGGCTCGGGATCGATCAGTTTCCGCGCGACGCGCGTCGGCTCCGACACGGTGCTCGCGGGCATTGTCAGAGTCGTCGAGGAGGCACAGGGTTCGAAGGCGCCGATCGCGCGGGTCGCCGACTCGGTCGCGGGAGTATTTGTGCCCGTCGTGCTGGCGCTCGCAGTCGCCGCTGCGGCCGCCTGGCTCGCCGCCGGAGAGGGACTCGGCTTCGCGCTTACTGTCTTCGTGGCCGTTCTGACCATCGCCTGTCCCTGCGCCCTCGGCCTTGCGACGCCGACCGCGATCATGGTGGGAACGGGACGCGGCGCTGAATTCGGCATTCTGTACAAGTCGGGGGCGGCTTTAGAAACCGCGGCAGCTGTTGATATCGTCGTCCTGGACAAGACCGGAACCGTCACCACGGGAAAGGCGGAGCTTAGGGATATCGCCCCCGCCGAGGGCGTATCGGACACTGAGCTGCTTACCTGCGCCGCCTCCGCCGAACGCAGCTCGGAACACCCCCTCGGCAAGGCCATTGTCCAAGCCGCCCGCGGCCGGGGATACGCAATCGACACCGCAGGCGAGCTTGAAGCTTTCCCCGGTCTTGGGATAAGCGTGCAGTCCAAGGCCGGGCGCATCACAGTCGGGAAGAAAAGTTTTTTGGCTGCTGCGGGTATCGATACCAGCGCTTTGGAAGCGGATGCGGACTTCTTCGCCTCGCAGGGGAAGACGACCGTATTCGTCGCCAGAGATTCCAAGGCGATCGGTGTCATCGCGATAGCCGACGCGGCCAAAGCGACAAGCGCCGCGGCAGTCGCTGAACTCCGCAGGCGTGGACTTCAGGTTGCCATGGTCAGCGGCGATTCTCGACAAACGACAGAATCGATCGCACGCGAAGTCGGCCTCGATCGGGTCTATGCGGAGATTCCACCGGAGGGGAAGGCCGCCATAATCGACGAGCTGAAAGCCGGCGGCAGGCGCGTCGCCATGGTCGGCGACGGCATCAACGACGCGCCTGCACTCGCGCGGGCCGATCTCGGCGTCGCGGTGGGCGCAGGCACGGATGTCGCGCTCGAAAGCGCCGATCTCGTGCTCGCCGGTTCCGACCTCATGGACCTTTCCAGGGCCCTCGATCTCTCGGCCCGCGTTATGCGAACTATAAAGCAGAACCTCTTCTGGGCCTTCGGTTATAACGTCCTCGGGATTCCGATCGCCGCGGGAGTTCTGCACGCCTTCGGCGGGCCGCTTTTGAGTCCGATCATCGCCGCGGCCGCGATGTCACTGAGCTCGGTTTCGGTGCTTGCGAACGCGCTCAGGCTGAGATTCTATCGGCCCAGGGAAGCCCGAGGGGTTCCCGCGAGCCACGTGACTTTTTTGGAGGCGGCTGCGAAAACAGCGCACCCGACAAGAAGTCCCGCGAGATCGACGATCCCGTCGGCAAGCTCACAGGAGCGTCCCACAAAGGGCTGAATGAACTCGATCGCGACACCGAAAACGAGTCCGGCGGCGAGCGCGATGAGGGCTGCTCTTCGGATCGAGGCTCCGAGCCGCTCGAAGAACAGCGTCCCGAGAAAACCCAGCGCCATATAGGCAAGAGCGTGCTCGATTTTATCGAGAAGCGCGATGCGAAGTCTGACCTCGGGCGGGTTGGGGATGAGAGAAAGCGCTGCGACGGCGGCGGAGCAGAGCGGATACATCGACAGTGCAAGCGGACGCGGAATTCTCATTCCGCAATAGTTGCCCGAGACAATAACGAAAAGCAAGCGGGCGCGGACAAAAGTCGCTGCAGCTTTGTCCGAAAAAGATCTGCGATCTACTGCGCCTCGACCTTGGCCCAGTTCTCCTTCGCCTTCGCGAGATTGGCCAAGCGGTTTTCGTTGAACTTGTCTTTTATGGCCTGGCTGAACTGGAAGAAGACACGCCCCTCGGCCATGTCCCAGGTGTCGATCTCGACAGGGAAGAAGACCCCGAGCGCCACGCCGAAGGCGCAATACCCTCCGAAGGCCGGGATGTACTTTTCGGGATCCTTCTCGAAGAGCTTTTTATTCTCTTCGTTCGCGAAAAGAAATTTGTAGCCTATCGCCTCGGCCGAGATGTAGGGATCGCCTTTCACCGGCTTTTTGACCGTGTGAAAGGCGACGGGATCGTACCCTTGGATCGCATACTTTCCGATTGGATCAGCATTGAGTATCCGGCTCATCGGGACCTCCTTTTTTAGCAATGTAAGTATAACTCCGTTTTCAAGGAGGTCAAGGCGGCGGACATCGGGGGGACACGGCGGGACCCGGCCCGGGCCGTATCATGCCGCCGAAAAATGCAACCGATCGGTAGGAATCGCCTGAAAACCACGCATGGGTCGCTTCGCCCCGCATCATAGGACCGGCGCCGGTCGACTGACTGCATACCCCATAAGATTTCCTAAACCGGCGATTTCCTTATGTAGACAAGGTCTCCTTACATACCGCTTCTTAATAAACGGCCGTCGACGCCAGCGACCATCCACCTTGGCACGTTGCTTGCTTCAGTATCCGCATCCGCACTCGCAGGAGAGAGATGATGCGTAAGGTTGCTATTTACGGAAAAGGCGGCATCGGCAAGTCCACGACGACTCAGAACACCGTCGCCGGACTGGCCGAGGCGGGGAAGAAGATCATGGTCGTAGGCTGTGATCCCAAGGCCGATTCGACGCGGCTTTTGCTGGGCGGGCTGTCGCAGAGCACGGTGCTCGACACCCTGCGCACCGAGGGCGAGGATCTCGAGCTCGAGGATATCGTGAAAATCGGCTTCAAAAACACGACCTGCGTCGAATCGGGCGGACCGGAGCCGGGCGTCGGCTGCGCGGGACGGGGAATCATCACCTCGATCAACATGCTCGAACAGCTGGGCGCCTACGCTGATTCGAAAGCGCTCGACTACGTCTTTTACGATGTACTCGGAGACGTCGTCTGCGGCGGATTTGCGATGCCCATCCGCGAGGGCAAGGCCGAAGAGATTTACATCGTCGTCTCGGGCGAGATGATGGCTATGTATGCGGCGAACAATATCTGCAAAGGGATCGTGAAATTCGCCGAGGCCGGGGCCGTCCGCCTGGGGGGACTCATCTGCAACAGCCGCAAAGTCGACAACGAGCGTGAGATGATCGAGGCCCTCGCGTCCAAACTCGGCACCCAGATGATTCATTTCATACCGCGCGACAACATGGTCCAAAAAGCCGAGATCAACCGCAAGACCGTCATCGAATTCGATCCGACGCACCGGCAGGCCGAAGAATATCGGACCTTGGCGAGGAAAATCGACGGGAACGACATGTTTGTGATTCCCAAACCGCTGTCGACGGAGGAGTTGGAAGGACTCCTCATGGAACACGGAATAGCCAATTAAAGGGGGCCCATGATGGTGATGGTTCGAGCGATAGTACGTCCTGAGAAAACCGACGCGGTCCTCGAGGCGCTTATGGAGGCGGGTTTCCCCGCCGTGACCAAGGTCTCGGTCGTGGGGCGCGGCAAACAGCGCGGCATAAAGATCGGCGAGATCACGTACGATGAGCTCCCCAAAGAGCTTCTCATCACCGTGGTGAAAAACAAGGACAAGGACTATGTCGTGAAAACTATTATGCAGGCCGCGCGGACGGGGACCAGCGGCAGCTTCGGCGACGGAAAGATTTTCATCTGTCCGGTCGATGAGGTCTACACAGTCTCGAGCGGTGTCAAGGAGGAGGACGATGAGCCCCGAGAGGCTGAAGCGGCGCCAGCGGAGAATCCCGGGGGCTCATCATGAAGGAAGTCATGGCGGTCATCCGCATCAATATGATCAACAAGACAAAAAAGGCTTTGGCGGAGGCCGGCATATCAAGCTTTATGGCTCGTGAATGCCTCGGCAGGGGCAGGGGCATGATCGATTTTTCGGTTCTGAAAGGGGCCGAAAAAGGCTACGAAGAGGCGATCGCTCAGTTGGGCCAGTCTCAGCGCCTTATTCCGAAACGTTGGCTGACGATTGTTGCACCGGACCGACTGATCAAGAAGATCGTCGATACGATTATCGAGGTCAACAGGACAGGAAAGCCGGGCGACGGGAAGATCTTCGTGCTTCCGATCAGCGAGGTCTACCGCGTGAGGACGGGCGAATCGGGCGACCGCGCCCTGGACGATGCATAGGGGTACAGACGATGAACGAAACAATGGAAGAGGTCAAACGCGAGATACTGTCAGACTACCCGACCAAACTTGCACGGAGGCGCGAGAAACAGATCGTCGTCAATGCAAAGAACGAAAACGGCTCTCCTCCCGAGATACTGGCCAATACCAGGACTCTTCCGGGTGTCATCACGCAGCGCGGCTGCACCTACGCAGGGTGCAAAGGCGTCGTCGTCGGTCCGACCAGGGACATATTGCAGATAACTCACGGGCCGATCGGCTGCGGTTTTTACAGCTGGCTCACGCGCCGGAATCAAAGCAGGGCCGAAGAGGGCGAAGACAATTTCATGCCCTACTCCCTTTCGACCGATCTGCAGGACAATGACATCGTCTTCGGAGGCGAGAAAAAGCTGCGCAAGGCGGTTCGGGAGGCCTTCGATATCTTCAAACCAAAAGCGATCGCGATCTTCGCGACATGCCCCGTCGGACTCATCGGCGACGACATCCACGCCGCGGCCCGCGATCTGTCGGCCGAGCTCGGCATAACAGTCTTCGCCATGAGCTGTGAGGGCTACAAGGGTGTATCACAGTCTGCCGGCCATCACATCGCCAACAATGCGGTCTTCACCCATGTGGTGGGAAGGAATGACGATCCGCCGGCCGGGGAGTTCAAGGTCAATCTGCTCGGCGAATACAACATCGGAGGCGATGCTTTTCTCATCGAAGAAATGCTCAAGGAGATAGGCGTCACTCTGGTGACGACATTCTCGGGCAATTCGACCTTCGTATCGATGGGCCGGGCGCCGTTCGCCGATGTCAACATGGTCATGTGCCATCGTTCGATCAACTACATGGCCGAGATGATGGAGACGAAATACGGCATCCCCTGGTTCAAGGTCAACTTCATAGGGGCCGCTGCCACAGCCAGGTCCCTGCGGCATCTGGCGGAGTACTTCGGGGACGGCGGCTTGAAAAAAAGAATCGAAGAGATGATCGAATGCGGGACAGCGGCGGTCGAAGCAGAACTCGCTTTGCTGCGGCCGCGGCTCGAGGGGAAGACCGTCGTCATGTTCGTCGGCGGAAGCCGAGCCCACCATTACCAGGAGCTGTTCAAGGAGCTTGGGATGAAGGTGCTGTCTGCCGGCTATGAATTCGCGCATCGCGACGACTACGAGGGCCGCCGGGTGATCCCCGACATCAAGGTAGACGCCGACAGCAGGAACATAGAACAACTCGAAGTGTCACCCGATCCCGGGCGTTACCTTCCAAGAATGGACGCCGCGAAGATCCAGGCCCTGAAATCCGCCGGAGTCCCCCTGGACGACTATGCGGGGATGATGACCGAGATGGATATAGGCTCGCTCGTCATCGACGATATCAATCACTACGAAACCGAGAAACTCATCGATATTCTCAGGCCGGACCTCGTATGCGCGGGCATAAAGGAGAAATACGTCGTACAGAAGCGCGGCATCCCCATGAAACAACTTCATAACTACGATTACGGCGGTCCGTACGCGGGTTTCAAGGGCGCAGTCAATTTTTACCGCGAGATCGACCGGCTCGTGAACGGCTCCCTCTGGAAGAAAATACATGCGCCCTGGGAATCGAGTCCGGAACTTATCGGATCGTACGGGTCCGACTGACGCAAGGAGACCACAATGGCCGTCGCGACGATATTGAAACACACTACAGAAGCGATCCTTCCGCGGGAGGCGTTGACTGTCAATCCGGCGAAAACCTGTCAGCCGATCGGGGCGATGTACGCCGCGCTCGGTGTCCACCGCTGTCTGCCGCACAGCCACGGTTCGCAGGGATGCTGCGCCTATCATCGAAGTACGCTCACTCGCCACTACAAGGATCCGATCATGGCCGCGACATCGTCCTTCACCGAGGGCGCTTCGGTGTTCGGCGGTCAGAGCAATCTTCTGCAGGCGATAACGACCGAGTTCGCGCTTTACGACCCCGAAATCATCGCCGTCCACACGACCTGTCTGTCCGAAACAATCGGAGACGACATTCCACAGATCATCGGCAAGGCCCAGGCCGAGGGCAGGATACCGCCGGGCAGATACGTTATCCACGCGAATACGCCGAGTTATATCGGCAGCCATGTCACGGGTTATGCGAATATGACCCGTGCCTTCGTCGATTACTTCGCCGAGCGCAGCGGCCGCCGAAACGGCCGTCTTTCCCTGATCTCGGGATGGGTGGAACCCGCCGACATGGCCGAGCTTAGGCGTCTCGTCGAGACCATGGGCATCGACTGCATCCTCCTGCCGGACACGAGCGGGGTGCTCGATACGCCGCTGACCGGCAGATTCGAGATGTATCCCGACGGCGGCACGAAAGTCGACGAGATCCGCGCGATGGGTGACTCCTATGCGGTGCTCGGACTCGGCTTCTTCGGCGCGGGACCCGCGGCGAAACTCCTCGACACGAAGTGCAAGGTCCCCATGCGGCTCCTCGACCTCCCGATCGGGCTGTCTGCGACCGATCGATTCATCGATGCGCTGCGCACGACCGCCAAGGTTCCTGTCCCCGATTCGATCGCCAGAGACCGCGGACGCCTCGTCGATATGATGGCCGACATGCACCAGTATACCCACGGGAAGACCGTCGCGCTCGCAGGCGATCCCGATCAGCTCGTCCCCCTCGCCGAGTTCTTCAAGGACCTGGACATGAGGGTGAAACACGTCGTCACCGGAACGACGGGCAGACTTTTCGAATCGCGCCTGGCGGAAGTCATAGGCGGAGCCGAGGATGGCGACTACCGCAGCGTCCCCGGCGACCTCTTCGCTCTTCACCAGCATCTCAAGGCTTCGAAAGTCGATCTTTTGATCGCGAACAGTTACGGCAAGTACATCGCCCGGGACGAGGACATACCCTTCGTGCGCTTCGGCTTCCCCATCCTCGACCGGATCGGTCACGCGGATTTTTCCTGCATCGGCTATCGCGGCGCGATGCGGATCCTCGAGAAGGTGCTGTCCGCGCTTATGGACAGGATCGATCGTGATGCGCCGCCCGAGAGTTTCGAGCTCGTCATGTAGGCGGGAGAGTCGTCATGGATCTACCCTTCGCGGTGCTCGAGGGAAGGCGGTCGCAGGTAAAGGCCGCAGGCCCGGGTCCGATCGGCCTTGACTGCGCCAAGAGCTCCCTCGCGGGCAGTGTCAGCCAACGCGCCTGCGCCTTCTGCGGATCGCGCGTCGTGCTCTACCCAATCGCCGACGCCGTGCACCTCGTGCACGGTCCGATCGGCTGCGCGGCCTATACCTGGGATATCCGCGGCGCCCTGTCCTCGGGACCGAAGCTTCACAGGATGTCGTTTTCGACCGACCTGCGCGAAGAAGACGTTGTATTCGGAGGGGGAAAAAAACTTTATGCCGCGCTCTCGACGTTGATCAGCGTATACCGTCCTGCGGCGGCCTTTGTTTACTCGACCTGCGTCGCGGGGCTCATCGGCGACGACACAGACGCTGTCTGCCGCCGTGTGTCGGCCGAGCGCGGGATCCCTGTCCTGGCCGTTCATGCCGAGGGGTTCATGGGCACAAAAAAGGAAGGCTACCGCGCCGCATGCGATGCCCTGCTTTCGCTCATCGACACCGGAGCGGAGAATCCGCCCTACCGCGGCGACCCGGCTCTCGCCGACAGTCCCTATACCATCAATATCCTCGGAGAGTTCAACCTCGCGGGCGAAGCCTGGATCATACGCAGATATTACGAACAGATGGGGGTCAAGGTCGCCTCGATTATGACAGGCGACGGCCGTGTCGGCGAAATCCGCGCGTCGGCGAAGGCGCGGCTCAACCTTGTGCAGTGTTCGGGGTCGATGATCTATCTGGCGAAGGCGATGGAAGCGCGCTATGGAACACCGTATCGCCGCGTTTCGTACTTCGGTCTGGACGATACAGCGGACGCGCTCTACGCGGCTGCGGATTTCTTTTCTGATGAGCCCGAGATCGGCCGCCGCGCATCGGCGCTGGTCGCGCGCGAAGCGGCCGCCGCGGAGAAAAAACTCGCGTCGATCCGCGCGGAGCTCGAAGGGAAAAAGGCCGCGATCTACGTCGGGGGCGCCTTCAAGGCTCATTCGCTCGTCAAGGCCCTGAGGCTCATCGGCGTGCGTACGGTTCTCGTCGGTTCTCAAACAGGCAATAAGGACGATTACGAAGAACTCGCGTCGATCTGCGACAGAGGAACCTACATCGTCGACGACTCCAACCCGGCCGAGTTGTCCAGGATCGTGCGCGAGACCGGCGCGGAGATTTTCATCGGCGGCGTCAAGGAGCGGCCGATCGCGTACAAACTCGGACTGGGTTTCTGCGACCACAATCACGAGCGGAAAACGCCGCTCGCGGGTTTCGAGGGCATGGTCAACTTCGCGCGGGAAATACACGCCTCGGCCCTGAGCCCGGTATGGAGGTTCGTCCGTGCATAGCCGCCGCACCTTCTCCGCCGTAACGCGCGACGCATGCTCGCTCTGCGCCCCCCTCGGCGCGGCGATCGCCTATGCAGGCATACGAGGCGGGATGACCTTGTTCCACGGATCGCAAGGCTGTGCGACCTATATCCGGCGTTATGCGATCTCGCATTTCCGCGAGCCTCTTGACGCCGCGAGCTCCGGCTTCGGTGAGGAGGCTGCGGTCTTCGGCGGCCGGGACGAACTCCGCTCGGCCTTCGGGAATCTTGTCCGCCAGTATCATCCCGAATTCGTCGGCGTCGCGACCACCTGTCTCGCCGAAACGATCGGCGAGGACGCGGCGCCCGTCTTGAGATCCCTCGATGACCTCGCCGCTCCTGGAAGGATTCTCCTGGCCGCCGCCTCCACCCCGAGCTACCGGGGCGATCAAAGGGATGGATTTCGCGCCGCGACGCGCGCGATTGTCGAAGCGGCCTGCCCGGTGCCGCCGCGGTCGAGCGGGGAAGACCGCCCCGCCGGCACGGCGGCCGTCTTCCCGGCGATGCTCTCGCCGGCCGATCTGCGCGAGATCAAGCGGATATCCGCGGCCTTCGGCCTCGAAGCCGTGCTTGTTTCAGACTACTCAGAGACCCTGGACGGCGGCCCCTGGGTCGTCGAGGACCGCCTGCTTCCCGATGGGGGCACGCCGGTCGATCTGCTCCGCGGCCTGTCGAAGGCGCGTTATGCGATAGAACTTGGCGCCCCGGTCGCCGATGCATACTCCGGCGCGGCCTATCTCGCCGATTCTTTCGGCGTCGAAAGGATCGCCCTGCCCCTGCCCATCGGTGTCGAGGCCACCGACCGCTTCCTTGATGTCTTAAGCCGCATCTCGGGGGCGGAGGCGCCGTACGATCTCCGCGCCGAACGCGGACGACTTGTGGACTCATACGTCGATGCACACAAAGTCGTCTTCGGCGCAAAGGCCCTTATCTACGGCGACATCGATCTGCGCAGCGCCCTCGCCGCTTTCTGCGCCGAAGTCGGCATGCGGGTCGTCCAGGCTGAGGATGAATGGCGCGGCTTCGCCGAGATCGAGGCCGCGGCCGAGTCCGAGGCTGCCGCTGGACGGCCCGTGGACATACTCATAGGCAGTTCGAAGGGATACGCGATCGCGAAGCGTCTCGGCGTCCCCCTGGTCCGTATCGGCTTTCCGATCCACGACCGTTTCGGCGGCCAGCGGATCGCGAGCCTCGGTTACCGAGGCTCGCAGGAACTTTTCGATCGGATCGTCAACGCGCTGATAGAAAAGAGGCAGGAGGAGAGCGATGTCGGATATACCTATTTCTAGCCTGATGCCCGCGCATCCTTGTTACAGTTTCTCGCATTCGGCGACATCCTCCCGCGTCCATCTTCCGGTGGCGCCGCGCTGCAATGTCCAGTGTCGGTTTTGTGACCGCTCCTTCGACTGCGCGAACGAAACAAGGCCGGGCGTCGCCGCCGACCTCCTCACGCCCGAGGCGGCCCTCGCCCGTGTCGACCGTCTCAGGGCGAGACTGCCGAATCTCAGGGTCGTCGGCATTGCAGGACCGGGCGATCCCTTGGCGAATCCGCTCGAAAGCCTGGCTACATTCCGCCTCGTCAAAGAGCACCACCCCGATCTGATCCTCTGCCTCGCGACCAACGGGCTCGGTCTCGTCGATCTGATCGATGACATCGAGCGGCTCGGAATCTCGCACGTTTCGGTCACGGTGAATGCGATCGATTCTTTCGTCGGTGCGAAAATTTATTCATGGATCAGGATTGGAGGAAGGGCCAGAACAGGTGAAATCGGAGCCGCCCTGCTCTGGGAACGTCAGCTCGCCGGCATACACCTCGCCGCGCGGCGCGGCCTCGAGATAAAAATCAATACGATATTCGTGCCGGGCGTCAACGAAGGGGAGATCGCAAAAATCGCCCGTGAATGCGCAGTCCTCGGGGCGAAATGCATGAATATCATGCCCCTCATACCGGTCGCAGGGACGCCGTTCGAGACTGCGGGAACGCCCGATCCAGCGAGCGTCGCACGGGTCCGGGCTGAGGCCGGAGAGTGGCTGCCCCAGCTTTCGCATTGCAGACGCTGCAGGGCGGACGCCGCGGGACTTTTGGGAGAGGATATCCCGATAGAAGACTCGGCGCAGGATGAGCCCTCGAGCCCCGCCGGAATCGTCGTCGATCGTACATCGGCGGTATCGAGAATCTTCACGCGCCCCTGCGGGGAATCATCCGGAGTGCCTGCCGCGAACAGCTCACTCCTTGCCGCCGTGGCGAGCCGCGAAGGGTTCTTCGTCAATCAGCACCTGGGAGAGGCGGACCGACTCTTCATATTCAGGATTTCAGGCGATGGAACAATCGCCGCGCAGGGGAGGCGTAAGCTGCCGCCGCCGGGAGGTGGTGAGGAACGCTGGGAGGAGGTTGCGCGGATACTATCAGACTGTCACGCGATCTTTGTTGCGGGCCTCGGCGCCCCGCCGCGGCGGGCGCTCGAGAAGGCGGGCATCTCCGTCTACGTCGTGGAGGGATCGGCTGCCGAAGCCATGAGGGCCGCGGCCGCAGGCCGCGATATGCGGGTTCTTGCGCGCCGCCCGGTCTCGTGCGGAGGGGGCTGCTCCGGTTCAGGCGCGGCCTGCGGTTGAACGTGCAATCATGCCGGAAAGGGAGGGAACATGACTACACCGAAACGACACATCCTGGTATGTGGAAGCTTCCGGGCGTCGGGATCGCCGCAGGGGACCTGCGCGAAGAGAGGCTCGCACAGCCTGCTCGCTTATCTCGAGACCGAATTGGCGGACCGCGGCATGATCGATGTCAGCGTCACCGCGACCGGCTGCCTCAAGGCCTGCGATCGGGGACCGATTCTCGTCGTCTATCCGGACAACCTATGGTTCGGAGGGATCGAGAACGAAGAGGCCGTCGACGCCGTACTCGACTCGCTTGAGACGGGCGCGGCCTCGAAATACGAACTGCGATGAACCGCCGAAACCCGGCCCGCATCGTGGATCTCACCCTGCGCGACGGCGAGCAGGCCGCGGGAGTGTGCTTCCCGCGTTCCCGCAGGCTCGAGCTGGCCCGCGCGTTATTCGACGCCGGCATCAGCGAGCTGGAGGGCGGCATTCCCGCGATGGGCGGGGACTGTGAAGACGACTTTCGGAGACTCAGTTCGGAACTGAGCGGGGCGACCGTGATAGCCTGGAACCGCGTCCTCATACGGGACATCGAGGCATCCTTACGGGCGGAAGCGCGGGTGGTCCATGTCGCAGTCCCCTCCTCGGATATCATGCTCGGGGCGAAGCTTGGATGGAGCCGGGACCGCGTCCTTGAAGAACTTGCCGCGGTTCTTGAGTACTGCCGCGCACACGGCCTTAAGACCATCGTCGGGGCCGAAGACGCCTCACGCGCCGATCCCGGCTTTCTCGACCGGCTTTTCACCGCGGCGGTGGCCGGTGGTGCGTTCAGATTGCGGTACGCTGATACGCTCGGAACCGAAGAACCCTTCGGCGTCCGCGATCGGATCAGCCTCCTCGCCTCCCGCTTTCCGGTATCACTTGAGTATCACGCCCATAACGATCTCGGACTGGCGACGGCAAACGCGCTCGCGGCCCTCTCGGCCGGCGCGATGGTCAGTGTCACGGTCGGCGGTCTCGGAGAACGGGCGGGCAACGCGAGTCTTGAGCAAGTCACCTGCGCATCCGCACTCATATTCGGCGATGATCTCGGGATCCGTATGGAACGACTCGTCCCCCTCGCCGAGCTTGTGTCGACGCTGTCCGGCAGACCGATCCCCGTGGATAGACCTGTCATCGGCGCGGGAGTCTTTACACATGAGTCGGGCATTCACGTCGACGGACTTTTGAAGTCACCCGACACCTACGTGTTCATCCGTCCTGAGCCGCTCGGGAGGCGCCACGCCCTCATTCCAGGCGCCCACTCGGGTAGGGCCGCACTCAGGCACTGCGCCCGTTCCCTCGGTTTTGAACTGCGAAGTCAGGAGCTCGAACGTCTTCGCACACTTGTACAGAAGGCATGGGCCGAGGGCGCCCCGAGCGATCCCTGGACCGAATTCTCGGCGATTCTGAAGAGGGAGTTTTCGGGATGATGGTCAAGAACAACGATCCTGAAGCCTGTTGCTGCGTTCTCCCCCTGTTCTACGAGCTGGGGAAGGTAATCGCGCACGGCGGAGACATTCACGAGGTAATGGCCGTCGCCGTTCGTCTCATCGTCGAAAACCTCCCCGAGACCAAGCGCGTCGTCCTTACCATCGTCGATCAAGCGACCGGCGCGATGTTTATCGAGAACAGCTGGGGGCTCTCCGAGGAAGAACGCAGGCGCGGCGTATACCGTGTCGGCGACGGCATCACAGGACGGGTCGCCCAGACCGGTCGGAGCGTGATCATCCCCCGTATCTCGGATGAGCCCGAATTTCTCAACCGCACAGGCGCCCGAACCGAGGGAGACCGCGAGAACCTCGCCTTTATCTGTGTTCCGATCATGCTCGGCTATGAAGTCCTGGGAACACTGAGCACGGACCGGATCAGCCGCAACGAGTCCCTCCTCGAGGAAGACCGCGAATTGCTCACGGTCGTGGCGACCATGCTGGCGCAGGCGGTTGTTCTCTACCGAGCTCGATGTGTCGAGAACACCGAACTCCGTGAAGAAAACCGCCGACTCCAGGAAGAGCTCGCGGCTCTCGGCGAACGATTGGACGGGGACGGCATTATCGGCGACTCCCGCGCGATGCGGAGCCTGCATGCTTTGATACGAAAAGTCGCCGCGACGAACACGCCCGTCCTCCTTCTCGGCGAGTCGGGGACAGGCAAGGAGCTCGCAGCCGCGGCTCTG
Source organism: uncultured Treponemataceae bacterium (assembly GCA_964540615.1). Classification (GTDB taxonomy): domain Bacteria; phylum Spirochaetota; class Spirochaetia; order Treponematales; family Rectinemataceae; genus CAZXXZ01. Next base: position 11,420 of record CAZINN010000032.1, on the reverse strand, counting down.
CACGCCCGAAGTCCTCGATCAGGCGCGCCCTTCGTCCGTTTCAACTGCGCCGCAATACCGGAAACGCTCGCAGAGAGCGAGATGTTCGGTCATGAACGAGGGGCCTTCACGGGGGCCGATACGCGGCGCCGGGGCCGCTTCGAAGAAGCGCACGGCGGAACCTTGTTTATGGACGAAGTCGGAGAATTGAGCCCGACAGTCCAAGCCAAGCTGCTCAGGGCCCTGCAGGAAGGCGAGTTCGAGCGCGTCGGCGGATCGGAAACAATCAAGGTGGACGTCCGCATCATTGCGGCGACGAACCGCGACCTGGCCGCCCTCGTCAGAGAAGGCAGATTCCGCGAAGACCTCTACTACCGGCTTAATGTGTTTCCGATACACATGCCGCCGCTTCGGGATCGGGACAGTGACATTCTCCTCCTCGCAGACCATTTCGTGAAGAAATTTTCGAAAATGAATCCGAAGCCCGTCCGGCGGATATCGACCCCGGCGATCGACGCACTTATGTCCTATCACTGGCCGGGGAATGTCCGCGAACTGGAAAACGTCATAAAGCGGGCGATAATCCTGTCGGACGACGGCGTCATCCACGCCTATCACCTTCCGCCGACATTGCAGTCAGCGGAAAGCTCGGGCACAAGGTACCGAGGCGGTCTGGAAGAGCGTCTCGCGGCCGTCGAACTCGAACTCATCGTCGACGCGCTCAAGGCCTCGCGCGGCAATATGGCTGCGGCGGCTCGGGAACTCGGGATCACCGAACGAGTCATGGCCCTGCGCGTGAAAAACCACGGAATAGACTACCGGCTCTTCCGACCGAAAAGCCGCGGATAGCTCGTCCGACCGCCTCGTTTCCCGCAGCGTCAAAGCCGGCGCTGACGCGGCCGCGGCGATCGATCTGTCCGAAGGAACAACAGGAAAAACTTCAATCGCTATGGCGGTATGAGACATGGTCCTATGGGGACCTCGAAAAAATGAGGTTTTCCAGGTCCCCTTATGATACTGTATTAAATCGTACGAATCGGTTCACAGGAAGGGATACCGCAATGCCGCTCTATGCTTCCGATCCAGCCGCCCGCTTCCTCGACGCCTTCGGGGGCCTTGTCTCAGGCGCCGAGTGGAAGGGGAGGAAACAGTCGCTTTTCCTGGAATCACTGTCATTCAGGGAGATGAGCGCGGGGACGACCATCCTGCGCGAAGGGCAGGTATGCGCGAGCGTCCCCTTCGTGGTCGATGGTTCGATCCGCGTTTTCAAGACCGCAGAATCCGGCAGAGAAATCACGTTATATCGCATAACGCGAGGTCAAAGCTGTGTGCTCAGCTCCGGATGCGGACTTGGACTTCCTGCATTCCCCGCCTCGGCTGTCGCCGAAGAGAGCACCTTCGCCGCCTTCCTGCCGAGCGATACGGCGCTCGCGCTCATGGACGAAAGTCCGTCATTCCGCGCCTTCGTCCTGAGTCAATACGCGTCTCGATTGGCCGAGATCATGGAACTCGTCGAGGAAGTCGCCTTCAGGCGCGTAGATGAGAGGCTCAGGCAGTTTCTCCTTGACGCGTCGGCGAGGTCGATCGATCACCGCATCGCGATGACGCACCAGGAGCTGGCCGATCATATCGGCACATCTCGCGAAGTCGTCAGCCGTATACTCAAGGACTGGGAACTCCGGGCTGCGCTGTCGATATCGCGCGGCTCGATCGAACTTCGTGATGATTTCGAGAGCCTCATCCCCGGCTGAGCGATGCTTCATGATTGTGTGATCGCGGTCACTGAAGCCGATTGTCTTTTCTCCTTAAATTCACCGGTGAAAGGAGAGAGCGATGAGCGTAAAGGTCTATTCGACACCGTCCTGCCCCTATTGTGTTCTTGCGAAAAACTATTTCAAGGCCAACGGGATCCCCTTCGAGGACTACGACGTATCCCGAGATCACGCAAAAGCCGAAGAGATGATTCAGAAATCGGGACAGATGGGCGTCCCGGTCATCGATGTCAACGGCAGTGTCATCGTCGGCTTCAATCTGCCGGCCATAGAACGCGCGCTGAAGAGCTGAACACGCCGGCTGGGTTTCCCAGCCGGTGGTTCATATGAAAAGATTGACTCCGGCGGAGCTCGCAGCGTCGAGGTAGGTGGCAACGCCGCCGATCTCGACGCCGTCGATGAGTTCGCGAGGGGAAACACCCATGATATCCATCGACATCTGACAGGCCACCATCCGCACGCCGGCTCTCAGCGCGTTTTCCATCATGGTTTCGAGCTGATCGACCTTCTTCGCCTTCATACGGCTCTTCATCATTGCCGCCCCGATACCGCCGAAGTTCATTTTTGAAAGAGAAAGACCGTCCGCGCTCTTCGGAAGCATCGCCCCGAACATCCTCCCCATGAAGTCCTTGGCGACACGGGGCGCCTTTCTTCGCTTGACGACCGACAGGCCCCAGAACGTGAAGAACATCGTCACCTTCTTGCCCGAGGCTGCCGCGCCGTTCGCGATGACGAAGCTCGCGAGGGCGCGGTCGAAGTCGTCGGAAAAAACGATCAAGGTCGCCTCGGAGGACGGCTGTGCGCGCGTAGAAGCAGATTTTGTCATTTCTTCGGTGACGACGGCTTTCCGTATCGTCGCAGTGAAGACGCCCTTGTCCTCCTCGATGCCGATGAGGCTGTTGCCGGTGAGCCGGCACCAGGCCTCGGCGTCGCGGGCGAAGCCGGGATCGGTGGCGCGGACCTTGAGCGTCGTGCCGGCCGCGGCTTTGTCGCTCTCGGTTTTGAGACGCATAATAGGCCCGGGGCATTGCAGGCCGCAGGCGTCTATCTCGACAATCTCGTCGGAACGTTGCGCGATCGACTCGGGCTGGCCCGATCCCTCGGCGTATGCGACCGGCTCGGTCTTGGGACGGGATAGGGGGGCGAGACCGGGCCGGAAAACACCACGATTCGACTGCTCTGCGGCTGCGGCCTCGTAGGTCTTCCACCCTCCTGCGAGATTGGCCAGATCCTTCCAGCCGTTCTGTCTGAGGATGCGTTCGGCCAGGTAGCCCCGGATGCCCACGCCGCAGTAGATCAGAACAAAACGATCACGAGGGACCTCCGCGAGGCGCAGACGCAGCTCGGTATTGGGGATGTTGACGGCTCCCTCGATGTGCCCGAGCTCGAACTCTTCCTTGGTGCGGACATCGAGGACAAAGGCCCCCTCGGCCCTGAGACGGGCGACATCCCGCCAGCTCAGCTGCTTGGTCAATCCGGTGCGAAGATTCTCGGCGACAAAGCCCGCGTAATTCACCGGATCCTTCGCGCTCGCAAACGGCGGCGCGTAGGCGTGTTCGAAGCGCGTGAGCGCATCGACGCCAGCCCCGGTCGAAATAAACGCAGCGATGACATCAATGCGCTTATCGACGCCCTCGTAGCCGACCGCCTGAGCTCCGAGGATTCGCCCCGTTTTCGGATCGAAAACCACCTTGAGCGAGAAGGGTTTTGCGCCGGGATAATAGCCCGCGTGACTCGAAGGGTGGACGATGACGGCTTGGCTTTCGATCGCCGCGCTCGCACACGCCTTTTCCGAAAGACCGGTGCAGGCCACCGTCAGGTCGAAGACCTTCGCGATCGATGTACCCACGGCGCCGCGGTATTCGCTCGGCGATCCTCCGCCGCGCTGAGCGTGGACGATGTTGTCTGCGGCGACCCTCGCCTGTTTGTTCGCCGGTCCCGCGAGCGGCACGACGCCCGACGCGCCGGTGAGCAGATTGCGCGATGCGACCGCGTCGCCGACCGCGTAAATATGCGGATCGCTCGTCCTCATGGATGAATCGACGACGATTGCGCCGCGATCGTCGAGCGCAAGACCGGCTTCTCTCGCCAAAGCGGTGTCGGGTCGTATCCCGATAGAGAGTATGACCAGATCAGCGGGCAGGCGCGTCCCCGATTTCAAGACGGCTGTAACTTTATCTTCACTTCGTTCGAAGGCCTCTATCGAATCCGAAAGGTAGAGCTCGACCGACTTGCTTTTCAGGTGCTGGTGGACGATGGCCGCCATTTCCGGATCGAGGGGATTCATGACCTGAGGCAGGGCCTCGACGATCGTGACGAAGACCCCCCGTTCGCGGAGGTTCTCGGCCATCTCGAGGCCGATAAAGCCCGCCCCGACGACAAGGGCACGCTCGGGTCGCAGGGCGTCGATCTTTTCCTTGATCGCATCGATATCGGGCACCGTGCGGAGCGTGAAGATGCGCTCGTCGTCGATCCCGGGTATCCGCGGCCGCAGAGGCTCGGCTCCCGGCGACAGGACCAGAGCGTCATACGATTCGGTATAGCGGCGTCCGGTCTTTTTTTCGACGATCACCACCGTCCGAGAGTTCTTGTCTATCGAAAGCGCCTCGTGGCCGGTCCTGACATCCACGTTCAGGGTGGCGCGGAATTTTTCGGGCGTCATAACGAAAAGCTTAGATCGTTCGCGAATCACCCCGCCCGCATAGTACGGCAGGCCGCAGTTGGCGTAGCTGATATAGTCTCCGCGCTCGAGAAGCACAATCTCTGCATCTTCATCTAGACGGCGGAGTCTCGCGGCCGCCGTCGCCCCTCCCGCGACCCCGCCCACGATTACATATTTCGCCATACCGGCCTCCTTCACACGCAGTTAAGTATAGGCAAAGGCCGCTGTCTTGCTATGTGACAAAGGTCACAAAAGAAGCACGCGAAACATCGGAAGCGGTGATTTCCGCCGTCACATGCCTTTACCTCGGAGCTATGGCTTCGAGTTTCGCCTTGACCTCTGAGAAAACAAGACCTTTCGACGTACAATAATCCTTGATGGTCTGGTCTGAGTCACCGAGTCCGCCGAGTATCCTCTCGACCTCAATCATGTCGAAACCCTGCGATTGCAAATCGGCGAAGGTGGTTTTGCCGACGACCGAGCCCGATGTCGGCGCATGATCGCTTGCCTGGGCTGTCGTCGGCTTTTGCTGAGTCTCAGGTCTGAAGGCCCGAGCCTCGACCTCATCAAGCATTGAAGATTGTGTCTTCCCCTCCGCCCTGAGAATCGCTACCGCGCTGATCGGCAAGACGGTATCCGTATTGGCTGTATGCGGAAGCCCGGTGTACAAGGCCGCGAAAAGACGTACCGAATCAGTGCCGATCTCGGAGCCTTGCGGGAGCACTCCGGCGTATCGCGATTCGAGGCTGTTCACTTTTTCATCGGCCTTTTCAGAGCCGAAGGCCCTGAGCAGACTCGTCTCTGGAATCGAAAAAGCCTTGGCGACATCGGCCCAGGTATACGAGCCGCGTATATCCGAAGGATTCGGCATTCCCGCGTACTCGCCCGATTGTATCTTCGCGGGATCTTTGGTCGAGGTCGTCTTCCAAAACCCGAGCGCCGCGCTCAGGGCGATACCGCCGAAGACTATAGCCGCGCTTGCGATGCCGAGCAGCCGCGTCCGTATCACCATCATTTCGAGCCCTCCTGCGCAGGGCCTACACTCTGCACGGCTTGACTTTTGTATTCTGTTCCGGAATACGAGCCCGCCGCGAGTTCGACCGTAGCTGGAACCGGACATGCTGCTTCGCTCGTGCACCTCATGCAACTGATACACTGGTGATCCCGCACGGCTGATATCTCCGCCACCTCGATATTCATCGGGCAGTCGCGGCTGCAGGCCTTGCATGAAATGCAGGTCGATCGGTTCCTCGCTATTCTGAAAATTCTGATCAGATTGAAAACTCCTAAGAATGCGCCGTAGGGACAGGCGTATTTACAGAAAGGGCGCTCGACGACGAGAGAGAGCAGCGCCGTGGCGATTAGGACAATGATCCCGCCTACGAAAACCTCGCTGCGCCAGAATCCGAAAAGCGCCGCATAGGGATCGACCGCCTCGAAGGCGAGCTTCCCCGTGGCGATGGTCGCGCAGCTCACCCAGGCGAACACGAAATAGCGCAGATAGCGCAGGATCGAATCGAGTCTTCGGGGGATAAAGGTATTGTAGCGTTTCCTGAAAAACTTTCTTCCGAGTTTTCCAAGCCACTCCTGAAACGTACCGAAGGGGCAAATCCAGCCGCAAATGAGCGGACCCGCGAGAACGGCGAGCAGAATACCGATAACCGCGAGCACGACCGAGGATTCATGCACTTTTTTGACGAGAGTCCCCGCTGAAACAAGCTGCCACATCGATACAACGCCGCCGAAGGGGCAGATCGCATGGATCGAAGCCGAGCCGGCGAGCGGCACCTCGATTCCTTCCTCTTTGAGCCCGTTGCTCGTCACGATGAACGCGATAAGGACGAAAAAAAACAGTTGAACCCAGCTGCGAAAGCGCTGGGCTTTGTTTTTACTGGTTTTTGCCATTTTGCCCATGGAATCCCCCTTGGAGCATGTAGGGTTTCCTCTCATACTCATTCTGAGGTTGATGACACACTCGATGCTTTTCGGGCTTTCTGCGCACTTGCAACACCATAGAATCTGCCGACAAGGGCGCTTTCGCCTTTGTCGGCAGCCTGCAACTCGGTTTTCCTGCTTACGCTTTCCAAAGCCCGTGCTTATTGCAGTATTCGCGCGCCTCGACTTTTGCCGCCGAGGTCTGGAATACCGCCTCGGGCTTGTCACCCGGCTTTAAGTGGGCTCGGTGGACGACGAGTTCGGACTTGTCCTTCTCGATAAGCTCGATCCACTCGATATAGTGATCGGCCTCCATAGGATGGGCGACCGCGCCGACCAGGACCTTGTAGCCGCCCTGCACTTTCTCGATCACGGGGACATGCTTCTCCTTCGCGGCGTCCGTCGTGTTGCCCGGCAGGTACTTCATCGGCTGGCCGCAGCAGACGAGATCGCCCTTCCCGGCATGGGTCACTTCGACAATATTCCCGCATATCTCACAGCGATAGATTCCGAAAAACTCGGCCATAGCCACCTCCCTCGGTGCGATAGTTCGTCGGCCTCCTCGGAGACGAGGGCCGCGAGATCAAATATAAGGGCGGGGCCGAGGATTTCCAAGAGCATAGCGTGCGCTAATTCGTCAGCGATTGGATCGGCGCGGGAACCCGCCCCCCCCTTCCGATGAAGACATCCGAACCAAAGCCGCTTACCGCCATGACCGGCGCCCGCCCCAAAAGGCCGCCGAATTCAACGTGATCACCCACGACCTTCCCTGGGGCGGGGATGATACGCACCGCAGTCGTCTTTTTATTGACCACGCCGATCGCCATCTCGTCCGCGATGATCGCGGAGAGCGTCGAGGCGGGCGTATCCCCCGGCACCGCGATCATATCGAGCCCCACCGAGCACACGCTCGTCATGGCTTCGAGTTTTGCAAGAGTCAGCGCACCCGACTCGGCGGCGGCGATCATGCCCGCATCCTCGCTGACCGGTATGAAGGCGCCTGAAAGACCTCCGACCGACGAGGAGGCCATGGCCCCGCCCTTCTTCACCGCGTCGTTTAGGAGGGCGAGGGCCGCGGTAGTTCCGTGCGTTCCGCATTTTTCAAGCCCCATGGCCTCGAGAATCGAAGCGACCGAGTCGCCGACCTCGGGCGTCGGCGCGAGCGAAAGGTCGAGAATGCCGAACTCGACACCGAGCCGCTTCGCCACCTCCCTGCCGATCATCTCGCCCATGCGGGTTATTTTGAAAGCCGTCTTCTTGATCGTCTCGGCTATCTGCGTGAAGTCCGGGTCTTTCAATCCGCGGATCGCCGAATCGACGACGCCGGGGCCGCTGACGCCGACATTGAGCACACACTCGCCTTCCCCGACGCCGTGGAAGGCTCCGGCCATGAAGGGATTGTCCTCGGGCGAGTTGGCGAAGACCACCAGCTTGGCGCAGCCGATCCCGCCGCGGTCGGCGGTCAGTTCGGCGGTTTTCTTGATGATCCGGCCCATCAAGGCGACGGCATCCATGTTGATGCCAGCCTTGGTGGTCGCCACGTTGACCGAGGAGCACAGCTTCTCGGTCGCGGCGAGCGCCTCGGGTATGGACTCGATGAGGCGGATATCACCAGGCGTCGCGCCCTTGTGAACCAAGGCGCCGAATCCGCCTATAAAATCGACACCGACGTCCTTCGCCGCCGAATCGAGGGCTTTGGCCGTCGCAACGAAATCGGGCTCCATACAACCCTCGGCGACGATTGCGACAGGCGTCACCGCAACTCGTTTGTTAACGATGGGAATACCGTAGAGGTCCTGAATCTCGCCGGCGACTCGGACGAGGTCCTTCGCCCGCGTGGTTATTTTATTGTAGATTTTTTCGTTGAAGAGCTTGGGGTCGGAATCGGCGCAATCTCTGAGACTAATGCCGAGGGTGACGGTCCTGATATCGAGATGCTCCATCGTGACCATGCGGATGGTCTCGAGGATTTCGCTCGGATTGATGAGCATGTCCTGCCTCGCCTGTCAAATCCGGTGCATATACCGGAACGCATCCTCGTGCTGAACCTTGACCTCGACGCCGAGTTCCCCGGCCGCCCTGTCCATCGCCGTCTTGAAGGCCCCGAGATCGAATCCAGTCTGCGGAGACTGCACGAGCATGATCATGGTGAAAATATCCTGCATGATCGTTTGACTCATGTCCACGATATTGACCCTGAAATCGGCCATGACCGTCGCGATCTTCGCGACGATACCCGTACGGTCGCATCCGATCACCGTTACGATAAACCGGTTCGAGTTCATTCTTCGATTACTCCCTTGAACAGCGTCATGACGACAGGTGATTTTCCATCATCAGTTAGTGTTCGATCTCGATATCCCCCGAGACCGAGCGGACATGGAGGCGGCGCCCGCCCTCGCCCAGGCGCAGGGCGCAGCGCCGCGGGCCCGTGGTCATTGAGATCTCGGCCCCGGGGGCATTCAACTCGCCGGACAAAGTCTCGGCCCTCAGCTCGAGATCGGAGCCCGACAGCGCCAGACTTACGTCCCCCGAGGTGGTGCTGACCTCGCCGCCCAAAAAACGACCTGCGATTTCGAGTTCGACATCGCCCGAGCCCCCGACGACGCGGAGCCTGCCGCCCGGCTTGAGCACGGAGATATCTCCGGCGGCGCTCGTTACAACCACATTACCACCGACGGTCTCGAGAGAGATGTCGCCTGATTGTGTTTCGGCGTTCACCGATCCATCGATGTTCCGACACTGAAGAGCTCCTGTCGCGAGCTTGGCATTCACGCTGGAAGAGTATTCGATCTCGATCCGCCCCTCAGATGAGGCCGCCTCGACCGCCGCGGCCTTGAAAACGCGGATATCCCCCGAATCGGTGTTCGCGAGAAGATCCACCGAAAGACCGCGTATCTCGATCGAGCCGGAGGATGAATGCGCTTCAATATCCCGGAAGCAGGATGGAACCCTGATCCGCGCCACTTTTGCGACAACATCGTCGAAGGGCTCATCAGCAACGACAAGAATCCCCTCGCTCGCCCTGACGGATGGGCGCCAGCTGTGAAGATGCAGGGGGTTGCCGCGAAGCTCAAGCTCAAGACTGATTTTGCCGTTCTCGGAGGGGAGCACGATGAGTTCACCGTCAGGGAAGCGCAGGACGAGCCTCTCGGCCTTTCCTGGATCGAGGTCCATCGAAAAGTATCCCGGCTCGACCGACCTTTCGCTTTTGCTCATCGAAAGCCCCCTCACAGCTTGTTGAATATGTCCTTCGTCGAAGCGGCCGGGTATACTAACATATTTTTGCCTGCATGGCGAGGGCCGAAAAAACGATCCTCCGATCGTTTGATTTTTTTCAAACGTTTTGATATTGTATAGCTTTTTGTTTTATATAGAATTATTCATTCCTGTTGCCGCTACCAAGCGCCTCGAACCTTGTTGCTCTGTCCCCCTTTGTACTCTTGACTTTTTTCTCAGAAGAAGTATTATATAAACTAGTTTGTTTCATAAACTTGTTTATGGAGTAACTATGGATTCACACGAACTAGAGAATCTCCGCCGGGAGATCGATGATATCAAGCGCGCAGTCAGACGGGCGAATCCTTTTCTTCATTCAATACTCGGATTCAGAAGTTATGCGGTCTTATCAATCGTCTTCGGGTCGGTTATCCTCGTGTATTGCCTCGCTCTGCATTTTCTTGCGCTCGGAGCAGGTTCTCCAACGCAAATCCCCGACGAGTGGAAGCTCGCCGCCTGGGTCGGTATTGCCGCGATCATCGCCGTAGGAACGATCGCCAAGCTCCTTATCGTCAACCGTAAGGCCGGCGAAGTAGAGGATGGGGCGACGATCCTCTCCGCGACCAAGGCTGTTTACGATTCATTCTGGGTTCAAGTCAATGCTCCGGTTTTCCTTTTCATCGCGATTTCGTCGATCTTCGTTGTCTCAATTCGTCACGCCTGGTTCGTCGAATCCATCCTCGCCATCGGTTTTTCGTTCTTAGGCGTCAATTTCGGATCGCGGGCCGAACGTAAAGAATTACTGGCAGCCGGCTGGTACTTTCTACTCTCCGGATTGGGTTCACTTTTCTTCATCGAATCGGCGCCCTTCCTCTGGTCGGCCCTCATCTGGGCGGGATCGTTTCTGTCGTACGGCGTCTCCGGCCTTATCCTCAATAAACCCGAGAAACACGCATGAAAACGGACGAGGATACCCATGACAAGGCAGAGAAACGCGATTCATCGCTTTCACGCCTCGAACTCGACAAGGTTATCCATGAACGATCCCGCCTTATGATTCTCACCTTCCTCGCCTCCTCGCTGCAAAACGAGGTCGGCTTCACCGAAATCCGCGATTCGCTCGGATTCACCGCCGGCAATCTTTCGGTTCAGCTCAGGACCCTCGAAGAAGCCGGATATGTCGAGATAGAAAAGCGCTTTGTCGACAACAAAAGTTTCACGGGAGTCCGGCTGACGAACGAAGGACAGCGAGCCTTGTCTGCATATCTTTCCGAACTCGAGCTGATAGTGACATCGCTCAAAACAGGCTCAACCAAGGCGCCGGAGACTAAGGAGGACTGACATGGCCGACTTGATGCTGGAGAATGTAACAAAAGTATACCGCAAGGGGGAAGGCGAGGTCATCGCAATCGACGACATCACGCTTTCGATCGAAAAGGGGGAGTACCTGGCGATCGTAGGTCCTTCCGGATCGGGGAAGACGACTCTGCTCAACATATTAGGCTGCCTCGACCGGCCGACGCGGGGCAGGATGATCTACGACGGCGTCGAACTGCGGGGGCTCGGCGAACAGGCCCTTTCGGCGTATCGACGGGACCGGATCAGCTTCGTCTTTCAATCGTACAACCTCATACCCGTGCTCACAGTCCGAGAAAATGTCGAGCTGCCGCTTGTCATCGAACGAAAACTCGAACGGGCAGCCATCCGCAGCCGAGCCGAAGAGATGATCGCGGCGGTCGGGCTTTCCGGCATGGAAGAGCGTTTCCCCCGCGAGCTTTCAGGCGGCCAGGAACAGCGAGTCGCGATCGCCCGCGCCCTCGTCAAGCGGCCCCTGGTCGTGCTCGCCGACGAGC
>CAZINN010000031.1:0-33384 GCA_964540615.1 uncultured Treponemataceae bacterium | reverse complement strand
CCATGGTCGAGCCGTTATGGTATGGGCGCCGAGTGCGTCGCCAAGTCCTGGCCCGAGTTTTACGAGGATCTGGCGAAGATTGTACGTTGAGGTGCACGGCGGTAAGAAAATTTGATTTGAGGAGCCCGATGTTCGATACTTGACGGCGTATGCTGAAGAGTATCCGGCGGACTATATGGCTTTTCTTGGTTCTCGTCACCGCCCTTTCGTGTCAGAAAGAGCCGTCTCAGGCGGTCGGGAACGGTGGTATCCCTTCAGGAACTCCGGCTCTATCCCGGAAGCCTGATGCGGCGGTTATTTTCCTCTCGACCCAGATGAATCCGGTCGAAGAAGCCGGAAAAATGCGTAATATAATTCTGAAAGACTTCCCCGGCAAGGTCTCCTTCCGGCCGAACGATAACAGTTATATCCTCGGCCAGGTCTCTTCGATCTTATCCGATGATCCAAAGGCATCGGTTCTCGTCGGCGCCCTCCACGGCGATCTGGCTATACTGCGTGAACGTTCTTCGCTCCGTCCCCTCGATGATCTGTACGCGAAACTGAAGGACCGCACTTTTGCGCCGAATATCGAAAGGATGAGCCTTTTCGGAGGGGCCCAGCGATACTACATCCCATGGATGCAGGCCTCGTTCGTGATGGCGGCGAATAAAAAAGCCTTGAGATACCTTCCACGAGGTTCGCGTCTTGAAGATCTGACCTACGAGGAACTGTACCACTGGGTTCAGGCGGTCAACCATGCGACGGGTAAAAAGCTGCTCGGTCTTCCTGCGGGACAGAAGGGGCTCATGCACCGCTTCCTCGAGGGGTATTTGTATCCTTCGTACACCGCAAGCACACTCATCAGGTTTCGAAGCCGGGATGCTCTGGCCATGTGGGCCTACCTACGACGTTTGTGGTCACTCGCAAATCAAGGCTCGCTCGTCTATTCGACCATGGCCGAGCCGCTTTTGCGGGATGAGGTCTGGATCGCCTGGGATCACAGCGCCCGACTTGTCAAGGCTTTTCAGGAGAGGCCCGGCGATTTTGTAGCATTTCCCGCACCATCGGGGCCGAAGGGCCGGGGATTTATGACCGTCGTCTCGGGTTTAGCCATACCGAAGGCCGTCAGGAACCCGGAAAACCCGGAGACCCTTATAGAGTACCTCACGCTTCCGGCCATCCAGGAGCGGACGCTACGTGAGACAGGTTTCTTCCCGGTGGTAGGGGGAGTGTCGGACGCGACGGTGCCCGAGCACCTTAGGGAGCTCTGGTCGGCTGTCGAAACGCAGACCGGCTCCACAAACGGCATCGCGACACTGCTGCCTGTGGGTCTCGGCGAACGCTCCGGCGATTATGACTCGATTTTCATGCTCGTGTTCTCGCGGATCGTGCTCGAGGGCGCCGATATACAAACCGCGCTCGATCGGGGAGCCTCGGAACTCCAACTCATAGTAAACGAGAGAAATCTCGCGTGCTGGCCTCCCGACACTTCGAGCGAAAGGCCATGTAAAATTGAATGAGAAAATTTCTTCATTATTGCTCACCATTATCTCGATCGCGATCATCGTCGGTTCTGCCCTGGTCTTTTGCGTCGGCATCTACACCTATCTCAATCTCGGGTGGATAGAGACCGATCTTCCGGTCAGGAACGTCGGGCAGTTCCGCGATATCTCGAATCTCATGCCTCTTATCTCGGAACTTTCGAGTGATCTCGATGCTCTTTTAGTGAGGAACAAGGACATCGAACGAGGCCGTCTCGGCTTTACCATGCGCAAGATCGAGTCGGCCTGCTCGGTTGTTCTCGATGATTTCAAGGGCTCCCCTCCCGACGAACTTGCGCTCATTATCGAAGAATCATCGCTGCTCATCGCCGATCTTACGAAAGCGCAGGCCGAGAAAAGCCTGGGCGGATATGAAGAAATCATTCTGTACAAGAACCGAATCGATTATGTCTATTCCCAGCTTCGAGATTTCGTCCTTCGAGTCAACAACTCTACTCTCGCCGCTCTTCAGCAGAACAAGGGAAAGATCGGTTTTTTGCGGAACGCCATGCTCGCCTCGACGCTCATGGTCCTTGTCAGCGCGGTGCTCACCTACGTCCTCTTGGCTAATAGAAAACGGCTCAACGAGAAACTCGAGGCGAGCCGCAAGCTGGCCCTCGCGAGCAGCGCTGCGAAGGGCGAGTTTTTGTCGAACATGAGCCATGAGATACGAACGCCGATGAACGCGATCATCGGGCTTTCGTATCTCGCGCTCAAAACTGATCTGACACCCCTGCAAAAAGGCTATATTCGGCGAATACAGACCTCGAGCCAGCACCTTCTCGGAATCATCAACGACATCCTCGATTTTTCGAAAATCGAAGCCGGAAAGATGGACATCGAGCGGACGGCTTTCGAACTCGACAAGGTCTTGGATACGGTCGCCGGTTTGATCGCCGAAAAAGCGGATGAAAAAGGCCTTGAGCTCATCTTCGATGTCGATCCCGGGGTGCCGAATTTTCTTACGGGCGATTCCCTCAGGCTCGGGCAGGTGCTCATCAATTACGCGAACAATGCGGTCAAGTTCACCGAGCGCGGAGAAATCGGCATCAAGGTGCGGAAGATCGAAGAGAGCGATGATGAGGTCATGCTGCGATTCGAAGTTACGGATACGGGAATAGGAATCACCGAAGAGCAGAAAAAACGTCTTTTCCAGAGTTTCGAGCAAGCCGACGGATCTATCACCCGGCAGCACGGAGGCACCGGGCTGGGATTGGCCATTTCGAAAAAGCTGGCAGAGATGATGGGCGGTCAAGTCGGTGTAGAGAGCCGCTATGGAGAGGGCTCGGTATTCTGGTTCACCGCACGGCTTGGTAAACGTAAAGATCCCGGACGTACATTACTGCCAGCCCTGGGCCTGCGGGGCAGGCGGATTCTCGTCGCGGACGACAACGAGCATGCGAGAACCTCGATCGCAGAGATGCTCAGGAACATGACTTTCGTGGTCGAGACTGTCGACTCGGGTCCTGCGGTGCTGTATGAAATCGAACAGGCGGCGCGACGAGGTCTCGCCTACGATGTCGTCTTTCTGGACTGGCGTATGCCGGACATGGACGGTATCGAGACGGCGAAGGCGATTCGCGCCCTCGATCTCGATCCCCAGCCGCGTCTCGCGATTATAACCGCATTTGGACGTGAAGAAATTATAAGTGCCGCTAAATCCGCGGGTCTCGATCAGGTCCTTATAAAACCCGTGAGCCCCTCTATCCTGTTTGATACGGTGATCCAGTTGCTGGCCGCCGACGGCGGCGGCGCATCTGTGTCTGTTCCAGCCGAATCTGCGATCGAGGGTGACGTGGGACTGGCCGGCGCGAGGGTCCTGCTCGTCGAAGACAACGAGCTCAATCAGGATGTCGCCCTCGAGATTCTGCGCGGAGCAGGATGCGTTGTAATGCTCGCTGAGGACGGCTCCGCTGCAGTGGAGGCGGTGCAAAGACAGGAATTCGATCTTGTGCTCATGGATCTGCAGATGCCGACGATGGACGGCATCACCGCGACAGCAGAGATAAGGAAGATTCCGCGCCTGCAGTCATTGCCGGTTATAGCCATGACCGCGGACGTATTGAAAGAAGACCGAGAAAACTGCCTTGCGGCGGGCATGAACGATTTCATCGCGAAACCGATCGATCCTGAAGAGATGTTCACCGTCATGCGGCGATACTACAGCGGTAGGGCGGGAGGTGAAATCTCAGTGCCTGAAGGCGGCGATCGGCGGAGTGCGGACGTTCCGAGTATCGATGGCATGGACACCCAAAGCGGTCTCAAACGAGTTCTCGGTAACACGGCTTTGTATCTCGATCTTCTTGTGCGATACTGCGAGGGACAACGCGATGCGGCGGCGAAAATTCGCAGCGCCCTGGACATGGGCGATTGCAACGCAGCCGAGCGCGCCGCCCATACGCTAAAAGGCGTTTCCGGAAACATTGGCGCGTACGAGATACAATCCATCGCATCACGGATCGAAGACCATATTTACGGAAAGAAAAGTATAAATGAGATAGAAAGTTTACTAAATGAACTCGAATTGAAGCTCGATGACCTCATAAAACGCATAGACCAGACTCTGGAGAAATCTTCGGCAATACGAATACCCAAAAAGACAATCGGTTTCAAGCGCGGCGATGCTGAGATCAAAAAGAATATCGACAGATTGCGGCGATGTCTTGAAGCGAGCGACAGCGAGGCGGTTGAGCTGTTTTATTCGATCCGCGACGAGTTGTTAGAAGCCTACGGTATGGAAAAAGTAGCAGATCTCGAATCGAGCGTAAGGAAATACGATTTTCCCGTAGCGCTTGAACTGTTACAGGGTTTGGTCGCGAGACCTACATAAGAGAAAGAGGTTTTGTTATGGCCTATGCTGAGCGACATAAGCCGACGATTCTCGTTGTGGACGACACGCCGGACAATCTTGCACAAATCAGCGCAGTCTTGCGGAATGACTACCGGGTCAAAATCGCGATAAACGGCAAAGGCGCTCTTGCCACGGCCGCAGACACTGAAGATCCCGTCGATATGATATTACTCGATGTAATGCTTCCTGATATGGACGGTTACGAAGTCTGTAAGCGCCTAAAGGAACAACCCGAACTTGCTGAGATCCCGGTCATTTTCGTCACCGCGCGTTCCGACGTACAAGACGAGGAAAAAGGGTTTTCGCTCGGCGCTGTGGATTATATCACAAAGCCGATAAGCCCTCCGATAGTCAAAGCGAGGATACAAACTCATCTGCGGATGAAGTGTTTCAACGATTTTCTGAAAGATAAAAACGCTTTTTTAGAAGCCGAAGTGGAACGAAGAACGAGGGAGGTCGAAACGATTCAGGATGTAACCATGGTGTCTCTCGGCTCGCTCGCCGAAACACGGGATAATGAGACTGGTGACCACATACGGCGCACACAACGCTATATTCAAATAATCGCGGAAGTGCTTCGTGACAAGCCCCGTTTTCGACTGCAGCTCAACGATCATGCTATAGAAATGCTATGCAAATCGGCCCCCTTGCACGATATCGGAAAGGTCGGGATTCCGGATTGTATCCTCAAAAAGCCGGGGAAGCTCGACCCGGATGAGTTCGAAATCATGAAGACACATACAACGCTCGGACACGACGCGATAACAAGCGCAGTGCGCCGTCTTGGAGCCTCTGCGGCATTTCTCAGCACTGCGCGCGAGATCGCATGGACTCATCATGAAAGATGGGACGGTACGGGATATCCCCGCGGCTTGTCCGGAGACGTGATTCCCTTGGCGGGCAGGCTCATGGCCGTCGCCGATGTCTACGACGCCCTTATATCACGAAGGGTGTATAAAGATAAGATTCCACATGAGGATGCTGTAGATATCATTCAAAGTGGATCGGGGACACAGTTCGATCCCGATGTCGTGTCCGCTTTTATGGCAAAAGTCGAAAAAATAGAAGAGGTCTCAAACGCGCTATCGAATTCAAACGGAGGTGCGTGATGGACGGCCGACGGAAGACGATCCTGATCGTCGACGATGTGCCCGACGATATCGCGATACTCGAGGCCATCTTGAAGCCAGACTACCAGGTCAAGGCTGTGACAAGCGGAGAAGCCGCACTCGCAGTCGCGCGAGGTAGGGAGATGCCTGATCTGATACTCCTCGACATCATGATGCCCGGGATCGACGGTTTCGAAGTTTGCAGGCGCCTCAAGGCTGATGCCGCAGGATCGGCGATACCGATCATTTTCCTCACGGCGAAGATTCAACCGACCGACGAGAAGATCGGCTTCGAATTAGGGGCCGCCGATTATATCCGCAAACCCGTCGATCCGGATATCGTGAGATCGCGCGTCAAGGTCCATCTTGAGCTCAAGGAGCAGATACTGCGGACTTCGGAAGTGAAGTACCGTAGACTCTTCGAGACGGCGAAGGATGGTGTAATAATTGTTGACGAAGAGTCAGGTGTCATTGTCGATGTCAATCCTTCGATGAGCACGATGCTCGGTCTTTCTCAGGAAGCTTTCCTCGGGAAGCGAGTTACGGATTTTACGTTTTTCAAGAACATACTCGAAAGGCGGAGCCGTCTCGACGATGCGCGGCGCGAGAGTTATATCCGATGTACCGATAAAGCATTCGAGACCTTCGACGGCAGGGAAATTTACATCGAGTACATTGGTACGAGATATACAGTCAACAACCGCGAGGTCTTGCAGCTCAATATCCGTGAGATAAGCGATCTCGTTCGAGCCGAGCGGGAGAGAGACAGCCTTTCAAGTAAATTGAAGCACTATCTCGCAACAAGCCCGACCATCACCTATTCGATGCGGATCGAGTCAGGAGATGTCCGAATGGTGTGGATCAGCGAAAACGTCCGCAGAATACTCGGATATGAGCACGAGGAGTCTTTAGAGAGGGGATGGTGGTTCAATAACATTCTCGCTGAAGATCGCGGTATTGCCCTCGGCATAGTATCAGAATCTTCGCTGCGCGGTTCCGCTACACGCGAGTATCGATTCTTCCGTAAGGACAGGAATATAGTCTGGATACGCGATCAGATGCGCTTCGTTCAGGCTGATGGAGGGCAGAGCGAAATCGTCGGTACGATGAGCGACATTACGGATATCAAGAAAGCCGAGGCGGAAATAAAGCAGAAAAGCCGGGCCCTCGAGGCTGCGGCGAACGCCGTCGTTATAACCGATATCTGCGGAGTCGTGAAATGGGCGAACAAAGCTTTCTTTGACTTGACCGGCTATTCGAGCGATGAAGCGGTCGGTAAAGGCATGGGCGAGCTTGTGAATTCGGGGCGCCAGGACGATGA
The DNA here is from genome assembly GCA_964540615.1 of uncultured Treponemataceae bacterium. Lineage (GTDB taxonomy): Bacteria > Spirochaetota > Spirochaetia > Treponematales > Rectinemataceae > CAZXXZ01. The sequence goes on along the minus strand of CAZINN010000031.1, from coordinate 26,583 downwards.
TTTCTACAAACACTTTTGGGACACAATTCTTGCGGGTTCGTTTTGGAAGGGTCGTCTGGTCAATAAAAAAAAGACAGGCGAGACGTATATCGAAGAGATGACCGTGACGCCCATTTTCAGCGGTGACGGCAGAATCGAGGAATTCATCGCCGTGAAAAATGACGTCACCGCGAGTGTCGAAGCCCAGGAGCGGCTCGAGGCGGCACTAAAGGAGAAAAATGCGCTTCTCAGGGAGATTCACCACCGTGTAAAGAACAATATGCAAGTGATTATCAGCCTTCTAAACATATCGACAACCCAGATAGACGACCCAAACACGAGGATGATGATCGATGACATTACGAGACGGCTGTATGCTATGGCATCCATGCACGAACAATTCTATGCGGCGGACGACATGTCTCGGATAGATTTCGCTGCGTATATCTGTCAGCTTGTAGAAAAAGTACAGGCCGAGGTGCAGAATATTTCTATACGATTAAATATCCCGTCGTTGACTTCAGGACTTTTCCTGAATCTGGAACAGGCGATACCGGCCGGTTTGATACTCTGCGAACTCATCATGAACTCGTCTCGGCATGCTTTTGTCGATCGTGAATCGGGCACGATTGAGGTGTCGGTTCTTGTTCAGAGTTCCGGCCATCTTGTGCTGAGTGTCTCCGATGACGGAAGGGGCATCCCCTCCGAGATAGATCCCCGGAGTGCAAAAACCTTGGGTATGGTTCTCGTCCGGATTCTTACTGAACAATTGGGAGGGAAGCTTGAGTTCACAAGCGGCAAAGGAACGGTTGCGAGGCTCGAGTTTGATTTATGACAAAATAAATAAAATTACCGACCGGAGCTGTAGGGAACTTCTAAAAACCCGGATGGTTTTTAGAGGTTCCCTTGCAATTCCCTTATGGGAATTGCTTTTATATAAGGTCGACCTCGAAAAACTGAAGTTTTTCGAGGTTCCCTGTTGTAAAAAAGGCAAGGCCTTCGTATACTGTTGTACCCTATGTCCTTGCAGACCCTGAGAAAAAAACTACTCGCTCGTTCACATAACATGAAGCGGCAGCTTGTTGTCGTGTATTGCGCCTTTCGGCATCCGCGTCTGCAAGCTCTCCCCAAGCTGATCATCGCCCTCTGTGTAGCCTATGCGCTCAGCCCTATCGACCTGATCCCGGACTTTATTCCTGTTTTGGGATACTTGGACGATCTATTCATCATCCCAGCCCTGATCGCCCTCGCCCTCCGGCTGATACCTAAAGACATTCTACAGGAGGCGAAGGCGAGGGCCGAGACGGACAATCTTGTCTTGAAAAAGAACTGGGCATTCGCCCTCGTGTTCATCAGTATCTGGCTCATCCTCGCCTTTATAATTGTCAAGGCCCTGATTCGGTAGCGCCGGAATACGTTTTTTGAAAAAAGTTATCGTATTATTCCTTTATGTTCTCCCTCAAAGTGTTCAAAAATTTCTTCATTTCATCATAGTCACGCTGTTTGATGATATGGCTCAGGTAGGCGAGTTTCGAGTTTATGAGTTCGAGCTGTCGTATCGTATGCGGATTGAACATGATCTCGGACAGCAGCATGTCGTCCTCGGATAGAAGTCCCTTGGCGATGGTCATGTGCCGTTTGAAGTTGGTTCCCGGTGTGTCCTGCCGCTTCATGCAAGCCGCGAAGACCATGGTCGAGGCGAAGGGCGTCGCAAGGGAATAGGCTATCATCTTGTCGTGTCCCTCGAAATCGTACTCGAAGATGCGAACGCCGAGCCGTTCGTAGATCGAGCGGAAAAAATCTTTTCCGCGCTGATCGGATTCCGAAATGATGACCGCGCTTTCGCCGTGAAGATCGCGGATGTTCCCGAAAGTCGGTCCGAACATAGGATGGGTCGATACGAATGGACGGCCAGCTTTTTTATAGAATTCGGCGAAATTGCCCTTGACCGAGGCGATGTCGGCGAGAATGCAATCCGAACGAAGATAGGGCAGGGCATTTTCGAAGGCCTCGATAGTCGAGCCGAGGGTGACGCAGTTGATGAAGATATCCGGATCGAAGTCTTTCAGCTCTGAAAGCTCGAGAGCTCGCCTGACTTTTATAAAATATTTCATCCGCCTGGGGTCCGCATCGTGGACGCAGACTTCATGATCGAAACATAATTCCTCGGTGAGCCAGGCTCCCATGCGCCCGGTTCCCATGATAAAAACGCGCACCTTAGAGTCTCCTTTCTTCGTAGCAGCCGAGGAGGCGAAAGTCGCGGGTCGCCGCCCGGGCCTTATCTATCGCGCGTACGATCCGCTCATCGTGAACCGATCCCTCGAAATCGATGAAGATCGCGTAGTCGCCCGGCTTGTCGGGCACGGACTCGATGCGGGTGAGGTTCACTTTTTCTTCCGCGAATATCTCGAGGGTATGGAAGAGGGCTCCGGCCTTGTTCTCGGTGAAAAAAACCGCCGAGCACTTGTTGCCGCCGTCCGCGACAGCTTCGCGCGAAACGATGAAGAAGCGAGTTCGGTTGTTCTCGGCGTCCTGGATATCGTCTTTTATGATTTCGAGGTCGTAGATCTCGGCCGCGAAACGGTTGGCGACCGCTGCCGCGTCGCGCGGCCGCTCCTGAGCGATCATACGGGCGGCGCCAGCCGTATCGTAATACGGCTTTGCCTCGAGGCGGTTGCGCGCAAGGAAGTTCCGGCACTGGGCGAGGGCCTGTGAGTGCGACCATGCCGAGCGTATCTCGCGGTGGTCGGCTCCGGGTATCGCCAAAAGACAATGCGAGATGGGCATGTCGATCGCTGCGACAATGTGCAGATCGGTGTAGACGAGGATCGAGTTGACCGGGCCGATCAGCCCGCCGAGGGTGTTTTCGACGGGCACGATGCCGTAATCGAAGATTCCGTCTCTCACCGCATCGAAGACATCGGAGAACTCGCGGCAGGGCATAGTGGCGATGCTGTCGTTCCATGCCCGGGCTGCGACCTCGCTGTTGGCCCCGTGCTCGCCCTGAAAGCCTATGGTCCTCGGAGACCTCGACTGCAGCTCGCGCGCTTCGGCGATTATCCGTTTCCACAATTCGCCGGAAAAGGAGGGGCTGACGAGACAGCGCGAAGAACGCGTTATGCGATCGATGACGGCCGCCTCGCGGGCCGGATCGCTGATTTCGGTTTTGAAGGCCTTGGCGAGGAGGGATTTCTCCATCCGTTCGTCGAGGAGGGCGAGGAGCCTCGCGTCGATGCGGTCGATGTCGTCCCTGATTTGTTTGAGGTTCATAGTTTCTCCTTGACTGCGGTCGGTTTATAGGCGCGGTAGGCGAGGGCGAGATCGGCGAGGGCGATCGCGCAGGCCGCCTCGAGAACGACGGTCGCCCGCAGGGCGATGCAGGCGTCGTGGCGTCCGCCGGGAGCGAGTTCCGACATGGCGCCGGAGACGAAGTCGAATGTGCGCTGCGGCGCCGCTATGGTCGAGGCGGGCTTCACGGCGAAGCGAACGACGAGCTCGTTGCCGTTGGTGATGCCGCCGTTTATTCCGCCCGAGCCGTTGCGCGCCGTCCTCCCCGCACTGTCGACGATGGGATCGTTGTGCTCGCTGCCGCGCATCCGGGCGGCGGCGAAGCCGTCGCCGAACTCGAGGCCTCGTACGCCGGGGACGGCGAAGGCGGCATGCGCGATGAGCGATTCGGCTGCGTCGAAGAAGGGTTCGCCGAGTCCGACGGGAAGGCCGCTGACTCGCACTTCGACAATGCCGCCTATCGAGTCGCCGGCCGCCTTGGCGGCGGATATCGCGGCCTCCAGGGCGGCTGCATCTGAAGCCGGAACGCCGCCCGCCTCGACGATACGGGTCGAGAAAACAGGCCCCGAAGAATGCCCAGTGTCCCCCGGCGCGGGCCTTGTGATTCCTGTATCGTTTTCTGCGCAGACCGAGCTGAGCACGAGCTTGGCGACCGCGCCGGCTGCGACGAGGCCGGCGGTCACACGGCCGGAAAAATGGCCGGAGCCGCGAGGATCGGAGAAGCCTCCGTACTTCACCCGCGAGGTGAAATCTGCGTGACCGGGCCGGGGCATGCGCTTGAACAGCTCGTAATCGGAACTTCTCGTATCGCTGTTCCGAAACAGGATGAGGATGGGAGAGCCCGAGCTTCGACCCTCGAAGAGGCCCGAGAGGATCTCGGGTTCGTCGCTCTCGCGGCGTTCGGTGGTGCCGAGGGCGCCGGAGCGGCGCCGCTCGAGATCGGACTCGAGATCGGCCGGCGAAATGGGGATCCCCGCTGGACAGCCGTCGATGAGGACGCCGACCGCGGGGCCGTGCGACTCGCCGAATATCTCGACGCGGTAAAACCGCCCGAAGAGGTTCATGGCGCCTCCATAATGAAAGAAGCTACATCGCTCAGAGGGCGGCTTTCGATCCGCACCTTCCCGACCGCGGTCGGGATTGCGAGCAGTATATCCGAGCCGAGACGCTTTTTGTCGGCCCGCAGAGCCTCGACGCAGCGGGCGCGGAAATCGGGACTGTCCTCGATGCCGGCGAGACGGGCGGCCTCGGCGATGGATGCGGGAAGGGCGCAGGCGGACAAAAGATCGATGATGCGAGCTGCCTCGGCCTTGTCTATGTCGCCGGATCGTTCGGCGAAGCGGCAGATCGTTCCGAGTCCCGCGGCTACCGCGTGTCCGTGCCGTATGCCGGTGACCGCCTCGACCGCGTGGCCCACCGTGTGGCCGAGATTGAGGAGGCGTCGCTCTCCGCTCTCGCGCTCGTCGCGGCCGACGACCGCCGCCTTGTGACGCACCGAACCTTCGACGATGCGTGCGAGGTCCCCGTCTCCGACGTCGGACGCCCGCCGCGGGTGAAGCGCCGCCACGAGTTCGTAGTATTCCGCCCCCGCGAGGACGGCGTGCTTGATCACCTCGGCCATACCCGACTGGAACTCGAGGTCGGAAAGTGTCCGCAGAAGGTGCACATCCATGAGCACGAAGCGGGGCTGGCGGAAGACGCCGATCTGGTTCTTGAGTCCCTTGAAATCGACGCCGTTTTTGCCGCCCACCGAGGCGTCGACCATGGCGAGGAGGGTCGTGGGAATAAAACCGAAATCAAGACCGCGCAGATAGGTCGAGGCCGCGAAGCCCGTGAGATCGGAGACGCTTCCGCCCCCGAGCGCGACTATGCTCGCGTCACGGTCCAGCTCGAGCTCGAGAAAGCGGCCGTAGAGCGATTCGAGTTCGCCGAGGCATTTCGCCGCCTCCCCGCGGGGGACTTCCACGATCCGCCAATTCTGAAACAAGGCGCCGTGAAGGCGGCGGATCTCCGGATCGGTCACCAGGACCGATTTCCCGGCATCGGCGAAATCGGAAAGGGAGGCGACCTCTCCGGTCACTATCCGCGACTGCGAGCCGCAGCTCGTGATTGTTATATCCATCCCGGTTCCCTAGTCCGTCGCGTCGGCGAAGGCGTCGCGGTCGGCGCGCTGCGAGCGGTCTGCGGCCCGCGGCGAACCCGTCGCGTCGTTCCCGCGGCCTGATTCCGCCTTTTCGGCGAGGAAGCTTCTGAGTTCGTTGAGCCTGCGCATGAGGCGGGCGAAGTCCTCCGGCCTGAGCTGCTGATCCTTGTCGCTGAGCGCGGAGGCGGGGTCGATGTGGACTTCGATCTCGAGTCCGTCCGCCCCGGCCGCGACCGCGGCGAGGCTCATGGGTTCCACCATGTACAGGATGCCCGTGCCGTGCGATGGATCGACATAGATGGGCAGATGGCTCTCGGCGTGGACGGCGGGGATCATGCTGAGGTCGAGGGTGTTGCGCGTGAAGGTTTCGAAGCTCCGGATCCCGCGCTCGCAGAGGATGACCTTGTCGTTGCCTTCCGCGAGGATGTACTCGGCGCAGTTGAGCCACTCTTCGAGGGTCGAGTGCATGCCGCGCTTGAGCAGTATCGGTTTTCCGGATTTCCCCGCCTCGCGGAGTAAAGAAAAGTTCTGCATGTTGCGCGCCCCGATCTGAAGCACGTCGGCGTACTCGCCGACCCAGGAGACGTCGCGCGTGTCGACGACTTCGGTGACGATGGGAAGCCCGGTCTCCCGCCTCGCCTTGTCGAGAATTTTCAGTCCCTTGAGCCCCAGTCCCTGGAAGGCGTAGGGCGAGGTCCGCGGTTTGAAGGCGCCGCCCCTCAGCATCTTCGCTCCGGCCTCGCGGACCGCGACCGCGGTTCTGATCGTCTGGTCCTCGCTTTCGACCGAGCAGGGACCCGCGATGACGACGAATTCCTCGCCCATGCGGACGCCGCCGACCTCGACGACGCTCCGCGCATTATCAGGCTTTTTACTCGTAAGCTTGAGATTGTTCATGATGCTCTACACTCCATGGAAAATGAGTGGTGATTCCGGCTGTTTCCGCGGGAACCTCGCCGGAGTTTCTGTTCACAGGAAGACTGTCCGCGTCTTGCTTCGCGATCCGTTCTCATTCTATAAGTGAGCGGTACCGGGAGGTCCACCGAATGAGCGAGCTTTCCGCCCGCGTCCGCGCGATCGAGCCCTCGCGCACTATCGCGATGAATCTCAAAGCCCGTGAGCTTAAGGAGTCCGGGGTCGACGTCATCGACCTGAGCGTGGGTGAGCCCGACTTCCCCACACCGCCACCCATCCGCGAGGCCGCCAAGCGCGCCATCGATGAAGGATACAGCCGATACACAGCCGTGGCCGGCTATCGCGATCTGCGCGAGGCGGTGTGCCGCAAGTTCGCGCGGGAGAATGGACTTCACTACTCGGTCGAGAACGTCATGGTTTCCTGCGGTGCGAAGCACTGCATCGCGAACGCGCTTTTTGCCCTCGTCGATCCCGGCGACGAGGTCCTCATCCCCTCTCCGCACTGGGTGAGCTACGCGGAACTCGTCAAACTCGCGCAGGGCATTCCCATTTCGCTCGGCACGAGCGCGACCGAGGGCTACAAGCTTTCGCCCGCCGTCCTGGAGTCGGCTATCGGCGAAAGAACCAAGGCCCTCGTCCTCTGCTCCCCGTCCAATCCCACGGGCGCCGTCTATTCGCGTTCCGAGCTCGAAGAGCTCGCCGCCGTGCTCGAGCGCTTTCCGCGCGTCTGGATCGTGAGCGACGAAGTGTATGAGCACATCGACTATACGGGAACTGCGCACGCGAGCCCCGCCTCGATCGCTTCGATCAGGGAAAGGACGGTCGTGATAAACGGCGTGTCCAAGGCCTACGCGATGACGGGCTGGCGCATCGGCTACCTGGCCGGGCCCGAGGATCTCGTCGGCGCCTGCATCGACCTCCAGGGGCAGATGACGACCAACGCATCCTCGATCGCGCAACGCGCCGCTTTGGCCGCCCTCGATTCCGGGACCTCTCTTATCGGGATCATGCTCGAAGCCTTCCGCTCCCGCCGCGATCTCGTCGTCTCGGCTCTCGGCTCGATCAAAGGCCTCGGGCTCAGGGCGCCCGAGGGCGCTTTCTATGTCTTCCCGGATGTATCCGCCTTTTATGGCTCTGCATATACCGACGACAAGGGGCATGTGAAAACAATCCGCGGTTCCGAGGACCTGGCCGAGTTCCTTCTCGAAACAGCCCGTGTCGCTGTGGTGCCGGGATCGGCCTTCGCCGACGATCGCTGCGTACGCATATCCTTCGCCTCCTCCGAAGACCGGCTTAGGGCGGCGATCGAGCGCATGAGCAAAGCTCTGTCCATGCTCCGCTGAAAACCGCAGCATTATGGTATCGCTCATCCTGCGATTACCTTCCTCGATGATTACCGGATTATCTGGGACTGTAAGGCGGGTGGCCGGTCCCGAGCCAGCGACGCTGGCATCAACCGGCCTTTACGTACTACGCGCTCGCTTCGCCCGGCCGGCCGGCGAAGGAGCGTCGATAGGCGTAAAAGTAAAAATAGAAGGAGGCGGAGGTTGAATGAAGGGAGAGGCCGTCGCGTTTCGATACCGCGGCGTCCGCGGATCCGGACAGCTCCGAGCGGAGCTGTCCATACGTCAAAATCGACCCTGCCTTCATCGCGAGAGAGCCTAGCACGGGCCCGACTGCCTAGTCAAGTTACTGTCGATAGTAATCACCAGCCGAGTGTATTCCGATACAGGAGTCTCGTTCTCATTTCGACTCCACAATCAAAGTGGCGAAGCTCTCCGCCGGGAGTTGCAGCGAGAAATTGCGCTTTCCGATCCTGAGGCCGATGGTCTCGACGTTCTGCGCATCGTTCATCAAGGTCACGACGATCGAGCCCGAGGGCGTCTCGAAGGCCATCACGTTCTTGGCGCCGCCGGAATCCAGAACCCGTGAGCCCTCGGGCACATATCTCGAAAGATGCTCGATAGCCCTGAACATCGGCGTGTATGTCACCGTTTTTTTTGCAGTATCGACGACGATCGCGCTGTTCTGAGGCCAGGGACGGTACTTGTCGATATTCTTCCCCTCCTGGTCCAGAACGAGATTCCAGAGGATGTACACCTCGGCTCCCGCGTTGATGTAGTCGCAGGCCCGCCTCCAGGTGTGGGCTGCGTAGGCGAAGTCGTTGTGCGCGCGGTCCTTGTCGAAGCCCGGAAGCCAGTGCCAGTTGCCGCAGTCGGTTTCGGTCTGGATTATCGGGATGCCGGGATGGTATTTGAGGATCATCGGGATCTGCTTGTAGCCGTCCCATTGGAGCCCCACCGCCTTCACGTATTTCTTCGCCTCGGGGTCGTCGAGCACTTCCTTCGTGAAGCTGTAGTAATTCCCCTCGTTGAAGGTGCCCAGCCAGATTTCGGTCCTGAGTCGACGCTCGGCGAAGAGGGGACCCGCGAAGTCGCGGATGAAGACCCGGAACTGGCGGGGCTTCCATCCGCCGTTGGGGTAGCCCGTGACCACGGTCGGCTCGTTCTGCACGACGACGGCGCGGATGGGCATACCCTCGTTCGCGTACTCCTCGGCGAAGCGCGCGAGATAGAGGGCGTAGGCCTGGTAGTAGCGCGCGTCGTCGATGAAGGCGCCGCCCTCGTAGTCGTTGTTGTCCTTCATCCATATAGGAGGCGACCATGCCGAGCCCCAGAGCCTCAGATCGGGCCTGTACTTCTGCGCGGCCTTGATATAGGGGATGAGATACTTGCGATCGCGTGCGATGGAGAAGCTCTTCATCTCGAAGTCGCCTGACAGCGGCGCGAGCGTGTACCGCTCGAGGGCGTAATCGCTCGATCCTATGGGCACCCGGCCCCAGGAGAGATTCGCCTCCTCGGGGCTGAAGAGGTATCGTACAACTTCTTCGCGTTCTTTTTCGCCGAGCGAGAGCAGCGCGGCCCAGCCCTGCTCGTTGAAGGCTCCTCCGAAACCGTGCATGGTCTGCTTCCGGACCGCAGGATCGACCGTGTACGTGCTCTCCGCCGCGGCTTTCTCTTTGACCAGGGCGCTGCGATCGACCCTGATCCCGTCGGCCGTAGTGACGAAAAGGCGTACTCCCGGGACCTGCGCGAAGGCGGATAAAACTGCGAAGGCGAGAATTGTCGTGAAGACGATCAGTTTTTTCATCAAGGGCTCCTGTCAGGAGAATTTTCTGATCTCGGCCTGTACCAGGGCGTCGCAGCGTTCGTTGTGCTCGACGCCCGAATGCCCCCTGACCCAGGCGAAGCTCGGTTTGACGCGCGAGGCGACCGCATCGAGCTTTTCCCACAGCTCGCGGTTCTTCACCGCTTTCTTGTCGCTCGTCCGCCAGCCGTTGCGCTTCCACGCGGCGATCCACGAGCTGATACCGTTCTTGACGTACTGCGAGTCGGTGTACAGAACGACCTTGGCTCCCGGGGCCCTTCGCTCGACTTCCTCGAGCGCCGCAATCACCGCGCGGAGCTCCATCCGGTTGTTGGTCGTATCTGCCTCGCCGCCGGAGCCGATGATCTCGCGCACCGCCGCGCGCGTATGATCTTCGGTAGTATGCGAGACCGTATTCGAGCCGCCGCGATCCGTAAGGCGGATGATATAAGCGTAGCCTCCCGGTCCCGGATTGCCCGAGCAGCCGCCGTCGGTATAGATCACCACCTCGTCCATGACCCAGAGTATGCGCGAAGCCGACGTGCGTGGTCAATCGAGCCTCGTCGCAGGATCTGCGACGAGGCAGCGGCATCTCATGTCAGCGCAGGATGTGCGAAAGCGGGGGCACGTAGGTTACGAGAATGAGCACGAGGAACTCGACGGCGAGGAAGGGGAGGACGTCTTTGACGATTCTCGGGATGGGTTTTTTGAAGACATAGCTTGACAGGAAAATGTCCATGCCCACGGGCGGCGTCAAGAAACCGATGAGCAAGTTCGTTATAAAAATAACACCGAACTGGACCGGATCGACGCCGAAGGCCGCGCCCAGGGGTATCAGGAAGGGCGAGACGACGATGATGGCCGAGAAGATGTCCATGAGGCAGCCGACGAGGAGAAGGAAGAGGTTCACGAGAAGAAGAAAAAGGAATCGCGAGTCGATGTGCGTCTGCATCCAGGACGCGAAGAGCGAGGGGATGTCGGCGTCGATAAGGTAGACCGAGAGTCCGCGCGCTGCCGCGATCACGATGAGGGTGCCGCCGACGATGGGGAGGGCCTTGCCGAGGGTGCGCACCATGCTCTGCACGGTGAACTCTCGTTTGACGGCCCATTCGATAATCCCGATGTACAGGACGCAGAATGCCGCGATTTCCCGCAGGCCGGCCTGACCGGTGAAGTAGAGGACGATCGCGGCGATCGGAACCACGAGTTCGAGGGCTGAAGCCTTCAGAGCGCCGGCCGCAGCTTTCGGATCGAACCTGCGCGTTTCCGAGACCGACTTCGGCGAAAAAAACACGCCCGCGGCGCACATCGCGCCTATCAAGAGCAATCCGGGAACTAGGGCGCCCTTGATCAGGGACATGAGATTGAAACCCGAATCATAACTGTATAGAAAGGTCGCGTTGACGCCGTAGACGATCAAGGCCGCGCTGGGGATTATGAGGAGGCCGATGTCGCCGCTCGCGGTTAGTAAACCGCGCGCGCGACTTTCCGCCATGCCGCCCGATTGCACGAGAATGCCCGAGAGGATGCCGCCCAGGGCGATGATGGTGACGCCGTTCACGCCGGTGAAGGTGCTGAAAAAGGCGCAGACCAGGACTGCAGCTATGGCCTCGCCGCCGCGGAACCAGCCGAAAAACTCCCTGAAGAGTGCGACAAAACGGTTGCCGGCTCCCGACTCCGCAAGCATGATCCCCGCGATGCCGAAAAGGGGAAGTGCGGAGATTGAGCCGCCTTTCAGGAGGGCGTATGCCTCGCGCGGGATCATCTCGATATACTGACCTGAGCCTACGTAGAGGATGACGGCGAGGCCGCCGATGACGGTGAAGATCGGAGCGCCGAAGACGATGGTGACGGCGAGCGCAAGGCCTATCGGGATACCGTAGGCATTGACCGTGGAATGAACGGCTGCCGCGATCGTTGATATGAAGGGCGGGACGGAGCCGAAGGCGGCGCGCAGGAAATGACTCAACGCGCTCGACGCCAGGATGCTGCCGATGATGATCCCCAGGGCCGCGATGAGGCGGGACGCCGCCCTCGGGCCCGCATTGCGTATCGAGAATACGATCATGCAGGCGAGGCAGAGCGGCATCACCGCGGCGATGGCTCGTGTCGGGATAACCCAGACCCTATCTGCCGCGTCGAATCCGATAAGCATAAGAGAGAGCGCGGCCCAGAACAGACAGGTCTGAGTGGTAACCGCGACCACATCGCCCGATCGCGCGAGAATGCGGCGGAGTCTGTTCGCGGATGCATCTGCGGAAAGCTCGCCTCCTGTCAGAGACAGCTGGCGGCGGTCGAGCGAGGCGAGGGCCGCGGCAGCGAACGCGAGAATAAGGACCGCATGGTCGGCGATGGGACCTGCGGGCGCGAGGCCGCTCCAGAACACCCGCGCGAGAATGATATCGACGAGCGGAATGACGATAATGACGACCGTCGCGGCGAGCGCGAGAAAGACCATTGCGATCCGTAGAATTCGGAGGACCGCGCTTTCCGAGCCGGCCGACTCTGAAAGCGCCGGAGATACCGGAGATAGGAGTTCGAGACTCATCGCCCGGTCCTGACCTGATTCAGCGCTGAGTCTATCGCGTTCAAGATATCCGCCGAAAACATCTCGGCGATGAGCCCGTTGCGGCGCTCCGCGATCACATTGTTCCACTTGGCCTCGGCGTCAGAGGGCATCGGGGGTATTTTGAGCCCGTCTTTTGTCATGGATGCGATCGCGTCGTTTTCAAGTTTTTCGCTGTCAAGACTGATTTTCTGAGCCATGTCGCGGATGACCTGCTCGAGTTTCGGCCGTAAGTCGGCGGGCACCTTCGCCCAGCTCGATTTTGTAAAGATAATCGCGCCGATGAAGGGAGAGACCTTGAAACTCGACATATAGTTGATCTTGCCGCGGAACTGCGACCAGAGGCTTCCGATGTAGATGGGGCTGACGCAGGCCGCGTCGACGCCGTTCGAGTTGAGCTGAAGAAGGAAGGCGGCCGTGTCGCCCTTGACGACCCTCGATCCCACGCTCTGCATGAGGCGGATGACCGTGTTGTCCTCGGGTGATATGGAGATGCGGATTTTCGCGAGGTCCGCCGGATAGACGATGGGTCCGCGCGAGAAATACCGCACCCATCCGCCCTTGGAGATGGCCAAGACAACATAGCGGTCGGAGAGTTTCCGGTCGATGAGCGGCCGGATGGCCGCGAGGGCGGCGTCGAACTCCTCGTCGCTGCGGACGAAGGAGGGCAGGGACAGGACCAGGCTGTCGGGATAGAGTTCCGCGACGCCGTAGGTCGTAAGCAGGGCGCCGTCCACGGCCGAATTGTTCTCGGCCCAGTCGTTGGTATCGATACCCATTTTCATCTTCTGGATGATGTCTGACTCCGAGGAGATGCGCGCGGTCGGCAAAAAAGTTATTTTTACTTTTCCATTGGAAATCTTGGTGAATTCAGAGGCGAGGCGTTTGAGCCCGATATCCCAGGGGCTGTTCGCCGGCACGTTGGCCGCCATTCGAAGTGTGACCGTCTGAGACGAGACTGCGGCCGCCGCGGCGAGAAGCATTCCGAGTATAAAGCTGCGTCGAGTCATGGTGTCTTTCCCCCCTCGGAAAGTACGAAATAGTCTTCCGCGGACGCAAGCAGGCGCCGCGCGTCATTTTGGGCGATGATAGTCGCAAGCCGGTTTCCCGGAACAGAGGCCGGATCTATCGCCAAGGCGCGATTCAACGCGGCGATAAATCCTTTATAATCATCTGCAGGAACGCAGATCGATGTCGCATAACTCACAAACAGCGCGGCCGAGTTCCCTTTAGAATACTCGAGCGCCTTTTCGTAGGCTTCAATGGCTTTTTTCGGATCCCCGCCCAGGTAATCCGGCAGAGAGGCGTAGTAGGGGACATAAAGGGCGTACAGTGCGCCGCCGTTCCATCCCGGATCGAGTTCGACGGCCCGTTTCATAAACGTAGAAGCGAGGCCGAGATAGCGGGCGCTCTCGAAGTCCAGGGGATTGAGCCCGAAGGCCGCGAGCACGGCCGCCGAAGTCCAATACATGAGCGGTACGTCTTTTTTCTTGAGCTTTCCGAGATCGGCCTTGCCGTCCATGACTGCTTGAACATAACCGGGCAGGCGGCGCTCGAGCGTCGCCTGCAGAAGGCGGTAGGCGCGGCGGTACAGCGCGCCCGCGCGCTCGTAGGCGGCTTGGCGTTCCTCGAAACGCTCGTCACCCAGGGCTGCCGCCGGTCCTTGAACGAAGGCGTTCGCGTACATCACGTAGAGCGACGCGGTGGTCACGGCCTTGTCCTGGTTTTTGGGATCGGCCTCGCTGAGCGCCTCGCTTGCGACGATCATAGTCGGCAGGGCGCCCGCCGCGATGGCGGGATCCTCCTCGGCCATGAGGACATCGTCGATCCTAGATGCGGCGCCGATGAGGGTGCAGGATGAAAAAGAAGAAAAAACGACGAGCGCCGTGCCGGCGAGTGCTCCAAACAATTTTGTAAACGGTAATTGCTTCAAAGGCATGTGCTTTAGTATGCAATGGAAAGCCGCCCGCCGCAATGGGTTTTTTAGCAGGTTGATGACAAACTCGATGCTTGTCATCAACCTGCTACGCAATTGCACCATTGAAGAAGCTGCTGACAAAGGCGCTTCCGCCTTTGTCAGCAGCCTGTTAGTTCCTCAAAGCCCCTCGAGAAAATTTTCCCGGTCGAGTTCCTCGAAGGACTGCTTGGCCCCGGCCTCGTCGCGGAGTTTCTGATACACCTTCATATCCATGTAGCGGAGCGTCAGTGGACGTTCAAGCGCCATGCGGACCGATTCATCCTCCCAGCGGGCCTCCTTCGGATCGAGGAGGACGGGTTCTCCATATTTGCCGACGAGGGTCGTATAGATCGAGTAGTGATCGATTTTTGTCGGATCGAGGACGATGATGATCGTCCAGAGCCTGCCCTCCAAGAACTGAAAGTACCCGCGCTTCACATAGGAAAGTCCCGAAACCTCGATGAGGCTCTGGTTCGGCGAGGGAAGAAGCGATACATCCTCGGGGCCGCGGTAGGCGAAGAGGTGGTTTTTCTTGAGTGCCTCGATGACGGTGTCTCGGTCCATGCCGAGTTCGACCCCTCCAAAAGAACCTGCGGGAGCGGTTGTTTTGCTCTCGCCTGGAGCTGTTTGCTCTTTTGGTGCCGGAGTCCCGGCGTTCTGCGCCCCGACGGAGAATCCGAGGACGAGTGACAAGAGGGCGGCAAGCGACAGAATTCTCTTCATCGGCTGCATCGTACCGTAATTATCGGCGCGGATGCAGCCCCTTTGCAGAGCTTCCGACGAAAGTGATGGCCGCAGTCCGCTATGGCTGTGTATAACATGGTTATGGCCGATCCTTTCGATGAGTCCGCTGTTCCCACTGTCGTTTATGAGGACAGTCGGATTTTAGTCGTCCGCAAGCCCTGCGGGATGCACAGCGCCCCGGGGAACGAGGCCGGCGATCTCTGTTCCTGGGTCTTCGAGCGATATCCTGATACAGCCGCGGTTCGTTCTCCAAAGACCTCCGCAGCTTTACGGCCGCGTGATGAACGGGAGGGCGGTCTTGTGCACCGCCTCGATAAAGAGACCTCGGGCTTGGTTCTTTTCGCGCGTACCGACAGCGCCTTCGCCGCACTTTTGCGCCAACAGGAAGAAGGACGGTTTCGCAAAGAGTATCGAGCGCTGTGTTCTGCCGGCGGGATCGAGAGTCCCCGAGGCTCGCGGCCGGCCCAGGGCGTACCGCTTCCCTTCGATCCCTCATCCTGGGCGGCCTGCCGCGCGCCCGGCGATCTCGAAGCTCTGGCCCGGCTGCTTTGCTCGACCCTTGTGAACGGCGCGGCGATTATCATCGAAAGCTCCTTCCGCCCCTTCGGCCCGCGCGGAAGCGCCGTCGCCTGCCTCGGCTTCGGGAGCGGAGGGCCGACGGCGATCGGACGCCGCGGCGCCGGCCTCGTGTATCGCTCCGAGATTCTCGAAACCCGCGTGGCTTCGGTCAAAAGCGGGGGCAAAGAACACATGGCGCTCGAACTGCGGCTCGGTCTTGCAAAAGGTTTTCGTCATCAGCTCCGCGCGCATCTTGCCTGGGTCGGACTGCCCATCATCGGCGATCCTGTGTACGGTGCTCTGCCCGCCCGAAGGCTTTTCCTCCACGCCGAGCGCATCTCTTTCTCCGACCCGGAGACGGGATTCCCGATCGTGGTCGGTCCGGAGGGCCTCGAATCGGATGCGGCAGGCTGATTCGACGCGATGGGCGCATTCGCTTCGTTGCTTTTCGCTCCAAAACCGTATACGCTTATCATGAATGAGTGAAGGATCGATTTTCGACCGACTCGTCTCCGAGCTCTCTATCGAGGAGAGGATGGAACTCCTCGAACGGATCAAGAGCAGAACTCCGGTTTCGGACGAGCCGCTCTTCCCCGAGTCCGCGCTCGCGTCCTCACGGATCAGAGCCGCCTCGCGCGTCGAGGACCTCGGCCTTTTCGCGAAGATCGTTCTTTTCTTCCGCAGGCTGTTCAGCGGAAAAACCAGGGATGAGCTTCTGCGGCTCGACGCGCTCAAGGAAATCGGCCGGAAGATAGATTATCAGCAGCCCGGCATAATCGACAGAAAACACGGCCTCCTTTTGGCTCCAGCCGCTGTAGAGCTTCGCGGACTTAAGGATGCGGCCCGTTTCTTCTATGATGTGCTCGACCGCTCGATCGAAAAGGACAAGGCGGCGTTTTACGCATTTCTCGCGTCGATTGAATTGCCCGACACGCACCGGCGCCTCGTCTCCGAAACCGATCCCTTCCAGATTCCATTGATCGGGGATGACGAATCCGCCATGCGCTCCACCGTGTTGGAGTCCTTTGACCGGATCATCTCCGAGATTCCAGAAGACGGCCGGCACGCGATGTACCAGGATCTCCGGAGCATTTTGTTTCTCAAGCGGCTCTCCGGTTTTCTTTTCGAGCGCCTGCTCGGCGCCTTCAGGCCGGGGGCCGATCCGTCGGGCCGCGAAGCCGCCTCCCTGTTCGAGGTCCGCGAACTTCTGCTCGAACTCGGCGACATCCTGCTTTCGATGGCCGAGCCCCCCTCCCTCGAGCTCATGGAGTCCTTGTTCGTTTTTTCCGAGCGCGAGGAGTTGGGGAAGCAGGGCACCGACGCCGAATCCCTTCTGGGCGCGGATATCGCCAAGGCCGAGGAAGCCCTCGCCCGTATCCGCGCTTTCAACAGCCGCATTCCGCTCGGCGACCTGCTCTGTCTCGCCTCCGGCGATCCGCACTACCATCCCCGCGAGCTTCCCGGCGGAGAAGATTGGTTCGCGATTTACAAGGCCTTTTGGAAGGAGCGGATCGAGACAGGCCTCAACGAGTGGAGAACGGCTCAGCGGTACAAGGCCCTCGCCGAGGAGATCGCGTCCTTCGTCGGCGATCCGGGGCCCGCAGGATTCAAGTACATCTCGCAGGAAGAGAGAGAGTCGGCGCCGGCCGTCAGGCTGGAGATGGCCCTGTCCTTCCTCGACGCGTTTTACCGCGGACCCTTCTTAAAAGAACTTAACAGGCCGCTGAAAATCATTCTTATCGACGGGGAATTCTATCGCAAAGACAACCGCATCGAGTTTACAGACGCCTACGACGCGCTCCTCCACATCAACGAACGGATCGCGCTTTTCGACGCGAAGCTCGCTCCCGAGGGCGAGTTCGGCCTCGCTTGGACGATGGCCCGAAATGAGATGGGCTCTGCGGCGATTCGTAGACGGAAGATGCAGGCCGTGACTCGAAGCGCGGAGGAGGAGGCCGAGAGCATAGTACGCAGGGCGGGCTACAGCCTGTCAACTCTGATAAAAGTTCTGCGCGGATTCCTGAAAGGCGAGGCGGGCGGCCGCTACGATTCACTGGCCAATCTTTCATACCTCGACGGGAAGGCCAACAAGGAGTTCATCAAAACGCTCGAGAACGCCAAGGACCGCTGCGAGCGGGCGCATATTCTCCTCGGCGAGCTTTCCGGCCTCGACCTCGGATAGGGACGAGCGAAACTCGATGTTCCTCGAACGCATCACAGTTCCCGGCGATATCAGCGGCGCTCTCGCGCTCGAATTCCCACACGGCGGAGCTGCCTCCGACGCGTCCGTCGAATCCGGCCATGGCCTCATCGCCCTGCTTTCGCTCGCCTCCGAGGGCGACATGAAGTACGGAGATTCCGCTTCCTCGGCCAACCGCATTCGTTTTCTCACTGCGGCGGGCGCCGATCCGAATCGAACGCTCGGTCTCAGGCTCGCGCATTCGCGGACCGTTCTCTTCCCCGAGGACCCCGAACAGCACCGCATCCTGGCTCGAGAGGCCGAAAAGCGGGGCGGGGCGGACGGTATTCTTCTCCGAGATCCCGCTCTTATCGCAACTGTCACGGTCGCGGACTGTATGCCCATTTGGATACGTGACCGGGATTCTGGCGCCTTCGGCGTTCTGCATTCAGGCTGGAAGGGCACCGGCATCCTCGCCGAGGCCGTCGCTATTCTCAGAAGGCGCTTCGAGTCGAGGCCGGATTCGATCTCTGTGATACTCGGACCCGCGATCGGAAGCTGCTGCTACGAGGTGCCGGCCGAGCGGGCGGAGGCTTTCGCCGCCGAGTTCGGGGAGGAGGCGGCGTATAGAATGCATGGCTCATGGCGGATCGACCTGCGGGCGGCGAACATCGCGCTCGCCCGTTCTCTGGGACTCGGAGCGGTCTTGTCGGTCGAGGCCTGCACAAGCTGCGATCATCGGCTCGGCTCCTATCGGCGTCAGGGGCCTGATATGTTTACGCGCATGCTCGCCGCCTGCGGCCGCTTCCCGCTTGCACATCCGATATCCTGACACTACGATGCCGGCATGCGGCTTCGTGATTTTCTGCGGGCGTTCTTCCGCAGTCCCGCGGGCATCGCCCTGCTTTTTCTGTGCCTGGCCTCAGGCGGCCTCGTCTTCTGGCTCGGCGCCGGATTCGGCGTCGGTGTTCTGGCCGCCGCGGCCTGCCTCGTACTCGCGCTCGGCCTCGGCCTCGCGACCGGGGCTGCTCAGCGGGCGGCCTCCGCCGAACTCGATCATCTCCGCGCGGGCCGCTCCGCCGAGCGGACAGCCCTTGCCCGCGAGTACCGCAGACGTCTGGCGGCGCTTCGAATTTCACATCCACAGATCGCATCGGCCCGCGATCTTGTCGTTCTCGAAGCAGGCTCCTTCATCGAGGCCTGTCTGCGCTCGCAGGTCTACGATCCCGAAGGGCTCGCCGCCCTCGAAGAGTCGATCGCCGTCGTCGATGCATGGCTCAAGGAAGCCGATGCGAGCTCGATCGAGCGCCGCTTCGATCTTCCCGACGCCGATCCCTTTCCGCAGGCCGCGGAGCGCACAGCCGAAGCTCTTCGCAGAAAGGCCGAGGTCATCAGCCGCGCGCGGTCCCGCTTGTCCGGCGAAGCGCCGCCCTCGGATCGGCTGGCCATCGAGGAGGAACTGAAATGAACGCAGTGAAACGTCGGATCAGCATTGTCTGCCTCCTCGCGGTTTGTGCGGCCGCCGCACCGCTCGCCGCGCTGAGCGCCGACCTTGTTTCGGACGAGGTTGCGGTCGTTCTCAGGCCCGACGGCAGGGCGACGGTGACGCATCGCATCGAATACAGGGTTTCATCGGGACTCATGCACGGTTTTTACTTCCAGGGCGAGGCCTTCGTTCCGGTCTGGGACATGGAACGATGCTGGGCCGACCTTCCGGATGGAAAACGGAGCGCACTCTCCATCAAACGTCTGGACGGCGATAGATATGATATCGTGCTTGCGGGCGGAAAAGGTTTTACGGGCCGCGCCTATTATAACCTCAGCTACGCAGGCGACTTCGCCGCGGAGTCTCTCGTCGGACTGACCAGGACCTCCGACGGCACCGACTATGTGTACTTCGATTGGGCTCCGGTCAGCTTCGACGAGGAGTTGGAATACCGCTCCGTCAGGCTTGTCCTGCCCCGGCGGGTGAGCGCCGAAAAACTGAGCGAGGATGATCGAGCTTCGCTCAAGGTAAAGACCGAGCGCTACGTCAACGCCGAGAACAAGATCGACTGGTACGGCACAAAGGACGACGAGGGTCGGTATTGGCTCTCGGCCCTGTTTTATCAAGAGGATGTCGGAGTCGAAGAGACCCAGCGCATCCAGCTGTACTTTCCGCTCGGCCTGCTCGACATGCAGCTGCGCGCTCAGGCTCAGGGGGCGGGCGCCCAAGGGGCGGGCGCTCAACCTCAAGGAGCCGCGCCTTCGCGATCTTCGGATTCGCATTCCTCATCGACTTTTGTGACGCCGGGGGACGGCCTTCTGCGCTTCTTGCGCGCCCAGCCCATCCTCGCGGCCGCCCTCGCCGCCGCCCTGATCGCGCTCGCTCTCTTCTGCTATTCGCGACGCCTCGCTTCATTCCGCAGACGCAAGGCCATGTTGGCCGGTATAAGCTGGGCCGGTGACGCATGGTCGCCGCCGCGCATCCTTGTGGGCTCGTACCAGGTGCCCGGCAAAATCGCCGAAAACCTCCATCCCATCGAAGTCGCCCTCCTCATGGAACTCGGTCTCCCCCGGATCGCCGCCATCATGGTCGAGGGCCTGCGGCGGCAGCGCATTATCGAGCTTGTCTCCGAAAGCCCTCTGCGCATAAAGCTGCTGAGCGGCGCGAAGGCCGAGAGCGGGTACGAGGAGGAGTTCCTCGCGGCATTCGACGCCGAAGGCAACGTGCTCTCGGGGCTCATGGCCGACTTCTTCGAAAACGCAATAAAAAAATTGCAAGAGAAGATATGGGACTGCGACCTCGAGGCCACCAAGGCCTATTACCGCAAGAAAATCGAGGAGGCCGAGGAGCGGGCCGAGGCGGCTGTCTCGACGGCCGCCGACGAGACTTCGCTCGATATGTACCGCTCGACGCTCTATTACCATTACTGGATGAGCTACGGCTACATGCACCGCCATCCCACCTACCATGCGGCCCTGAGCCTCCCTAAGGAGCTCAACACCGGTTACGCCGATTTCATGCGGAGCTCGGCCTGTTTCTCGGGCTGTTTCACTCCGGCCGGCGGCACCGTCGACGCCTGCTACTCGGCCTGCCACAACGCCTGCCACGACGCCTGTCACTCGGCCTGCCATTCGGCCTGTCATTCCGCCTGCCATTCGGCCTGTCATTCGGCCTGCGTCTCCGGAGGCGCGCATTGAGCGGGCGTCTGTCGCCGCGTCTTGTTCAGGAGCTTCGAAGCGCCGAATCCTTGTACAAAACCATGCGGCCCTGGCTCTTGGTGCGCGAAGAGGACTCGGTGCTCATCGTGCCTCCCAACCGCGTGTACAAACTCGGCGGCTCCGCTCTCGCGCTTTCGGCCTACCTCGATTCGGGCGGCCGTCTCGCCGATCTGCCCGGCTCCGACGGACGGCCCGGACTCGACGAGGCGCGAGCGCTCGAGATTCTGCGGTTTTTCGAGGAGCTTCGCGCCGCCTACGAGGGCCGCGCGCCGGCATCTTCCGGGGCCGGCGGGGATTCGGGTTTCGGGCGCATAACGTATGATTTTGCGTTCACGCGGCTTCCCATCCTCGGCGAAGTCGCCCTGACCTATCGCTGCAATGAACGCTGCCGCTTCTGCTACGCCGGCTGCGGCTCGAATGTCGATACAACCGAACTCACGACGGAGCAGTGGAAGCGCATCATCCGAATGCTGAAGGAAGATGCGAAAATTCCCTTTTTTTCATTTACGGGGGGCGAGCCCCTCCTTCGGCCCGATCTCGAGGCCCTCGCCTCCTACGCCCGCTCCTTGGGATTGCGGACGAACCTCATTACGAATGGAAGCCTCGCCTCGACCGATCGCGCCGCCTCGCTCAAGGCCGCCGGCGTCGACACGGCTCAAGTCAGTCTCGAAAGCCCCGATTCCGAGATCCACGACGCGTTGTGCGGCGTAGAGGGCGCCTGGAAGCGCACAATCGCCGGCATAGGCGCCCTGCGCGCCGCGGGGATATCGGTGCAGACGAACACTACGCTCACCGCGGTGAACAGGGACAGTCTCGCGGCACTCCCCGAATTTCTCGCTTCGCTCGGGGTCGAACGCTTTTCCATGAATCTCTTTATTCCAGCCGGACGCGGCCTCGAGGAGGGCTCTCTCTTCATACCCTACACGGAAGTCGGCGGCGTCATCGATCGGATACGGCGCGAGGCGCATAAGGCCGGAAGGACCTTTTTCTGGTACAGCCCGACGCCGTATTGTTTGTATAACCCGGTTGCGCGCGGGCTCGGCAACAAAAGCTGCGCCGCGATGGACGGCCTTGTGCACATAAATCCGCGGGGCGAGATACTGCCCTGTTCGTCCTGGTCCGAGAGCCTGGGATCGGTATTAGAAAAAAAATTCACCGATATCTGGTTCTCAGAAAGGGCTTTGTATTTCAAGCACAAGCAATTCGCCCCGCGGATCTGCGAGGGCTGCTCCTCCTTCGTCGCCTGCCAGGGGGCCTGCCCGCTCTACTGGCGCGCGCAGGGCGCCGATGCGGCCGAACGCGAGCTCGGGACGGCGCGCGGTCGAGCCTGCTGTACGCATTCGGCTTGAGGGCTTTCGGATTGGAGGTGAGTATGCAGGATGATTTCCGGTTTTTTAAACTCGGAACAAGGTCACGGCTTGTCCTCTCGGCTTGTCTGTTCGCGGCGGGAATCGTCCTCGAGCTTGCCGTCGCACAGACTTTCGTACCGGGCCTGCTTGTCGTCCTCGCAGGCTGGTTCCCGCTCATGCTCAAAAAAGCGAGCAACAAGCCCGACGACCAGGGACTCGAAGAATGGCGCCCCGTGCCCTTGTCCGAGATCGATCGTCTCGATGACGGGATCCGCGAGTCAAGAAAGCTCCGCCGCCGAACGATGAGCTGGGCGGCGGTGACCGCGCTCGCCCTCGGTCTGCCGGCTTTTTTCATAGCACTCATGGCTTCGTTCGCGACAGGAAGGATCGACATCGCCTTTGTCGCGCTCAACGCCGCCGCA
Source organism: uncultured Treponemataceae bacterium (assembly GCA_964540615.1). Classification (GTDB taxonomy): domain Bacteria; phylum Spirochaetota; class Spirochaetia; order Treponematales; family Rectinemataceae; genus CAZXXZ01. Next base: position 4,132 of record CAZINN010000031.1, on the reverse strand, counting down.
CTCTTTCTGCCTTCGATCGCTTTCGGAAGGGTCAAGGTTTTTACACCGAAAGAAATCGCATTCAAGATGCCCAGCTTCCGCGCCCTCTTGTCCGATGCCATGCCCGAAGGCGTTGTTGTATCTCCGTATATACGATTCGACAAGGATGCGTCGGGGGCCGACGTGCCCGAGGACCTCAGGTTCATGCTCGAACTCAAGCGCCCGCCTGCGGATTTTGTCGGCATTCAGATTCAGGCCGCGGTCAACAACGGTCCCAACGGCGCCGTGCCCTACCTCTACGCCGTCGTGCTCACAAAGGGAAAGACAGGCCCGTCGTACGCCGCCGCAAGAAGCTTCAGGGCCGAAGGCTTTGAGGTCGAGCCGGGCGGGGACAGGGATTACGGAACCGTCGTCATCCGCCAGTCGACGGACAACGGCGGATACGAGACAACTCCGAACGACTGTCTCAAACTGATGAAGGTCTGTCTGAGGGTCCTGCAAAAGATCGAAAGAGCATGAGCGGCTCGAGAGGCAGCAGGACCAGAGGCATCTGCATAGATGTAACAACGGTATGCAAAAATATCATAACAACAGTGTTCCGTCTTCTATCGAGGCTGCGGCGATCTCCTATGTTGCTCCTGTGGTTGATTCTCGGGACAGTCGTGGCCTTTGTCGTCGAGGGCATGCAGGGTAGTATTTCTTCGCTCGTTAACCTATGCTTAATGGGCGTTTATGCAGTCATCATCAAGATGATGACCGAGGGCAAAACACCCCAGAAACATAAAATTGACAAACCGGTATTTGAATTGACTGTAGGTTTGCTGTTTCTTGGAGTCATGTTTTTTTCGAGCCTTCTGTTTTTTCAAGTCATCAATGTACCTGGAATATCACAAGCATATAATACATTTATAACAAACCTCTATTCCGCAGTCGCGGAACTCGGTCGTATCGGTTTTCCGCAATGGTCATTGCATCCGCTCTATAACGCGCTGTACTGCACGATCGTTGCATCAGTACCCGTGTTGCTCATCTATTGTGCATTCGGATACAGACTGCGCGATATGAGCCTCACAAGCGGTTTCTGGAAGCTCACACGCACGCTGTTGGGAATTTCGATTCTCATAGGCCTGCCGGTACCGGAATTGCATCAAAAGCCGGTTCTTCAAGTTCTCGTCTTGTACATCATCCAGATATTCATTAATGGCTTGCCGGAAGAGTTTCTGTTCCGCGGTTTTCTTTTGCCGAGACTCGAGTCGGTTTTGAAAAACCCGATAAACGCCCTTGTGCTTACAAGCATTCTTTTCAACGCTGCCCATATCCCCTTTTCGATCGCGAATGGTACGGATGCACTACCGGCACTGCTGGGCGCCTTCAGTATCAGCTATCCCTCGGGCTTGATCTGGGGCTACTTGTACCTCAGAACGAGAACCATTATCCCGGGAATGCTATGGCACGCCGCGAATGGAATCCTCGGCGGCTTCCTCATCTACCTCGGTTGATGGTGCCAAGGGCACGAACAGGCGGAGCCGGCTCGCTTTGATTTCTTGTCAGCCGCCTTTCCCGATGTTATAATATGATCATGAAAGCAGCCGTTCTAGTATTGGCAATCTCCCTCCTCGCCGCCGCGGCACTGTCCGCCGACGACGGGAGCTGGAGCGCCACCTATTCTTTGGCCGAGGGTTCGCTCTATTCGGTGACTGAAAACGCGGATATCGCGCTTGTAGACGAAATTCTGGTCTTTGACGGCTTCGATTCGGGCATGACGCGCGCCGCGTTTTTTTTCAAGAACACATCGGCCAAGGCCCTGGAGGTCCAGGCGGGCTTCCCGATCAAAGTGCAGATCGACCTGGAAGAGGATGTCATACCGGGGACAAAGAATAAAACCGGGTATTTCTTCCGCACGAGCAAATACGGTCCTCCCGGCAATCAACTCGATTTCGCCCGTATCATCTTCGGCTCTGCCTTGAAAAAGGCTGACGGAGACGAAGAAGACTTCATGGAACGGAGCTATGAATATTTTGTCGAAAGCGACATAAGCGCCCGGCGGGAAATCGACGCCGCCTCTCTCGCTCCATTATTCAATTTCGCCATCACCCAGGACGGAAGAAAAACTGTACTTACATCCGCCGTTATAGAAACAAGTTTGGTCAAAGGAACGGGATGGCCGAAGCTGGACGTCACCTTCCATTTCCGGCATACGCTTTCATTCGCCGCCGGGGCCGAATCAAGGATCGATGTCAGGTATAAAAGCGATTACTGCACGGGCGCCGATAACATGGGGTATTTCATCGTTCAAAGCTACCAATACGACTATATACTCGGCACCGGTCGAACCTGGAAGGGCCCCATCGGGCGGCTCTATTTTGCGCTTCCCGTCGGTTTGCAACCCGAGTTTCCATCGGCCTTCAAGCGTTTGGGCAGGATGGGCTCCAAGGATATCTACCTTGCGGAGCAGTACGAGCCTCAGGTCAAAGACGGAATCGTCGTTAAAAACCAGAAACGGGAAGGCGGAGGAGAAGGCTACTACGAGCAGCTGTGGTTCTCGGATAAAAAGGAAGCCGATCTGCCCAAGCGACCGGACCAGGACTTCGTCCAGGTCAAGGGGGCCTCCTCATTCCTCCAGGGGACTGCCGCGGTCTATACCGAGAACGGTGTGATTTCGAAAGCCGGCTTCGGACCACTCTCGCTCTTCGACGGCATACGCCAAACCGCGTGGTGCGAAGGAGTGGACGGTGACGGGATCGGCGAATGGGTCGAGTTCGAACTGAAGGAGGACGTCGAGGCCCTCGATATACAAAACGGCTACAACCGCTCCTTTGTCGTAATCAAAGGCAAAAACATCGACGGCTATTACTCGCTCAATAACAGGCCGAAAGTTCTCGAACTGGTCTCGGCGGACGGAAAGATACAGTTGACGCTCCCTCTGGCCGACAGCCCCGCCGTGCAGTCGTTCGCGGACATCTACCTTCCCAAGGGCGTATACAAGCTCGTCATCGAGGACGTGTACCGCGGCACAAAATGGCGTGACACCTGCCTGGGCGAAATCGTATTCCACCGAGCCTCGGCCCTGTACAGCCGTCTGAGAGGCGACGCGTTTTTGAAGTCCCATGCCGCCTTTGTCGCGGGGACGTGAATGGTGTTTTTAAAATAACTATATAATAAATAAAAACGGTTAATCGACCGAAGTGTAAATTGATAAACACTCAGTTACTAGAAAAAAAAGAAGGCGAGCGTAAGGCCCGCCTTCTTTTTGTGGTTAATAAACTCTTCTACCGAGCTTCCCCGGTGCCTACATCGATTGCGGCAATACCCTTGCGGAATTTATTGCTGATATATTCAAAAGCACCGCCGACATAAAGTGTGTTCCCATTCAATAAAAGTGTGTAAACAGGATAATCTGTATTGGGATTCCACTTGTCATTTAAATCACCAGTTTTTGCATCGATCGAAGCAAAATACTTAGGGTCGTAATCGGAGATAAATTTAAAACTGCCACCTACAAAGACAGTATTTCTATCCACTACAATAGAAGAGACAACAGTATCTGAAATAGAAATAGAAGAGACCATATAATCCGAGTTAGGATTCCATTCAGTCGCTTGGCCTGTGGATGTGTCTACAGCCGCGATGAGGAGACGACTCTGCCCACCGATAGTTGTGAAACAGCCGCCGACATAGACTATATTCCCGCTAATTGTGATGCTAGACACAAAAGGACTTAAAGAAGATGTGCTAGATAATGATGCATTGGGGTTCCAGTCTGTAGCCAGTCCGGTTGATGTATCGATGGCCGCGATGCAGTTACGATTTTGTCCGTTGATATTTGTAAAAGAACCACCCGTATAGACTATGTTCCCGCTTACTGTAAGAGTGTATATAACATTATTTGCGTTCGGGTTCCAATTTGTCGCCTGTCCGGTTGTTGCGTCGATGGCCGCTATTCTATTTCTACTTTGGCCTCCAATACTTGTAAAATGCCCCCCAGCATAAACTATGTTCCCGCTTACTGCAAGAGTGCGTATAGCATAATTAGCGTTCGGGTTCCAATCTGTAGCCAGTCCGGTCGATGCATCGATGGCCGCTATTCTATTTCGGTTCTGGCCTCCAATACTTGTAAAATCGCCGCCAGCGTAGATCGTATTCCCAATTTTCG